>JAANMP010000022.1 GCA_011250595.1 Bacillus sp. MM2020_1 | reverse complement strand
GAACCCTGAAAGATGATCAGGTTGATAGGTCAGAGGTGGAAGCGTGGTAACATGTGGAGCTGACTGATACTAATCGTTCGAGGACTTAACCAAATTTTAAAGCGAACTCGTTTTTACAACTTCTTCTGCATTATCTAGTTTTGAGGGAATGATTCCTCAACAAAATAGTCTGGCAGCAATGGCGAGAAGGTCACACCCGTTCCCATACCGAACACGGAAGTTAAGCTTCTCAGCGCCGATGGTAGTTGGGACACGCGTCCCTGTGAGAGTAGGACGTTGCCAGGCACATTTAAAGAACAACCAGAAATGGTTGTTTTTTTTTATGCCCAAATTAAATAAGGAGCCAACACAGCAATACTTTTAATCTTTCCTAGGTTTCACATTGACGAGATTTGGAGAAAATCTATAATAGTGAATCGTTGCATCTACATAAAAAATTCAGTATAATTTAGTCAAAGATAGTCAAAGTCAGAGAATGGGGGTGGGAAGATGAGAAACATCTCTGATATTATTGAAAAATATCTTAAACAAGTATTGGAATTAAGTGAAAAGGATCTTGTTGAAATTAAACGGAGTGAAGTTGCTGATAAATTCCAATGTGTACCCTCTCAAATAAATTATGTGATTAATACCCGTTTTACGATTGAAAGAGGATATATTGTCGAAAGTAAACGGGGCGGCGGCGGATATATACGGATTATGAAAGTTCAATCCCATGACTTGGCCCACTTAATAGATCAATTGCTCGCACTTATTCAATGCAGGGTTAGTCAAACAAGTGCAGAGGATGTCATATTAAGGCTCATACAAGAAGAAATTATTTCACAGCGGGAAGCGAAAATTATGCTAAGTGTAATCGATCGTTCCGTTCTGTATATTGATCTTCCATACCGAGATGAATTAAGAGCAAGAATGCTAAAAGCGATGTTAACATCTTTAAAATATAAGTAAATTTTTTCTGTGTAAAGAGGTGAAAGTATGATTTGCCAAGAATGTAATCAAAGACCTGCAGCGCTTCATTTTACAAAAATAATCAATGGGGAAAAGACAGAAGTGCATCTTTGTGAAAAATGTGCTCAGGAAAAGGGCGAAATGTTTATTTTTAATGGGGAATCCGGTTTTACTTTTAATAATTTATTAGCAGGATTATTAAATATTGATCCTAACTTTCAAAAGCCTAGCCAGAGTCCCTTCCATCAGGAGGAAATTCTTCAATGCGACTCTTGCTCAATGACCTTTCCACAGTTTTTAAAAGTGGGGCGCTTTGGATGTTCCCATTGTTACGAAGCATTTAAGGAACAACTTAAACCAGTATTAAGGCGACTCCATAGTGGAAACTGGACACATAATGGGAAAATACCAAAAAGGATAGGTGGAGGAATTCATCTACGTAAACAAATTGAGGAATTGAAAAGTAATCTTAAAGATTCAATCAACAATGAAGAATTTGAAAAGGCTGCAGAGATTCGCGATGAAATACGAAAGCTGGAGAAAAATTTAGCAGCCAGCCACGAGGGAGGGGAATAACGTGTCGCTCGAACGGTTTCTAAATCAAGCTGTCAGTTCGTGGATGAGCGCAGAAGGACCGGATTCAGATATTGTCCTCAGCTCCCGGATACGCTTGGCTCGCAACTTTGATGAGTATAAGTTTCCAACACTTTTTACCCATGAAGAAGCCAAAATGATTATTGATAATATGGAATTCATATTAAATCAATCGCCTATACAAAAGTTTGGCCAAATGGAATTATTAAAAATTGAGGAATTACAGCCGCTTCAGAAAAGGGTACTAGTTGAAAAACATCTAATAAGCCCGCATCTGGCGGAAGATTCACGATATGGGGCAGTTCTATTAACCGAAAATGAAGAAGTTAGTATTATGATTAATGAAGAGGATCATATCCGGATTCAGTGCTTATACCCAGGGTTGCAATTATCGGAAGCATTGGATGCTGCGAATGAAATCGATGATTGGCTTGAAAGTAATGTTCAATACGCATTTGATGAAAAACATGGATATTTAACCAGTTGTCCGACAAACGTGGGAACCGGTCTCCGTGCTTCTGTGATGATGCACTTGCCCGGGTTAATGTTAACACAGCAAATTAATAAAATTATTCCTGCAATTAATCAATTAGGTCTTGTTGTTAGAGGAATTTATGGGGAAGGTAGCGAAGCTTTAGGTAATATATTTCAAATTTCTAATCAAATCACACTTGGGAAATCAGAAGAGGATATTAGTCGTGATCTTAAGGGGGTTGTCAGCCAGCTAATTTCACAAGAAAGGTCGGCACGTGAAGCATTACGCAAAACTTCAAACATACAATTAGAAGACAGGGTTTTCCGATCATTAGGAGTGTTATCTAATAGCCGAATTATTGAATCAAAGGAAGCAGCTAGGTGTTTATCCGATGTTCGGCTTGGAATAGATATGGGTTATATTGATAAAATGCCTAAGACAATCTTAAATGAATTAATGATATTGACCCAGCCAGGTTTCTTACAGCAATACGCTGGGGGTTCATTAAGGCCATATGAAAGAGACATCAGACGGGCAGCGTTAATTAGGGATCGAATAAAAATGGAGCAAGAAAAATAGGTGGGGAGGAAGAGAATATGATGTTCGGCCGTTTTACTGAAAGAGCGCAGAAGGTTCTAGCTTTAGCACAAGAGGAAGCCATTCGTCTTGGCCATAACAATATTGGAACAGAGCACATTTTATTAGGTTTAACTCGAGAAGGCGAAGGGATAGCAGCAAAGGCCCTTTATGGACTGGGTTTAGGTTCTGAAAAAATTCAAAAAGAAGTAGAAAATTTAATTGGCAAAGGACAGGAAGCTTCTCAAACTATTCACTACACTCCTAGAGCTAAAAAGGTCATTGAATTATCAATGGATGAGGCACGAAAATTAGGACATTCCTATGTCGGCACAGAACATATTCTCCTTGGTTTAATCCGCGAAGGAGAAGGGGTTGCAGCCCGAGTACTAAACAATCTGGGTGTTAGTTTGAATAAGGCAAGACAGCAGGTGCTTCAACTATTGGGAAGTAATGAGTCTGGCGGGCATCAAGGCGGAGCATCAGCTAGTGCCAACACGCCGACGCTCGATAGCCTTGCCCGTGATTTAACCTCGATTGCCCGTGAAGGAAGCCTTGATCCTGTGATAGGACGTGGAAAGGAAATTCAACGTGTAATTGAAGTGTTAAGCCGTCGGACTAAAAATAACCCGGTATTAATTGGAGAGCCGGGAGTTGGTAAAACAGCAATTGCTGAAGGACTCGCCCAGCAAATTGTCAATAATGAGGTTCCAGAAATTCTTCGTGATAAACGGGTAATGACCCTTGATATGGGTACAGTCGTAGCAGGAACAAAATATCGCGGTGAATTTGAAGATCGTCTAAAAAAAGTTATGGATGAAATTCGCCAAGCTGGGAATATTATTCTTTTCATTGATGAGCTCCACACATTGATTGGTGCTGGTGGTGCAGAAGGGGCTATAGATGCTTCCAATATCTTAAAGCCATCGCTTGCTCGTGGGGAGCTTCAATGTATCGGTGCGACTACTCTCGATGAATATCGCAAATATATTGAAAAAGATGCAGCACTAGAACGGCGTTTCCAGCCGATTCGTGTCGATGAACCAACGGCTGAAGAATCGGTTCAGATTCTAGAGGGTTTGCGTGATCGCTATGAGGCCCATCACCGTGTCTCGATTACTGATGAAGCCATTCAAGCAGCTGTAAAATTATCAGACCGCTATATCTCTGATCGCTTCCTGCCGGATAAAGCGATCGATTTAATCGATGAAGCAGGGTCCAAGGTTCGTCTTCGTTCCTTTACGACACCACCTAATTTAAAAGAATTAGAAGTGAAGCTTGAGGAAGTTCGAAAAGAAAAAGATTCTGCTGTGCAGAGTCAAGAATTCGAAAAGGCTGCTTCCTTACGGGATACGGAACAGCGTTTGCGTGAACAACTCGAGGAGACAAAGAAGAACTGGAAAGAAAAGCAAGGGAAAGAAAATAATGAAGTAACCGTTGAAGATATTGCCAGTGTTGTTTCTAGCTGGACGGGAGTACCTGTTTCCAAGCTTGCTCAAACAGAAATGACGAAGCTGCTTAATTTAGAGGAAGTTCTCCATTCTCGTGTCATTGGTCAAGAGGAGGCTGTTAAGGCGGTTTCTAAGGCCGTCCGCCGTGCGAGAGCAGGATTAAAAGATCCAAAACGTCCAATTGGTTCCTTCGTTTTCTTAGGACCTACTGGTGTAGGTAAAACGGAATTAGCTCGTGCTCTTGCTGAGGCAATGTTTGGTGATGAGGATGCGATGATTCGAATTGATATGTCCGAGTATATGGAGAAACATTCTACATCTCGTCTGGTTGGTTCACCGCCAGGATATGTCGGCTATGAAGAAGGCGGCCAATTAACAGAAAAGGTTCGCAGAAAGCCATACTCTGTTGTTTTGCTTGATGAAATTGAAAAGGCACACCCAGACGTATTTAATATCCTGCTCCAAGTTCTTGAAGATGGCCGTTTGACAGATTCAAAAGGAAGAACTGTAGATTTCCGTAATACGGTCTTGATTATGACATCCAATGTTGGTGCTGAAGCGCTCAAACGGAACAAGTATGTCGGCTTTAATATTCAAGATGGCGATCAGGATTATAAAGATATGAAGGGTAAAGTAATGGGAGAATTAAAGAAAGCCTTCCGTCCTGAATTCCTGAATCGGATCGATGAAATTATTGTTTTCCATGCGTTAGAGAGAAAGCATCTTGAAGAAATTGTCACCTTGTTATCAGAGCAGTTAATTAAACGCTTAAAGGAGCAGCATATTTCCTTAGAATTAACAGCTGCGGCAAAGGCAAAAATTTCCGAAGAAGGTTATGACCCAGAGTATGGTGCACGACCATTACGCCGTGCGATTCAAAAGCATATTGAAGACCGGCTTTCTGAAGAACTATTAAAAGGAACATTATTAACAGGTCAGCATGCAGTAATCGATGTTGACAATGGTGAATTCACTGTTCGAACTGCTGAGAAAACAAGTTTGGTCAAATAGAATGGTAATCAATTAGGCTGCTATACCCATGCAGAGGTACACGTAAATAAAGAAAAATCGTGTACCTCTTTTTTTCGAGAAAAGAAAGTATAATAATTTCGACTTTGAAAATTGTCCTGCTCCAGGGCGCTTGCGCTTTGAAGTGAAAAAATAAATTAGGTGTGGTAACCTTGAAATAGTAAACAGATTCTGGCTCTAGCGCCCAGCAAATAGCGTCCACGCTATAGGGTGCTTGTGCCTTTTGTTTTTAGAAAAAAAGTATAAGTTTTTGAACCTAGAAAACTGTCTGGCTCCAGCGCCCAGCGGCTAGCGGACTTCGCCCTTTTCCCTACGATAAGTCAACATCGGATCGCTAACGCTCTCCGTGTTTCCTTTATCTTAGTCAAAGTGCTCCAGTCCATACGCCGCTAAACGGGCGCTTCCGCCTTCTGTATGAGAGGATCGAAGAAGAATGGCAAAACGAAAAACAAAGTTTATGTGTCAGGAGTGCGGGTACGAGTCAGCTAAGTGGATGGGTAAATGTCCCGGCTGTGGTGAATGGAATAAGATGGTTGAGGAAGTAGAAGTAACAGGTGCGACTAGAAGAGGTGCCTTTGCTCATTCCCAAAGCGGGTCAGGACTATTAGCTAAACCTATGCCGATTAACTCCATAGAGATGGAAAATGAACCAAGGATTCTAACGGACTTAAATGAATTAAACCGGGTGCTTGGCGGGGGCGTGGTCAAGGGTTCCTTAGTGCTGATTGGCGGGGACCCCGGAATCGGTAAGTCAACACTCCTCTTACAAGTATCTTCCCAACTCGCCAATAAAGGCAATCAGGTTTTATACATATCCGGAGAGGAATCATTGCGACAAACCAAGCTTCGTGCGGAACGATTAGGTATATCCTCTGAAAATCTCCTCGTCTACTCTGAAACGAATCTTGAGGAAATCAACCGAACCATCGATAATTCGAATCCAAGCTTTGTGATCATTGATTCAATTCAGACGGTATTTCATCCAGATGTAACCAGTGCACCGGGAAGTGTCTCACAAGTTCGTGAGTGTACATCGGAATTAATGAGAATCGGGAAGACCAAAGGGATTGCCATATTTATTGTCGGGCATGTAACCAAAGAAGGATCGATTGCAGGTCCTCGGTTGCTTGAGCATATGGTGGATACCGTTCTCTATTTTGAAGGAGAAAGACACCATACCTACCGAATTCTAAGGGCAGTCAAAAACCGTTTCGGTTCAACCAATGAAATGGGAATTTTTGAAATGAAAGAATTAGGTCTTGAAGAAGTGGCCAATCCTTCAGAAATATTCTTGGAAGAGCGTTCACGTGGTGCCGCAGGCTCTACGGTGGTGGCATCAATGGAAGGGACAAGGCCGGTCCTCGTTGAAATTCAAGCATTGATATCCCCGACTAGTTTTGGGAACCCAAGAAGAATGGCAACTGGAATCGATCATAACCGAGTGCCTCTATTGATGGCCGTATTGGAAAAACGAGTTGGAATGCTCCTTCAGAATCAGGATGCCTACTTGAAAGTTGCAGGGGGCGTAAAATTAGATGAACCGGCGATTGATCTAGCCATATCTGTGAGTATTGCTTCGAGTTATAAAGATAAACCAACAAGACCAACTGATTGTATTATTGGTGAAGTCGGGTTAACCGGCGAAGTGAGAAGGGTATCGAGGATTGAGCAGCGCGTCCAGGAAGCGGCCAAGCTGGGATTTGAACGGGTCATCTTGCCGGCAAATAATCTTGGCGGCTGGAAGGGACCAAAGGGAATTGAACTCATTGGGGTTTCAAACGTAAGTGAAGCATTAAAAGCAGCGTTGGGAGGGTAGCAGATGGAGAATAAAAAGCTAGGTGAACATACCGTAAGTGAAATTTTACAGTTCCTTGCACCTGGTACACCCATCCGTGAGGGAATCGACAATGTTCTCCGTGCGAACACGGGAGGCCTCATTGTCATTGGATTTAACGAAAAAGTGAAAAGCATCGTTGACGGCGGTTTTGAAATCAATTGTCCATTTTCGCCTAGCTTTTTATATGAATTAGCAAAAATGGACGGTGCCATCATCCTCAACGAATTAGGAAATAAAATTCTCTTTGCCAATGCCCAGTTGGCTCCTGACTCCGATATTCCTTCTTCAGAAACAGGGATGAGGCATCGCACAGCTGAAAGAGTTGCAAAGCAGACCAAAGCTTTAGTCATTGCGATTTCGCAACGGAGAAATGTCATTACCCTATACCAAGGGAATTTCCGCTATGCATTAAAAGATATTGCTGTTATTTTAACAAAAGCGAATCAAGCGATACAGACACTTGAAAAGTATAAGACAGTTTTGGAACAAAGTATTACCAATTTGAGTATTCTCGAGTTTGAGGAGTCGGTTACCTATAACGACTTTTTGCTTGTTCTCCATCGGTTTGAAATGGTCTTAAAGATTAAGAATGAACTGCTAACCTATTTACATGAGTTGGGAACAGAAGGCCGTCTCATTCGGTTGCAATTGAATGAAATACTAACGGATTTGGAAGACGAGACGATGCTCATTATCAAGGATTATGCCTTTGACAGAGACATCAAAGCAAGAGACGTGCTTGGAAAGATGCAGGCTATCGCTACGAGCGGTACGATTGAGGATATGGTTCTTTTGAAATTAATGGGATATCTCGGCTATGTGCATCTGGATGAGAATAAAAGTCCGCGCGGCTACCGAATTCTTCATAAAATACCAAGACTTCCTTCTATCATTATCGAAAATCTAATTAGCAGTTTTGGTGAGCTTTCCAAAATTATTTCCGCATCAGTTGAAGAACTAGATGAAGTAGAAGGAATCGGGGAAGTTCGGGCTAAAAAGATCAAAGAAGGCTTTAAATTGATTAAAGAACGGTTATACACCGACCGTCATCTTTAGTGTTAATAAACTTCGGGTTAACGAAAGTAAAAAAAATCCAATCGTTTGACACGAAATTTTTCCAATGTTACCCTAGGGAAGATATCCTAAACCTATTTATTTTAACTAACAAGATAATTTTTTATACGATTTTGTAACTGAAAAATAATCTGGAAATTAAGGTTTCATTTCCATGAAAATGTTTATAATGAGTAGAGGAGGTGAAGGAATGTTAAAACGTATTGTGCAGGCTTGCTTCCTCATTATGGGTGGTACGCTTGGTATTTTATTATTACCGGAATTGTTTAAATTACTTCATATCAATGACATTCCCCTGATTAGCAACTCGTATATCACTGCTGTTTTAGGTGCTATTATTTTTTATCTTATTACCTTTTGGGCAGTAGATTATGTCTTTAATTTTATTAAGTGGGCTGAGGATTCTTTAGTAAAGGTTCCTGTGACAGATGTTCTTTTTGGTAGTGTGGGCTTAATATTCGGCCTGTTGGTAGCCTTTTTAATCGGCTTCGCCCTTAATGCCGTTCAGGTCCCAATATTAAATGCCGTTGCTCCAATCCTGCTTACCATCTTGTTTGGTTATATGGGTTTTCAGGTTGGATTCAAGAAACGGGATGAGCTCTTAGGTCTTTTTGGGAACCGCAGTAATAAGAAAAAGGGCGCTGATGAAGAAAATGATAAGGAAGTTAATCATCCTTTGAAAATATTAGATACAAGTGTCATCATTGATGGTCGTGTAGCCGATATTTGTCAGACAGGATTTTTAGAAGGTACCATTGTCATTCCTCAATTCGTACTTGAAGAATTACAGCATATTGCCGACTCTTCCGATGTGTTGAAACGAAACCGCGGCCGCAGAGGTTTGGATATCTTAAATCGAATTCAAAAGGAACTCGCCATTAAGGTGGAAATTTATGAGGGAGATTTTGAGGAAATTAGTGAAGTGGACTCAAAGCTCGTTAAATTAGCAAAAATTACAAATGGCATCTTAGTTACAAATGATTTTAACCTGAATAAAGTTTGTGAATTACAAAATGTTTCGGTGCTAAACATCAATGATTTAGCCAATGCCGTCAAGCCTGTAGTCCTGCCTGGTGAGGAATTAACGGTTCAAGTCATTAAAGATGGAAAAGAATATCATCAAGGCGTTGCCTATTTAGATGACGGTACGATGATTGTCGTCGAGGAAGGAAGAGAATATATCGGTAAAAGAATTGAGGTTCTTGTCACGAGTGTTCTTCAGACATCCGCGGGACGCATGATTTTTGCTAAACCCAAATTATTAGAAAAAGCACTATAGATACTAGATAGAGTGGGGTAAATTTTATGACTTACCAAGTCATTCTCCCGGCAGCCGGCCAGGGAAAAAGGATGGGTGCAGGGAAAAATAAGCTTTTGCTGGAGCTAAACGGGATTCCTGTCCTCATTCATACACTTCGGGTGTTTGAACAGGATGAGGCATGCAGTGGAATGATTCTTGCCATTCACCCCCAGGATGAACCGGAATTTAAAGTGTTACTAGCCAGGTACAATGTAACGAAAGTAATTACCTTAGTACCGGGCGGCAAAGAACGTCAGGATAGTATTTATAATGCACTTAAATCAGTGGAACCCAACGGAATTATTCTTGTCCATGATGCGGCACGTCCTTTTATCTTAAAAGAACACATCCACCGTTTAGCAGACATTGCTGAAGAAACAGGTGCAGCCATTTTGGGAGTGCCGGCAAAAGACACCATCAAAAAGGTAGATGACGGTGTGGTCGTTGAAACTGTCGAACGTTCAAGCTTGTGGGCTGTTCAAACCCCACAAGCTTTTCGCGTTTTACTTCTTAAGGAAGCGTACGAACAGGCAGAAAAGGATTACTTCCTAGGAACAGATGATGCTAGTTTGGTTGAGCGGCTTAAGTATCCGGTTGCCATGGTAGAAGGCGATTACGATAATATAAAATTAACAACACCGGAAGATTTATTCTTTGCTGAGGCTATATTAAGAAAAAGGGGTTTTTAATGATGTTTCGAATTGGTCAGGGCTTTGATGTCCATCAATTAACAGAAGGGCGCCCGTTAATTATAGGTGGAATCACCATACCTTATGAAAAGGGCTTGCTCGGTCATTCAGATGCCGATGTTTTATTACATACTGTTGCTGATGCCTGCCTTGGTGCGATTGGGGAAGGCGACATTGGTAAACACTTTCCGGATACTGATCCAAATTTCAAAGATGCTGATTCGGCTAAGCTGATGGAGCATGTGTGGCAATTGGTAAAGAACAAAGGCTACGAACTTGTTAATGCCGATTGTACGATTATTGCTCAAAAGCCGAAAATGGCACCTTATATTGAGCAAATACGCGTAAGGATTGCAGAATTACTTGAGGCAGCACCTGAACAAATTAATGTAAAGGCGACCACAACAGAGAAGCTGGGCTTTACCGGCAGAGGAGAAGGTATTGCTTCCCAGGTAGTTGTTTTGTTAAAAAAGGTTAACAATTAACCTTTTACAGTCAAATGTACAGTGATACAATAGACCAGAAATCAAAAGGTAAAAATGGAGGCATGAAGATGTCAAACGAAGTTCGTGTAAGATATGCTCCAAGTCCAACGGGACATTTACATATTGGCAACGCCCGTACAGCGTTATTTAATTATTTATTTGCCCGCAATCAAGGCGGAAAATTTATCATCCGCATTGAGGATACCGATAAAAAGCGGAATATTGAAGGCGGCGAAGAAAGCCAGTTAAAATATTTAAATTGGCTTGGCATGGATTGGGATGAGGGTGTCGATGTCGGCGGCGAATACGGCCCGTACCGTCAATCGGAACGAAATGATATTTATGAAACATACTATAATCAATTATTAGCCAATGGTCATGCCTATAAATGTTATTGTACGGAAGCAGAGATTGAAGCAGAGCGGGAAGTTCAGACTGAAAGAGGAGAAACACCTCATTATTCCGGCAAATGCCGTCATTTAACAGATGAACAAAGAAGCCAATTTGAAAGCGAAGGCCGTCAGCCAAGCATCCGCATCCTCGTACCTGAAGGAAAAACCTACACATTTGATGATATGGTAAAGGGTACCGTTTCGTTTGAGTCCGAAGGGATGGGCGATTGGGTCATCATTAAAAAAGATGGTACCCCGACCTATAACTTTGCGGTAACGATTGACGATTATTTAATGAAAATCTCGCATGTGCTTCGTGGCGATGATCATATTTCTAACACACCTAAGCAATTGATGGTCTATGAAGCATTAGGCTGGGAGCCGCCAATATTTGGACATATGACCTTGATTGTCAATGAAAGCCGCAAAAAGTTAAGTAAACGTGATGAGTCTATCATACAATTTATTGAGCAATATGAAGAACTGGGGTATATCCCAGAAGCGTTATTTAACTTTATTACACTGCTCGGCTGGTCGCCAGCGGGTGAAGAAGAAATTTATTCTAAGAATGAGTTTATTGAAATCTTTGATGCGAATCGTTTATCGAAATCTCCGGCACTATTTGATAAGCAAAAGCTGTTGTGGATGAACAACCAATATATGAAAAAAATTGAGCTTAACCGTGTCGTTGAACTGATCAAGCCCCACTTAATGAAAGCGGGCCGAATCAGTGAAAGTATGACTGATGAACAATACCAATGGCTGCAAGGACTTGTCGCTCTTTTACAGGAAAAAATGAGCTATGGTGCTGAAATCGTGGAATTATCAGATATGTTTTTCCGAGAAGATGCCGTCTATGAAGAAGATACGAAAGAGATATTAGCGGGGGAAACCGTTCCAGAAGTGCTAAAGGCGTTTTCTCATGAACTAGATCAGCTTGAAATTTTCCGTGCAGATGGTATTAAGGCAGCTATGAAGGCTGTACAAAAGTCGACGGGCCAAAAGGGCAAAAACCTATTTATGCCAATTCGTGCGGCAGTTACGGGCCAAACACACGGACCTGACCTTCCACAAGCCATTGAGCTACTAGGAAAAGATAAAGTTCAAATGAGAATTAATAAAATAATTAGTTAACATTGTAGAGGAAATGTAATATAGTAAAAGAAAGAAATTCATACTTCTAAAAGTGTAGAAGAGGATAAGTAAAAAAAAGACGCTTTAAAGAGAAAACCATCACCGGCTGAAAATGGTTTAAGCCTCTCGTTTTTTGAAATGCACCTCTGAGCCCCGTTTCGAAAGGAGTCAACTCCGAGTAGAAATGGGCGGAACCTATCCGTTAACAGGTAGAGTGAGACCAGTTGTAAGCTTTCCGTTTTCGAACGAGCTTTACGGTCTAATCAGAGTGGAACCGCGCATAAGCGTCTCTGTCGTTAAGACAGAGGCGTTTTTTTATTTCTTAGAGAGAAAGAAAAAATTCATGGTTTGAACTTTGAGAGATGTACCAAGGCGCTTACGCTTGATAAAAAGGGGGAGAATGGTAATGTTCAAGAAGTTGAGGGAGGACGTTGAGGTTGTTTTTGAACAAGACCCTGCAGCAAGAAGTCATTTAGAAGTAATCTTGACGTATTCAGGCTTACATGCCATTTGGTCACATCGACTCGCGCATGCACTCTTTAATCGGAAATTATTTTTCCTTGCCAGGGTTATATCACAAGTAAGCCGATTTTTTACGGGAATTGAAATACATCCTGGGGCAAAAATAGGCAGAAGATTTTTTATTGACCATGGTATGGGTGTCGTTATAGGGGAAACTTGTGAAATTGGGGATAATGTAACTATATATCAGGGAGTGACGCTTGGTGGAACGGGTAAAGAGAAAGGAAAGCGGCATCCGACGATTAAGGATAATGTTCTGATTGCCACAGGTGCAAAGGTACTAGGTTCAATAACGGTGGGTGAAAACTCCAAAATTGGCGGCGGCTCGGTTGTGTTGAGAGAAGTTCCTCCTAATTCAACGGTAGTTGGGATTCCCGGGAGAGTCGTCATCCAGGATGGAAGAAGAATTACCAGGGACTTGGACCACTGTGACATGCCAGACCCTGTTGCGGACCGCTTTAAAGAAATGCAAAATGATCTGGATAAGTTAATGCATGAACTCGAAGAATTAAAAGGAGAAAGGATAAAAATCAATGGCCATTCAACTTTATAATACACTAACACGCAAAAAGGAAACGTTCGTACCGCTCGAAGAAGGAAAAGTAAAAATGTATGTTTGCGGTCCGACGGTCTATAATTATATTCATATCGGTAATGCCCGACCGGCGATCGTCTTTGATACGGTTCGGCGCTATATGGAATATCGCGGCTATGAGGTACAATATGTTTCCAATTTTACCGATGTTGATGACAAATTGATTCGAGCAGCCAATCAGTTAGGAGAAAGTGTGCCCGCGATTGCGGACAGATTTATTAATGCCTATTATGAAGATGTGACGGCATTAGGCTGCCAGAAGGCGGATGTTCACCCACGGGTAATGGAAAACATGGATATTATCATTGATTTCATCAGTCAATTAGTCGAAAAGGGTTACGCCTATGAATCTGCCGGTGATGTTTATTTCCGGACAAGAAAATTTGATGATTATGGAAAGCTATCGCATCAATCGATTGATGATCTGCAGGTCGGGGCAAGAATTGAAGTCGGGGACAAGAAACAAGACGACTTAGATTTTGCTTTATGGAAAGCGGCTAAGGAAGGGGAAATCTACTGGGAGAGCCCATGGGGACTTGGTCGTCCCGGCTGGCATATTGAGTGCTCAGCGATGGCGAAAAAGTATCTGGGCGAAACCATTGATATTCACGCCGGTGGACAGGATTTAACTTTCCCGCATCATGAAAATGAAATTGCTCAGTCAGAAGCCTTGTCGGGAAAATTATTTTCTCGTTACTGGATGCACAATGGCTATATCAATATTGACAATGAAAAAATGTCTAAATCATTAGGGAATTTTGTCCTTGTTCATGACATTATTAAAAAGCATAATCCGCAGGTGTTAAGGTTTTTCATGTTATCTGTTCATTACCGTAATCCAATTAATTATAGCGAGGAATTACTGGAGAGCACGAGAGCAGCATTTGAACGTTTAACGACTTCCTATCAAAACTTGAAGCATCGCAAGGAAGCTAGCACGGACTTAACAGATACAAATCAGGAATGGCTTGAAAAAATTGCAAAATTGCATCAAGAATACATTGAAGCAATGGATGATGATTTTAACACAGCAAAAGCTATTTCCGTTTTGTTTGACCTCTCGAAACTAGCTAATTATTATCTTTTAGAAAAAAATACAGCGGTTGAAGTGATTGATGCTTTCACAACACAATTTGAAGAGTTATTCCATGTCTTAGGGCTGACATTTGAAAAAGAAGAAATGCTTGACGAAGAGATCGATGCGCTGATTGAAAAGCGAATCCAGGCTCGGAAAGACCGCAACTTCCAATTGTCTGACCAAATTAGAGACCAGTTGAAGGACATGAATATTATTTTAGAAGATACACCGCAGGGTACAAGGTGGAAGAGAGGCTAATTCATGCTTGAATATCAAAATACAATCGATGTTAAACAATTGAATAGTCTCGCCCTTGCCTACATGGGTGACGCCATTTATGAAACGTATGTAAGGCGTCACCTCCTCTATAGTGGAAAGGTAAGGCCCAATCAGTTACACCGTACAGGGACCACTTACGTGTCGGCGAAAGCACAAAGCCGAATTCTTTTTCACATGATCGATGATCAACTGCTCGATGAAGAGGAACTAGCGGTGGTTATGCGCGGTAGAAATGCGAAATCGGGGACTGTTCCTAAAAACACGGATGTCCAAACCTATCATTACAGCACAGCTTTTGAAGCATTGATGGGGTATCTATATTTAACTGGTAAAATAGTGCGTTTAGAAGAGCTTATTCAAAGATCATTTTTATATGTGGATGAAAGAAAGGAGGAACGCTAGATGGAACAAGAATATATTGTTGGCAAAAACCCGGTCATCGAAGCGCTTAAATCAGAAAGGGATATTAATAAAATCTTAATTGCCGAAGGATCGCAGCGAGGCCAAATGCAGCAAATTACTCAATTAGCCAAAGAAGCAAATGTGATTGTTCAATTTGTACCAAAGAAAAAAATTGATCAAATCGCTGATGAAAATCATCAAGGGGTTCTTGCTTATGTGGCTGCTTATCAATATGCGGAAATTGATGACTTGTTTGCCGCAGCAGAAAAGAAAAACGAATCGCCCTTCTTTTTGTTATTGGATGAAATTGAGGATCCTCATAATCTGGGGTCCATCATGAGAACGGCAGATTCCGTGGGGGCACATGGCATCATTATCCCGAAGCGGCGCGCTGTTGGGCTAACCGCAACAGTCGCTAAAGCTTCGACAGGTGCGATTGAATATATCCCTGTTGTTCGTGTTACGAATATGGCAAGAACCATCGATGAATTGAAAGAGCGGGGTATTTGGATTGCGGGAACTGATGCAAAAGGGAAAGATGATTACCGCCGATTAGACGGAACCCTGCCACTAGGCTTGGTTATTGGCAGTGAAGGAAAAGGGATGGGAAGACTGATACGTGATAAATGCGATTTTCTCATTCATTTGCCAATGGTTGGTAAAGTGACCTCCCTAAATGCCTCTGTTGCTGCTGCCTTGCTGATGTATGAGGTATATCGAAAACGACACACACTTGAGGGATAGTAATGGATATCCTGCTTGTCGACGGATATAACATTATCGGGGCCTGGCCAGAACTAAGAGCGTTAAAGGAACACGATTTACCTGCCGCACGTGACCGCTTAGTAGAGAGAATGGCTGAATACCAAGCCTATTCCGGTTTTCGTGTGATTGTTGTATTTGACGCCTATTATGTACAAGGGACGGAAAAAAAGTATAAAAATCATAAGATAGAAGTTATTTTTACAAAAGAAAATGAGACGGCAGATGAGCGGATTGAAAAGTTGGCAATCAGTCTGAGTAATCGAAAAACGCAAGTCCATGTGGCGACTTCCGATTTTACAGAGCAATGGGCCATTTTTGGACAAGGTGCATTAAGGAAGTCGGCCCGTGAATTGCTGATCGAAATGTCTTCCATTGAAAAAGGGATCGAAAAGAAAGTCAAAACCATTCAAGAAAAAAGGCCCGCTTCCAAAATAAAGATAAGTGATGAAATGGCAGAAATTTTCGAAAAGTGGCGCAGAGGACAAAAGTGAACGTGGACTAATAAATAGTTGTCATGTATACTATTACTATCTATGCTTGTTCGGTGGAGGGGATCGACTTTGAGTACGGACTTCGGAACAAAGATTAACCAGCAATTTCTTCTAATGGATGACGAAGGAATTGTTGATTTAGTGCACCATGGTGATAGTGAAGCATTGGATTATTTAATCCACAAATATCGTAACTTTGTACGTGCAAAAGCAAGGTCTTATTTTCTAATTGGTGCGGACAAAGAAGATATTGTCCAAGAAGGTATGATCGGACTGTATAAAGCCATTCGTGACTTTCGGGAGGACAAACTTACTTCCTTTAAGGCATTTGCTGAGTTATGTATCACTCGTCAAATCATTACAGCCATTAAAACTGCCACACGCCAAAAGCATATCCCGTTAAATTCTTACGTTTCATTGGACAAGCCTATTTATGATGAAGAATCAGACCGAACATTGATGGATGTTTTGTCAGGGACAAAGGTTCTTGACCCCGAGGAACTGATTATTAATCAAGAAGAGTTTGACCATATCGAAGTGAAAATGACTGAATTATTAAGTGACCTGGAAAGAAAGGTATTAGCCCTCTATTTAGATGGGCAATCCTACCAAGAAATCTCAGAAGAGCTTAATCGTCATGTGAAGTCGATTGATAATGCCCTTCAGCGTGTAAAAAGAAAGCTGGAACGGTATTTAGAACTCCGTGAATTTTCACTTTAAGAGTAAGCGCTATCTAAATATGTCATATAATTGAACCAATCCCGGGAGTCATTGACAATAATTAGGACTCATGTTATCTTTTTAAAGATAAAGTAGAAAATTGGGTAAAGGTGTCGAATATGAGTAGAAAAGTAATCCTTTCCTGTTCTGTTTGCAGCTCGCGAAATTATTCAACCATCAGCAAGCAGACACAAACAGAGAGATTAGAATTGAAAAAATTCTGTAAAACCTGTACCACCCATACCATTCATAGAGAAACAAAATAATCTATAGATTTTCGTTGTTATTTTTAGATTTTGGGGGTTACTTAACATGCAACGCATAAAGAAGTTCTTTAGTGAAATTTTCCGTGAGATGAGAAAAGTTAGCTGGCCAAAACGTGGGGAACTAACTCGCTCTACAATTACTGTATTATCGACTGTTGTTTTTTTTGCAGCGTTCTTTGCAGTTCTAGATTTAGGAATTTCAAAATTGATTCGCTTAATTCTTGAATAATAAATCAACTTTCATGGTATAATGGTGATTAATAAAGGAATTTTTATCTAAAGCCCGTTTCACGGGTTTTTTATTTGCTTAAAAAATAGTCTTTGAATAAATGTAGGGAGGGACGGACGTTCTAGTCCTCTTAAATGGAAAAAAATTGGTATGTTTTGCATACTTACTCGGGTTATGAAAATAAGGTAAAAGCTAATTTAGAAAAACGAGTTGAATCGATGGGTATGACCGATAAGATTTTTCGGGTGGTTGTTCCTGAAGAAGAAGAAACAGAAATCAAAAACGGTAAGTCAAAGGTAGTCAAGCGTAAAGTGTTCCCTGGCTATGTATTAGTTGAAATTGTGATGACAGACGATTCCTGGTATGTGGTTCGTAACACTCCCGGAGTAACCGGGTTTGTTGGTTCATCAGGTGGTGGCTCAAAACCTACTCCATTGCTTCCTGAAGAAGTGGTTGTGATCTTGAAGAGAATGGGTATGACGGAAAAACGTGTCGATGCTAATTATGAGTTAGGTGAAACGGTCCGCGTGAAAGAAGGTCCATTTGCCAACTTTACTGGTACGGTTGAAGAAATGGATAAGGATCGCTCGAAACTGAAGGTTCTTGTCAATATGTTTGGTCGTGACACCCCGGTAGAACTGGATTTCACCCAAATTGAGAAGCTGGATTAAGGGAGCTTAAGAGTCCTTTTTATGGCGTTGATCAAAGAAAAATAATCTTATATTGTAAAAAAACTTGAAATCATTTTTAAAAAGTGGTAATATTTCATAGGTCAGTATGTCTCCATGTGAGACAAGACTTATGTTAAGTTCTTTATGATCAATAGATAAAGACAGATGCCTGAGTGGGAGGATTCTGAAAGGATTCCTATTACCACATCACGGACTTTAAGGAGGTGTGTCTCGTGGCTAAAAAAGTAATTAAAGTCGTTAAATTACAAATCCCTGCTGGGAAAGCAAACCCTGCGCCACCAGTTGGTCCTGCATTAGGTCAAGCCGGTGTTAATATCATGGGATTCTGTAAAGAATTTAACGCTCGTACAGCTGATCAAGCTGGTTTGATCATTCCTGTTGAAATCACGGTTTTTGAAGACCGTTCATTTACATTTATTACGAAAACTCCTCCTGCTGCCGTTTTATTGAAAGTAGCAGCTGGAATTCAGTCAGGTTCTGGTGAACCTAACCGTAATAAAGTAGCAACAGTAAAGCGTGATACAGTACGCGAGATTGCGGAACAAAAAATGCCTGACCTAAACGCAGCTAGCGTTGAAGCGGCAATGCGCATGGTCGAAGGTACTGCACGCAGCATGGGTATTGTCATCGAAGACTAATTCATGTTGAACTGTTTGGTGTAATGAAGGGGGTTGCGACGCTGATATTTCTCACTCGCAACCTTTATTCGTGGGAGGTTATTCCGCTAAAACCACAATCTAGGAGGAAATTAAAATGGCTAAAAAAGGTAAGAAGTATTTAGAAGCTTCAAAGCTTGTAGATCGCCTAAAAGCATATCCAATTGCTGAAGCAATTGATCTTGCTAAAAAAACGAACTTCACTAAATTCGATGCAACTCTAGAAGTAGCATTTCGTTTAGGTGTAGACCCTAAGAAAGCTGACCAACAAATCCGTGGAGCAGTCGTGCTTCCAAACGGAACTGGTAAAACGCAACGCGTTCTAGTTTTCGCTAAGGGTGAAAAAGTTAAAGAAGCAGAAGCAGCTGGAGCTGATTATGTAGGTGATGCAGAGTACATCAACAAAATCCAACAAGGTTGGTTTGAATTTGACGTAATCGTAGCAACTCCTGACATGATGGGTGAAGTTGGTAAGCTTGGTCGTGTCTTAGGACCAAAAGGTTTAATGCCAAACCCTAAAACTGGTACAGTTACATTTGATGTAACTCGTGCGATTAATGAAATTAAAGCTGGTAAAGTTGAATATCGTGTAGACAAGTCTGGTAACATTCATGTTCCTATCGGTAAAGCATCTTTCGAAAACGAAAAGCTTGTTGAAAACTTTAACACTATCTTTGAAACTATGGTAAAAGTGAAGCCATCTGCTGCAAAAGGTACTTACATGAAGAACGTTACTGTTGCTTCTACAATGGGACCTGGCGTTAAAGTTGACCCTTCATCAGTAGCGGTTAAGTAAATTTTCCCAATTGACAATCTAGAATAGATTTTATATAATCTATTTTGTTGTTTAAAATAAAAACATTTGTACTGAAGACAGCAGGTGCGTTTCCACGCTTAATTCCCTGCCGAGGTAATGCGATAGAATTGGCTGAACTTGTTCAGCTGTTGTATGCTGCCTCCATGTCACCGATTGATATGGAGGCTTTAATTTGCCTGGTATGAATGTAGATAATCTACAGGAGGTGTAAAGATGAGCAGTGTAATCGAATTAAAGAAACAAGTCGTTGATGAAATTACTGATAAGTTAAAGAAGAGCGTTTCAACAGTTGTTGTTGATTATCGTGGTCTTTCAGTTGCGGAAGTAACTGAACTTCGTAAACAACTTCGTGAAGCAGGCGTTGAATTCAAAGTTTACAAAAACTCAATGGTTCGCCGCGCGGCTGAAGCTGCTGAACTTGCTGGCTTAAACGCTGCTTTAACAGGTCCTAACGCAATTGCGTTCAGTACTGAAGATGTAGTAGCACCAGCTAAAATCTTGAATGACTTCGCGAAAAAGCATGAAGCACTTGAACTTAAAGCGGGTGTAATTGAAGGAAACGTTGCAACAGCTGAAGAAATTAAAGCTCTTGCTGACCTACCATCACGCGAAGGTTTACTATCTATGTTACTCAGCGTACTACAAGCACCAATCCGCAACCTTGCTCTTGTTACAAAAGCAGTTGCAGAACAAAAAGAAGAACAAGGCGCGTAATATAGCCTGAATACGACACATCAAATAAATTTGAACGAAAACTAAGGAGGAAATTAATCATGACTAAAGAACAAATCATTGAAGCAGTTAAAACTATGACTGTTTTAGAACTTAACGATCTAGTAAAAGCAATCGAAGAAGAATTCGGCGTAACTGCTGCAGCTCCTGTAGCAATGGGCGGCGTAGCTGTTGCTGCTGTTGAAGAGCAAACTGAATTTGACGTAATCCTTGCTAGCCCTGGAGACCAAAAAATCAAGGTTATCAAAGCTGTTCGTGAAATCACTGGTCTTGGTCTTAAAGAAGCAAAAGATCTTGTTGACAACACTCCAAAAGCTGTTAAAGAAGGCGTTTCTAAAGAAGAAGCTGAAGAAGTTAAAGCTAAACTTGCTGAAGTTGGAGCAAACGTTGAAGTTAAGTAATATTCAAAAAAATGAGCTCGCTGTATAAGCGGGCTTTTTTTGACTTAACTGAGTTTCTTTTCCTCGTTACTCTTCAATTATTAATATTCCTCGGAGGTGAGTCAAATGTCTGAACACTACTATTCTCGAACACAGAAGGTTGATAGTGACCCGAAATTTTGGGACTACACTTTAAAAAATAATCAGTTTCGTTTTAAAACAGATAACGGTGTGTTTTCAAAAAGAGAAGTAGATTTCGGCTCACGGTTATTAATTGAGTCTTTTGAACTGCCGAATGCTAAGGGGTTACTCCTAGATGTTGGCTGTGGCTATGGACCAATCGGTCTTTCTCTTGCAAAAAATTATCAAGATCGTATGATACATATGGTTGATGTTAATGAGCGAGCGATTTCCTTGGCGAAGGAAAATGCAGAACTTAATCGGATTGAGAACGTTAAGATTTATGAAAGTGATCGTCTGCTAAATGTAAAAGAAAATACGTTTGCGGCCATATTAACAAATCCACCGATTAGGGCGGGAAAAAAAACTGTTCATGAAATTTTTGAACAAAGCTTCGAGCATCTTACGTCTCAGGGTGAGCTCTGGGTTGTCATTCAAAAGAAACAAGGAGCACCATCCGCAATAGAAAAATTAAATAATTTATTTAACCACGTTGAAACTATTGACAAATCCAAAGGTTATTTTGTCATAAGGGCACAAAAAAGTTGACTTGAAAATGTCACTATGATAGCATTATAAAATGCCATCATAATAATTTCCGAATTATTCCTTAAAAACGTTATTTTTTAGAGTATAAAATAGGAATATTAAGGAAATGATGACAAAATAATAGTCTAAATGTGAAAATGTGGTTTTTTAGTAAAAACCCTTTTTCTTTTTGTTTACTGGAAGGGAAGTAAATTCCTACTCCGTAAACGCTTATAAATTTTAATAATAACGCTTGATTTGAGGGGTGAATCAGTTGACAGGTCAACTAGTTCAGTATGGACGACACCGCCAACGAAGAAGTTACGCACGAATCAGTGAAGTTTTAGAATTACCAAATCTTATTGAAATCCAAACCTCTTCCTATCAATGGTTTCTTGATGAAGGTTTGCGTGAAATGTTCCAGGATATTTCACCAATAGAAGATTTTACTGGTAACCTATCACTAGAATTTATTGATTACAGCCTTGGCGATCCAAAGTATTCTGTGGAAGAATCAAAAGAACGGGACGTTACATATTCTGCTCCATTACGTGTAAAAGTACGTCTTGTAAACAAAGAAACAGGCGAAGTAAAAGATCAAGATGTATTTATGGGTGATTTTCCACTTATGACTGAGACAGGTACGTTTGTCATTAACGGGGCAGAACGTGTTATTGTTTCACAATTAGTGCGTTCTCCGAGCGTCTACTTTAGTGGAAAACTCGATAAAAATGGGAAACGTGGCTACTCGGCTACTGTCATTCCGAACCGCGGCGCTTGGCTGGAGTATGAAACAGACGCCAAAGATGTCGTATATGTGAGAATAGATCGTACTCGGAAACTGCCCGTTACGGTTCTTTTGCGTGCACTTGGCTTCGGCTCTGATCAAGAAATCATTGAATTGATCGGGGATAACGAGTATATCCGTAATACATTAGAAAAGGACAATACAGAAGGTGTTGACAAAGCGCTTCTAGAAATTTATGAGCGTCTTCGTCCAGGTGAACCGCCTACTGTTGAAAACGCAAAGAGTCTATTAATTTCGCGTTTCTTTGATCCAAAGCGCTATGACCTCGCTAATGTTGGTCGTTATAAAATTAATAAAAAGCTTCATATTAAAAACCGCTTATTTAACCAGCGTTTAGCAGAATCCCTTGCGGATCCTGAAACTGGTGAAATTATTGCTGAAAAAGGTACCGTTCTAGACAGACGAAATCTGGATAGAGTTTTGCCAGCCCTAGAAAAGAATATTAATTTCAAAGGCTTCAATCCTTATGGCGGCGTAGTGGCTGATGAAATTACTCTTCAGGACATTAAGATTTATGCTCCTGGCGATGAGAACGAAAAAGTAATTAATGTCTTAGGTAACGCCTATGTGGCCGAACCAATTAAAAATATTACACCTGCTGATATCATTGCATCGATTAGCTACTTCTTCAATTTATTGCATGGAGTAGGCGATACAGATGATATTGACCATCTAGGAAACAGACGTCTTCGCTCTGTAGGAGAACTCCTTCAAAATCAGTTCCGAATCGGATTATCCCGTATGGAACGTGTGGTTCGCGAAAGAATGTCTATCCAAGATACAGCAACGATCACACCGCAACAATTGATTAATATTCGTCCGGTAATTGCTTCAATTAAGGAATTCTTCGGAAGTTCACAATTATCGCAATTCATGGATCAAACGAATCCGCTTGCTGAATTAACTCACAAGCGTCGTCTCTCTGCCCTAGGACCTGGTGGTTTAACGCGTGAACGGGCCGGGTTTGAAGTTCGTGACGTTCACTACTCCCATTACGGTCGTATGTGTCCGATTGAAACACCAGAGGGTCCGAACATTGGTCTGATTAACTCGTTATCATCATATGCAAAAGTAAATCGGTTTGGATTCATTGAAACACCATACCGTCGTGTCGACCCTGATACTGGAAAGGTAACAAGCCGAATTGATTACTTAACCGCGGATGAAGAAGATAACTATGTTACAGCGCAGGCAAATTCTCGACTAAGTGACGATGGTTCCTTCGTAGATGAAGATGTTGTTGCTCGTTTCCGTGGTGAAAACACGGTCGTCAAGCGTGAGCGAATTGATTATATGGATGTATCGCCAAAGCAGGTTGTATCTGCGGCAACAGCGTGTATTCCGTTCCTTGAAAACGATGACTCTAACCGTGCTCTAATGGGAGCGAACATGCAGCGTCAAGCAGTCCCGCTTATGCAGCCAGAAGCTCCAAGAGTTGGAACAGGTATGGAATATGTATCTGGTAAAGACTCAGGTGCTGCGGTTATCTGTAAGCACGAAGGTATTGTTGAACACGTGGAAGCACGTGAAGTGTGGGTACGCCGCATAAATGTGGTGGACGGTCAGGAAGTAAGAGGAAATCTCGATAAATACCGCATGCTTAAATTCATTCGTTCCAATCAAGGAACTTGTTATAACCAACGACCAATTGTTGCTGTAGGTAACCACGTAACAAAAGGTGAAATTCTTGCTGATGGTCCATCAATGGAATTAGGGGAATTGGCCCTTGGACGGAACGTTCTTGTTGCCTTCATGACATGGGATGGCTATAACTATGAAGATGCGATTATTATGAGTCAGCGTTTAGTGAAAGACGATGTATATACATCGATTCATATTGAAGAATACGAGTCAGAATCTCGTGATACAAAACTTGGACCAGAAGAAATCACACGTGATATACCAAACGTTGGAGAAGATGCTCTTCGCAACTTGGATGAGCGTGGAATTATTCGTACGGGTGCAGAAGTTAAAGATGGAGACTTGTTAGTTGGTAAAGTAACGCCAAAAGGAGTTACCGAATTAACAGCAGAAGAACGTCTTTTACACGCAATCTTTGGAGAAAAGGCACGTGAAGTTCGTGATACGTCACTTAGAGTTCCACATGGCGGCGGCGGTATCGTTCTTGATGTTAAAGTCTTTAATCGTGAAGATGGCGATGAACTTCCACCGGGTGTGAATCAGCTTGTCCGCGCTTATATCGTTCAGAAACGTAAGATTTCTGAAGGGGATAAAATGGCGGGACGTCATGGTAACAAAGGGGTAATCTCACGGATTTTACCGGAAGAAGATATGCCGTTTTTACCAGATGGCACACCAGTCGATATCATGTTAAATCCATTGGGCGTACCATCACGGATGAACATTGGACAGGTGCTTGAGCTTCACCTTGGAATGGCAGCCCGTTACCTTGGAATTCATGTAGCTTCGCCGGTATTTGACGGAGCGCGTGAAGAAGATGTTTGGGGAACGATTGAAGAAGCAGGCATGGCCCGCGATGCTAAAACCGTTCTTTATGATGGCCGATCTGGGGAACCATTTGATAACCGTGTCTCTGTAGGTGTCATGTATATGATTAAACTTGCCCACATGGTTGATGATAAACTCCATGCCCGTTCAACTGGTCCTTACTCACTTGTTACGCAACAGCCACTGGGCGGTAAAGCTCAATTTGGTGGACAGCGTTTCGGTGAGATGGAAGTTTGGGCACTTGAAGCATACGGAGCAGCATACACACTTCAAGAAATCCTTACGGTTAAATCCGATGACGTGGTTGGTCGTGTGAAAACTTATGAAGCCATCGTCAAAGGTGAAAATGTTCCGGAACCAGGTGTTCCAGAATCATTCAAAGTATTAATTAAAGAGCTTCAGAGTCTAGGAATGGATGTTAAAATCCTGTCTGGCGATGAAGAGGAAATAGAAATGCGCGATACGGAAGATGACGATGACTTACAACAAGTCGACACGTTAAACATTGTTCCTGAGCAAGCACTTGAATCAGAAAAAGTCGGTTCAAAAGAGTAAATATATTTTATGAGTAGGAGCGCATATAGCGCTCCCACTTTTGTACGTGATAAGGGTAAAACCTGGAGATATCAAAAGGGAGGTAGGCCCCTTGCTGGATGTTAATAATTTTGAGTATATGAAGATTGGTCTTGCTTCACCCGATAAAATCCGTTCATGGTCTTTCGGAGAAGTCAAGAAACCAGAAACGATTAACTATCGTACATTAAAGCCTGAAAAGGATGGCTTGTTCTGTGAACGAATTTTTGGTCCTACGAAGGATTGGGAATGTCATTGCGGAAAGTACAAGCGTGTACGTTATAAAGGTGTCGTTTGTGACCGTTGTGGAGTAGAAGTAACACGTGCTAAAGTTCGTCGTGAACGAATGGGGCATATCGAGCTTGCTGCACCAGTTTCACATATTTGGTACTTTAAAGGTATTCCGAGCCGAATGGGACTTGTTTTGGACATGTCTCCAAGAGCTTTAGAGGAAATCATCTACTTTGCTTCATATGTAGTTACGGAATCCGGAGACACAGCTCTAGATAAAAAACAGCTATTATCTGAAAAAGAATATCGCGCATACCGTGAAAAGTACGGAAACAAATTCCAAGCTTCCATGGGAGCAGAAGCGATTAAAAAGCTTCTTTTTGATATCGATTTAAATAAAGAGGTAGACGCATTAAAAGAGGAATTAAAAAGTGCACAAGGCCAGCGTCGTACCCGTGCGATTAAACGCCTTGAAGTATTAGAAGCATTCCGTGGGTCAGGAAATGAGCCTTCATGGATGATTCTTGACGTTCTTCCTGTTATACCTCCTGAACTTCGTCCAATGGTTCAATTGGATGGAGGGAGATTTGCAACATCCGACTTAAACGATCTTTACCGTCGGGTAATTAATCGTAATAACCGCTTAAAGCGTTTGTTAGATCTAGGTGCACCAAGTATTATTGTTCAGAATGAAAAACGGATGCTTCAAGAAGCAGTTGATGCCTTGATTGATAACGGCCGTCGTGGTCGTCCAGTTACAGGACCAGGTAACCGTCCATTGAAGTCACTTTCCCATATGTTAAAAGGAAAGCAAGGCCGTTTCCGTCAAAACCTACTTGGAAAGCGTGTTGACTATTCAGGTCGTTCCGTTATCGTTGTAGGACCGAACTTAAAAATGTATCAATGTGGACTTCCGAAAGAAATGGCGCTAGAACTATTTAAACCATTTGTTATGAAGGAACTCGTTGAAAAAGGGTTAGCCCATAATATTAAATCAGCAAAACGTAAGATTGAAAGAGTATCTCCAGATGTGTGGGATGTACTTGAAGATGTTATCAGAGAACATCCGGTATTATTAAACCGTGCCCCTACATTGCATAGATTAGGGATTCAGGCTTTTGAACCGACACTAGTTGAAGGACGTGCGATTCGTCTTCATCCTCTTGTATGTACTGCATACAATGCGGACTTTGATGGTGACCAAATGGCTGTTCACGTACCGCTTTCATCAGAAGCACAAGCAGAAGCAAGGCTTTTAATGCTTGCAGCACAAAATATCCTAAACCCTAAAGATGGTAAGCCAGTTGTTACTCCTTCCCAAGATATGGTATTAGGTAACTATTACTTAACTTTGGAAAGAGAAGGCGCTGTCGGCGAGGGAATGATCTTTAAAGATACGAATGAAGCAGTACTTGCCTATCAAAACGGCTATGTTCACTTCCATACTCGTGTAGGTGTCCATGCAGGTTCATTAGGAAATGAAACATTCACAGAAGAACAAAATCATAAGTTATTAATCACTACGGTGGGTAAGCTTATTTTTAATGAAATTCTGCCGAAATCATTCCCGTATATTAATGAACCGACCAGACATAATTTAGAAGTTGAAACACCTGTCAAATATTTTGTTGAAAAAGGCGAAGATATTAAGGCAAAGATTCAGTCAATGCCATTAATTGATCCGTTCAAAAAGAAAATTCTTGGGAATATCATTGCGGAAGTATTCAAGCGTTTCAAGATTACCGAAACATCAAAAATGCTTGACCGCATGAAGGACTTGGGCTTTAAGCATTCAACGAAAGCAGGACTTACGGTTGGTGTAGCTGACATTGTCGTACTTCCTGAAAAGCAGGAAATTCTTCATGAAGCACAAAGTAAAGTAGATAACGTTATGAAGCAATTCAGACGTGGTCTAATTACCGAAGATGAACGTTACGATCGTGTTATTGCGGTCTGGAGTGCTGCAAAAGACACCATTCAAGGGAAACTAATGAAATCCCTGAATAAATCGAATCCAATCTTTATGATGAGTGATTCCGGTGCCCGTGGTAACGCCTCTAACTTTACGCAGTTAGCTGGTATGCGTGGTCTGATGGCCAACCCGGCTGGTCGAATTATTGAATTACCGATTAAATCAAGTTTCCGTGAAGGATTAACCGTATTAGAGTACTTTATCTCGACACATGGTGCGCGTAAAGGTCTTGCTGATACAGCCTTGAAAACGGCTGACTCCGGTTACTTAACACGTCGTCTTGTTGACGTTGCACAGGATGTTATTGTCCGTGAAGATGATTGTGGTACAGATCGCGGTTTCTTAATCAGTGCCTTAAAAGATGGAACAGAAATAATCGAAGGACTGGATGAACGCTTAATTGGCCGTCATGCTCGAACTGCGATCAGACATCCGGAAACCAAAGAAGTGCTTGTTCCTGAAAACGGCTTGATTACTGAGGATTTAGCAGAAATTATTGTGGGTGCAGGTATTGAAACAGTAAAAATCCGCTCTGCATTTACATGTAATACACGTCATGGTGTATGTAAGAAATGTTATGGCCGCAACCTGGCAACAGGTCAAGAGGTTGAAGTGGGTGAATCTGTTGGTATTATTGCAGCGCAATCCATCGGTGAGCCAGGTACACAGTTAACAATGCGTACCTTCCACACAGGCGGTGTTGCGGGAGACGATATTACACAAGGTTTACCGCGTATCCAAGAGATTTTTGAAGCACGTAATCCTAAAGGTCAAGCAGTTATCACCGAAATTGAAGGTGTAGTTGTTGGGATTAATGAAGGCCGTGACCGCCAGCATGAGATTGTTGTTCAAGGTGAAGTGGAATCAAGAACATACAATGCTCCATATACAGCGCGCTTGAAAGTGGCAGTTAATGACCATGTCGCTCGTGGTGAAGAGTTAACTGAAGGTTCGATTGACCCGAAAGAATTAATCCGAGTGAAAGACGTTACTTCAGTTCAAGAATACCTATTGAAAGAAGTTCAGAAAGTTTACCGTATGCAAGGGGTAGAAATTGGTGATAAGCACGTGGAAGTAATGGTCCGTCAGATGCTCCGTAAGGTTCGTGTCGGGGATGCCGGTGAAACAGATGTTCTTCCAGGAACGCTTCTAGATATCCATCAGTTTACTGATGCGAACGAAAAGGCATTGCTAGCCGGTAAATTACCAGCTACAGGTCGCCCGGTATTACTTGGTATTACCAAAGCGTCGCTTGAAACTGATTCATTCCTATCTGCAGCATCGTTCCAAGAAACAACAAGAGTTCTTACCGATGCAGCGATCAAAGGTAAACGTGATGAATTACTAGGTCTAAAAGAAAATGTTATTATCGGAAAGCTGATTCCAGCTGGAACAGGAATGCCGCGTTATCGTAAAGCTGAGCCTGTGCTCCGTGATACCACTTCTGAAGAAACAGTTACAATTGATTAATAATAGTAAGGGATCTGCTAACTAGCAGATTCCTTATTTTAAGAAAATAATTACTGTGGTGTTGACATCCATTTATTAAAATGGTACTATATCAAAGGTGCTCCTATTCACCTGATACTTTGGAGGATATGAACGATGTCTTATGAAAAAGTATTCCAGGCACAAAAGTTCGTTATAGGAACAAAACAAACAGTCAAAGCACTTAAAGAAGGTAATGTCCGAGAGTTGATCGTAGCAAATGACGCTGACCCGAAAGTGACAGTGAAAGTTGTTAATGAAGCTCTTGATATAAATGTTCCTATCCTATATGTGGATTCGATGATAAAACTCGGAAAAGCATGCGGGATTGAAGTTGGTGCTTCAACTGTTGCAATTATCCGCTAAAAGCTGTTTTTGTAGATAGAAAGTCTGCAAGAACTTTGTTTTTGCAAAAAAATGAACCACCTGGATGTGTGGGTTTACAAATAATGAAGGGAGGAAACACAAATGCCAACTATTAACCAATTAGTGCGCAAGCCTCGTCAATCTAAAGAGGAAAAGTCAAAATCACCTGCGCTAAACAAAGGGTATAACAGCTTCAAGAAATCACAAACGAATGTATCTTCACCACAAAAACGCGGTGTATGTACTCGTGTTGGTACAATGACACCAAAGAAACCGAACTCAGCGTTACGTAAATATGCTCGTGTACGTTTGACGAATGGTATTGAGGTGACTGCATACATTCCTGGTATTGGACACAATCTTCAAGAGCACAGCGTTGTTCTTATTCGTGGAGGACGTGTAAAAGACTTACCAGGAGTACGTTATCACATCGTACGTGGAGCACTTGATACAGCTGGTGTTAATAACCGTATGCAAGGACGTTCTAAATACGGTACGAAGAGACCAAAAGCAGCTAAGAAATAAAACAACTTAAATAGAAGCTTCTTTGAAAGGAGGAAATATAATGCCACGTAAAGGTCCTGTAGCAAAAAGAGACGTGTTACCAGATCCAATTTATAACTCTAAATTAGTTACTCGTTTAATCAACAAAATGATGGTTGACGGTAAAAGAGGTAAGTCGCAAGAAATTCTTTACTCTGCATTCGATACAATTCGTGAACGCTCTGGCAAAGAGCCGATGGAAGTTTTTGAAGCAGCGCTTAAAAACATTATGCCTGTACTTGAAGTTAAAGCACGCCGTGTAGGTGGTGCTAACTACCAAGTTCCAATTGAGGTGCGTCCAGACCGCCGTGCAACTCTAGGTCTTCGTTGGTTAGTGAACTATTCACGTAACCGTGGAGAGAAAACAATGGAAGAGCGTTTAGCTAATGAAATCATGGATGCAGCTAACAACACTGGTGCATCTGTTAAAAAGCGTGAAGATACACACAAAATGGCAGAAGCAAACAAAGCGTTTGCTCACTATCGTTGGTAATCTAACCTTCAATATAAAAACTTTTAAACTAGGAAGGAGAAAGACCCAATGGCAAGAGAGTTCTCCTTAGCAAATACTCGTAATATTGGTATCATGGCTCACATCGATGCTGGTAAAACGACTACCACTGAGCGTGTTCTTTATTACACTGGTCGTATCCATAAGATTGGTGAAACACATGAAGGTGCATCTCAGATGGACTGGATGGAGCAAGAACAAGAGCGCGGAATCACAATCACTTCCGCGGCAACAACTGCACAATGGCATGGCCATCGTGTAAACATCATTGATACACCGGGACACGTAGACTTCACTGTTGAAGTTGAACGTTCCCTTCGTGTACTTGATGGTGCGGTAGCAGTACTTGATGCACAATCTGGTGTTGAGCCTCAAACTGAAACAGTTTGGCGCCAAGCAACAACTTATGGTGTACCACGTGTTGTATTTGTAAACAAGATGGATAAAATTGGAGCAGATTTCTTATACTCAGTAGGAACAATCCATGACCGTCTTCAAGCAAATGCACATCCAATTCAGTTGCCAATCGGTGCTGAAGATCAGTTTGAAGCAATCATTGACCTCGTGGAAATGAATGCAGTATTTTACGGAAACGACTTAGGAACAGATATTGAAGTTCGTGAGATTCCGGAAGAATATAAAGCTCAAGCTGAAGAATACCGTGAAAAGTTAGTTGAAGCAGTAGCGGAGTTAGACGAAGAATTAATGGAGAAATACCTTGGTGGCGAAGAAATCACTAAAGAAGAGCTGAAAGCTGCGATTCGTAAAGGTACCGTTAATGTTGAATTCTACCCAGTTATCTGTGGATCTGCATTCAAAAACAAAGGTGTTCAGTTAATGTTAGATGCTGTTATCGATTACCTTCCATCACCATTAGATGTACCTGCGATTAAAGGACATGCTGTGGATGATGATGAAGAGATCGTTGAACGTCATTCTAGCGATGAAGAGCCATTCTCTGCTCTTGCATTCAAAGTTATGACTGACCCTTATGTTGGTAAATTAACGTTCTTCCGCGTTTACTCGGGTACATTAGATGCTGGATCATATGTTCAGAACTCTACTAAAGGTAAGCGTGAACGTGTAGGACGTATCCTGCAAATGCATGCAAATAGTCGCCAAGAAATCTCTAAGGTTTATGCCGGTGACATTGCAGCAGCTGTAGGTCTGAAAGATACAACTACTGGTGATACTCTATGTGATGAGAAAAACCTTGTTATCCTAGAGTCAATGGTATTCCCTGAACCAGTAATTCAACTTTCAGTAGAACCAAAATCAAAAGCTGACCAAGACAAAATGACAACTGCACTTCAAAAACTTCAAGAAGAAGATCCTACCTTCCGTGCACATACTGACCAGGAAACTGGACAAGTAATCATCGCAGGTATGGGTGAACTTCACCTTGATATCCTTGTTGACCGTATGCGTCGTGAGTTTAAGGTTGAAGCTAATGTAGGTGCTCCTCAGGTTGCATACCGTGAAACCTTCCGTGCTTCTGCACAAGTCGAAGGTAAGTTTGCACGTCAATCTGGTGGACGCGGACAATACGGACATGTTTGGATTGAATTCTCTCCAAATGATGAAGGTAAAGGCTTCGAGTTTGTTAATGGTATTGTTGGTGGTGTTGTTCCCCGTGAATACATCCCTGCAGTCCAAGCAGGTCTTGAAGATGCATTAGACCGTGGTGTTCTTGCTGGTTATCCTTTAGTTGATATCAAAGCAAGATTATTCGATGGATCATACCATGATGTTGACTCCTCAGAGATGGCGTTTAAAATCGCTGCATCAATGGCACTTAAGAATGCTGCTTCTAAGTGTAAGCCTGTTATTCTTGAGCCTATGATGAGAGTTGAAGTTGTTATCCCTGAAGAATATTTAGGAGATATCATGGGACAAATCACTGCTCGTCGTGGCCGCGTTGAAGGTATGGAAGCACGTGGTAATGCACAAGTAGTTCGCTCTAGTGTTCCACTTTCAGAAATGTTTGGTTATGCAACTGCACTTCGTTCAAGTACGCAAGGACGTGGAGTATTCTCTATGCACTTCGATCACTATGAAGAAGTACCAAAATCAGTTTCTGAAGAAATTATTAAAAAAAATAAAGGTGAATAATTGATTTTCATCTTTTGATAAAGTATAACTACAATTGTAAGCAGTGGAAGCCGTGAGTCTGGGACAACCATGTTCACGGCTTACATAAAAAACTAAACTTAAACTTTTATAATTTAGAGGAGGATTTCCTAATGGGTAAAGCTAAATTCGACCGTTCAAAGCCACACGTTAACATTGGTACAATCGGACACGTTGACCATGGTAAAACAACTTTAACAGCTGCAATCACTTCTGTTCTTGCAAAAACAGGTAAAGCAGAAGCACGTGCATACGATCAAATTGATGGTGCACCAGAAGAAAAAGAACGTGGTATCACAATCTCAACTGCACACGTTGAGTATGAAACAGATCTTCGTCACTATGCACACGTAGACTGCCCTGGACACGCTGACTATGTTAAAAACATGATCACTGGTGCAGCTCAAATGGACGGCGGTATCCTAGTTGTATCTGCAACTGACGGCCCAATGCCACAAACTCGTGAACACATCCTTCTTTCTCGTCAAGTAGGTGTACCATACCTTGTTGTATTCATGAACAAGTGTGACATGGTTGACGATGAAGAACTTCTTGAATTAGTAGAAATGGAAATTCGTGATCTATTAACTGAATACGATTTCCCTGGCGATGACACTCCAGTTATCAAAGGTTCTGCTCTTAAAGCATTAGAAGGCGATGCTGCATGGGAAGAAAAAATCTATGAACTTATGACAGCTGTTGATGAGTGGATTCCAACACCAACTCGTGACACTGATAAACCTTTCATGATGCCAGTTGAGGATGTATTCTCAATCACTGGTCGTGGAACAGTTGCTACAGGACGTGTTGAGCGTGGTGTAGTTAAAGTTGGTGACGTAGTTGAAATCGTAGGTTTCACTGAAGAACCAAAATCTACTACTGTAACAGGTGTAGAAATGTTCCGTAAGCTTCTTGACTTCGCTGAAGCAGGAGACAATATCGGTGCCCTTCTTCGTGGTGTAGCACGTGAAGAAATCGAACGTGGTCAAGTATTGGCTAAACCAAAGTCAATCACTCCACACACAAAGTTCAAAGCACAAGTTTACGTTTTATCAAAAGAAGAAGGTGGACGTCACACTCCATTCTTCTCAAACTACCGTCCGCAATTCTATTTCCGTACTTCTGATATTACAGGTATCTGTATGCTTCCAGAAGGTACTGAAATGGTTATGCCTGGCGACCACATCGAAATGATCGTTGAACTAATCGCTCCAATCGCTATCGAAGAAGGAACTAAGTTCTCTATTCGTGAAGGTGGACGTACAGTAGGTTCAGGTTCAATCACTACAATCACTGAGTAATTGAAAAGCGGCAGTAACTTTGGTTACGAAGCTGGACAATGATCACAATATTAGAAGCAGATGGGTGACGATCCATCTGCTTTTTTTATTGTTCAGAAATGAGCTTTAAACGAGTTTCTTCTATATAAATATATTCATAATATTCATACCTCAATATTTTTATTAGGATATTTCTGGAGATTGATAATAATAGTTGAAAAAGCGTACATCAGCCGCTATAATAGGAAAAGTGTTCGAAACAGAAGCATAAAGAAAAAAACATATTAGGTGTTGCGTTTCTTATATGTTTTATGTATAATAGACAATGTTGGTCTTTGACTGCGATGATGTGGAAGGTTGCTGACACACCCGGCCGCTTTGCCATGGCGAGTGTGTGAGGGAAATTTCCACTGAGAAGGTCTATTTTAAAAATAGGCGAATAAAGGAGGGAAAATAATGGCAAAACAAAAAATTCGTATCCGTTTAAAAGCGTATGATCACAGAATCCTTGATCAATCTGCAGAAAAAATCGTTGAAACAGCAAAACGTTCTGGTGCGGCTGTATCTGGTCCAATTCCGTTACCAACCGAAAAAACTATTTACACGATTCTTCGTGCGGTTCATAAGTACAAAGATTCACGTGAGCAATTCGAACAACGGACACATAAGCGTCTAATCGACATCGTTAACCCAACTCCACAAACAGTTGATGCGTTAATGCGTTTAGATTTACCATCTGGTGTTGATATCGAAATTAAACTTTAATCAAAATAAATGATAAATAATCTAGGAGGTGTGACTTAAATGACCAAAGGAATCTTAGGAAGAAAGATTGGTATGACTCAAGTATTTGCTGCTAACGGCAACTTAATTCCTGTAACTGTAGTTGAAGTAGCTCCAAACGTTGTACTTCAAAAGAAATCAGTTGAAAGCGACGGTTATGTTGCGGTTCAAGTTGGTTTTGAAGATAAACGCGAAAAGTTATCTAACAAACCGGAAAAAGGCCATGTTGCTAAAGCAAACACTGCTCCTAAGCGCTTCGTTCGCGAATTCCGCGGAGATGACTTAGCAAGCTATGAAGTTGGTCAAGAAGTCAAAGTTGATATTTTCGCTGCTGGAGATATCGTAGATGTAACAGGAATCTCAAAGGGTAAAGGTTTCCAAGGTGTAATCAAACGCCACGGACAATCACGCGGCCCAATGGCTCACGGTTCTCGTTATCACCGTCGTCCTGGTTCAATGGGACCAGTTGCTCCAAACCGCGTATTCAAAGGTAAATTATTACCAGGTCGTATGGGTGGAGAGCAAATCACTGTACAAAACCTTGAAATTGTTAAGGTTGATGCAGAGCGTAACTTACTTTTAATCAAAGGTAATGTACCAGGCGCGAAAAAAGCTCTATTAAAAATTAAAGGTGCAATTAAAGCATAGTCACTTTTTAAGAAAGGAGGAACAAAGGAATGCCTAAAGTAGCATTATTAAACCAAACCGGATCACAAGTTGGTGATATCGAACTTAATGATTCTGTATTTGGTATTGAGCCTAACCAACACGTATTATTTGAAGCAATTGTTATGCAAAGAGCTTCATTGCGTCAAGGTACTCATAAAACTAAAATTCGTTCTGAAGTACGCGGCGGTGGTCGTAAGCCATGGCGTCAAAAAGGAACTGGACGCGCTCGTCAAGGGTCAATCCGTTCTCCACAATGGCGCGGAGGTGGTACTGTATTCGGTCCAACACCACGCAGCTACGCTTACAAATTACCTAAAAAGGTTCGTCGTTTAGCAATCAAATCTGCACTTTCTTCTAAAGTATTAGAAGAGAATATGTTAGTGTTAGATATTTTAGCTTTCGATTCACCAAAAACAAAAGATTTTAAAACTGTTTTAAGCGGTCTTTCCGTTGACAAAAAAGCATTGATCGTTACAGCTGACCTTGATGAAAATGTAGCACTTTCTGCTCGTAACATTCCTGGTATCACAGTAGTAACAGCTAGCGGAATTAACGTACTAGATGTTGTTAATCATGAGAAATTAATCATGACTAAAGCAGCGGTTGAAAAAGTAGAGGAGGTGCTTGCATAATGGATGCACGCGATATCATTAAGCGCCCCGTTATCACTGAACGTACTACTGACCTAATGGCTGAAAAAAAATATACTTTCGAAGTAGATGTGAGAGCTAACAAAACTCAAGTTAAAGATGCTATTGAAGAAATCTTTAGTGTTGATGTTGAGAAAGTTAACATCATGAACTACAAAGGTAAATTTAAGCGTATGGGGAAATTCGGTGGTTACACAAACAAACGTCGTAAAGCAATTGTAAAACTAACAACTGATAGCAAAGAAATCGAATTCTTTGAAGCATAAGCATCTATCAAGAAGAGGAGGGAAATAAAATGGCGATTAAAAAGTACAAACCTACCTCCAATGGTCGTCGCGGAATGACTACTTCTGATTTCGCAGAAATCACAACTAGTACCCCAGAAAAATCTCTTTTAGCTCCGTTAAAGAGAAAAGGCGGCCGTAATAACCAAGGTAAGTTAACTGTTCGTCATCAAGGTGGCGGCCACAAGCGTCAATACCGTTTAATTGACTTTAAACGTAACAAAGATGGCATTCCAGGACGCGTTGCTACAATTGAGTACGATCCAAACCGTTCTGCAAATATCGCATTAATCAATTACGTGGATGGAGAAAAGCGTTATATCTTAGCTCCTAAAAACCTAGTAGTTGGCATGGAAGTAATGTCAGGCCCTGAGGCTGATATTAAAGTAGGTAATGCACTTCCATTAGCAAACATTCCTGTTGGTACTGTAATACACAACATCGAATTAAAACCAGGAAAAGGCGGCCAGTTAGTTCGTTCTGCTGGAACAAGCGCTCAAGTACTTGGTAAAGAAGGAAAATACGTACTTGTACGTTTAAATTCCGGTGAAGTTCGTATGATCCTTTCTGAGTGCCGTGCTTCTATCGGTCAAGTAGGTAACGAACAACACGAACTTATTAACATTGGTAAAGCAGGTCGTAATCGTTGGTTAGGCAAGCGCCCAACAGTTCGTGGATCTGTAATGAACCCTAACGATCACCCACACGGTGGTGGTGAAGGACGTTCACCAATCGGACGTAAATCACCAATGTCTCCATGGGGTAAACCAACTCTTGGATACAAAACTCGTAAAAAGAAAAACAAATCAGATAAATTCATCGTACGTCGTCGTAAAAAATAACGTGATATTCCTACGGTTCAAAGTAAGAACCGTAGAACAGTCACGAAGGGAGGTTCCTTCATGGGTCGCAGCTTAAAAAAAGGACCATTTGTTGATGATCATTTAATGGTTAAGGTAGAAAAGTTGAACGAGACTGAGAGCAAACAAGTTATTAAAACTTGGTCACGCCGTTCTACAATCTTCCCACAATTTATTGGCCACACTATCGCAGTATATGATGGTCGCAAACACGTGCCTGTATATGTTACTGAAGACATGGTAGGACACAAGCTTGGAGAGTTTGCTCCAACTCGTGCTTACAAGGGCCATGGTAATGATGACAAGAAAACAAGACGTTAAGAGAGGAGGGCATCCAAATGCAAGCTAAAGCTGTTGCAAGAACAGTTCGTATTGCTCCTCGTAAAGCACGTTTAGTCGTAGATTTAATTCGAGGAAAGCAAATTGGTGAAGCTGTGGCGATTTTAAATCTCACACCTAAGGCTGCTTCTCCAATCGTAGAAAAAGTATTAAAGTCAGCTATGGCAAATGCTGAGCATAACTATGAAATGGACGTTAACAATCTAGTTATTGAACAAGCATTTGTTGACGAAGGACCAACGTTGAAACGTTTCCGTCCGCGCGCAATGGGCCGTGCTAGCCAGATCCTTAAGCGCACAAGCCACATCACTATCGTATTATCAGAAAAGAAGGAGGGATAAGCTGTGGGTCAAAAAGTAAATCCTGTCGGTTTGCGTATTGGAATCATTCGTGATTGGGAATCTAAATGGTACGCAGGCAAAGACTTCGCTACTCTTTTACACGAAGACCTTAAAATTCGTGAGTACATCACGAAGCGTTTAAAAGATGCTTCTGTTTCTAAAGTAGAAATCGAACGTGCTGCAAACCGTGTAAACGTAACAGTGCATACAGCTAAGCCTGGTATGGTTATTGGTAAAGGCGGTACTGAAGTTGAAGCACTTCGTAAAGCATTAAATCAATTAACTGGCAAACGTGTACACATCAACATTCTTGAAATCAAGAGAGCTGATGTTGATGCGAAACTAGTTGCTGAAAATATTGCTCGTCAATTAGAAAACCGTGTATCTTTCCGCCGTGCACAAAAGCAAGCAATTCAACGTGCAATGCGTGCTGGTTCAAAAGGTATCAAAACACAAGTTTCTGGTCGCCTTGGCGGTGCAGATATCGCTCGTGCTGAACATTACAGCGAAGGAACTGTTCCACTTCATACACTTCGCGCTGATATCGACTATGCTACAGCTGAAGCCGATACAACTTATGGTAAGCTTGGCGTAAAAGTATGGATCTATAAGGGAGAAGTCCTTCCTACTAAGAAGAAACCTGCGGAAGGAGGCAAATAATATGTTATTGCCAAAACGCGTAAAATATCGCCGTCAACACCGTGGTAACATGCGTGGTAACGCAAAGGGCGGTACAGAAGTAGCATTCGGTGAATTCGGCCTACAAGCTTTAGAAGCTTCATGGATCACGAATCGTCAAATCGAAGCAGCTCGTATTGCGATGACACGTTACATGAAACGTGGCGGTAAAGTCTGGATTAAAATTTTCCCGCACAAGCCTTACACTGCTAAACCTCTAGAAGTACGGATGGGTTCCGGTAAAGGGGCACCTGAAGGCTGGGTAGCTGTTGTTAAGCCTGGAAAAATCATGTTCGAAATTGCTGGCGTTTCTGAAGAAATTGCTCGTGAAGCACTTCGACTTGCTATGCACAAGCTTCCAGTAAAATGTAAGTTTGTAAAACGAGAAGAAATTGGTGGTGAATCAAATGAAAGCTAATGAACTTCGTGACCTAACCACTGCAGAAATTGAACAAAAAGTAAAATCTTTAAAAGAAGAACTTTTCAACCTTCGCTTTCAATTGGCGACAGGACAACTTGAAAACACTGCTCGCATTCGTGAAGTACGCAAAGCGATCGCTCGTATGAAAACAGTTGTTCGTGAAAGAGAAATCAGCGTTAACAAGTGATTATTGAAGGGAGGTTCACACAATGAGTGAACGTAACCAACGTAAAGTTTATACAGGACGCGTTGTTTCTGACAAGATGGACAAAACAGTTACAGTTCTTGTTGAAACACAAAAAAAGCATTCTTTATATGGTAAACGCGTTAAGTATTCTAAAAAGTATAAAGCTCATGATGAGCAAAACGAAGCAAAAATCGGCGACGTAGTACGTATCATGGAAACTCGCCCGCTTTCAGCTACTAAGCGTTTCCGTTTAGTTGAAGTTATAGAAAAAGCAGTTATTATTTAATTGTTCGGATTAAGCTTCATTCCGAAGGGAGGTTACACACATGATTCAACAAGAATCACGTTTAAAAGTTGCTGACAACTCTGGTGCTCGTGAGGTATTAACGATTAAAGTTCTTGGTGGTTCAGGTCGCAAATTTGCTGGTATTGGTGACGTTATCGTCTGCACAGTAAAACAAGCAACACCAGGTGGCGTTGTTAAAAAAGGTGACGTTGTTAAAGCAGTTATTGTTCGTACAAAGAGCGGTGCTCGCCGTCCTGACGGTTCATACATTCGTTTTGATGAAAACGCATGTGTAATTATCAAAGATGATAAGAGCCCACGTGGAACACGTATCTTCGGACCAGTTGCCCGCGAACTTCGCGACAACAACTTTATGAAAATTGTTTCTCTAGCTCCAGAAGTATTATAATTTAAATTCAAATGCCTTTAAGGAGGTGCTTAATGATGCATGTGAAAAAAGGTGACAAAGTAAGAGTCATCTCTGGAAAGGATAAAGGCAAAACAGGAGTAATCCTTGCTGCTTATCCTAAAGAAAGCCGTGTACTAGTAGAAGGTGTGAATATTGCGAAGAAACACTCAAAACCTTCACAAGTGAATCCACAAGGCGGAATCATCAGCTTTGAGGCTCCAATTCATGTATCGAACGTAATGCCTATCGATCCTAAGTCCGGTAACCCGACTCGTGTAGGTTCCACTACGGTAGATGGCAAGAAAGTACGCGTAGCAAAATCCGGTGAAATTTTAGATAAATAGTTTAAAATTAAGAAGGGAGGTACAATAAGTGAACCGCCTAAAAGAAAAATTTGTTAAAGAAGTTACTCCTGCTCTAATGAGCAAGTTCAACTATAAATCAGTGATGGAAGTTCCTAAACTTGAAAAAATCGTTGTGAACATGGGTGTTGGTGACGCAGTTGCTAATGCTAAGGCACTCGATATCGCAGTTGACGAGCTTGCAACAATCACAGGTCAAAGACCTGTCGTAACACGTGCGAAAAAATCGATCGCTGGCTTCCGTCTTCGTGAAGGTATGCCAATCGGTGCAAAAGTTACACTTCGCGGTGAGCGCATGTACGAATTCTTGGATAAATTAGTTTCAGTTTCTTTACCTCGTGTACGTGACTTCCGTGGTATCTCTAAAAAAGCATTCGACGGTCGCGGTAACTATACATTAGGGATTAAAGAACAATTAATCTTCCCTGAAATTGATTATGATAAAGTAAGCAAGGTTCGTGGTATGGATATCGTTATCGTAACGACTGCTAATACTGATGAAGAATCTCGTGAACTTTTAACTCAATTTGGAATGCCATTCCAAAAGTAATCGTTAAATAATGGAGGCGAAAACGTGGCTAAAAAGTCAATGATTGCGAAACAAAAGCGCACGCCTAAATATGCAGTACAAGAGTATACACGCTGCGAACGTTGTGGCCGTCCACACTCTGTATATCGTAAATTTAAGCTTTGTCGTATTTGTTTCCGCGAATTAGCGTACAAAGGACAAATTCCTGGTGTTAAAAAAGCTAGCTGGTAAAACCCAAGTCTGGGAAGGAGGTAAAAATAATGGTCATGACAGATCCAATTGCTGATATGCTTACTCGCATTCGTAATGCGAATATGGTGCGTCACGAAAAGTTAGAAGTGCCTGCTTCTAATATGAAAAAAGAAATTGCTGAAATTTTAAAGCGCGAAGGTTTCGTACGTGATGTCGAATTTATTGAAGACAACAAACAAGGTATCATCCGTATCTTCTTAAAATACGGTGCTAATAACGAACGTGTTATTACTGGTCTTAAGCGCATAAGCAAGCCTGGACTTCGAGTTTACGCAAAATCAACTGAGGTACCACGTGTTCTTAACGGTCTTGGTATCGCATTAGTATCAACATCTACAGGTGTTATTACAGATAAAGAAGCTCGTGCAAAACAAATCGGCGGAGAAGTATTAGCTTACGTTTGGTAATTGAGCTTTTTGAATGAATGGAGGTGCACTAAATGTCTCGCGTAGGAAAAAAACCAATTGTTATTCCAGCAGGAGTAACAGTTACTTTAAATAACAACACTGTTACAGTAAAAGGACCTAAAGGTGAACTTACTCGAACTTTCCACTCTGATATCACTATCACTGTGGAAGAGAATCTTGTAACGATCACTCGTCCTTCTGATGTGAAGGAACACCGCGCATTACATGGTACAACTCGTGCTGTGCTTGCGAACATGGTAGAAGGTGTATCCACTGGCTTCACTAGAGGCTTAGAGTTAATCGGGGTTGGATATCGTGCTCAAAAGCAAGGTAGCAAACTTGTATTAAACGTTGGATACTCTCATCCAGTTGAGATCGAACCTGAAGAAGGTCTTGAAATTGAGGTTCCTGCAAATACAAAGATCATTATCAAAGGTACTGACAAAGAACGTGTTGGTGCATTGGCAGCGAATATTCGCGGAGTACGTCCTCCTGAGCCTTATAAAGGTAAAGGAATTCGTTACGAAGGTGAATTTGTTCGTCGTAAAGAAGGTAAAACTGGTAAGTAATGCCTCATAGGTAAACGAAAGGAGTGACGTAAATGATTACGAAGCTTGATAAAAACGCTACTCGCAAGAAAAGACATGCTCGTGTTCGTGCGAAACTTAGCGGAACTTCAGCTCGTCCACGTCTAAATGTGTTCCGCTCTAACAAACACATTTATGCTCAAATAATTGATGACATTAACGGAGTAACTTTAGCAAGTGCTTCTACTTTAGATAAAGACTTCACTTTAGAATCAACAAATAATGTTGAAGCTGCTAAAATGGTCGGAGAATTAGTTGCTAAACGTGCGGTAGAAAAAGGTATCACTTCTATTGTCTTTGATCGTGGCGGATACCTATACCATGGACGTATTCAAGTATTAGCTGATGCTGCCCGTGAAAACGGCTTACAATTCTAAAAGACAAAGGAGGGACACAAAAAGATGCGTCGTATTGATCCAAACAAACTTGAACTAGAAGAACGCGTAGTCACGGTTAACCGTGTTGCGAAAGTTGTTAAAGGTGGACGTCGTTTCCGCTTCACAGCCCTTGTTGTTGTAGGCGACAAAAACGGTCACGTTGGTTTCGGTACTGGTAAAGCTCAAGAAGTACCTGATGCTATTCGTAAAGCCATCGAAGATGCAAAGAAAAACTTAGTCGAAGTACCAATGGTTGGAACAACCATTCCTCACCAAGTAATCGGACGCTTTGGTGCTGGCGAAATTCTTCTAAAACCTGCTTCTGAAGGTACAGGAGTTATCGCTGGTGGACCAGTTCGTGCCGTTCTTGAGTTAGGCGGAGTAGCTGATATCCTTTCTAAGTCATTAGGAACAAATACTCCTATTAACATGGTTCGTGCAACAATTGATGGACTAAAACAATTAAAACGTGCTGAAGACGTAGCAAAACTACGTGGTAAATCAGTAGAAGAACTGTTAGGATACGGGGGGAAATAAAATGGCGAATAAACTATCTATTACCCTCACTCGCAGCTTGATTGGCCGTCCAGGCGATCAACGTGAAACAGTTAAAGCTCTTGGATTACGTAAATTAAATCAAACAGTTGAGCATCAAGATAACGCTGCTATTCGCGGTATGATTACCAAAGTTGCTCACCTTGTTACAGTTAAAGAACAATAATTAATTGTTTTCTTTCATAAGGAGGTGCCAATATGAAACTTCATGAACTAAAACCTGCTGAGGGTTCTCGTAAAGATCGTAAGCGTCTAGGACGCGGTATCGGTTCTGGTCAAGGAAAAACTGCTGGTAAAGGTCATAAAGGTCAAAATGCTCGTTCGGGTGGCGGTGTTCGTCTAGGTTTTGAAGGTGGTCAAACACCTTTATATCGCCGTTTACCAAAACGCGGATTTACTAACTTCAGCCGTAAGGAATATGCAGTAGTAAATCTTGATGCTTTAAACCGCTTTGCTGAAGGTACAGAAGTTACTCCAGAACTTCTTATCGAAACAGGCGTTGTAAGTAACGAAAAAGCAGGGATCAAGATTCTTGCTAAAGGGACAATAGAGAACAAGTTGACTGTAAAAGCTCACAAATTCTCCTCTGCTGCTAAGGAAGCGATCGAAGCTGCCGGTGGAACCACTGAGGTGATCTAATGTTCCAGACAATCTCCAATTTTATGCGCGTGGGTGAGATAAGACGTAAGATCATATTCACCCTTTTAATGTTAATTGTATTTCGATTAGGTACATTTATCCCAGTGCCGAATGTAAATGCGGATGTACTAGCAAATCAAGATAAACTTAGCGTTTTTGGTATTTTGAATACTTTTGGCGGTGGAGCATTAAAACAATTCTCCATCTTTGCAATGGGTATCATGCCGTATATCACTGCTTCGATTATTATTCAACTCCTGCAAATGGATGTTGTACCGAAATTCACGGAATGGTCAAAGCAAGGTGAGTCTGGTCGTCGTAAGATTGCACAATTCACTCGATATTTTACAATTGTGCTTGGTTTTATCCAAGCATTAGGTATGTCCTATGGCTTTAATAATTTAGCCAGCGGTCAATTGATTCAAAATCCCGGAATTGGCACTTATCTGCTAATCGCAGTTGTCTTAACTGCCGGTACAGCATTTTTAATGTGGTTAGGGGAACAGATTACCGAAAAAGGTGTTGGTAATGGAATTTCTATTATCATCTTTGCCGGGATCGTTGCTGGTATGCCGTCGACCATTAATCAAATTTATGTACAGCAATTTGAGAATGCGGGTGAGGCATTATTCTTACGTATTATTACTGTAGTATTAATAGCACTTGCTGTTATAGCTATTGTAGTTGGTGTTATCTTTATCCAACAAGCTAATCGTAAGATACCTATTCAATATGCAAAACGCGTAGTTGCAGGACGTAATCCCGTAGGAGGACAATCCACTCATATGCCATTAAAAGTTAATGCTGCGGGTGTAATTCCTGTTATCTTTGCGGTTTCGTTCATTGTAACACCAAGAACAGTCGCTTCATTTTTTCCAACAAATGATGTAACACTGTGGATTACAAAAATATTTGACTATTCTCATCCAATCGGGATGACGCTATATGCGGCGTTAATTATTGCGTTTACTTATTTCTATGCATTCATTCAAGTTAACCCTGAACAAGCAGCGGAAAACTTGCAAAAGCAAAGTGGCTATATCCCAGGTATTCGTCCAGGAAAGAGTACGCAAGAATACTTAACACGCGTCTTATACCGTTTAACGTTTGTTGGTGCACTCTTCCTAGCTCTGATTGCAGTATTACCTATGTTATTTATTAACATTGCTAATCTTCCGCAATCGGCGCAAATCGGTGGAACAAGCTTGCTAATCGTTGTCGGTGTTGCACTTGACACGATGAAACAGCTTGAAGCTCAATTAGTTAAACGTCATTATAAAGGTTTTATTAAATAAAGGTTTTAGGGGACAAAAGCTCCCTAAAACCCATTTAAAGCACGAGGGGGGAACACGTGTGAATTTAGTATTAATGGGGCTTCCAGGTGCCGGTAAAGGTACGCAGGCTGAGAGAATCGTAGAGCAATACGGCATCCCTCATATCTCTACTGGAGATATGTTCCGTGCAGCGATGAAAGAAGGAACAGAACTAGGTTTACAAGCAAAATCATTCATGGATAAGGGTGAACTAGTTCCTGATGAAGTAACTATCGGCATTGTTCGTGAACGATTAAGCAAGGAAGATTGTCAAAAGGGATTCCTTTTAGATGGCTTTCCTAGAACTGTACCTCAAGCAGATGCGCTGGAAAATCTTTTAAATGATTTAAATAAAAAAATTAACTATGTAATTAATATTAATGTTGATAAAGAATTATTAATGGAACGTTTGACAGGCCGTAGGATTTGTAAAGAATGTGGATCAACTTATCATTTAATCTTTAATCCTCCTAATCAAGAGGGTGTATGCGACCGCTGCGGTGGTGAGTTATACCAACGTGCAGATGATAATGAAGAAACAGTTCAAAATCGACTAGACGTCAATATCAAACAACAAGAACCATTACTAACTTTTTATAAAACAAAAGGTTATCTTCGTACGATTGATGGTCAGCAGGATATTCACAAGGTATTCGCTGATATCGAGCAATTACTTGGGGACTTACATTAATGACCGAAAGTAAAACCGTACGAGCGACTCTCGACCATCTCTTCACTAAGAATCAAAAGTATGTGAAAGCAAACGGCTTTTCTCTTGTACTGAGTATGTAGGACCGAGAGTTGGGCAAGACTTACATGGGGAATTGTTAATTCCCAATTATGTAGAATTTACTTGCGGACAGAAGAAGAACAATATGTTACTATTATAAGGTTGCTATTTGAGTACGAATGAGAAGAGTTGTATAAACTGTATTCACTATCTTTGATAAGAAGGGAGACGAGATCGATGGCCAAAGATGATGTAATTGAGATTGAAGGTAAAGTCATTGAAACATTGCCGAATGCGATGTTTAAGGTAGAATTAGAAAATGGTCATACCGTGCTAGCGCATGTTTCTGGTAAAATACGAATGCATTTCATTCGGATCCTTCCGGGTGACAAAGTGACTGTTGAGCTTTCTCCATATGACTTAACACGCGGAAGAATTACTTACCGCTTTAAATAATGCTTGCACTCCGTACTACTAAGGAGGTTAGGATAATAATGAAAGTAAGACCATCTGTTAAACCGATCTGCGAGAAGTGTAAAGTTATCCGTAGACGCGGAAAAGTTATGGTTATCTGTGAAAACCCTAAACATAAACAAAAACAAGGTTAATTTTGAAGGAGGTGCGCATTTTCTATGGCACGTATTGCTGGTGTAGATATTCCACGTGAAAAACGTGTTGTTATCTCTTTAACTTACATTTATGGAATTGGTAAAAATACTGCACAAAAAGTACTAGCAGAAGCTGGTGTTTCTGAAGATACACGTGTACGTGATTTAACAGAAGACGAATTAAACAAAATCCGTGACATCATCGACAAATTAAAAGTTGAAGGTGACCTTCGCCGTGAAATTTCTCTTAACATTAAGCGTTTAATGGAAATCGGCTGTTACCGCGGATTACGTCATCGTCGTGGTTTACCAGTTCGTGGACAAAATACGAAAAACAACGCTCGTACTCGCAAAGGTCCTCGTAAGACTGTAGCGAACAAGAAGAAGTAATCGGTAAAGGAGGTTAATTTAAATGGCACGTAAAACGAATACACGTAAACGTCGTGTTAAAAAGAATATTGAATCTGGTATTGCTCATATTCGTTCAACTTTTAACAATACGATCGTAACAATTACTGATGTACATGGTAATGCAATTTCATGGTCAAGTGCTGGTGCTCTTGGATTTAGAGGTTCTCGTAAATCTACACCATTTGCTGCACAAATGGCGGCTGAAACAGCAGCTAAGACTTCCATTGAACATGGTATGAAAACTTTAGAAGTTACTGTAAAAGGACCTGGTGCTGGTCGTGAAGCGGCTATCCGTGCTCTTCAAGCTGCTGGTCTAGAAGTAACTGCAATTAAAGACGTTACACCTGTTCCTCATAATGGATGCCGTCCACCAAAACGTCGTCGTGTTTAATTTTTCTGTATAGATTCTGTATCATATGTCTATAATGGGATATGATATTAATTTTTTGCACTCTTACAGAAGATTTATTCCAGTTGTTGTGCACAAAACGGGAACGTATACATGGGGACTTTCTATTAGTAAATAAGCTAATATGAAGTTTCGACGTTTTGAAGGAGGGTTATTGGATGATCGAAATAGAAAAACCAAAAATCGAAACGATTGAGATCAACGACGATGCTAAGTACGGTAAGTTTGTCGTAGAGCCACTTGAGCGTGGATATGGTACCACTTTGGGTAACTCCTTACGTCGTATCCTATTATCTTCACTCCCAGGTGCCGCGGTTACATCGATTCAGATCGATGGGGTACTTCATGAGTTCTCAACAATTGAAGGCGTCGTAGAGGATGTAACATCTATCATTTTGAACATTAAAAAACTAGCTTTAAAAATCTACTCTGACGAAGAAAAGACACTTGAATTTGATGTACAAGGTGAAGGCCCTGTATTAGCCGGAAATATCACTCATGATAGTGATGTTGAGGTTTTAAATCCAGATCTTCATATTGCTACATTAGCTGCAAATGGTCATCTTCGCATGCGTTTGACGGCTAAACGTGGACGTGGATATACACCGGCTGTTCAAAACAAAAGAGAAGATCAACCAATAGGTGTGATTCCAATCGATTCCATTTTTACACCAGTTTCACGTGTGCAGTTTCAAGTAGAAAATACACGCGTTGGTCAAATGTCTAATTTTGACAAGTTGACTCTTGATGTATGGACTGATGGAAGCACTGGACCAAAAGAAGCGATTGCTCTTGGTTCAAAGATTTTAACCGAGCATTTGAATATATTTGTTGGTTTAACCGACGAAGCACAAAATGCTGAAATCATGATTGAAAAAGAAGAAGATCAAAAAGAAAAAGTTCTAGAAATGACAATTGAGGAACTAGACCTTTCTGTTCGTTCTTACAACTGCTTAAAGCGTGCCGGAATCAACACTGTTCAGGAATTAGCTAATAAGACTGAAGAAGATATGATGAAAGTTCGTAACTTAGGCCGCAAATCACTTGAAGAAGTGAAGGCAAAACTAGAAGAGCTTGGATTAGGCTTACGTAAAGACGACTGATCTTTAGTATAGCTATTCATCCGACTTATGACTTCAACAAAGGAGGGAACCCTTCATGGCATACAGAAAGTTAGGACGCACAAGTGCACAGCGTAAAGCTATGCTACGTGATTTAACTACAGATTTAATTATCAATGAGCGCATTGAAACAACAGAAACCCGTGCGAAGGAAATTCGTGTGACTGTTGAAAAAATGATCACTTTAGGTAAACGCGGTGATTTACATGCTCGTCGTCAAGCTGCTTCATATGTTCGTAATGAAGTTGCTGATGCTGAAAATAATACAAGTGCAGTACAAAAACTTTTCGCTGATATCGCTCCACGTTATCAAGAGCGTCAAGGTGGATACACTCGAATTATGAAACTTGGACCACGCCGCGGCGATGGTGCACCAATGGTTATTATCGAGTTAGTTTAATCACTTACAGACAACAAGGGCGCTGGACAGTTTAAAATCAAACTTGTTCTTTGCCCTTTTTCTGTAAATGAACTTTATATCGTGTTAGACCCAAGCCCAAAAGAGTGTTATGATGAGCGGATTAAATTAATTACGTCTCGTCTAGCTCATGCACCTCCTCCTATTTCTTTTATAGAAATTCCTTATATTGCAGTTAGAACGAAGCTGCATAGGGACGAGGTGCAGGCTTTTTTTTATATATAGAAATAGATAAGATGAGAATAGTTTAGCTGAGAGGAGGAAATATCTGATGAAAAATTCGATTGTATCTCTTAAGGATGTTTCATTTCAATACGATACACAAGAACGTTATGCTCTGAATCATGTCTCTTTTGATATATATGAGGGAGAGTGGCTTGCCATCGTCGGTCATAATGGATCAGGTAAATCAACAATGGCAAAACTCTTAAATGGCCTGCAATTTCCACAAAATGGTCAAATTTCTGTCTGTGGGATAGAGCTTAATGAGGAATCAATATGGGATATCCGAAAAAAATTAGGGATGGTCTTTCAAAATCCTGATAACCAGTTCGTTGGAACTACAGTGCAGGATGATGTGGCTTTTGGTCTAGAAAATAACGGCATTCCTAGAGACGAAATGATTCAAAGAGTCGAGGATTCGCTTAAGAAGGTAAAGATGGAAGAGTTTCTATATCAAGAGCCCCACCATCTATCAGGCGGACAAAAGCAACGAGTAGCTATCGCAGGTGTGCTAGCCCTACGACCGTCGATCATTATTCTTGATGAAGCCACTTCTATGCTCGATCCAAGAGGGCGTGAAGAAGTGTTGGAGACCGTTCGATTATTAAAAGAAGAGAAATCTTTGACCGTTATCTCCATTACTCATGACTTAGAAGAGGCAGCCAAGGCGGATCGGATTATTGTCATGAACAAAGGAGAAGTCTTCCGTGAAGGAACGCCTGAAGAGATTTTCTCCATGGATGAACAATTAGTTCAGTTAGGGTTAGATATTCCCTTTTCAGTGAAAATGACCAAAGCTTTCAGGGGTCAAGGAATTGACCTAGCGAAGCATTATTTATCGGAAGAAGAGTTGGTGAAAGAGTTATGGACATCTCGCTCAAACATGTAGAATATCGTTATCAAAAAAATACTCCTTTTGAACGACTGGCCATAGAGGATGTGTCTATTGATATTCCAACAGGTGTGTATATGGCGATTATTGGTCATACCGGTTCGGGGAAATCAACAGTCCTGCAGCATTTAAATGCTCTCCTTCAACCCACAAAGGGTACAGTTGAGATTGGTGAACATGAAATAGTAGCTTCGCAGAAAAATAAGAACTTAAAAAAAATCCGGCAAAAGGTCGGGATCGTCTTTCAGTTTCCTGAACACCAGTTATTTGAGGAAACGGTCGAAAAAGACATTATTTTTGGACCGTTGAATTTTGGAGTTTCTGAAACGGAAGCAAAGGAGCGGGCACGAATTGCTTTAAAGCAAGTGGGTCTAGCGGAAGAAATTCTAGAAAAATCACCATTCGATCTCTCGGGTGGACAAATGAGGCGAGTGGCAATTGCCGGAGTGCTAGCCATGGAACCCGATGTCATTGTCCTGGATGAGCCTACTGCAGGATTAGACCCCAGGGGCCGTAAAGAGGTTATGGATATGTTCTATTCCCTCCATAAGGAAAGAAAGCTGTCTACCATCCTTGTCACACATAGTATGGAGGATGCGGCAAGATACGCAGATCAAATTGTGATTATGCAGCAAGGTAAGGTAGTTAAAAAAGGGACACCGGAAGAAGTCTTCTCTGCACCAACTGAGCTTGTTGAAATGGGGCTAGATGTTCCAGAGGTCGTTCGCTTTCAACTAAAGCTTGAGGAAAAACTCGATATGAAATTAGAGAAAATTTTTCTAACCATTGATGAACTGTCTTCTGCTGTAACAAAAAGAATAAGCAGAGGTGTGCGCTCATGATGGAAAAAATGATTTTTGGACGCTATGTCCCGGCGGATTCGATTATTCATAAAATGGATCCCCGCTCAAAATTGCTGATTATCTTTCTGTTTGTATGCGTTATTTTTTTAGCAAACAATGCCGTAACCTATGCACTTATTGGAATTTATACTTTTTTAATGCTTGGATTGTCGCGCATCCCCGTACGTTTTTTATACGGTGGTCTGAAACCGGTTATCTGGCTTGTTCTTTTTACCTTAGTGCTGCAACTGTTTTTTACAAAAGAAGGTACTCTTTTATTTGAATTAGGTCCGATTAAGATTTACGAAGAAGGGGTCAGACAGGGGATTTTTATTTCCTTCCGATTCTTTTTCTTAATTCTAATGACGTCACTGCTGACGTTAACTACTACCCCAATTGAGATTACCGATGGAATTGAAACACTGTTACATCCGTTGAATAAGATCCGTTTCCCTGTCCACGAAATGGCGTTAATGATGTCGATTTCCTTACGTTTTATTCCTACACTTATGCAGGAAACGGATAAGATTATGAAGGCGCAGATTGCCAGAGGCGTGGAGTTTGCAAGCGGGCCTTTTAAGGAGCGCATTAAAGCCGTCATTCCACTGCTTATCCCTTTGTTTGTCAGCTCCTTTAAACGGGCTGAGGAACTGGCGATTGCAATGGAAGCTAGAGGTTATCGAGGTGGGGAAGGAAGAACAAAGTACAGGGAATTATCCTGGAAAAATGCTGATTCCCTCCAGTTGGGGCTCTTAGTCCTTCTAACCATCCTACTCATTTTATTACGTTCATAATGGAGCGAAACGATGCCAAGGTATAAATCTATCATTAGTTATGACGGTTCGGGCTTTTCCGGCTATCAGGTCCAACCGAATAAGCGGACCGTGCAGTCTGTTTTGGAAGCAGTTTTAACAAAAATGCATAAGGGCGAACCCGTGAGAGTCAGCGCTTCAGGTCGAACCGATGCCGGTGTCCATGCAAAAGGACAAGTCATTCATTTTGATTCTCCACTGCATATTCCTGCTGATAAATGGGAGCGGGCATTGAATTCAATGCTGCCTGAAGATCTTTCCGTTTTATCAGTTGGTTCTGTACCCGACTCTTTTCATGCCCGCTTTGACGCTAAAGGGAAGGAATATCGCTATGTCCTTCGTTTATCTCAAAAACGAGATCCTTTTCAGCGGAAATTTGCCTACCAATTTCCATACCCATTAAATTTAAAGGCGATGGAGCAGGCAAGTAAATTTTTTCTGGGTACTCACGACTTTACAAGTTTTTGTGCGTCAAAAACGGAAGTAGAAGATAAGGTTCGAAGGATTGATTCCATTGATTTTATCCTTAAAGATGATTTACTGACGATCCGTTTTAAAGGGAATGGCTTTTTGTATAATATGGTTCGTATCTTGGTCGGAACACTGTTAGAGGTGGGCTCAGGTGAACGCAGCCCTGAAGATATTCCGATTATCTTAGCTCACAAAGACCGGAGGCTAGCGGGAAAGACTGCACCACCCCATGGATTATATCTTTGGCAAGTATTTTATAAATAAAATGGCGTAAACAACTTTACCTGGTGTAACATTTTCTTGACATATTGGCTTGAAGAACTTATTATATTATATGTGCGTGTTTTTAATCCCACGATAAAGCCCCGGAAAGTCTTAATCGTGATTGAAAATATATGAATACAAACTTAACCGCACAAGGGTAGTAGCCGTTCATTCCCGGAACAGAATTGAACGCTAATTGCTTTGAAAGTGCGAAAACAATAATCTTTAATGGATTTAAATTAGGAGGGAAACTCATGCGTACAACGTTTATGGCAAATGCCAACACTATCGAGCGTAAATGGTACGTGATTGATGCTGAAGGCAAAACTCTTGGTCGTCTTGCTTCTGAAGTAGCAGCAATCCTACGTGGTAAAAACAAACCAACTTTTACACCACATGTTGACACTGGTGATCATGTGATTATTCTTAACGCATCAAAAGTAGAACTAACTGGTAAAAAATTGACTGACAAGATTTACTACCGTCACACAATGCACCCAGGTGGTTTAAAAACTAGAACAGCTCTTGAAATGCGTACTAACTATGCTGAGAAAATGATCGAGCTTGCTGTTAAAGGTATGCTTCCAAAGAATTCTCTTGGCCGTCAAACGTTTAAAAAATTACATGTATATGCTGGCAGCGAACATCCGCACCAAGCACAACAACCTGAAGTTTACGAACTTCGCGGTTAATAAAGAGGGAGGGAATTAACTTGGCACAAGTTCAATATATCGGTACAGGTCGCCGTAAAAGTTCTGTAGCACGTGTACGTTTAGTACCAGGCACAGGAAAAATTATTGTCAATGGTCGTGAGATCGAAGATTATATCCCATTTGAAGCATTACGTGTTGTTGTAAGACAACCATTAGTAGCTACTGAAACAGTTGGAAGCTACGATGTTCTTGTAAACGTAAGCGGTGGTGGATACACTGGTCAAGCTGGAGCAATCCGTCATGGTGTAGCTCGTGCATTACTACAAGCTGATCCAGAATACCGTCCAACATTAAAACGCGCTGGATTATTAACTCGTGATCCACGTATGAAAGAACGTAAAAAATACGGTCTTAAAGGTGCTCGTCGTGCGCCTCAGTTCTCAAAACGTTAATTTCTGGCGTTTCAAAGACTCTCAACCAAATTGGTTGGGGGTCTTTTTTATGCCTAAAAAGTGCTTTTGATCATGAAAAATTTTTTGACCACATATCATAGCTAAATATACTTTTGAAATATCAACTTTAAGAAAAGTAGCTTCACCATCAGCAGCATTAAATTCTTCTGCTTAATAAAAAATGTTAGCACAGACCAAGGGCTGATCTGTGCTAATTATTATTTTATGATAATAAAGGTATCCCCGTATTATTGTTGAGGTGCGGAAGGAGTTGAAATACTTTGTAATGCCTGTTCTGCCTCGTTTGCATATTGATTTTGTACTGCTAGATCACCTAAAGCAACCATTCCTACTATTTGTCCATTTTCGATTACCGGCAATCGGCGAATTTGTTGCTGTGCCATCAAATTTGCTGCTTGATGAACATCCATATCAGGTGTACCTTGTACGATCTGCTGTGCAGTCATGACTTGAGATACTGGTGTTTGTGGATCCTCTCCTTGTGCTGTCGTACGAAGGGTAATATCACGATCCGTTACAATTCCAACCATTTGTCCGCTGTTATTTATTACTGGGATAGCTCCGATATTATATTCGCTCATTAACGCTGCAACTTCCTGTACGGTCTGTGTTTCGTTTACTGTAAGAACATTTGCTGTCATGATATCTCTTAATTGTGCCATGAAATTACCTCCAAATATGTTTTTCTTAATAGCATGGGGAACATTGGCGATATTATTAATGGTAACTTTTTTCTAAATATCAGCTGCACATGAACGTGATGTAATTAACTCATTAGAAGAGGACATTTAAATCTGATTTTTACCAAATCAAACCTCAGTTTCACAAAACGTTATTCATCAACATTTCCAAGGCTCTCAACCATTTTCGTTGAGGGTCTTTTTTCTGTCTACAAAAAGCGTTTGACCACGAAAATATTTTCCTACCACAAATCATAGTTCAAGGTACCTTGGATTCTAGTATCGGTTTGTTCTTTTAAAAATTTTTTTAATCGATTTGTAGGTTTTTGTTGGGTTTTGTTGTTTTGCTTTTAAAATTACTAAAGTATTCAAATAAATTGAAAGCGTTAACAAGGGGGATGAACATGAAAAAATTTGGATTAGCTGCGCAAATTTTTATTGCACTTATTTTAGGTATAGTGGTTGGGGCTGCTACTTATGGAAACAATACAGCAATTGCCTACATTGCGCCAATCGGTGATATTTTCATTCATTTAATTAAAATGATCGTTATGCCGATTGTAATAGCCGCACTTGTTGTTGCGGTGGCGGGTGTAGGTGATATAAAAAAATTAGGTAAGCTTGGCGGCAAGACGATTCTTTATTTTGAAATCATTACAACGATTGCGCTGGGGATGGGATTGCTGGCTGCAAACGTGTTCCATCCAGGTTCTGGTGTAGATATGAGCCATCTGGCAAAAGGAGATATCTCAGCATACGAACAAACAGCAAGCGCTACACAAAACAAAGGCTTTGCGGAAACAATCGTTCACATCGTTCCAAAAAATGTGTTTGAATCAATGGCGCAAGGGGATCTATTGCCGATTATTTTCTTCAGTGTTCTATTCGGCCTAGGGGTCGCGGCAATCGGGGACAAAGGAAAGCCGGTGCTTCATTTCTTTGAAGGTGTATTAGAAGCAATGTTTTGGGTGACAAATCAAGTAATGAAGGCTGCTCCGTTTGGAGTATTCGCTCTTATTGCGGTGACGGTGGCCCATTTCGGAGTGAGCACATTGCTTCCGCTTGGAAAGCTTGTATTGGCTGTGTATGTAACTGTATTGTTTTTCGCTATTGTGATTTTAGGTATAAACGCGAAAATGACAGGAACAAATATTTTTACACTTATTAAGATTTTAAAGGAAGAACTTATCATTTCTTTTACAACAGCGAGTTCTGAGGCAGTGCTCCCGAACATCATGAAAAAGATGGAGCAATTCGGTTGTCCGAAGGCGATTGTTTCTTTCGTCATTCCGACAGGATACACATTCAATCTGACAGGATCAGCAATTTATCAGGCGCTTGCTTCGCTGTTTGTTGCGCAAATGTATAACGTACACATGTCGTTGATGCAGCAAATTACATTGTTATTTGTACTTATGATGACTTCAAAAGGTATGGCAGGCGTCCCAGGTGCATCGTTTGTCGTTGTGCTGGCGACACTCGGCTCTATGGGATTACCGTTAGAGGGAATTGCTTTGATTGCTGGCATCGATCGTATTTTAGATATGATTCGCTCGGCTGTAAACGTTTTAGGAAACTCATTGGCTGCTATCTCAATGGCGAAATGGGAGGGCGAATTTGATAAAGAAAAAGCGCAGGACTATTTGGATTCTGTTAAAGAAACAAAGGCAGCATAAAGGGATAGGAGGAGAATGTAATGACAGTAACTGAAATAAAAGCAAACGTTCGGATTGAAAAGGATTTTTTAGGGGAAAAAGAGGTGCCTGTAAATGCCTATTACGGCATCCAAACATTGCGCGCTGTTGAGAACTTTCCTATTACAGGATATATAATTCATGAAGAACTAATTAAAGCTTTGGCCATTGTCAAGAAAGCGGCTGCTCTTGCCAATATGGAAACAAAGCGTCTTTATGAAGGGGCAGGCAATGCCATAATAGAGGCTGCTGAAGAAATCATCGACGGCAAGTGGCACGATCATTTCATTGTCGACCCGATTCAAGGCGGCGCAGGTACATCAATGAACATGAATGCGAATGAGGTCATTGCCAATCGTGCGCTTGAATTAATGGGAAAAGAAAGAGGAGACTACTTTCATATTAGTCCGAACAGCCATGTGAATATGGCACAGTCTACAAATGATGCTTTTCCGACTGCGATTCACATCGCAACATTGAATATGTTAGAAAAATTATTAGACACAATGGAATATATGCATGGCGTATTCGAGCAAAAAGCAAAGCAATTTGACCGGGTCATCAAAATGGGCCGTACTCATCTGCAGGATGCTGTACCGATTCGATTAGGTCAAGAGTTTGAAGCATACTCCCGCGTAATTGCCCGCGATATCAAGCGCATCAAACAATCACGCCAGCATTTATATGAGGTGAACATGGGTGCGACCGCAGTGGGAACGGGCTTGAACGCAGACCCTCGCTATATTGAGCGTGTAGTCGAGCATCTTGCTGATATTAGCGGCTTATCGCTTGTGGGCGCTGAGCACCTTGTGGATGCAACCCAAAACACAGATGTTTACACGGAAGTATCGGCTGCACTAAAAGTATGCATGATGAACATGTCCAAAATTGCCAATGATTTGAGATTGATGGCTTCCGGTCCTCGCACGGGATTAGGCGAGATAACATTGCCTTCCCGTCAGCCTGGTTCTTCCATTATGCCGGGGAAAGTGAACCCTGTAATGGCAGAGGTCATTAATCAAGTGGCGTTTCAAGTTATTGGAAACGACCATACGATTTGTCTTGCATCTGAAGCAGGGCAGCTGGAACTGAATGTTATGGAGCCTGTTCTCGTATTTAATTTACTTCAATCCATCAGTATTATGAATAATGCATTTCGTGCATTTACAGACTATTGTCTAAAAGGAATTGAAGCAAATGAAGAAAGAATGAAGGAATATGTAGAAAAGAGTGCCGGCATTATTACGGCGGTAAATCCGCATATCGGCTATGAGGTTGCTGCACGTATAGCGAGAGAAGCGATTTTAACCGGTCAGCCGATTCGCGAATTATGCTTGAAATATGACGTATTATCAGAAGAAGAGCTCGATCTAATTTTGGACCCTTATGAAATGACTCACCCAGGTATCGCAGGTGCAGTTCTTTTAGATAGACAGTAAACTTGTACATGTCAAGCAAAGGAGGGCGGAGAGGCCCTTTTTTGCTTGACATAAGGGGTAAAACTCTGCCGGCAAGGCGCTGCTACCAGAGAACCTCCATCCAAAAAAACAAAAGGCGCTTTTTAGGGAGAAGAACCTCTGGTTCTGCGCCTGAACGAGCAGGGTGCCCTATTTTTATTGAGAATCAATAGCAGAAGTTGATTGGAAAAGGAAGGGATTATATGAATAAATTCAAGGTTGGTCCGAATGGGGATGTGGAAACTGCCTTACGAGGTGCGGAATTAATGTCTATACCGTTGTTGAATAAGGGGGTTGCATTCACGGAGGAGGAAAGACAGGAGCTGGATTTAACAGGATTATTGCCGCCGGCAGTACTGACGCTTGATGAGCAGGCACGCCGCGCTTATGAGCAATTCTCCTCGCAGCCGAACGATTTGCATAAAAATGTTGCGTTATCTGCACTGCATGACCGAAACGAGGTATTGTTTTACCGGGTGCTGACGGACCATTTACCAGAAATGCTTCCGATCATATATACACCGACAGTCGGGTTAGCAATCCAGCGTTACAGCATCGAATACCGCCGACCGCGCGGTGTGTATTTATCTATTAATGATGCAAACGGCATTGAACAAGCATTTGAAAACTTTGGGGCGAGTGCGGAAGATATCGATTTAATCGTTATTACCGATGGGGAAGGCATTTTAGGAATCGGTGACTGGGGTGTTGGCGGTATTAATATCGCGATTGGTAAATTAGCCGTTTATACAGCCGCAGCAGGAATCGATCCAGCACGTGTCATGCCTGTAATTTTAGATGTAGGCACAGATCGTGATGAGCTTCTGAACATCCCGTTCTACATCGGAAATTGCCATCCCCGTGTTCGGTATGGGCGGTATGATGCATTCATTGAGCAGTTTGTAAGTACGGCTGCGAGAATGTTTCCTAATGCCTTGCTCCATTGGGAGGATTTCAGCTCCCAAAATGCGCGAAGCATATTAGACAAGTATCGAGATAAAGTGTGTACATTTAATGACGATATACAAGGTACAGGAGCCGTATCGCTTGCTGCTGTGCTGGCGGCAGTGCGCGCTTCCAATATTCCGCTCAGTGAGCATCGTGTTGTCGTATTCGGGGCGGGTACAGCCGGTATTGGAATTGCCGATCAGGTGCGTGATGCCATGGTACGCGAGGGGCTTTCATGGGAATCGGCGAACCGCAGATTTTGGTGCATTGACCGGAATGGTTTACTGGCAGATGATATGGACGAATTGTACGACTTCCAGCGCCCATATGCGCGTCCTGCTGAAGAAAAAAATGCAGGATCGGGCTTAGCTGAAGTCGTTCGTCAAGTACATCCAACTATTTTGATCGGAACTTCAACGGTTGCGGGGGCATTCACTGAGGATATTGTGAAAGACATGGCAGCGCACGTTGAAAGACCGGTAATTTTGCCTATGTCCAATCCCACTCCCCTTGCTGAAGCAAAGCCTGCTGATCTAATCCATTGGACAGAGGGAAGAGCCCTAGTAGCAACTGGAAGTCCGTTTTCTCCTGTAACATATAACAAAACAGTATATGTAATCGGACAATCCAATAACGCTTTAATTTTTCCGGGGCTTGGACTTGGAACGAACGTGTCCCGTGCAAGTATCATCACTGACGGCATGTTTGCTGCGGCAGCAGAAGCTGTGGCGGGAATGATCGATGTAAGCGATCCAGGTGCACCTTTACTTCCGCAGATTGAGAATCTTCGTGCCATTTCAGAAATTGTCGCGATAGAAGTGGCAAAGGTGGCTGTTGCCGATGGTGTGGCACGAATAAAACATGACGATATTAAGCAAGCAGTACGAAACGCAATGTGGGAACCGGCGTATCGGCCTATAAAAGCGGCAAAAGAAACAGTTATGGTATAATGGGCGAGAATCCAGCTTGTTTTGATAAACAAGCTGTATCTTCATATATATAAACAGTAGTGTATGGGGGGCAATTGTGTTTATAACTATAAGGCGGAGGTTTGTTAGTAGCAAAAATCAGGAAGTGGCGGATTTGAGAGCGGATCAACTGCAAAGTAAAGATTTCTGGATCGTTATTGCTCTTATGGTTATAGTACCAATCGCGGGTGAATTAAACTTTCATCCATTCGATAATGTATTTCGTGTAAGTTTCGGAACACCTATTTGCTTCTTTTCTTTATTGTACTTTCGTAAAATTTCATCTGTTGTCATGGGGCTGTTAGTAGGAACGTCTGTTTCGGCATTCCGTGTTTTATTGGATTGGATGGTGTCGGCAGACTTTAGCCTGGCAGTATCTCTTACCTTACGGTATCCGACGTTCTTCTACTATTTTTCATATGCCTTCCTGTTTTATTTGATGAGGGTGAATCGTTTTCAACATCCTTTGCTAATTGGATGTTTCGGTATTACAATTGAAATCACATCCAGTCTTATTGAGTTAATGCTTTTTCATCTTTTTGTATTGGGAACGGCTGTGACGATAGGGGCATTAAATAAAATCATTATTATCGCGGTGTTTCGAAGCTTTTTTGTTTTGGCCTTCATAAATATGATGAAGCTATACGAACTACGGCTGAAAGAATCGCAAACCCGGAGGGAGAATGAGAATATGCTCATGCACCTTTCCAATTTGTATGTAGAGTCTGTTTATTTGAAAAAGACGCTACAAAATGCAGAAACCATCACAAAAGAATCCTACAATCTATATCGAAACATGATTGATTTTAAACAAGACCAAGGACTCCCAATTGAAAATTGGGGAAAAAAAGCTTTACGGATAGCCGGAGAGGTGCATGAAATAAAAAAGGATAACCAAAGAATCTTTGCGGGCCTTTCAAAGCTCATTTCAAGCGAAAGTCTGCCGGAATATATGAATGTTCATGAATTAGCGTACATAACAGTTCGAATCAATCAGAAATATGCAGCGCTGTTAGGGAAGAAAATTGAATTTGTTTCGCAGATTAGGGGAGAGCATCCGAATTATCACATTTACCTTATGCTGTCTTTTATCAACAATTTAGTCGCGAACGCAATAGAAGCGATTGAACATACAGGCACAATCACCGTTTCGATAGATAAAGAGGATAAATGGATCGAGTGTAAAGTGATTGACGACGGTCCGGGCGTTCCTTCAAAATATAAACATCTCATTTTTAAACCGGGGTTTACCTCTAAATATGGAGAAGATGGAACACCATCCACGGGAATCGGTCTATCTTTTATAAAAGAAATGTCAGAGGAATTGGGAGGAGAGGTAACTCTCCAAACGAGTGGGAAAGGATGCATTTTCATTATCCGGCTGCCGATCCTTTGTCTTGCCGAGAAAGGGTGAGTTTATGTTTTTTTATATTACGGATGATGATGAAGTCTTTCGATCTATGCTGTCACAAATTATAGAGGATGAAGAATTGGGTGACGTTGTAGGAGAAGCGGATGATGGTTCATTCCTAGATGCACATACGCTGACAATGAAGCATGTCGATATTTTATTCATTGATTTACTGATGCCGATCCGGGACGGAATTGAAACCATTCGTGGCATTGCGCCGTCATTTAAAGGGAAAATCATTATGATTTCCCAAGTGGAATCAAAAGAACTGATCGGAGAGGCTTATTCACTTGGAATCGAATATTACATCACAAAGCCGCTGAACAGAAATGAAGTATTATCGGTTATACAGAAGGTCATGGAACGCATTCGTTTGGAGCGATCTATACAAGACATTCAAAAATCACTCAGCAATGTATTTGATTGGAATTCCGCCAAGGAACAAAAGTCTTCCTCCAAGGAAAAGAAAATTACAGACTGGGGGCAAGTTCTTTTATCTGAACTCGGCATAGCCGGTGAAAATGGAAGCAAGGACTTGCTGGAAATCATCGATTATTTATACCATTATGAGACAAAACTAGCATTTGAGACGGGATTTCCTATTTTAAAGGATATCTTCACCCATATCAGCTTGAAAAAATTAGGAACGGTCGCTTCGCAAGATGAGGTTGACAGGGAGAGAAAAGCGTCAGAACAGCGTGTTCGCCGAGCAATTTACCAATCATTGAACCATTTGGCATCTCTTGGCCTAGCTGATTTTGCGAATCAGAAATTTGAGAATTACGCGTCGAAGTTTTTTGATTTTACAACGGTGCGTCAACGAATGACGGAATTGAAACAAGCATCTTTAACTTCATCAACGCATACGCGGATTAATGCCAAGAAGTTTATTCAGGTTTTGTATTTTGAAGTAAAACAACTGGTAGATGAGGAATATTAGAATGTGAATAGGAGCCTGGGATAGAAAGAGTGATTCCAAGTATTTTTTCTAGGTGTATCGATCAGTATCAAAATAAATAGATCCCATGAAGAGCTAATAGCTCTCCCTCACGTGTGAAAGTATGTATCGCTGGGCGATATAACGCAAATATATACCCAGAACCATAGAAAGGGAAAAGAGGTCGTTATCCTACATGATATACAGAAGAATAGAAGAGCATCCTCTCCTCCAAGGAAGGATCAAATTTGCATAAATCACCATTTAAACCCAGGCACCGAATCAAAAGTAGATATTCCTTTGTTTCGACTATTCGGATTCAATATTTTTCAAATTTCAACAAATTCCCGGGAAATATCTACATATTCTGAGTAGATTTCGACAAAATTCAGCTCACAACCAATTGGTTGTGTTTTTTATTTGTTTAAAAATGAAAACGGATATAAGCTCAGCTCAAATCCGTTTTAGTCTACTAATTGATTTTTTACTACATATAAGGCGGTCTGTGTCCGGTCAGCCAATTCGAGTTTCGACAAAAGGTTTGATACATGGGTTTTTTAACACTCCATCTTAATTGTACAAAAAGCAACATAAAAATTGTTTGAATACTTTGTTAACAATTATGCTTTCATCAGCAAAACCCATCGGATAAAAATTGGCAACTTATAACGGTCAGAACTTTGCATTTCTTCTGAACCACAGATAAAGAATAGTTCTAAGAGGTGAAAAGTAGTGACAGTAATTACGACCTTTAAAGAAAAAAAACGGGAAAAACAGATAAAATACGAGCGTTCGGTCCTTCGGGAACTATCGATCAATACATTAAAAGAACGAGTCCAACAATACTTTGGTTCAACAAGAATTGTCTCAAACTTAGTAATGAATACTGGAATTGAAGAAGCGTGCTACGACATCGCACTTGAGTCCTTTTTATTAGGGGCAAAATTCAGCAAGTTTGGTTATTATGGCGAGAACTTAGATGAGGTTCGCAAGCGCTGCCACCGAGAAGAAAAACATTTAATTGATACCCTCTATAATTTTTTCCTCTATTGGGGCAGCGGTGAAGAGGGTGCGATGAGTGAGTCACTATATTATCTATGTGAGCAATATATCCATATTTGGTGGAGAGAAGGCTACGAAAAAGGGCAAAGGCGTCATAAGCTCCGGCTCCATTAAGGTCCAACATTTCTTCCTGTTCTAAATCCCCCCTTTGTCCCATATAGTTAAGTGAAAAGGGACGAGCGGGAAGGAATGATTGGGGTGTCAAAGCGAAGATTAAAAATCATAAGTTTTATCGTCGGTTTATTTGTGTTGTTTTTCGTTTTACAGTACGACTTTACCGAAGATGACTCGTTGAATGCGTGGAATCTTCCGTTGTCGGGAAAAATCATTTTACTTGACCCTGGCCATGGCGGTCCGGATGGCGGCGCAGGAACGGGGCAAACGTTGGAAAAAGATATTGCCTTAGAGATTACCAAGAAAGTCAGGGGCTACCTACAAATGCAAGGTGCGCTCGTTATTATGACTAGAGAATCCGATAAAGATTTGGCCGCGTCTGATACAAGGGGTTACAGTAGAAGAAAAGTCGAAGATTTAAAAAATAGACTAAACATGATAAATAACGGTGATAATGATTTCTTTATCAGCATTCATTTAAATGCAATTCCTTCTTCCAGATGGAGTGGGGCACAAACCTTTTATGCGCCTCATTTTAAGGAAAATGCTAAGGCCGCAAAGTTTGTGCAGGAAGAACTTCGGAAAAACTTGGAGAACACCACTCGCAGAGCCAAACCAATCAATAACGTGTATATTTTAAAGAATGCCAAGAAGCCAGGTATTTTAGTTGAAGTCGGCTTTTTATCCAATCCAACAGAAAAGGAAAATTTAAAAAAGGATGCCTATCAGGAGAAGATTGCCATATCGATTTATCAAGGAATAACTCGGTATTACACGAATGAAAGAGAATTAGTTGAACCAGATTATTGAAGGTGAATCCACCTTCAATTTTTTTTTGCGAAGGAAAATCCCCTCAAAAATACGTGTGATTCATTTAACTGTTTCCGAGTGTGATTATGTTATACTGAGAGATGGAAACGAATTCAAAATGTGAGGTGCTTTTTATGTTAACAGAAGAAAGAGTCCATGAGGTTCTAGGCAGCCTCCAAGAACCATTTTTACATAAAACCTTAGCTGAATTAAATGCTATTGTCGAAATAAAGATTAAAGAAGAAAAAAACCATGTCAGTGTTAAAGTGGCCATCGCGAAGACAGGAACTGCTGAACAGCTCCAACTGCAAACACAAATTGTTAGTTTGTTAAAAGAAGAAGGAGCGGCATCGGTTGGTATTCGTTTTACGGAGCTTCCTGAAGAAGTGTTAGCGGCAAACCGCCAAGCACAATCAGAAACGAATGACACAAACTTGCTTCATTCAAAGAATACCACCTTCATTGCGATCGCAAGTGGAAAAGGCGGAGTGGGTAAATCAACTGTATCGGTTAACCTTGCCGTTGCACTAGCACGTCTAGGCAAAAAGGTTGGACTTATTGACGCGGATATTTATGGATTTAGTGTTCCTGATATGATGGGAATTACAGAAAGACCTGTAGTTAGAGGGGAAAAGATCATTCCTGTTGAACGTTTTGGTGTACAAGTCATTTCAATGGGCTTCTTTGTCGAAGATAATTCACCGATTATCTGGCGTGGGCCGATGTTAGGGAAAATGTTAAACAGCTTCTTTAATGAAGTAGAATGGGGCGACATCGAGTATTTACTATTAGATTTACCGCCTGGAACAGGGGATGTCGCATTAGACGTTCATACTATGCTTCCTGCATGTAAAGAAGTGATTGTAACAACACCGCATCCAACGGCTGCTTTTGTAGCTGCACGTGCGGGTGCAATGGCTCTGAAAACGGATCATGAGGTTCTTGGTGTCATTGAAAACATGGCATATTTTGAAAGTAAATTAACCGGTGAAAAAGAATATGTATTTGGCCAAGGTGGCGGCGATAAATTAGCTGAAGAATTGAATACAGAAGTTCTTGGCCGTCTGCCTCTAAATCAGCCTGATTGGAACGAGGAAGACTTTGCGCCATCGATCTATCAAGAAGACCATCAGATTGGAAAAATTTATTTAGAAATAGCTGAAAAAGTAACTGGCTTGCTAAAAAAATAGATTAACGAAATAGAAGCCTCTTCCAGTGCGGAAAAGGCTTCTATTTTTTTGATAAGTATTTTACGATCTAGCTTCAACTGCCTTGGTCGCTCTTACTGCCCCCCGGATTGATTGCTGCCTGAGCCTCCCTTATCGCTCGATGATGATTTAGTATTTGCTTCCTCTGCTGCTTTTAAGAGTAATTCTTGTATTTTAGCTTTAAATAAAGGACTATCAACCGTTTCCGTAATTACCTTTTGGAGATGTGTGCGGTATTCTTTGCTTTTTAGAGCATCTGTCATTTGTTTTTGGATTTCAGGTTCTTTAAAAACTTCCACCATCATTCCTCTATATTCCGGGTCATTCATTAGTTCCTTCAGTAATTTTTTATTTTCTGATTTTAAATTTTTTGAAATACTTTGTGCAAATTTGGGATCACTAAATGTTTTTTTCCAGTATTCTTTTGCTTTATCTGTAGTAAGTGTTTGCTGGATGGTATCAGAGACAACCTTTTGGTCCATCACCAGTTTTTCTTTCATGCTATCACTTGACATCACATCTTGAATGGCTTTCTTACCATCATCAGTTTTTAGAATATCAACAACCATTTTCTTCGTTGCTTCGTAATCAACTTGCCCTCCTCCGCTGGTATCACTGGAAGAACAACTGGTAAGGAACACCATGATGGGCAGGAGGAGCACCATGCTTTTCGCTTTCATTAATAAGCCCCTTTCACATAAAAATCCTTAAGTTTAGCATGTAGTAACTGAAGAGAGATTATTCGTTAGCAAATATAAATTATGGATTTTTCAAATTTGGATTGGTACAATCATAATGTTATCTATATTTGTAGTATGGAGGTTTATCGTGTGACGAGCCGTAATTGGGTAAAACTATTTTTGAATACATTATTAGTAGGCGGACTCACGACGGCTATTGTGGGCTTTATTGTTCGCTGGAATGAGTTTCAGCCTTATTTTACTGAATTTAAACTCATTGATATATTATCAACGTTAATTTGGTTAATTGTCATGGGCTTTTTGTTTAGTGTCATCAGCCAAATGGGCTTTTTCGCATATTTAACGATTCACCGGTTTGGACTAGGAATCTTTAAATCAGTCTCACTGTGGAATGCTGTTCAAGTCGTCCTTATTCTGTTTGGTTTATTTGATTTAGTTTATTTACGCTACGAAAACTTTGCCGGCCCGGACGATTCCATTCTTCCTTACTTTGGCCCGGCTACTATGCTGTTAGTCGTTGGTTTGGCTGTGGCTTGGTATAAAACCAAGCAGACGAATCGGGATGCGTTTATACCGGCCATGTTTTTTATGATTGTGGTTTCATTAGTTGAGTGGGTACCAGTCCTTCGTGTAAATGAACAGAGCTGGCTATACCTGATGATGTTTGCTTTGGTCGCTTGTAATGCCTATCAACTTCTAATTCTTCACAAATTAAATCTGCAATCTGAGCAGGATAGACAAAAAAGAGCAAGTCAATCTCCCAATAAATCAAAAAATACATCTAATTTAAAAAAGACAAAAAAACCGTCCATTTAATAGGTTGGACGGTTTTTTTATGTGAAATTATCTAATTTCTCTTGAACTTGCCTCTCCATTTGCAATCATTTCTGAAACTGAAATAAGTTTTAACCCTTTTTGTTGGATACCCTTCATAATCAACGGCAGTGCTTTTGCGGTTTGTTTTGCTGAGTCAGAAGCATGGAGGAGAATAATATCTCCTTTGTCTGCCTTATTCACATTTTTAACTATGGCTGGTACCCCCGGATTATTCCAATCCTTTGAATCCACACTCCAATGGACAACTGTATATCCATACCTTTCGGCGATTTTCAAGGTTCTCTCATCAAAATGGCCAGTTGGCGCACGAAGTAATTTAATATTTTTCACATTTAACTTCCGAAAGGCTTCTTGTGCTTTCGAAATATCTTGGCCAATTTTTACATCCTCCAAATCTCGATAGTCTTTGTATTCGTAACCAAGAATGCCAATTTCATAACCATCCTTTACAATTCGACTAACAATATCTGGATGTCTCTCTGCCCAGGAACCGGCTAAGAAGAAAGTAGCGGCTTTTACGCCTTCTTTATTTAGCGTATCTAAAATCGGCTCTGCCTTTTCGTCACCCCAGCCAATATTAAAAGTAAGGGCAAGATCTCTTTCCCCTCGATAAACAGCTTTTGGGCCATCTTTTGTTGAAAAGACAGGAATTTGTGCAAGATTCTCTATGTAGAGGAACCATGCTGTAAAAAATGCAGCAATTAAAATGAGTGAAATGTTCTTCAAAGACTTCCCGTTAAATACAAAAAAGAATTTCATTGTCCCCACCTCGTCCAATACTGTCCTTGTCTCAACCTATGCCCATACATTTAAGAATATGATTAGAAAAATTTTATTATAATTTTTCAATAATTGGAAAAGACTACTATAACTAGATATTTCGCTGGAGGTTATTCAATGTTTGGACTTCTAATAAACGATAAAGAAGTAAAAGAAATGGAATACCTTATTAAAAGAGAAATGGATGAAATACTATTTGATTTAAGAGATGATCGCATAGATCATATTGTAAAAAGGTCGATGGAAGAGAGATATAAGGTTTTATTTACTCTGTTTAGGCGAGTTGCTTCTCCACATGATTGTTTAAAGTATATGAGAAGAGGAAAGAAGGATCGGAAAAAGGGTTAAGAAAAAACTTTATATTTTTTCGAATAAGAACCGTTGACAATTAATTAGTATCTTGGTATATTAATAAGCGTCGCTGATGACGTAAAAAACAATTTGAAAAAGTTGTTGACATTACGTTTTCCAGGTGATATATTAATAAAGTCGCTTTTTAGTGACGAGGCAATTGTTCTTTGAAAACTAAACAAACAAAATCGTGCAAACAAACAATAAATTATTAGTTTCATTAATGAAACTAAGCCAACGTAACAAATGAGCTAATCAACTTTCTTGGAGAGTTTGATCCTGGCTCAGGACGAACGCTGGCGGCGTGCCTAATACATGCAAGTCGAGCGAATCACTTCGGTGGTTAGCGGCGGACG
>JAANMP010000229.1 GCA_011250595.1 Bacillus sp. MM2020_1 | reverse complement strand
CCGGATCAAAGCTTACTTACAGCTCCCCGAAGCATATCGGTGTTAGTCCCGTCCTTCATCGGCTCCTAGTGCCAAGGCATTCACCGTGCGCCCTTTCTAACTTAACCTAAAAGGTTTATAACTCTTACTTACATAAGAGAGAAAAACTAAAATGGCGATTACTCGATGTTTACTTTGCTTCTTCTTACGATTATCTAGTTTTCAA
>JAANMP010000228.1 GCA_011250595.1 Bacillus sp. MM2020_1 | reverse complement strand
TCACCTCAAAAAGCACCCCTTCTCCCGAAGTTACGGGGTCATTTTGCCGAGTTCCTTAACGAGAGTTCTCTCGCTCACCTTAGGATTCTCTCCTCGCCTACCTGTGTCGGTTTGCGGTACGGGCACCATTTATCTCGCTAGAGGCTTTTCTTGGCAGTGTGGAATCAGGAACTTCGGTACTAAATTTCCCTCGCTATCACAGCTCAGCCTT
>JAANMP010000227.1 GCA_011250595.1 Bacillus sp. MM2020_1 | reverse complement strand
TTTATCTCGCTAGAGGCTTTTCTTGGCAGTGTGGAATCAGGAACTTCGGTACTAAATTTCCCTCGCTATCACAGCTCAGCCTTAGTGAGAAGCGGATTTGCCTACTTCTCAGCCTAACTGCTTAGACGCGCATATCCAACAGCGCGCTTACCCTATCCTCCTGCGTCCCCCCATTGCTCAAACGATAAAGAGGTGGTACAGGAATATCAACCT
>JAANMP010000226.1 GCA_011250595.1 Bacillus sp. MM2020_1 | reverse complement strand
ACAGCTCCCCGAAGCATATCGGTGTTAGTCCCGTCCTTCATCGGCTCCTAGTGCCAAGGCATTCACCGTGCGCCCTTTCTAACTTAACCTAAAAGGTTTATAACTCTTAACTAAATAAGAGAGAAAAACTAAAATGGCGATTCTCGGTTCTTACATTGACTTCTTCATTACGATTATCTAGTTTTCAAAGAACGATTAAAAAAAGCTTTGAGAGAATTG
>JAANMP010000225.1 GCA_011250595.1 Bacillus sp. MM2020_1 | reverse complement strand
AGGAGCCAGCCGCCTAAGGTGGGACAGATGATTGGGGTGAAGTCGTAACAAGGTAGCCGTATCGGAAGGTGCGGCTGGATCACCTCCTTTCTAAGGATAAAGCTGGACCTGTGAGCCAGACAAAACATGTTTGTGACACGATCTTTGTTTGTTTAGTTTTGAGAGTGCAATTCTCTCAAAGCTTTTTTTAATCGTTCTTTGAAAACTAGATAATCGTAA
>JAANMP010000224.1 GCA_011250595.1 Bacillus sp. MM2020_1 | reverse complement strand
CCTGCATGAAGCCGGAATCGCTAGTAATCGCGGATCAGCATGCCGCGGTGAATACGTTCCCGGGCCTTGTACACACCGCCCGTCACACCACGAGAGTTTGTAACACCCGAAGTCGGTGGGGTAACCGCAAGGAGCCAGCCGCCTAAGGTGGGACAGATGATTGGGGTGAAGTCGTAACAAGGTAGCCGTATCGGAAGGTGCGGCTGGATCACCTCCTTTCTAAGGA
>JAANMP010000223.1 GCA_011250595.1 Bacillus sp. MM2020_1 | reverse complement strand
GATCACCCTCTCAGGTCGGCTACGCATCGTCGCCTTGGTGAGCCGTTACCTCACCAACTAGCTAATGCGCCGCGGGCCCATCTGTAAGTGTCAGCCGAAACCGACTTTCAGCTTTTCCTCATGAGAGAAAAAGGATTATCCGGTATTAGCACCGGTTTCCCGGTGTTATCCCAGTCTTACAGGCAGGTTGCCCACGTGTTACTCACCCGTCCGCCGCTAACCACCGAAGTG
>JAANMP010000222.1 GCA_011250595.1 Bacillus sp. MM2020_1 | reverse complement strand
GATCACCCTCTCAGGTCGGCTACGCATCGTCGCCTTGGTGAGCCGTTACCTCACCAACTAGCTAATGCGCCGCGGGCCCATCTGTAAGTGACAGCCGAAACCGTCTTTCAGCTTTTCCTCATGAGAGAAAAAGGATTATCCGGTATTAGCACCGGTTTCCCGGTGTTATCCCAGTCTTACAGGCAGGTTGCCCACGTGTTACTCACCCGTCCGCCGCTAACCACCGAAGTG
>JAANMP010000221.1 GCA_011250595.1 Bacillus sp. MM2020_1 | reverse complement strand
GATCACCCTCTCAGGTCGGCTACGCATCGTCGCCTTGGTGAGCCGTTACCTCACCAACTAGCTAATGCGCCGCGGGCCCATCTGTAAGTGTCAGCCGAAACCGACTTTCAGCTTTTCCTCATGAGAGGAAAAGGATTATCCGGTATTAGCACCGGTTTCCCGGTGTTATCCCAGTCTTACAGGCAGGTTGCCCACGTGTTACTCACCCGTCCGCCGCTAACCACCGAAGTG
>JAANMP010000220.1 GCA_011250595.1 Bacillus sp. MM2020_1 | reverse complement strand
AAGCACCCGTTAGCCATCCATGAAGCGCAAAAATCAGCGCTTCACCACAGAGAATGAAAATGGGTTGGAACCGTCAATACTGATTCTACGGCTGGGAGAGGAAGGTCGATGAACTATGGTGCGTTAGAGCCCATCCGTTAGTCTGACTCCACCGACCACGGTGCACCACTGACTGTCGCTCCCTTACGGGAAGCACACATGGTAGATTAATCCTATTCTGGTTGTTGCACCAGCCT
>JAANMP010000021.1 GCA_011250595.1 Bacillus sp. MM2020_1 | reverse complement strand
TAATAAAAGAAGTGATTTTTTTATAAGTAGCGTAAATTTATTTGTTTTACAAATGAATGTATACATATTTTTTTAATAAAAAATAGAGGTGAGCACCGTGAAAAAAATTGGAGTACTTACAAGTGGTGGAGATGCCCCAGGGATGAATCCAGCGATTCGTGCTGTAGTCCGGAAAGCAATTTATCACAATCTTGAGGTCTATGGTATTTACGGCGGTTATACGGGATTAATTTCTGGAAATATTAAAAAGCTTGAACTCGGTTCTGTTGGTGATATTATTCAGCGCGGAGGGACAATGCTTCAATCAGCACGCTGCCCAGAATTTAAAACAAAAGAAGGACAGCAAAAAGGGATGGAACAGCTAAAAGCACATGGAATTGAAGGTCTTGTGGTTATTGGCGGAGATGGTTCTTACCGTGGGGCAAAAGCGTTAACCGAACTAGGTTATCCTTGTGTTGGCGTACCGGGTACTATTGATAATGATATTCCTGGGACAGAATTTACCATTGGTTTTGACACCGCATTAAATACAGTTATCGATTCATTAGATAAAATTCGTGACACCGCGACATCTCATGAAAGAACTTTTATCATTGAAGTAATGGGCCGAAATGCCGGAGATATCGCTCTTTGGACTGGCTTAGCTGGCGGTGCAGAGACGATTTTAATTCCTGAAGTAGGTTATGATATGAATGATATCGTTGACAAGCTTAGAAAAGGGCAAGAACGCGGCAAAAAGCATAGTATTATCGTTGTTGCTGAAGGTGTGTGCAGTGGTGTGGAACTTGGAAAGCAGGTTCAGGAAGCAACCAACTTTGATACGAGAGTATCTGTTTTAGGTCATATTCAACGGGGCGGCTCACCAACTGCAGCTGACAGAGTGCTTGCAAGCAGATTGGGAGCAAGAGCGGTTGAACTTCTTATTGAAGGAAAAGGCGGCCGAGCAGTAGGGATTGAAAAGAATCAGCTTGTAGATTATGACATCATTGAAGCTCTTGCCCGGGAACATAAGTTAGATCATGATCTTTACAAACTTTCGATGGAATTATCAATATAAGTAGTATGAACTTAAGAAATTACAAACTTGCTTTTCTAAAATGGGAGGAAAAATAAGAATGTTACGAAAAACAAAAATCGTATGTACGATTGGTCCAGCTAGTGAAAGTGTTGAAAAATTAACCCAATTAATCAATTCAGGTATGAACGTCGCTCGATTAAACTTTTCACATGGGGATTTCGAAGAACACGGGGCACGGATCCAAAATATTCGTGAAGCATCCAAACAAACTGGCAAAACTGTTGCCATCTTGTTAGATACAAAAGGTCCTGAAATTCGGACGAACAACATGGAAAATGGTGCACTTGAGCTGCAAGCCGGAGAAAATATTATCGTTTCCATGAAGGAAGTAGAAGGAACACTTCAAAAGTTTTCAGTTACATATCCAGGACTAATTGATGATGTCCATGTGGGTTCAAAGATTCTCTTAGATGATGGCTTAATTGGATTAGAAGTAACGAATGTGGATAAATCAGCGAAAGAGCTTCATACCAAGATTTTAAATAGTGGGACCTTGAAAAATAAAAAAGGTGTAAATGTTCCGGGTGTATCAGTGAACTTACCTGGTATCACAGAAAAGGATACACAAGATATTCTTTTCGGAATTGAACAAGGTGTTGATTTTATTGCTGCTTCCTTCGTTCGACGTGCAAAGGATGTTCTCGAAATCCGTCAGCTATTAGAAGAAAATAATGCTACACATATCCACATTATTCCAAAGATTGAAAACCAAGAAGGTGTCGATAACATTGATGAAATCTTAGAAATCTCTGATGGGTTAATGGTTGCTCGTGGGGATCTTGGTGTAGAAATCCCGGCTGAAGAAGTTCCACTCGTTCAAAAAATGTTAATTAAGAAATGTAATTCACAGGGCAAACCTGTTATTACTGCAACTCAAATGCTTGATTCGATGCAAAGAAATCCACGACCTACTCGTGCTGAAGCAAGTGATGTAGCGAATGCAATTTTTGATGGAACGGACGCCATTATGCTTTCAGGAGAAACAGCTGCAGGCCAATATCCAGTCGAAGCAGTTCAAACCATGCATAATATTGCTTCTAGAGCTGAATCTGCCTTAGATCATAAAGAAATACTTTCAAGTCGCAGTAAAGATACGGAACATAATCTTACTGATGCGATTGGTCAGTCTGTTGCGCATACGGCCTTAAATCTTGATGTTAAATCGATCATTACCCCAACCGAAAGCGGTCATACCGCTAGAATGATTTCAAAATATCGTCCGAAGGCAGCAATTGTTGCGGTAACTTCAGTTGAACATGTTTGCCGTCGTCTACAACTTGTTTGGGGTGTTTACCCGCAATTTGGACGCGTCGCTACTACAACAGACGAAATGCTCGATATTGCCGTAGAAGAAAGTTTGAACAGCGGTATTGTTAAACGTGGTGATTTAGTTGTTATTACTGCTGGAGTCCCTGTAGGCGAAGCGGGTACAACAAACCTAATGAAAATCCATGTGGTCGGCGATATTATCACAAAAGCACAAGGAATTGGCCGTAGATCTGCATTTGGGAAAGTAGTAGTTGCCCATGATGCTAAAGAAGCTTTAGAAAAAGTAAAACAAGGTTCTATTCTTGTGACAATCGGAACAGATCGTGATATGATGCCAGCGCTAGAGAAATGTGCTGCAGTTATTACCCAAGAGGGTGGATTAACGAGCCATGCAGCAGTGGTTGGACTAAACCTAAGCATCCCGGTGATTGTTGGGGTAGATAATGCCTTAGAATTGTTTAAAGATGGCCAAGAAATAACCGTCGATGCGACAAGAGGAGTTATCTACAACGGTCACGCAAGCGTATTATAAGATCTAATAAAAAAGAAGGGGAGACCCTTCTTTTTTTTAATAAAGACAAAATCATTCCCGTTCGTAATATAATAAAAATAAGACGTTTGGAGGGGGACAATAGATGCGTTATTTATTTTTGTTAATCATTGTAATTCCAGCTATAGATATTGGGGTTTTACTTTTTTCAGGTAAAGCTATTGGTGTTTGGCCTACCATTACACTCATTTTATTAACAGGAATCATCGGGGCTTATTTAGCAAAAAGAGAAGGACTGCAGACAATCAGAAGGGTCCAGGAACAACTGAGATATGGTCAGATTCCGGGAGAAGCACTTTTAGATGGGATTTGCATCTTAATTGGCGGAACACTTTTATTAACGCCGGGATTTATCACTGATGTTGCCGGCTTTCTATTTCTTTTTCCCCCTACCAGAAAGCCAATAAAATTCCTAATCTTAAAAGCATGGCGTAATCGAATTAATAAGGGAAATATAAAAATCATAAAATAAAAAATGTCAGCATCCAATTAGGAGCTGACATTTTTAATAAGCCTTATACCTCGTTTCCTTTGATAAATGCCCATAGATCATAAAAAACGTTGGCACGATATAAGGTGCTGATGATGACAAGTGTGACAGGACCAACAATTAATCCTAAAAAGCCAATTAATTTAAATCCAACGAATAATGCAATCAGTGTGGCTAACGGATCAAGTCCAATATTAGAAGAAAGAATTTTAGGCTCCATTACTTGCCTTTGAACGAGGACAATAATATAGAGTACCCCTAGCCCGAGGGCAAGACCTGTATCGCCTCCAATCGCCGAATAAATAATCCATGGGACAAAAACAGCACCCGTACCCAAGTAGGGAATAATATCGACTATACCAGTAACTAATGCAATCGTTATCGCGTAATCAACACGAAGAATAAGTAAGCCGATTAGAATAATAACCGTTGTAATCGATATCAGTGTTAATTGTGCTTTAATAAAACCAAACAGCGCCTTTTTTAAATCGATAAAAACGGAGCGGCTGCTTGTTTTTGCTTTCTCTGGTAAGAGTTTGCCCCCCAATTTCGATAAACGGTACCAGTCTTTGCTGATAAAAAAAGTAGCCAATAAGGAAAAAATTAACACGGTTGCTGCATTCGGAAGCCAAGCGATGATATTTGGGATAATACCAAATAGGTTCTGGATAAATGTTCCAACGGTTGTGCCAATCCTGGTTCCAACATTCTGTATATTGCCAATAATTGTATCCTGCTGCCCTGATTCAAGTTTGTTAAACACACTTGTTAATTGTTCATAGATCGGCAGGATTTGTGCAGTGAAATATTTTTCTATATATCCAATTAACGTATCTAAATGATCTGGTACTACTGTAGATAAATAATTAGCACCAGAGACAATTTCGGCGATTAACAATGTAATTAACCCGGCAAATAGGGCAAAAATAATAATAAGTGCAATAAATACAGCTAACACACGAGGCATTCTAGCCCTTTTTTCCAAAATATCAACCAGAGGATTAATTATAAACGCAATAATGAGGCCAATTAAAAATGGATAAGTCACTTTTGACAGAAAATAAAAAGAGTAAAGCGCCAAAACCACAGCACCTATTACAATTAAGAACCTGATAGACCGGTATAAGTATTTTAGATTCAAAGACAACCCTCCTATTAAATCTATATGTAGTATTAGTTTATCATTTTATGAAATAAACTGCATAATTTTCCAATTTAATATTATTAATTTAAAAATATTAAGAACACTTTTTCCAAAGAGTTGCAATCAGTGAGAAGAGAAAATCCCCGTATTTAATAATTTCCCTCTTACAGAGGTATTATGGTACGATAATTTTTATTTGGGATGGTGAAATCGTGCTAAATGAGTCATATTTATTTTTATTATTACTGTTAGTTATTGGTTTTATCGCTAAAAACAGTTCTTTATTAGTTGCCATTACAGTGCTCCTTACCCTAAAGGCAGGCGGATTGGATACAAAGGCATTCTCATTTATACAGTCGAAGGGTATTAATTGGGGTGTCACAATAATTACCATTGCAGTATTAGCTCCGATTGCAAGTGGCGAAATTGGATTTAAAGACTTAACAAGCTCTTTTAAATCCTCCTATGCTTGGATTGCGCTGATCTCTGGCATGATGGTGGCAATGCTGGCAAAGGGAGGGGTTAAGCTGCTTGCAGATGACCCACAGATTACAACGGCGCTTGTGCTGGGCACTATTCTTTCGGTGTCTATTTTTAAAGGGGTGGCCGTTGGCCCGTTAATTGGAGCCGGGATTGCCTATACAGCTATGAAAATTTTTAGTTTTTTTAGCTAGATTTTTTGTAAAATAATATTTTTTTGCACTTTTCGGTTCCTTTTCATTCACAAAAATCTGATAATTGTTTATAATAGGCTTGTAAGCGTATCCTTTTTTACATATACCACATATATATGCTGATTTGCTTGTTAATCAAATTTATTCCTCAAAATGGAATAGCTAACTAACTATTTGCTTTTTACCGAGCAATCGCTCAGTCAATTTAAAGGATAAATAAGGGGAATAATTTTTTAATTGAAAGGTATGGGAAATTCAGAATGTGAAGGAGAGATTTACTATGACAGTAACACGCGGTCTTGAAGGGGTAGTGGCAACAACATCATCAATCAGTTCAATTATTGATGACACGCTAGCTTATGTAGGCTATGACATTGATGATTTAGCTGTAAATGCTAGTTTCGAAGAGGTAATCTATTTATTGTGGCATCGTAAATTGCCATCTGCAGTCCAGTTGGCAGAATTGAAAAAACAACTTGCTGAAAATGCAGCACTGCCACAGGAAGTAATTGAACACTTTAAGCTGTTTCCAATTCAAGAAGTTCATCCAATGGCGGCCCTTCGTACAGCCGTTTCTCTTTTAGGCATTTATGATGATGAAGCTGATTTAATGGATGCAGATTCAAATTATAAAAAAGCGATTCGCCTTCAGGCAAAAATGCCAGCTATTGTCGCAACGTTTGCGCGTATTAGAAAAGGACTTGAACCAATCGCTCCTAATAAGGATTTAAGCTTTGCAGCGAATTTCTTATACATGCTAACTGGTAATGAACCAGAACCTATTGCCGAAGAAGCAATTAACAAAGCGCTCGTATTACACGCGGACCATGAATTGAATGCTTCTACATTTACAGCACGTGTTTGTGTGGCTACGTTATCCGATGTTTATTCCGGAGTAACTGCCGCAATCGGAGCACTAAAAGGACCGCTGCACGGTGGAGCGAATGAAGCGGTAATGAAAATGCTTAAAGAAATTGGTACGCTTGAGAATGTAGAGCCATATGTACGTGGCAAGCTTGAGAAAAAAGAAAAAATCATGGGCTTTGGCCATCGTGTTTATCGAAAAGGCGATCCACGCGCCAAGCACCTAAGAGAAATGTCTAAAAAATTAACTGAACTCACTGGCGAACCGCACTGGTATGATATGTCTATCAAGATTGAAAGTATTGTTACTGGTGAAAAGAATTTACCACCTAACGTGGATTTCTATTCCGCTTCTGTTTATCACAGCTTAGGGATTGATCATGATTTAATGACACCAATCTTTGCTGTCAGCAGGGTATCTGGATGGCTTGCACATATTCTAGAACAATATGAAAACAACCGCTTAATCCGCCCGCGTGCAGATTATACGGGTCCAGGAATGCAAAAATATGTTGCCATCGAGCAACGCGGTTAATATTTTACTTTTGTTTCAATAATTGGTCTAATAGATATGTATGAAAAGGTTAGAGACTAAACTCTCTAACCTTTGATAGGACAAAGGGTGGACTATGCTGTAAAAAGCTTTTATTCATATTTCTTTTACATAATAGGAGGAGAATCAACTATGCAAGGCGAAAAAATCACGGTTACAAACGGAGTATTAAACGTACCAAATAATCCAATCATCCCATTTATCGAAGGGGACGGTATCGGTCCAGATATTTGGGCTGCTTCTGAGCGCGTTTTAAATGCAGCAGTTGAAAAGGCATATAAAGGTGAGCGCAAAATAGTATGGAAAGAAGTTTTAGCTGGAGAAAAAGCATTTAACCAAACAGGTGAATGGCTTCCAAGTGAAACACTTGACGTAATTAGAGAGTATTTACTTGCCATTAAAGGCCCATTAACCACTCCTGTTGGCGGCGGAATTCGTTCATTGAACGTTGCTCTACGTCAAGAATTAGACTTGTTTGTCTGCTTACGTCCTGTAAGATGGTTTGAAGGCGTTCCTTCACCAGTTAAGCGCCCGCAAGATACGGATATGGTTATTTTCCGCGAAAACACTGAAGATATCTATGCTGGGATTGAATATGAAAAAGGCACCGAGGCAGCGAAAAAGGTCATTGATTTCCTACAAAATGAAATGGGTGTTAAGAAAATCAGATTCCCTGAAACTTCAGGAATCGGGATTAAACCAGTTTCTGAAGAAGGAACAACACGTCTCGTACGTGCGGCAATTAACTATGCGATTAAAGAAGGCCGTAAATCCGTTACACTCGTGCACAAAGGTAATATCATGAAATTTACTGAAGGCGCGTTTAAAAACTGGGGCTACGAGCTTGCTGAGAAGGAATTCGGCGATAAAGTATTCACATGGTCACAATATGACCGCATTAAAGCAGAACAAGGTTCAGATGCAGCTAACAAAGCTCAAGCGGATGCAGAAGCAACAGGAAAAATTATTGTAAAAGACGCGATTGCTGATATTTTCTTACAGCAAATTCTAACACGTCCGCGTGAGTTTGATGTTGTAGCAACAATGAACTTGAACGGAGACTTCATTTCAGATGCACTTGCAGCGCAAGTAGGCGGTATTGGTATTGCACCAGGCGCTAACATCAACTATGAAACAGGACATGCTATTTTTGAAGCCACTCACGGTACTGCACCTAAGTATGCAGGTCTTGATAAAGTAAACCCTTCTTCTGTCATTTTGTCGGGTGTGTTATTGCTTGAGCACCTAGGCTGGACTGAAGCAGCTACAATGGTTATTAAATCAGTTGAAAAAACAATTGCTTCCAAAGTTGTAACATATGATTTTGCTCGTCTAATGGACGGTGCAACTGAAGTGAAAACTTCTGAATTTGGTGACGAGCTTATTAAGAACATGGAGTAAGAAGGAAAGTTAAGTTCAGTGAGGGCTGTTAATATAAATAGTCCTTACTGTTTTTTATAAATTCTACTGAAACATTAAATATGTTCAAAGGGGAGAGTCATAATGTCATTAAAACGGAAAAAGGTTTCTGTAATCGGCGGAGGATTCACTGGGGCAACTACGGCATTTTTACTTGCACAAAAGGAGCTTGGAGATGTAGTTTTAGTTGATATCGCTCCAATGGAAAATCCTACAAAAGGTAAGGCATTAGACATGCTGGAAGCAAGTCCGGTACAAGGCTTTGACGCTAATATTACTGGTACTTCCAACTATGAAGATACTCGTGATTCAGATATCGTGGTGATTACTGCTGGTATTGCCCGTAAACCTGGTATGAGCCGTGATGATTTAGTTCAAACAAACCAAAAGGTTATGAGAAGTGTTACACAGGAGATTGTGAAGTATTCTCCAAACTGTACGATTCTTGTTTTAACTAACCCAGTAGACGCTATGACATACACTGTATTTAAAGAATCAGGCTTCCCTAAAAACCGTGTAATTGGTCAATCCGGTGTTCTTGATTCTGCGCGATTCCGTACATTTGTAGCGCAAGAATTAAACCTTTCTGTTAAAGACATTACTGGTTTCGTATTAGGTGGACACGGTGATGACATGGTTCCACTTGTACGTTACTCTTATGCAGGTGGTATTCCATTAGAAACATTAATTCCTAAAGACCGCTTGGAAGCGATCGTAGAACGCACAAGAAAAGGCGGCGGAGAAATTGTAAACCTACTCGGTAACGGAAGTGCTTATTATGCACCTGCAGCTTCTTTAGTCGAAATGTGTGAAGCAATCCTTAAAGACCAACGTCGTGTTCTTCCTTCGATTGCGTATCTTGAAGGCGAATTTGGTTACGACGGCATCTACCTAGGAGTACCAACAATCCTTGGAGCCAATGGTATTGAAAAAGTAATCGAGCTTGAGTTAACTGCTGACGAAAAAGCTGCCTTAGATAAATCAGTGGAATCCGTTCGTAATGTTATGCAAGTATTAGCATAAAAGAATAATTGAGAAATTCGGGGCTACAAGGGGTTCCCCGAATTTCTTTGTATTTATTTGAAATCGCTTACAATGGAGGTGGAGTATATGCTTTTGGGTAAAAAAAGAAAGTTAGGCCGTAAGATGGAAGAAATTACAGTTGGTGAAAAATTGTCTATGACTGAAAAGGTAGAAGACAAGGATATCCTCCTTTATTTAGGATTAACAGATGATGCGAACCCTCTCTATATTCAACATGATTATGCTTCACAGACTCCATTTGAAAAACCAATTGTTCCTAGTATAATGCTTACGGGAATGATCACCTCTGCCATCTCAAAATACTTACCTGGTCCCGGGAGCCATATCTTAAGCCAAGAAATTGAGTTTCCTAAGCCTGTCTATCATTACGGAACCATCGAGTTTTTGTTTGAAGTGGTGGAAGTAGTAAGGGATGAACATACCATTGTGATAAGTGTTGTAGGAACCAATGAAAAAAATGAGACGGTAATACAGGGAAAGCTAAAAGTTTGTCCTCCCCATCGGTTGGAGGAAATACATGGGAAGACGTTGGATAATTTCTAAACGCAAAAAGGGATGCTTCGGAGTCCCTTTTTACGTTAAAAAAGAAAATGACCGATTCATAAAGCTTGAACAGGGTGATGAGCCCGGGTGCAGGTCGATAAGAGCGTTTCATAAAGCCTAAAAAGGGTGATGAGCCCGCGAACAGGTCGATAAGAGCGTTTCATAAAGCCTGAAAAGGGTGACGCGCCCCCGAGCAGGTTGATAAGAGCGTTTCATAAAGCCTGAAAAGGGTGATGAGCCCGTGTGCAGGTCGATAAGAACAGTCTTTTCAAAAAATGGTTCATTCAAAGTCAATTCAAACATAATAGGTATATTTTTTCTTCCCAATGGAACAATAGTTTTTCATTAACAATTTTTTAATCGTTTTTTTAGATCCAACATCTCCACACCATTCAAATACCAAGTTAGTCGTTATTTTTTTATCAGGAAATAATAGCCTTATTTCTTCCACATTGCGCAAAATAGCAGATTCAAAACTCTCTTCATATCCACAATCAACACAAACAACTTTCCTTGCCCCCGTGGGAACCGTAACCTTAAATGAATTGCATATCTCACAAGTATTTCCCTTTTTTATCTTTTCGTAAAGATAAGGTGGTAACCTGGTATATGGTGAAACAACCTGGTGAAGGGAAACTAGCTTGTCAGCAATCTTCTTTTGCCGGCTGTTTAGTTTGGAGGGCATCATCTCTAACTTTTTCATGAAACGAATTAATTGTGAATGATAAACAATGGGTTTTATTAGGGGCGCTTCATACATTGTAAACTCGGGGTTAATAAACACAATAGTTCCCTCAACGGGAATGTTGTATCCTAAATTATGCAGTAATTGGCTGAGTGAAAATTTGATGTGTTTCAGTTGGTCTAGTGGATTTTTATAATCTTTACCAGAAATCTTTTCAAGCCTGTCAGATTTAAAAAGAAAGTCACCCTCATAATTTTTTACTTCAATAAGGTAAATAATCTCTTGAAAAATAATAAGAGTATCAATTTGGAATTTTGAACCATTAACCTCAAGCAGCAAATCGTTTAAAACAATACATTCACTTTGAAGTTTCTCTGTTAATAAATCAAATTGAACTTCACCTTCAAAACCTTTTTCCTTGTTTTTATAATTCTGTTTTTCCTCGCTGGTTAAACTCATTCGCCGGTTTAGGATTCTTAGAATTAATAATTCATCAGATTCCTTCCGAGATTTGTATGCCATACGCCACTTCCTTTCTTGTGTACCACTTCATTTTATAAAAATTAGTGACAGAATTCGGCGAAAAAAGTGACTATTTGAGTAACTTTTTTAAAATTAACATCGTATGAAGTGCACAACCGTTTTATATTAAAGTTTTGTAAAACTAGATAAATTTTAATATTTATTATTATAATGGAGGTAACTTATTTAGTGGAGGATATTATGAAAAATAAAATTCTTGTTGTCGATGATGAACAATCAATTGTTACTTTGCTCCAATATAATCTGGAGCAAGCGGGATATGAAGTGATTACTGCCATGGATGGTGAAGCAGGGAAACAACTTGCTGAGACACAAGACCCTGATATTATTGTTTTGGACCTCATGCTGCCGAAATTGGATGGAATGGAAGTATGCAAGCAACTCCGTCAGAAGAGGATCATGACTCCTATTTTAATGTTAACCGCAAAAGATGACGAGCTCGACAAAATATTGGGTCTGGAGCTTGGTGCAGATGATTATATGGTTAAGCCCTTTAGTCCAAGAGAAGTAATTGCACGTGTGAAAGCAATACTTAGGAGGACACAAGTCCAACCTGAGGCGATAGATGCTAGTGAAAAGGAAACAGGAGAACTAGTGGTAGCCAATTTAAAAATCATTCCTGAAAAATATGAAGCGTATTTTAACGACCAGCTTTTGGAGTTAACCTTAAAGGAATTTGAATTGCTTCTTTATCTCGCGCAAAATAAAGGCCGCGTTTTGACTCGTGATCAATTACTTAGTGCGGTTTGGAATTATGACTTTGCTGGAGATACTAGAATTGTGGATGTACATATATCGCATTTAAGAGAAAAAGTCGAAGTCGATACAAAAAAGCCGTCCTATATCAAAACGATGCGGGGCTTGGGCTATAAACTGGAGGAGCCGAAGGGAGAATGACCAAATTCCGAAAAGGACTGCTGCTTTCACTAATCCTATTAATTATTGCAGTTTTAGTTGGATCAGGAATATTGTTAGGTCAACTTTTTAATAGCTATTACATTGAGTCGCTAAATCAGCATCTTAAGATAGAAATCTTGTGGATTCTTTCAATCTGCCTCGCAATCGCAATCGTTATAATTTTTACCCTAAGCATCCGAATCACTTCAAAGTATACCAAACCGATTGAAGCCGCTACGGAGGTAGCAATTGAACTGGCAAACGGAAACTACCGTGCTCGAACAAAAGTAAATCGATTGGATGAGACCGGCATGCTTGGGTCTTCTATTAATATGCTGGCCGAAAACCTCCAAGAGCTTGTTAAGACACAGGAAATTCAACAGGACCGGCTTAGTGTTTTAATTGAGAATATGGGAGCAGGATTAGTCCTAATTGACAGTCGCGGCTATATTAATTTAATCAATAAAGGGTTCATTGAAATTTTTCATGTAGACCCAACAGATTATTTAAATAAACTCTATTATGAAGTAATTGATTATGAGGAGATTTGTCATTTAGTTGCTGAGGTTTTTCGGACTGAAAAGAAGGTTAGTGAACAATTACTTGTGCCTTTTTTGATCGAACGAAGGTATTTTGTCGTTTATGGTGTCCCAATTATTGGCTCCAATAATGTTTGGAAAGGGGTATTGCTTGTTTTTCATGATATAACAGAAATAAAAAAACTCGAGCAAATGCGGAAGGATTTTGTCGCCAATGTTTCGCATGAATTAAAAACCCCTGTTACTTCTATTAAAGGATTTACTGAAACGTTGATGGATGGTGCCATGAACAATAAAGAAACGTTGGAAGCATTTCTATCAATTATTTTAAAAGAGAGTGATCGCCTGCAAACCCTTATTCAAGACCTGTTGGAGCTTTCAAAAATAGAGCAGCAAGGCTTTAGACTAAATATTCTAGAACTAGATTTGCATGTGTTATTAAATGAAGTGATTACAATTCTTACTGGAAAAGCACAAGCAAAGAATATCAAGCTTGAACTTTATTGTAAGCAAAATCAAGTGATAATCAATGGTGATTTGGATCGCTTAAAACAAGTGTTTATCAATTTAATCGCCAATGCAATTACCTATACCCCTGTAGATGGAGAAGTGAAAATTATCCTTCTCGAACACGGTGAGAACGTAAGAATTCATGTGAAGGACTCGGGGGTGGGAATTAGTAAAGAAGAGATCCCTCGAATATTTGAACGATTTTACCGGGTGGACCGTGCCAGAAGTCGTAACTCCGGTGGGACAGGCCTTGGATTAGCGATTGTTAAACATTTAGTCGAAGCTCATCGTGGGAACATTAGTGTAAGAAGTGAGATAGGTGAAGGAAGCGAATTTATTATCGAATTACATAAATATTTGACATGATTTTTGGAAGGTGGATATAAATGGAAAAGAAGAAACTTGTCCTGATTGACGGTAATAGTATTGCTTACCGAGCATTTTTTGCGTTACCTCTGCTTAATAACGATAAAGGAATTCATACGAATGCCGTCTATGGATTTACGATGATGTTGATGAAAATTCTTGAAGATGAAAAGCCAACACATATACTTGTCGCGTTTGATGCAGGGAAAACGACCTTTCGTCATAAAACCTTTAGTGAATATAAAGGTGGAAGGCAAAAAACTCCGCCCGAATTATCCGAACAATTTCCCTTTATCCGAGACCTTCTTGACGCCTATGGAATCTCCAGATATGAGCTTGAAAATTATGAGGCCGACGATATCATCGGGACCCTTTCATTAACAGCAGAAGAGGATGGGTTCGAAGTAAAAGTGATTTCAGGAGATAAAGATTTAACCCAACTCTCTTCAGCCTCTACAACAGTCGGAATTACTCGGAAAGGGATTACGGATATTGAAGAATATACCCCTGAACATGTGGCTGAAAAATATGGACTAACACCCGAACAAATCATTGATATGAAAGGATTAATGGGGGACCCTTCGGATAATATCCCTGGTGTCCCGGGGGTGGGGGAAAAGACAGCGATCAAGCTGTTAAAGGAGTTCTCAACCCTTGAAAATTTATTAAACTCGATTGACCAAGTTACGGGCAATAAGTTGAAGGAGAAGCTTGAAGAATTTAAGAACCAAGCGATAATGAGCAAAGAACTTGCTACGATTGAAAGACAAGCACCTGTTGAAGTGGATTTAGAAACCGTTGCTTACGAGGGCTTTATACGCGAAAAATTAGTAGTACTATTTAAAGAATTAGGCTTTCATACGTTATTGGCCAAGCTTGGAGAAGGTCCAGATGTGATAGAGGAGCACGAACTTGAAGAGATTGAGTTTCAAATACCAACGGAAATAACAGAGGAATTGTTTGCAGACAGCAATTATTTTTACGTTGAAATGTTGGATGATAATTATCATTATGCAGAGATTATCGGTTTCTCGCTTGTCAATGAAAACGGACATTTCTACTTGCCAACCGACCTAGCATTACAATCGGCTGCTTTTAAAAAATGGGCGGAAGATGAGAGTAAAAAGAAAACAGTTTATGATGCGAAGCGTTCGGAGGTTTCATTAAGAAGACATGATATTCATCTAAAAGGGGCTGATTTTGATATTCTGATGGCTTCCTATATCATAAACCCTTCAGATAACATTGAAGATCTAGCAGCTATTACGAAAAGATTCGATTTACATAATATCCAATCAGATGAATCGTTTTACGGGAAAGGCGCCAAACGAAAAGTCCCTGAAGCGTCAAAGCTCGGAGAACATCTTGTTCGGAAAAGTCTTGCAATGTCCGATATAAAAGAAAAACTAGAAAATGAATTAAGAAAAAATGAACAATATGAATTATTTACTGAGCTCGAAATGCCGTTATCGCTTATTTTAGCTGATATGGAGTCGTGCGGAATCAAAGTGGAACAAGAGCGCCTTCAGAAAATGGGGAAGGAGTTAAATGACCGACTCGTTGAGATTGAAGAGAAAATTTGTGAATTGGCAGGCGAAAAGTTTAATATCAACTCACCAAAACAGCTGGGTGTGATTTTATTTGAAAAATTAAACCTTTCCTCGGTAAAGAAAACGAAAACAGGTTATTCCACTTCAGCGGATGTTCTAGAGAAATTAGCCGATGATCATGAAATCATCGAGCATATTCTCTTATACAGACAATTAGGTAAACTTCAATCGACCTATATTGAGGGTTTACTAAAGGTTATTAATCCGAAAACGGGAAAAGTCCATACCAGATATCAACAAACCTTAACGGCAACTGGAAGATTGAGTTCCATTGACCCGAACCTGCAAAATATCCCGATTCGGCTTGAAGAGGGGCGGAAAATTCGCCAAGCCTTTGTTCCATCAGAGGAAGGCTGGATCATATTTGCAGCAGATTATTCACAGATTGAGCTGCGTGTCCTTGCAGATATTGCCGGTGATAAAAAGTTAATTCAGGCCTTCAAAGATGACTTGGATATTCATACAAAAACGGCAATGGAGGTTTTTCATGTCAGTAAAGAGGAGGTAACCTCCAATATGAGACGTCAGGCCAAGGCTGTTAACTTTGGAATTGTGTATGGAATCAGCGATTATGGTCTTTCACAATCGTTAGGAATTACAAGGAAGGAAGCTGGTCAATTCATTAATCGATATCTGGATACCTATCCAGGGGTTAAAGAATACATGGATGATATTATTCATTCGGCCAAACAAAAGGGCTATGTTTCCACCTTGATGCAGCGAAGAAGGTACCTTCCGGAAATAACAGCTCGTAATTTTAATATTAGAAGCTTTGCTGAACGGACAGCGATGAATACTCCAATTCAGGGCAGTGCTGCTGATATCATCAAAAAAGCTATGATTGACATGGACGATGCCTTAAAGGACAAAGGCTTAAAAACGCGTCTCTTACTGCAAGTACACGATGAATTGATTTTTGAAGCACCTGAGGACGAGTTGGAAATTTTGAAGAAGTTAGTCCCGGACGTGATGGAAAATGCCCTCGAATTAAAGGTGCCATTAAAAGTAGATTATGCCTACGGACCCACATGGTTTGACGCAAAATAAAAAGGGGGGGCTATCTTGCCAGAGCTTCCAGAAGTAGAAACCGTACGAAAAACGTTAAAAAAATTAGTTGTTAATAAAACAATCAAAGATATTACGGTCTATTGGCCGAAAATCATTAAAAATCCCGTCGAAGTTGAACAGTTTGTCGATGCTTTAATTGGGGAAACGATTGTTGATGTAGGCAGAAGAGGGAAATTTTTAATTATTTATACGGGGAGTTTCGCTTTAGTCTCTCATTTGAGGATGGAAGGAAAGTACGGGCTTTATCCAAAGGAAGAGCCATTTGATAAACATACACATGTTCTCTTTCACTTTACAGATGGGACCGAGTTAAGATATCGGGATGTTCGGAAGTTCGGAACCATGCACCTGTATAAAAAAGGTGATGAATTCTTAACAGAGCCACTGATCGGACTTGGCCCTGAGCCTTTTTCTGAGGAATTTACCATAGAGTATTTGGAAAAAAAGTTAGCAAAAACGAATCGAAAAGTAAAAACAGCCCTATTAGACCAAAAAGTCTTTGTGGGGCTTGGTAATATCTATGTGGATGAGGCACTTTTTCGCGCAGGTATCCACCCGGAGCGTCTTGCGAACACACTAAATAAAAATGAAATTACTCTTCTTCACCGTGAAATTGTTGCGACCTTAAGTGAAGCCGTCAAAAAGGGAGGAAGTACGATCCGTTCCTATGTTAACTCGCAAGGGGAAATTGGAATGTTTCAACTTGAATTATACGCCTATGGTCGAAAAGGGGAAGAATGTAAACGGTGCGGGACACTGTTAGAAAAAACAACTGTAGGAGGCAGAGGGACCCATTACTGCCCTCATTGCCAAAAGGTCTAAACCGAACTGAGACAAGAAATAAGTGAGATTTGAATAATATTAACCTTTGATAGGCTCCTGCCATATACTATCGTAATGATTTTGGAGGAAGGAGCCCTAGACAAAATGGTTCAGTTGATCTCACTTCTTATACTAGCTTTTGCGCTTAGCCTTGATAGCTTTAGTGTAGGTTTTACCTATGGGCTAAGGAAAATGGTCATGCCGATCAGATCAGTTATCATTATTGCAAGCTGCTCGGCTATTTCTTTAATGATTGCCGTGTCAATTGGACATGGACTTGAAAAAGTTCTATCTCCAAAAATGACGGCAAGCCTGGGAGGAATCATTCTAATCGCGCTTGGTGCATGGGTTTTGTACCAATTTTTCCAACCTGAAAAAGAAAAAGACGTACTTGTTCATGAAAAAACGATTGTGAATTTTGAAATTAAGTCCCTAGGTTTAGCCATTAACATATTGAAAAAGCCAATGTCGGCTGACTTTGATCAATCAGGAACGATTACCGGCATTGAAGCATTAATGTTAGGCTTTGCTTTGTCGCTCGATGCCTTTGGAGCAGGGATTGGTGCAGCGATGCTTGGTTACTCTCCCTTTTATTTAGCCGGTACTGTCGCGATTATGAGCTCGTTATTTGTTCTATTAGGAATTAAAAGTGGAAGTTTTTTTCATAAATTTGAATGGATCCAAAAGTTTACCTTTTTGCCAGGGATTTTATTAATTATCATTGGGATATGGAAATTATGAATATAGAAAGGAAAAGACCATGTCATTAGTGATCGGTTTAACAGGCGGAATTGCCAGCGGAAAGAGTACCGTCTCAAACATGTTTAAAGAAATGGACATCACAGTAGTAGATGCAGATGTCGAAGCTCGCCTTGCGGTAATGAAAGGTGAATCTGCTTATTTTAAGATTATAGCTGAATTTGGTGAGGATATTTTATTGGATAACGGGGAAATTGACAGGCAAAGATTAGGCTCAATTATTTTTTACCAAGAAGAAAAGAGACAAATTTTAAACGAGATCGTCCACCCAGAGGTTAGAAAAAGGATGAGGGACCGAGTAGAACTGGCCATTAAGAACAGTGAAGAAGTGGTGGTTCTTGATATTCCTTTATTATTTGAAAGTAAGCTTACCTATATGGTGGATAAAACTTTACTTGTTTATGTTAACGATGAAATACAATTAAAAAGGTTGATCGAGAGAAATAATCTTTCTGAAGGGGATGCTCGCGCAAGAATCAGTTCCCAGATGCCACTGTCTGATAAAATAAAACTTGCGGATGCTGTGATTGATAATAATGGTTCGATTGCAGATACCAAAAAACAGCTCCTTGAAATTTTAGAACAGTTTGGTATCAATAAAAATAATCATAACTAATGGGAGAAGGGACTACCTTCTCTTTTTTTCTGTTTCTAAGTTGCCTGAATTGTAAAACATTTTAAGAATCCGCATTTTATTCATCACAATTACACCTAAATATGTTATACTAATTACAACAATACAAGTATAAAGTATGACATTAATGCGGAAGGGGCTATAAAATGAAGACGAAAGTTGCAATAAATGGGTTTGGAAGAATTGGAAGGATGGTTTTTAGAAAAGCGATCCTCGAAAATAGGCTTGAGGTTGTTGCTATTAACGCAAGCTATCCAGCCGAAACATTAGCACATTTACTTAAATATGATACCAATCATGGACCATTTCAGGGAGAAGTAATCCCATTAGATAATGAGTTAATTGTAAATGGCAAAAGAATTAAACTATTAAGTAGTCGTAATCCAGAGGAACTTCCATGGCGAGAGCTTGGAATTGAGATAGTTATTGAGGCTACCGGGAAGTTTAATGCACGTGAGGCGGCAGCATTGCACATAGAAGCAGGAGCCAAGAAGGTAATCTTAACGGCACCAGGGAAAAATGAGGATGTTACAATTGTGATGGGTGTTAATGAGGAAATGCTTGATATCCATCATCATGAAATTATCTCTAATGCATCCTGTACAACGAACTGCCTTGCACCCGTTGCAAAGGTGCTTGACGAAAAGTTTGGCATTGAATGTGGATTAATGACCACCATTCATGCCTATACAAATGATCAAAAAAATATTGATAACCCTCATAAAGATTTACGGAGGGCTCGTGCATGTGGACAATCTATCATTCCGACAACAACAGGAGCGGCTAAAGCAATTTCACTTGTATTACCCCAGTTAAAGGGTAAATTACATGGGATGTCACTTCGTGTGCCAACACCAAACGTTTCACTTGTTGATTTAGTAGTTGATCTTAATCAAGATGTGACAGTCGATGATGTTAATAATGCCTTTATTGAGGCTGCAAATGGACCATTAAAAGGCATTTTGGATTTGACCATGGAACCTTTAGTATCTGTTGATTTTAATACCAATGAGCATTCTGCCATCATTGATGGTCTTTCCACCATGGTAATGGGAACTAGAAAAGTAAAAGTATTGGCATGGTATGATAATGAGTGGGGATATTCTTCACGTGTAGTGGATCTCACCCTTTATGTTGCACATGAAATAGCAAACTCATCTCAAATAAAGGTTGGATAAAAACGCTGTCGGCTGACAGCTTTTTTATTTGTACCCTCTTGGTGTTATTAGCATAGAATAGATTTTGAATTATAAAATGGAAAATGCCTATCGATGTTTGTTACACAATTAAAATTTAAAGTTTAATTTTGATAGGTTGCAAAACAAATATAAACAAAGTATACTAGTCATCGTGAACTTCTTGAAATTAGGTAGCTAGTAATTACTTAAAGGGTTAGGACCTCTCTGGACTAACTTTCCCCCGTTGTAGTTATTCAGGTACTGGCAACAACAGGATTTCAAGAAAGAACAAAAAGGTTAGAGGGGGAAACTGAATATGGAAACAATGGGACGTCACGTAATCTCAGAATTATGGGGATGCGACTTTGAAAAATTAAATGATTTGAATTTTATTGAAACGACTTTTGTTGAAGCAGCTCTTAGATCTGGTGCGGAAATCCGTGAGGTAGCATTTCATAAATTTGCTCCCCAAGGTGTGAGTGGTGTAGTAATTATTTCTGAATCACATCTTACCATCCATAGCTTCCCTGAACATGGATATGCCAGCATTGATGTATACACATGCGGCGATTTGAATCCTAATGTTGCGGCTGAATATATAGCTGAAGCATTAAATGCCGAGACACGTGAAAATATTGAAATTCCACGAGGCATGGGTCCAGTTCAAGTAAAACAGGCAAAGGTTTTATAGTCACTTTAAAAATAATTAGCAAAGAGGTGTATCTTAACATACACCTCTTTTTATATTTTCTAGCTAAATGTTGTACAATAAGACCAAAGCTTACATCATGGGAGGAATACTATAGCTATGTTAGATAACTTATTTGTTCGGTTTAAAAAGCAATTAGAGACTTCAGATCAAATCAAAGATGATTCCTTAAAAACACATTATTATAAGGCGAAGTACAATCAATTATTTGCAACGGTTGAAAAGCTATTCCATGAAGATTCCGATTGCCTGGTAACGACGGTTTCTAAAGAACATGGAGAAATTGCTGTTGAAGTCAGTAAACCTATCCCCTGCTTTCTGATTGTTACTATTGTAGCTGTAAAACCAATGGAAACTGCGGTAGATTTTAATATTTCATCTGAAAAACTTTCCTTACTCGGCACCTATCCCAATTTAAAAAAGCGGATTATTTCATATTACGAGCGAATTAATCAATTACATACCTTTATAGGAATAAAAAACTCCTAATACTTCTACTTGTATAAAGATATTCTTTTTTATAAGATGAAAGTAAGCGTTTTGTTCGGAAGTACAGTGTAGATTTGGAGTGGATTACAAATGAAATGCCCTTCTTGTCAAAATTATGGTACACGTGTCCTCGATTCTCGACCTGTTGATGAAGGCCGGGCCACTCGTAGGAGACGTGAATGTGAAGAATGCGGATATCGTTTTACTACGTTTGAGAAGATCGAAGAAATCCCGCTAATTGTAGTCAAAAAAGAAGGCACCAGAGAAGAGTTTAGCCGTGATAAAATATTACGTGGCTTGATCAAGGCATGTGAGAAGCGCCCTGTTGCCTTAAAGGAGTTAGAAGATATAACGCATGGTGTAGAAAAGGATCTGCGCAGTCAGGGTATTTCAGAAATTAAAAGTGAAGCCATCGGTGAAATGGTCATGGATAGACTGGCACATGTGGACGAAGTCGCCTACGTAAGATTTGCATCCGTTTACCGTCAGTTTAAAGATATTAATGTTTTTATTGATGAATTAAAAGAACTAATCAAAAAAGAAAAATCTTAAGAGCTAAGTGGTTTTTGGCTCTTTTTGCTTAGAAAAGCGTAAGCGCCCGTTTAGCGGCGTATGGACTGGAGCGCTTTGACTGAGATAAAGGAAACACGGAGAGCGAAGCGCATTCGTGCTTGACTTATCGTAGGGAAAAGAGCGAAGTCCACTAGCCGCTGGGCGCTGGAGCTAGATAGTTTTCTAAGTTAACAGGAAGGTTGGATTATTATGGCGCAGCATTGGCAGGAAATTCTCCCTATCGACCGCTATAAAGTTGCGGCAGATGGGCTGCTGCATGAGTATGATCGCAAAGTGCTAACGTTATTATATCAGCCCTTGATTGGATCAACTTGCTTTAGTTTGTATATGACTCTCTGGGCGGAGTTAGAGGAAAATCGTCTCTGGTCTGAGTCTTCCACACATCATTTATTGATGAATCTCTTAGAGATGAACTTAAAGGATATTTATGAAGCAAGATTAAAGCTAGAGGGCATTGGGTTATTAAAGACTCGTGTCAAAACGGATGAAGGTGGACGGTCTTTTATCTATGAACTCCATCCACCATTAAGTCCGGAGCAATTCTTTTTAGATGGAATGTTAAATATTTATTTATATCGAAAAATTGGGAAAACCCATTTTTCCCGTCTGAAACGGTTTTTTAGTGATCAACAAAAGCCAAGTGAAGGCGAGTATGTAGATGTTACCAAGGCCTTTCAGGATGTATTTTCATCAGGAGCACCAGGCAGTATGCAATATATTCAAGGTCTTTCGGAGGAATTACAAGAGGAAGAAAATCAACAGTTTATCGGTCGAACGGAACCGAGACCCATCCAAATTGGTGTCGACCTGTTTGATTTTGAATTGTTAACAGCAGGGCTAAATGAATCGCTTGTTCCCAAAAAAGCGCTCACGCCCAAAGTGAAAAATGTGATTAGTAATCTCGCATTTTTGTACCAAATAGACGCAATCGAAATGAAAAATTTTATCTTAGGTGCCATTAATGAGCACGAAGAAATTGATATTGAGGATTTGAGAAAGGGTGCTCGTGATTGGTATCAATTTGTCAATTACGACCAACTTCCGAGTCTGATTAACCGAACACAGCCGATTGTCCATCAAACACAATTGACCGAGCCGAAAACCCCGGAGGAAAAATTAATCCGCTCTTATGAAACGACGACGCCGCTCATCGTTTTTAAAGAGTTATCTGGAGGCGTTGAACCTTCAAATGCTAATTTAAAAACCTTAGAAGAGATTATGATTAAATATAAACTGCCTCCAGGTGTAGTAAATGTTTTAATTGAGGTGGCAATGAGAAAAACAGACATGAAATTTACTAAGGGCTTTGTGGAGTCAGTTGCCAGTCATTGGGCGAGAAAACAAGTGAAAACGGTGAAGGAAGCGATGGAACTCGCGAGGAATGAGGAACACAAGGTGACCGAAAGTAAAAAAACGAATAGGTCTACAAATAAAAAGCCAATTCGGACCGAGTTGATTCCTGACTGGTTCGATGACAGTTCGAAAGAAGCAGGAAAAGACCCTTCACAAGGTAACAATAGTGAAGTAGAAGCGAAAAAACGTTCAATTGAAGAAAAACTAAAAGCGTTTCGCAAATAGGGGGTGACCGCATTTGGAAAAAATTAATCGTACCTTGAAAAGATTAGCTTCTAATGAAAACTTTCAAAAACGCTATGAACAACAGCGCAGGCAAGTCCTCGAAAATTCGGATATAAAAGCCTTTTTAGATAAACATCAACATGAAATCGATCAAATGATGATTGATAAAAGCATGAGTAAGCTGTACGAGTATACAAACCAAAGCAAGGATTGTAACAAATGTGAAAGCTTGGCTAGCTGTATCAATTTCATGAAGGGGTATCACCCGGATTTGGTTTTATCACGAAACTCCATTGATGTTGTTTATAAACGCTGTCCTCAAAAAATCATGGCAGATGAAAAGAAGAAAAATGAAAAGCTCATCAAAAGTTTATATGTACCAAGAGACATACTTGAAGCCACCTTTGAAGACTTTGAGGGTGACTCGGGCAGACTCGATGCCGGTGACAAGGCGGCAACCTTCTTAATGAATTATGAAGATGGTAAAAAACCGAAAGGCCTCTATCTTTACGGTAAATTCGGGGTTGGGAAGTCTTATTTATTAGGGGCAATTGCCAATGAATTGGCCAAAAAACAGATTTCTTCTATGATTGTTTATGTTCCTGAACTTTTGAGGGAAATGAAAAGCTCAATCGCTGATTCCACGTTAAATGAAAAAATCGAGGCATTAAAAAGAGAACCCATCTTAATGCTGGATGATATTGGTGCAGAAGCAGTATCAAGCTGGACAAGGGATGAAGTTTTAGGGCCAATTTTGCAGTTCCGGATGCTAGAAAGCCTGCCGACATTTTTTACCTCTAATTTTAATTTTCCAGAGCTGGAGCATCATTTAACATACAGCCAACGGGGTGAAGAGGAGAAGATGAAAGCACGACGGATCATGGAGAGAATTAGGTCCCTAAGTGTGCCAGTGATGGTCGATGGTCCAAACAGACGGTAATTAGATAGGGAGTTCCAGATTGCTGAAAACAGGTCAGCAGTCTTTTTTTTGACTTTTTTTCCGTAAATAGCAAAAGCGACTGTTGCTAACTTCTATTTTAAGCAAGTCCCCCATATATATTAATACAAAGATTGGCATAAAGGGGGGATTTGGTTGGCGGAAATCATCTTCCAAAGCAAGTTGGAGGCACAAAAGTTTTATAACCACTTGCTGAAGTACTTACCAAATAATCATGATAAAGAAACTATTCTTCTAATTGAAGATCAACATATAGTAAAATTTTTAGGCGGCTTCCTTTCCATTGAAATTTCTACTATGGTTAAAAAGGCATTTTACGAATTTATTACGAGCATAAAACGTGATGACTGGTTTCGGGAAATATTAAAAAATCAATTTTTTTATGAGGATCTGGAAGTACAGCAACAAATAATGGAGATAATCTATTCAATTCTAGAAGGTCAAAGAAAGGATTTAACTGTTTTTTTGAAGGATTCAAACGAAGAGCCTCCTATTAGAGCAGCCATCGAGCACATTTTTCAAGATAATATTTCTTTTTCGTTTGACTCGTTTCTAAAATTTCGTTTGCGGCCATACCTCCAGCTATTGGAAGGTTATGTGGAGGTTGCCATTGATGAATATAAAATGGAGCAGGAATATCAAATGTTTGTGCAAATGCTCAGGGACTTTTTAATCAATCGAGAACCCAAAATGGACGTTCTCCATTTGTTATTTGACGAGGAAATCACCTTTTATAATGAACAATTTGTGGAGATGAAACGAGCTGAATTAATCAGATTAATTGACCGGAAGTTACTTGTTAATCATCCTGTCTATGTCGATTCCGCTTCGATTGCCCCACTATTATCGCTTGCGCCGACAACTATTTTTCTGTATACAAAGGACCCGGATGAACCGTTAGTTCGAACCATCAAAAACATCTTTGAAGAAAGAGTAACGATTAAATCTTTTGCTGCTTTACGAGAGGTCCATAAGTGGTTGGAAACTAATGATTCTTCGGAAAATCATGCTTAAGTTGAGGAATAGTGTGAAAATTTGTCTTATTAGGTCAATGTCCCTTGATTTTTAAAAAATTAATCATTATAATACTCTACATAGAATATTCATAGCAAAAGTATTGATAAGGATAACAGTATTTTTTACGGTTTCTAGAGAGGGAGGACAGGGCTGAAAGCCTCCTAACACGAAAATAATACTTACCACCTTTAAACTTCAGCAGTGAACGCTTCATGGAATCATGAGGTTAGTAATTGTTGACGGCTATCTACCGTTAACTGACCAAAGTCATTTTCAAGGTGTCAACAGTTGGAAATGAAAAATTGGGTGGAACCACGTGTTTATCAAAACTCGTCCCTTTTCCAGGGATGGGTTTTTTTTATTTTTCAAAAGCGAATCTACTGGGCAAAATGCCCAGGGACGCTTAATTACAAAGGAGGAATTACCATGTCAGACGTTGTTAAGATTTCGTTTCCAGATGGGGCAGTAAAGGAGTTCCCGTGTGGAACAACAACGGAAGATATTGCCGCATCCATCAGCCCCGGCCTGAAGAAAAAAGCGATTGCCGGTAAATGGAACGGTCAACTGTATGATCTTCGCCGTCCTATTAATGAAGACGGTTCAATAGAAATCGTCGTCCCTGATTCCGTAGACGCATTAGAGGTTTTACGTCACAGTACAGCCCATTTGATGGCACAGGCTGTTAGAAGACTTTATCCTGGTGTGAATTTAGGTGTAGGGCCAGTGATCGAAGGTGGATTTTATTATGATATGGACCTTGAGGAATCATTAACTCCAGAAGATCTGCCAAAGATTGAAAAGGAAATGGCCAGAATCGTCAATGAAAATATCGAAATTGTTCGCAAGGAAGTAAGTCGTGCAGAGGCTGTACAGCTTTTTAAAGAAGCCGGTGATCCTTACAAGCTCGAACTAATTGAGGCGATTCCTGATGAGGAAACCGTGACACTTTACGAACAAGGCGATTTTTTTGACCTATGCCGTGGAGTGCATGTCCCGTCAACTGGAAAAATCAAAGAATTTAAGCTATTGAGCATTGCGGGTGCCTATTGGCGCGGCGACAGCAAAAATAAAATGCTGCAGCGCGTGTATGGAACAGCCTTTTTTAAGAAAGAAGATTTAGCGGAGCATCTTCGCTTGCTTGAAGAAGCGAAAGAGCGTGACCATCGTAAAATTGGTAAAGAGTTAAACCTTTTCACTAATAACCAATTGGTAGGTCAAGGCTTACCATTATGGCTTCCAAAGGGTGCAACTATTCGCCGAGTAGTTGAGCGTTACATTGTCGATAAAGAACAACGTCTTGGCTATGACCATGTATATACTCCGATTATGGGCAGCGTTGATTTATACAAGACTTCAGGACACTGGGATCATTACCAGGAAGACATGTTTCCGGTCATGGAAATGGACAATGAACAATTAGTTCTACGTCCAATGAACTGCCCGCATCATATGATGGTTTACAAGAACAGCATTCACAGTTATCGCGAACTTCCGATTCGGATCGCCGAACTTGGAACAATGCATCGTTATGAAATGTCAGGTGCACTTTCAGGATTGCAGCGTGTTCGTGGTATGACTTTAAATGATGCACATATTTTTGTTCGTCCCGACCAAATTAAAGATGAATTCAAACGGGTTGTGAACCTAGTTTTAGCCGTTTATAAAGACTTTGGTATTAATGACTATTCATTCCGTCTTTCCTACCGTGACCCGCAAGATACTGAAAAGTACTTTGACGATGACGCGATGTGGGAAAAAGCACAAGGTATGCTGAAGGATGCCATGGATGATCTTGGACTTGACTACTATGAGGCTGAAGGGGAAGCTGCCTTCTATGGTCCGAAATTGGACGTTCAAGTAAAAACTGCATTAGGTAAGGAAGAAACACTTTCCACTGTTCAACTAGATTTCTTATTACCGGAACGTTTTGATTTAACTTATGTGGGTGAGGACGGCAAACCGCATCGTCCAGTCGTTATCCACCGCGGCGTTGTATCAACGATGGAACGTTTTGTGGCCTTCTTAATTGAAGAATACAAAGGAGCATTCCCAACATGGCTCGCTCCAGTTCAGGTTCAGGTCATTCCAGTTTCTCCTGGCGCACACTTTGATTATGCTAAGCAGGTACAGGAGCAGCTTCAAAATGAAGGCTTACGGGTCGAGTTGGATGGCCGGGATGAAAAAATCGGTTATAAAATCCGTGAAGCGCAAATGCAAAAAATACCATATATGCTAGTTGTTGGCGATAAGGAAGTCGAAGACCAAGCAGTCAATGTTCGTAAATATGGTGAACAAAACTCAGAAACAAAGCCATTTTCAGAGTTTTTAGCAGCAATCACAGCTGAAGTAAAAAGAGGATAATTTGTTAAGAAAGAAAGGGCTTGCCGCTCTTTCTTTTTTTTACAAAAAAAATCTATTGAATAATTCTTGGTTTCTTGCTAAAATAAATTCCGTTGTCAAAGAAAATAGTTCGTTTGACATTACGTCTTTGTTTATGTTATATTTACTAAGGTGAAAAATTGAATACTTGTTTTTGGGAAAAGAAGAAGCACCCGCTTCTCACCTGATTGACGCATTTGGCAGTTGGCAGGTTTTACGTGAACTTTTTGGTTTCATTACTTATGTTCTGTAAAGTGTGGGTGCATTCATCCGCACTTTTTTTGTTTGTGCACTTATAGTACGGCTAAAAAGTTTAATACCTGTTAATTCAGTAAGGAGTCATACGTTTAGGTTGAAATGGGTTCTTTAAGATTCTCTTGACCAAGACGTTGTATTCGTGATAAAACCTTGGAGGTGGCTAATTATTAGCAAAGACATGTTGTTAAATGAGGGCATTCGCGCTCGCGAAATCCGCCTAATTGATCAAAATGGCGAACAGTTAGGGATTAAAACCAAAACTGAAGCCTTAGAGATTGCCGGAAGAGTGAATCTTGATTTGGTACTAGTAGCACCAAATGCAAAGCCTCCGGTCGGCAGAATTATGGACTATGGCAAATTCAAATTCGAGCAGCAAAAGAAAGACAAAGAAGCTCGTAAGAATCAAAAAATCATCACCACTAAAGAAGTTCGTCTCAGCCCAACAATTGATGAGCATGACTTTAATACAAAGTTGCGCAATGCAATTAAGTTCTTAGAAAAAGGCGACAAGGTAAAAGCTTCAATCCGTTTCAAGGGCCGGGCGATTACCCATAAAGAAATTGGTCAACGTGTGTTAGACCGTTTTTCCGAAGCGTGCAAGGAAGTTGCGACCATCGAGTCACATCCTAAAATGGATGGACGAAGCATGTTCCTCGTTTTAGCACCTAAAATCGACAAGTAATAAGGAGGATATCCCAAATGCCAAAAATGAAAACTCACCGTGGCGCTGCAAAGCGTTTCAAGAAAACTGGTTCAGGTCAACTTAAACGTGACCACGCTTATACAAGCCACTTATTTGCTAACAAATCTACAAAAGCAAAGCGTAAGCTTCGCAAAGCATCACTTGTTTCTAAAGGTGATTTCAAACGCATTCGTCAAATGTTAACGTACATGAAGTAAAAATTAAGTGATCGATTTATATATTGGAGGGAAATTAAATGCCACGTGTAAAAGGCGGTACAGTTACGCGCAAACGTCGTAAAAAAGTTCTTAAATTAGCAAAAGGTTATTACGGTTCAAAACATACATTATACAAAGTTGCTAACCAACAGGTTATGAAATCATTAATGTATGCTTTCCGCGATCGTCGTCAGAAAAAACGCGACTTCCGCAAATTATGGATTACTCGTATCAATGCAGCAGCTCGTATCAACGGTCTTTCTTACAGCCGTTTAATGCATGGCTTAAAGCTTGCTGGTATCGAAGTAAACCGCAAGATGCTTGCTGAATTAGCAGTAAGCGATGCAAACGCATTTGCTGAATTAGCAAACGTTGCAAAACAAAACATTAACAAGTAATTGTTTAAAGGCCATTCTCTTTGTAGAGGATGGCCTTTTCTATAAGGGGGAAATGATATATGAAAATATGGTTAGTGGTTTATCTAATCATGAATATAGCAGGGCTGTTGATTATGGGAGAGGATAAAAAGCGGGCAAAGAAACATCAATATCGAATTTCGGAAAGAACATTGTGGATGGTGGCGATTTTAGGAGGAGCGATTGGTACAACCACAGGCATGCAGCTTTACCGGCATAAAACAAAGCATACAGCTTTTAAAATTGGTTTTCCATTTCTAGCAGGAATTGAATTGGTTCTGTTGATCAAGTTTCTATTATTATAAAAAAGCCGCATGAAAGGCGGCTATTACTGTAAAAATTCCTTCACCGGACTCTTCCAGTGAATTTCAGCATTCGGATAGCATTCAAGAAGTTTTTTATCAATATAAAAAATGTCTTCCTTAACCAGCCCTTTAAGGGAAACTGTATTTTCAGGCCAGATTATGATGGAGACGATGTCAAATGTTTTGCCAGCAGGCCCCATGTACTTTTCGCCAGCAAACACAGCTCCTTTATAGGTAAGTGAGAAATTCTTTCTGACATCCTTATCATCGATCAGCAAAAAACGTTTCTGTTTACGGGCAGCTTCTAGTTTTCGTTTTGATGTAAAAAGGGATTTTACCCCATAGCTGAATAAGAAGAATAGGAACAACAACAATACGAAGCGCAGCAACCATATCATGGATAATCCCCCTGCATCTATTTTCCTATTCATACGAGACAACTCGAAAAAAGTTTCAATCATATCTCATTTTGATATAATTTTTCTAAAAGGAGTGGTGGTAGTATGCAACTCGAACAACTATTTCAGATGCAAAAGGCATTAGATCAACATATTCAAGAAAAGCATAACCTGCAGGATGAGGATTTATTTGACAAAAAGGTCCTTGCCTTACTCGTTGAAATTGGTGAGTTGGCAAATGAGACACGCAGCTTTAAGTTTTGGAGTGTCAAGCCATCTTCAGCTAAAGAGGTCATTTTAGAAGAATTTGTTGATGGTATTCATTTTATTTTATCGCTCGGGATTGAATGTGGATTTGATACGGAGCAAATGGATTTGAATAAGCAGGAGTTATCTTTCACTGTGACAGAACAATTTTTATGCATATATGACAGGATCAGTATTTTTCAAAAAAATAAAAGTTTGGCTGATTACATCAATTTATTTCAATCTTACTTCGAATTAGCTGAACTGCTCGGATTTACATATGAAGAAATCAAAAAGGCATATTTTCATAAAAACGAAGTAAATTATTTGAGACAGCAGAATAACTATTAGCAGAAAAATTGCGAATTAATCGTTATTTTCTGTATAATGAGGTCGACGAACTTAAAAGGGGGCTAATATATGGTAAAACTAGATGAAACCTTGACGATGTTAAAAGAGTTAACCGATGCCAAAGGGATTCCCGGCAATGAGCGTGAAGTACGCGAAGTCATGAGAAAATACATAGAACCATTTGCTGATGAAATCACAACGGACGGACTCGGTAGTTTGATTGCCAAAAAGGTAGGTAAAGAGGGCGGCCCGAAAATTATGGTGGCCGGCCACTTAGATGAAGTTGGCTTTATGATTACTCAAATTGGTGATAAAGGTTTCCTCCGTTTTCAACCGGTTGGCGGCTGGTGGGGCCAAGTTATGCTTGCCCAGCGCGTGACAATTGTGACGAGAAAGGGAGATGTAACGGGAATTACCGGTTCTAAGCCGCCGCATATTTTATCAGCGGAAGCCCGCAAGAAACCTGTGGAAATTAAAGACATGTTCATTGATATTGGTGCTTCAAGCCGCGAGGAAGCGACAGAATGGGGCGTTCGCCCAGGCGATATGGTCGTTCCCTATTTTGAATTTACGGTGATGAACAATGAGAAGATGCTATTAGCAAAAGCGTGGGATAACCGAATTGGCTGTGCGATTGCGATTGATGTGTTGAGGCAGCTTAAGGGTGTTGACCATCCTAACGTTGTTTACGGCGTCGGAAATGTTCAAGAAGAGGTTGGATTGCGTGGTGCCAAGACGGCCACGTACAAAATTCAGCCTGATATCGGTTTTGCAGTCGATGTGGGTATTGCCGGTGATACACCCGGGATTTCAGAACGAGAAGCAATGAGTAAGATGGGGAAGGGCCCACAAGTTGTCGTTTATGATGCCTCGCTTGTAGCGCATAAAGGATTACGTGATTTAGTTACCGATACAGCCGATGAATTGAACATCCCGTATCAATTCGAGTCCATTCCTGGCGGGGGGACGGATGCCGGTTCTATCCACTTGACACATAATGGTGTACCAGCAATGGCGATTACGATTGCGACACGGTATATCCATTCCCATGCCGCGATGCTCCACCGAGATGATTACGAAAACGCAGTAAAGTTGATTGTCGAAGTCATCAAGCGCTTGGACCGGGAAACGGTTGATAAGATTACGTTCGAATAACTTTTTGTGGGTGTCCCCGGTAGAATTTTGCCGGGGATTTTTTCTGTCCAATGCACTTTTTAAAAGAGTTTTTAGATTCGCTCATAGAACCTCTAGATTCGCTCATTGAATGCCTAAATTCGCTCATTGGACATAAAAATTCGCTCATTGACTGTCTGATATCGCTGATAAACATTATTTTTGTTCATTTTTAACAGAAAAAGGCTGTCAACCAAACCGATTGACAGCCCTAACCGTAAATTATTACTTTAACCCACTCTCCAAGGTGGCTAGCATTTCTTTTTTCTCATCTTCGGAAGAATTATTCCATATGATCTCAAATAAAACGCCTAGGCCTGGGAGCATTTTCTCTTCACCATTTTGAATGGCATCAACAATCGTATCTTCTAGTTGATCTTGTGTATTCCCCGAGACATTATGAACAATGGCATTACGTAAATTTAAATTCATGTATAACCACTCCTTTTTAATAATTAAATAAATAAGTCTTAAACTTTGAACCTTGAGAAATGTCTAGCTACAGCGCCTAGGGGCTCGAGGCATAAGTCAATCACTTCGGAAGGCAAACAACGCCTTCTGTCAGTGTTTGTCTTATGCTTGTCGCCCCTGGGCAAGGCGCTTTCGCTTTTCTTTTTATATGTTTTCTATTTTTGGTTTTATTATGTATTTTTGTTAGGCTATAATAAAAAATAGTTGTTAATGTAAAAGGAGAGCGGGTTTTGAAACATATTGAATCGATAAACAACCCTAAAGTTAAACAATGGAAAAAACTTTTAACAAAAAAGGAACGCGATAAGTCTGGAACCTTTTTAGTAGAAGGCTTTCATTTAGTGGAGGAAGCCTTGAAACAAGGGGAGCAAATCTTAGAAATTATTGTATCTGAAAAAGTAGACCTCCCTTCTCGATGGGATGCTGGGTCAACACCCGTAATACAAGTCACGGAAGAGATATCGAAATCTTTGTCAGATACAGAGGCACCACAAGGGATTTATGCGGTTTGCCGGATAACAGCTGAGGAAGTTCATGAGGCAAAAACCTTCCTTTTTATCGATGCGGTTCAGGATCCGGGTAATCTCGGCACGATGATTCGTACGGCAGATGCAGCAGGGATTGACGCAGTCGTGGTTGGACGCGGAACTGTTGATATATATAACGCTAAGGTACTAAGGTCTGCACAAGGAAGCCATTTTCACCTTCCGATTATAAGTGGAGATCTCCATGAATGGATAGACAAGCTTCAAGAAAAAAATATTCCTGTTTACGGTACCGCACTTGAAGGAGCCTCAGTATATACTGATATCACTACAGGTGACTCCTTTGCTCTCATAGTTGGGAACGAAGGGAACGGCGTCGGTAAAGATATTCTTGCCAGCACGACAGCGAACCTGTATATTCCGATTTATGGGAAAAGCGAATCCTTAAATGTAGCGGTGGCAACCGGGATTCTTCTCTATTATTTGAAAAAATAGGCGCAAACTTGTTTGACCTTGCCCGGCGATTTATTATATAATAATCAACAATGTTAATATTTAAATAACGATGACGGAGAAAAGTACCTTATTTACGACCATTTAGGGAGAAAGTGCCACGACTGAAAGCACTTTTATGGAAAGAATAAGAGAAGTTCGCCTCCAGAGTTGGCATCGGGACCATTTTCGCAAACGGAAATGTAAAGATGCGCCGGTAGATGCCGTTATCCGAATGAAGCGAACACAATGTTTTTTTACATACAGTGTTTACAAGGGTGGTACCGCGAACTATAAACCTCGTCCCTTTCCAGGGATGGGGTTTTTTTGTTTTTTCTGTCCTGGTGCCTGACACCAATCAATTACACCAATCTATGACACCGATCAATATTAAGGAGGAATTGACATGCAAGAACGTTTAAAGGAATTGCAGGAAGAGGCTATTCAAAAAGTTGAAAAGTCGGTAAGTTTAAAAGAATTAAATGACATCCGTGTGGCTTATCTAGGAAAAAAGGGTCCAATCACAGAAGTACTCCGCGGAATGGGGAAGCTTTCTGCTGAAGAGCGCCCAGTGATGGGGGCATTAGCGAACGAAGTCCGTGAGACAATAGCTGTTAAAATTGAGGCTAAACAAAAGGGGTTTGAAGAGGCTGCTGTCTTAGAAAAATTAGCTTCTGAAAGCATTGATGTTACCCTCCCTGGCCGACCAATAAAGGTTGGAAATCATCATCCACTGACAAGTATCATCGAAGAAATTGAAGACCTATTTATTGGCATGGGGTACCAGGTAGCAGAAGGTCCTGAAGTTGAGCAGGATTATTATAACTTCGAAGCACTTAACTTACCTAAAGGACACCCAGCCCGCGATATGCAGGACTCGTTCTATATCACAGAAGATATCCTTCTTCGTACCCATACATCGCCAGTTCAAGCACGGACGATGGAGAAGCACCATGGCAAGGGGCCAATCAAAATTATTTGTCCGGGTAAAGTGTACCGTCGTGATAATGATGATGCAACACACTCTCATCAATTTATGCAAATCGAAGGTCTTGTAGTCGGAGAGAACATCCGCATGAGTGACCTGAAAGGAACATTAGAAGTATTTGCGAAAAAAATGTTCGGGGAAGATCGTGAAATTCGTCTGCGTCCAAGCTTTTTCCCATTTACTGAACCTTCAGTTGAAATGGATATTTCTTGTAAAATTTGTGGCGGGTCTGGCTGCAGCGTTTGTAAGCGCACAGGCTGGATTGAAATTCTTGGAGCAGGTATGGTTCACCCTAACGTGCTTGAGATGGCTGGATACGATTCGAAGAAATACACTGGCTTTGCCTTCGGAATGGGGCCTGAGCGGATTGCAATGTTAAAGTACGGTGTCGATGATATTAGACATTTTTATACCAATGATGTTCGGTTCTTAAAGCAATTTTCAAAACACGAATGAACTTGAATACATTAACTCGTTGATTAAAGATAACTAAAGGAGGATGACGACATGTTCGTTTCATATAAATGGCTCCAGGATTATATCGATTTATCCGGGGTAACTGCAGCTGAATTAGCAGAAAAAATTACTAAAAGTGGTATTGAGGTTGAGGGAGTAGAAGTTCTTAACAACGGTATTCAAGGCGTGGTTGTTGGTCATGTCCTTGAACGCGAGCAGCACCCGAATGCTGATAAATTAAGCAAATGCCTTGTGGATGTTGGCGGGGAACAACCGGTCCAAATTATTTGCGGTGCCCCAAATGTGGCGCAAGGTCAAAAGGTTGCGGTGGCAACAGTAGGTGCTGTCCTTCCTGGTAACTTTAAAATTAAACGCGCGAAACTTCGCGGCGAAGAATCGAACGGAATGATCTGTTCGCTCACTGAGTTAGGGATCGAAGGAAAAGTGGTGCCGAAAGAATATTCCGAGGGAATCTTTGTTTTCCCGGCAGATGCTGAAGTCGGCGTCGATGCCATTGAAATGTTAAATAGAAATGATGAGATTCTTGAACTAAGCTTAACTCCAAACCGCTCAGATTGCTTAAGCATGCTAGGGGTTGCTTATGAAGTGGCGGCGATTCTTGGAAGAAACGTGAAACTTCCGGAAACGAACTTGCAAGCTTCAACTGAAAAAGCATCTAATTATGTAAAAATCACAGTCGAAGCTAAAGAAGATAACCCGTTATATGTGGCAAAAGTCATTAAAAATGTAAAAATCGGACCATCACCGCTCTGGATGCAAACACGCTTAATGTCAGCGGGAATTCGTCCACACAACAATGTGGTCGATATTACCAACTATATTCTTCTTGAATACGGACAGCCGCTTCATGCATTTGATTATGATCGTTTAGGGTCAAAAGAAATCCTTGTCCGCCGTGCGGCAGATGGCGAGAAATTTGTTACGCTTGATAATGCGGAACGTACACTTACATCTGAACATCTGGTTATTACAAATGGAACGGAGCCTGTTGCCCTAGCTGGTGTAATGGGAGGAGCAAATTCTGAAGTAACGTCAGACACAACAACTGTTTTGCTTGAATCTGCTTACTTTAATGGAGCAACTGTTAGAAAGGCATCAAAAGACCATGGCCTAAGAAGTGAAGCAAGCGCTCGGTTTGAGAAAGGTGTCGATCCGAATCGTGTTCGTGCAGCAGGAGAGCGCGCAGCCTATCTGATGGCAAAATACGCTGGCGGAGAAGTATTAGAAGGTGTGGCTGAGGCGGACACACTAACAGTCGAACCAGCCATAGTTTCGATTACTTTAGAAAAAATCAATCGTGTGCTTGGTACAGAGCTTGTAATGAAGGACGTGAAAGAAATCTTTGATCGTCTTCAATTTGGGGTAAGTATTGAGGAAGATACCATTACCGTAACGGCACCGACTCGCCGCGGCGATATTAAAATAGAAGAAGATTTACTGGAAGAAGTAGCCCGCCTTTACGGTTACGATAATATTCCAAAAACACTGCCAATCGGTTCGACAACCCCGGGCGGTTTGAATGAGTATCAGAAGAAACGCCGTGTGGTTCGTCAATACCTAGAAGGTGCAGGCTTATACCAAGCTGTAACGTATTCCCTCACAAGCGAGGAAAAGGCAGCACAATTTGCACTTGAAAAGCGGGATACCATTCGTCTTTCCATGCCAATGAGTGAAGAGCGCAGTATCCTTCGTTTGAGCATCATGCCTCAGCTTTTGGAAGTATTAAAATACAATAGTGCCCGCCAAAACGATAGCTTAGGTGTATATGAAACGGGTGCTGTATTCTTAGCGAACGGGACAGACTCTCTTCCGGTGGAAAAAGAACATTTAGCTGCAGCCATTACTGGCCTTTGGGAAAGTCATTCTTGGCAAGGAGAGAAGAAAGCCGTTGACTTCTACGTTGTTAAAGGAATTTTAGAAGGAATGTTTGCTAAACTTGGCCTCTTTGAACAGGTTCAATTTGTTCAGGCACAGGTAGACCGTCTGCATCCGGGCCGTACAGCAGAAATTCTTCTAAATGATGAGAAAATCGGCTTTATCGGTCAAGTCCATCCAACGGTTCAAAAAGACTTGGATTTGAAAGATACCTACGTATTTGAACTTTCATTAAAAGCTGTACTTGAAGCAGAAACATCAGCATTACAATACGAAGCCATTCCACGCTTCCCATCGATTACTAGAGACATTGCCCTCGTGGTAAACAAAGAAACGGTGTCAGGCACCCTAAGCGAAATTATTTTATCTGCAGGGGCGCCACTTCTGGAAGAGGTTCATGTGTTTGACTTATATGAGGGTGACAAGATGGAGGAAGGCAAGAAGTCCATTGCTTTTTCTTTAAAGTATCTTGACCCTGAGCGTACGTTAACTGATGAAGAGGTTACGAAGGTCCACACACGCGTACTTGCAGCTTTAGAGGAAAAAGCAGGAGCGGTTTTAAGAGGTTAAATTTATAGAAGCCAGCCCGAATGTAGATTTCGGGCTGGCTTTTTTGTATGAGTTTAAGGCGAAATTCCCGCTTTGCTGATATATTGAATTTTTCGCTGATAAATGGTGCGGAATCGCTGATATATTGCTGGAATCGCTGATAAACATTTAAAAACCGCTGATAAAATAAATAGACATTAATTATTAACAAATTTCGCTAATATTCGGCAGGGTTTTCAGGGTCTACTCAGAACTACATTAGTAAAATGAAAGGAGTGATAGTTTTTGATTATAAAAGAAAGAACAATTCCATTAGTACTTCTTATTTTACAGGCATTATGCCGACGACTTCCTCTGAATTATCCAAAGTATCAGCGAATAATAGAGGAGATGGGGAGAAGGCAGGCCGGGTATAAAGGTGAAGTAAGTCTTGATTATTATTTGCGCCTCCTTTCTGTTGATAAATACATGGTACTCCACGATTTAAACCTTCCTGATGGTAACTACAACAGCCAAATTGACACCCTTCTTCTGACACCAGAATTCGCCCTAATTCTTGAAGTGAAACATATGACTGGTAAATTAATATTCGATATGGAAAATGAGCAGTTTATCCAAATCAATAATGACAAGGAAAAAGGTTACCCCTACCCGCTTGCCCAAGCAAAAAGGCATCAAGAATATATAAAGAAGCTAATGGCCGAACATAAATTTCCCCAAGTACCAGTTGATCACTTAGTAGTCATCAGCAATAAGTATGCTTCCTATGTCATCACAGGCAAAAACGCTCATAAAGTAAAGCCACGAGTATGTAAGTCAGATGTTCTCCTAAATAAAATTCAGTTTTTTGAGCAACAATATTCTACCCCTATTCTTGATTCCAAAGATCTTCGAAAGCTGAGCCGTCTCCTTGTAAAAATGAATAAAATCCCAACCAACTATATCTTAACTAAATATGGAATTAACAAAGCGAATTTATTGACCGGTGTTTTTGGACCCAGCTGCACTCATTTTCCACTTATTCGTAAGAAACACAAATGGTATTGCCCTTCATGCGACAAATTTTCAAAAGATGCTCATATTGATGCTTTGAGAGATTACTTTCTACTTTTTGATTCGAAAATTACAAATCAGCAGTTTCGTGAATTTGCCCATATACAATCCCATGATACTGCAAAAAGATTACTGCTTTCTGTAAATCTTAATTATTCTGGAACGAAAAAGGGACGGGCTTACTTCCCTAAGACTTTTCCATTTTAAATGACGTATCGCTGATAAAAACTAATTTTCGCTGATAAATAGAATAAATCGCTGATAAACAAATAAAAATTGCTGATATATGCCCCAAAATCGCTGATAAAAATTGGTGTAGTCGATTTGGAACAGGACTATTTCCTTGGGTATTGTTGTTATACTAACCACTTTTCGGAATAAAAGAGCTCCTCCGGGTAAAACTAAAAAAATATTATAACTATGTTAGAAAGGAGGGGGCATATGGGGAAATATATTGCTATTTTTCTTATTTGTTTTGGGGTCGCTTTTGGTGGAGGTTACTTAATTTTTAATGCTAAGGAAAAAGCAGCACCTGCTGAAACGGCAGAAAAAACTGATCAAGTTGTCAAAAAAGATGCGATAGAAAAACAACAGGGTGATTCAACCGCTAAAGAAGGCAGGATTTTTATTCAGCGCGGCTGCGTTTCCTGCCATAGTATTTCTGCACTAAATATCCAAGGTGGGTCTACGGGTCCGGATTTATCTCAGGCCTATGTAAATGTTGAAGGAAAGCATGGTGTGCCAATCGAAGAGTTTCTCAAAAAACCAACTTCTGCAGTCATGTCAGGTGTACTAGGAGATAAACCGCTGACGGATGATGAAAGAGCAGCGGTTCTTGCAGCCCTAAAAGCCGCATCAGAGAAGAAACAATGATTTTGGAGGAAATTTTATGAAAAAATTGATTGCAGCCATTTCCGGATTAGTATTGGGAGCATTGGCATCGACTGTGATATTTGCGGATTTCAACAATAATAAAAATACTAATCAAGCGGGAACTGCCACCATTGCCCAAAAGGTCTATGTTCCCTTTGGTCAGAAGGATGAATATTATTTATTTGCCTCTGGTGGTCACTCTGGGCAAATGTTTATTTATGGTGTTCCCTCAATGCGCCATATTCGTACAATACCAGTTTTTTCACATGATTCAGCGACAGGTTATGGCTGGGATAAGCATTCAAAAAAAATGCTGGGAAAGTACAATTGGGGCGATCTCCATCATCCTGCCTTATCGGAAAAGGGAGGAGAGTATGATGGAAAGTATTTATTTGCGACAGACGTAGGGAATAATCGTGCGGCTGTTATGGATCTAAAGACGTTTACGGTTAAGGATATTTTGGAGGTTCCAAATACAGGAGGCCCCCATTGTGCGGCATTTGTGACTCAGAATACAGAATATATGTTTTTACCGACCAGGTTTGCTGTTCCATTTGGACATAAATTTGCCTCTTTGGATGACTATAAGACCAAATTTAAAGGAGTAATGTCTGCCGTTACATTTGATGAGAAAAAACAAAAGCTGAGTGTTGCTTATCAGGTTGCTCTGCCCCCTTGGTCATTCGATTTATCGGATGCCGGCAAAAAGATTTCAAAAGATTGGGCAGTCATGACAACCTATAATACAGAAGAAGCAACGACAGAGGAGGAAATTAATGCCTCACAGAAAGACCGTGATTATGTTGTTCTTTTTAACTGGAAAGAACTTGAGAAGATGGTTGCGGATGGAAAGTATGACATGGTCAATGGAATGAAAATGCTCGATCCATCAAAGCATAAAGGAGCCATTTATCTTGTACCAACTGCAAAGTCACCCCATGGGGTTGATGTAACTCCTGACGGAACCCGTTTCATTGCATCCGGAAAACTAGCACCGGCAATGACAGTATTCTCTTTTGAAAAAGCATTTAAAGCCATCAAAGATAAAAAGTTTGCAGGTGAGCAGGAAGGAATTCCCGTTTTAGATTATGCATCCGTCATGGAAAGGGAAGTAAACCCAGAAAATGCACTCGGACCACTGCATACACAATTCGATGGTAATGGGTTTGCTTATACGACGATGTTTATTTCGTCAGAGATTGTCAAATGGAATATCAAGACCGGCGAAACGGTTGACCGCGTACCTGTTCAATATTCACCTGGTCATGCGTCTGCTGCAGAGGGCGATACCGTCAGCCCAGACGGTAAATATATTATTGCGCTTAATAAAATTGCTAAGGATACTTATCTTTCTGTTGGTCCTTCCCATCCAGAATCGATGCAATTAATTGATCTTAGCGGTAAAAAGATGGAAATTATCCAATCAGCTCCCGCCGACCCTGAACCACATTATGCACAGATGATAAAGGCGGACAAAATCAAGCCGATTGTCGTATACGATAAGGATGAAAAGCGTCCAGATAGCGTCTGGAATCAAAAGGACACTCGTATTACAAGAAAAGGGAATGTTGTAGAAGTACATGGGGTTGCGTTACGGTCCAAATTCATTTTTGATGGGAAGGCTGCTCGAAAAGATGTCATCAATGTTAAAGAAGGAGATAAAGTCGTCATTCATTTAACTAATATCGATCTTGATCAGGACATTACCCACGGCTTTGGAATTAACTCCTACGATTTGAACATGGAAGTCCAGCCGGGACAGACCCAGACAATTGAATTTACAGCGAATAAGGCAGGTACCTATCCTTTATACTGTACAAATTTCTGTTCTGCTTTACATCAGGAAATGAATGGGTATTTATTAGTTGAACCCAAAGGATAAAAGGAGGAGGGGCCGCGTTGCCCTTTTTTCTTTTTACGAGAAAGGAGCATTAAATTGTCCAATACTCTTTCCATTCCTTCTGTTATTGCACTGTGTCTAGCAGCTATTTTGCTAATTACGTCCATTTTCTTTCCTTGGTGGGGAATGCGATTCTATGCGCCACAATATCCGGAAGGCTTGGATATCATTGTTTATCCGTATAAGATGGCGGGAGATATCGATATCGTCAATGGATTAAATCATTACATTGGCATGAAGGGTTTTGGCGAGGAGAACTTTCCAGAGCTCCAATTCCTTCCATATATCATCGGTATTCTGGCCTTGTTAACGCTTATTACTGCATTTTTGCGGCGAAAAAGCTTGCTCTACGGTCTGATTGGGCTTTTTATTGTGGGCGGAGCATTCGGAATTTATGACATCCACCGCTGTCTGCGTAATTATGGAACGGACCTTGATCCAACGGCACCGATTGACGTGGATCCATTTGTACCTCCAGTTATTGGGGAGAATACACTTGCCAACTTTGTGACGGAAAGCTATTTCACCTATGGTTCATTTCTCCTCGGTGCTGCTTTCTTATGCACACTGTTTCCATTGTGGAGGGATCGGAAAAGATGAGGGAGAAATGGCATTGGATGGCAGGAATCATATTTTTTTTGCTAACCATTCATCCAAACACCTTTTTTGCAGAAAACAGTTCCTTGCAAGATCTGGTCGATCAAACTCCTGCACATGGGACTCTTCTTCTGCAAAATAAGACTTATAGTGGGAATGTGACGATATCAAAACCGATTGCCATTAAGGGCGCTGGTAAAACTAATATTAAAGGCGATGGGACAGGGAATGTCATCTTGATTCAAAAGACTGCGATAGGCACTCGATTGGAAAACTTACGAATCTCTCATAGCAGTAAAAGTAGGAATTCAGTAGAAGAGTATTCTGCGATTAAGGTTCTATCTGACCGAAATGTACTTAAAAACTTGACCATCAGTGATTCCTTTCACGGCATTTATTTTAGCTCATCTAATGAAAATGATCTTTCGAAAGTATGGATTACAGGAATGGGCGGGGGGGAAGTCGCCGGTCAAGGGAACGGTATCCAACTGATCCGTTCCCAGCGAAATCGATTAACTGATGCGGTTATTCGTGATTCTCGCGATGGAATCTATTTTTCCTATTCAAATGATAATGTGGTCAAGAAAGTAGATATTAGCCATACACGCTATGGATTACACTATATGTATTCTGATCACAACCATTTTTTCAATAATCATTTTCACCAGAATGTCGGTGGAGCTGCGATTATGAATTCTAAGGGTATTGAGTTAATTGAAAATGAATTTTCTTACCAACAGGGCAGCCGCTCGTTTGGTTTAATGCTTCAAGCGAGTGATGAAAATATAGTGAAGGACAATCATTTCTATCACAATCAGCGCGGGCTTTATATTGATCTATCACAGAATAACAGAATTATTAGCAATGAGTTTCTGCAAAATCGCATCGGGGTTGAGCTCTGGGCTAGCTCGAGCAGCCAAGTATTTTCCTTGAATAGCTTTTTTCGCAATACGCTTCCTGTGATTACGATTGGAGGGCAAGCGCAGAACCAATGGAGTGAAAACCATAAAGGGAATGAATGGGGGGAAACGTTTGCCTTATTTGATTTGAATGAAGATATGATTGGAGATATTCCTGTTAAGTATAAATCTTCCCTTGCAAAGTTAATGGAAGACCAAGAGCTTGTTTATCTCTTTTTACCGAGCCCGTCTATTCATATCTACGAAAAAATCAATCAATTTCTACATAGACAAGAAACTGTTTTTACAGACCCTTATCCGTTGATGAGTGAACGAGGAACTAGGCTCCCGGCAGTTTGGTTTTTGCTGATACCGGTTATGATTATTTTAGGAATCATTTTTGTAAAAAGGAGGAGAAGGATTCGTTGACATATATCTGGAAAGAGTGGAAGGAATTATCCCGTGGCAAAGGTCTTTGGCTCGCCTTAAGTATGGCCATGATTATTTCTGTTTTTATTTTGTGGCAGTCGAAGTCATTACCTTCAGATCAAGGATTTGAAGTCTATTTGCTTTCTTTATATGAAATGAATGTGTTTCTAATTCCACTCTTAAGTTTGTTTATTTCTTCGTTTGCTGTCATACAGGAAAAAGAACAAAAAACATTAATGATTATCTTGACGAAAAAAGAATCCTATCGCAGTTTTTTTCTAAAAAAAACAATTGGGGTCCAGTTCATTACCGTCTTGGTATTTTTATGTTGGTATTTTGCCCTGGCCATACCGATGAAATTCCTGTTTTTATTCGACGTTTCTTCTTTTGGGATCTATTTGCTTACCTTTTTCACGTTGTTATTTATTTTTAATCAAATGGGTTTATTGTTGGGAAGTATTTGCGAAAATCGAATGCAGCTAGTAGGAGCCAATATTTTTACGTGGTTCTTCTTTATTTTCCTTCTTGATTTACTGTTCCTTTATATCTTGCCACTAGTAAATGAGGAGAATATTACCATTTTTTCTGTTTTTTATTTCCTGGACCCACTCCATACTCTTCATTTTTACCTGGAGACGGCTTTAGGACTTTACCCACTCGATCATTTGTCAAGACTTATGAAGAAAATGGTGTGGCTTCAGCCGAAGTATTTACTATGGGTTACTCTAATGGTTTGGTCGGTCCTGTCATTTGAGCTGGCGGTTAGGCTAAGAAGAAGAGGGGGGATTTTATGATCGAGATAAAAGAACTATCCCAATCTTATCAAAACAAAGTAGTCCTAAAGGATATCAATTTAATGATTGAAAAAAATGAAATTTGTGCCCTTGTTGGAAGTAACGGAGCAGGAAAGTCCACCTTAATCCATTCGATGCTCAATTTGATTCCTGTTAAAAAGGGAATCATTAAGCTTTCCGGAATTCCACATAACAAAGAGGAGTGGAAAAAAAACGTCGCCTACCTGCCGGAAAAATTTCTCCTATACCCGCATATGACAGGGGAGGAGAATATGAATTTTTTTGCCTCATTAGGAAATGGTCCAATGGATGAAAAAAGAATGGAGGAAATGCTGAGAAAGGTGAATCTGTGGGACCATCGGAGCGTTTTAATTAAAGGATATTCAAAAGGAATGCTCCAACGGTTGGGTTTAGGTATCATGTTGTATTTTGATTCTTCCATCCTCATTTTGGATGAACCAACGAGTGGATTAGACCCTAAAGGGAGAAGTGAGATTCTGACGATTTTAAGATCATTGGAAGATAAAACGATTCTGTTTTCTTCCCATCATATGGACGAAATTCGCCAGATTTGCTCCCATGTTGCTTATTTAGAAGAGGGGGAAATCCGTAAATTTACTCTGAATGATTTTTACGAACAGTACATAGTAGGAGGCCTTTTATGAAACAGTTGTTTGTTTTGCAATCGTGATCTTTAGTGCACTTCACTTCTTACATCTGTGCGATGGAATTCCAAATGCATACCTTTTTTGGGAAAGAGCACAATAGCTAAAAAGGAGTGTGTTTGATGAGGGCAAAATTAATGATCTGTACTTTAATCGCACTGACAGGACTTGTTGGTTGTAATAATAATCAAAATGAAGGAACCCAGCCACAAATCGGAGAGAATTCTGGACAGGTCAATAACGCTGGAAATGGAATAAATACAACACAGGTTGGACAACGTTCCGATCACCCTTATAACCATAATTATAATGGTGATTATTCAGGAACCCAGCATACCTCTACTAGAAATGATATTCGCTCCGCACAACAAGTGGCTTCAAGAGCATCTGAAGCGGCTGAAAAAATACCAGGTGTTGGCCGCGCAACATCAATTGTTCAAGGAATGGATATTGTCGTTGGTATTGACGCAAACACTCAAGGAAATCGTAAAGCTGTAGAAAATAAAGTCAAACAAGTGATATCAAGAAATGAACAAGGCTATAATGTCTATGTCACCGCCGATGATGATATTCATAGGAAAATTCGGAACTTGTTCACTAATATGAATAACGTGAAGACGAGTAATGTTACCTCAGGAATTGGTGAAATTATCTATGAAATTGGCCATACAAATGGTCACCGCTAAAATATAATAGAGCACCTCCCAACATTGGCGGAGGTGTTCTGTTTTTTCTTTTTTTATTGGAAATTTTAAATTTTTTTGTTGTGGATAACAATAAATAGTTTTCTGAATTCAGCTCCAGCGCCCAACTGCTAGTGGGCTTCGCTCTCCGCCCTACGATAAGTCAAGCACGAATGCGCTATCGCTCTTCGTGTTTCCTTTATCTCAGTTGGAGCGCTCCAGCCCATACGCAGCTAAACGGGCGCTTGCGCCTTTTGTTCTTCAGTTAATATTTCTCGTAAATCAAATCGTATTTTTTTGCTAAAGCGATATCTAAATCGGTCAATCCGCCTGCATTCCAAGAGGTAAGTCTTAGTGTCACTAATTTATAGTCAATCGAAATGAAGGGATGATGTTTTTTTTCTTCCGAAAGCTGGGCAATCACATTCACGAACGCCACGCCCTGTAAAAACTCACGGAAGCGGTACTTTTTTACGATAAATTTCCCGTCCAATTTCCAACCCGTTAATCCGGCCATCGCTGTAGTTATTTCCGCTTCACTAAGTTTATTTGCCACCACTATCCCTCCATACACCGTTTTTATATATTTATTCGCAACCACCACAAAAAACATTTCAATTTCGTTTTTTATTAACTAGTGCGATAGCTTTATCGGTATTAGCAAAGTGGAGCTTCACGAATGATGGGAGTATGTCACGGCCTTTACTCATAATTAACTTTGCTGCAGCCACATCCACTTGTGCCCCGGCACCTTTTGGAATCTTAAAGCCGGCAGAATCGCTAAGTTTATCGATATATTGGATAAACGCATAGCGGGCGAGAATACTTGCAGCAGCGACCGCTAAATGAATACCTTCCGCTTTCGTACTAAAATAAACATTCTCCTTGGCAATCGCTTTTTGGGATTTTAAGTGTTGATAATAGGTACTTGCTTGAACGAATTGGTCAATGAGGATTGCTTCCGGCTTCTCAGGTGAAATCTTGTCTAGTACATTTAAGATCGCTTGATTATGTAAAATTGCCTTCATTTTTCCTTGTGACATGCCTGACTGTTGAACCTGGTTATATTTTTCATTTTTTAACGTCATTAAACTAAAGGGAATAATATCTTTAATGACCTTCGCAATCGCTATGATTTTGTCATCATTCAAATCTTTCGAATCCCGGACTCCTAATTCTTTTAACAAAGGGATATTTTCCTTTTTTACGTAAGCTGCCACGACAGTGATCGGGCCGAAAAAGTCTCCTGTCCCAACTTCATCTGAACCAATCGCAGACATTAGACCGATGCCGGTTGGCAGGTCACCTTTCGCTATTGATTTCGCTTTTGAAGAAGAGCCAGGTTTGTTGGAGGTGGCATTTGCACTGCCCCATCTGCTTGCTTCCTTTTCACTATCGTTTCCTTGAAATAATACTTTGCCTGATTTATAGGCTGTAATCATACAGGCGGGCGTTTTCGCCGCAAATACACTGCCGGGAATATTTTTATCTAATAAATTTTTACCGTAATAGTTTCGCATTTCCATTATTTTTTTCATTTCCAGATTCAATACAATATTACCCATACTATTAACACCACATTTCTAAATAAATATAAAATACGCTTTAACTTTTCCATAGATAACGGTTCATGTTATGATATAGTGTAGGATTCTTTGAATGGAGGCAGTACATTGTCGAATAAACAAAAAAATAGAACAACCGTAGATATATACGGTCAAGCATACGTTATTATGGGGTCGGAAAGTCCAAGTCACATCCGGCATGTGGCCTCATTAGTTGACAATAAAATGCGCGAAATCAGTTCTAAGAATCCAAATCTAGACGCAAGCAAACTCGCCGTATTAACAGCCGTAAATGCAGTCAATGATTACCTGATAATAAAAGACCAATTAGATCGGCTTCAATCAGAACTACTAAAAGAAAAGGACTAAGAAAACATGTTAGATTTAGCAATTATCATTTTTTTAATTATTGGTTTCTTTGTAGGCCTAAAAAGAGGCTTTATTCTGCAGCTTGTTCATTTAATAGGTTTTATTATTGCATATGTCGCAGCAAATTCATACTACGAACAGTTGGCACCTAAGCTAACCCTCTGGATACCTTATCCAAATTTCGGGAATGTGACAACCTTAAAATTGCTGACAGACAGCAGTAATATGGAGGCCGCCTTTTATCGTGCGATCGCCTTTGTGATCATCTTTTTTGCTGTAAAAGCGTTATTGCAAATTATTGGTTCGATGCTCGACTTTGTTGCCCATTTGCCTGTACTCAAACAGTTGAATATTTTGGGTGGGGGACTGCTCGGTTTCATTGAAATTTACTTAGTTATTTTTATTTTATTATATATTTCGGCCCTTCTGCCAATTGAATTTTTACAAAACGCTTTAGATCAATCGAGCATGGCAAAAGCGATTGTGAATCACACTCCTATCCTTTCACAGCAGATAAAAAGCATGTGGATTGAATATACAACTGCTTTAACTTCTCTGTAGCAGAGAAGTTTTTCTATTCATGCCTTAAAGTAGAATAAAATGAAAATGCTAAATAGTAGGTAGGTGGATAATGAAATGGAAATAAATAAAAAAGAAATCATTCGTTTGCTAGAAACGATTGCGATTTATATGGAGTTAAAAGGGGAAAATCCATTCAAGGTTTCTGCCTTTCGTAAAGCAGCTACTGCTTTGGAAGCAGACGAACGCAGTGTAACAGAGATTGAGGACTTTACCGCGATCTCAGGAATTGGTAAAGGCACGGCCGCTGTCATGGATGAATACATAAAAGAAGGTTCTTCTTCGGTATTAAAAGAGTTGAAGGAGGAAGTGCCAAGAGGACTCATCCCGTTACTGCAGCTCCCGGGGCTTGGCGGCAAGAAAATTGCTAAGTTATACAAAGAGTTACATATCGTGGATGTTTCCAGTTTAAAGAAAGCCTGTGAAGCAGGACAGGTTCAAGCGCTCGCAGGTTTTGGCAAGAAGACAGAGGAAAAAATCCTTAGTGCCATTGCCAATGTCGGCTCTAGACCGGAACGATTGCCGTTAGCGTACATGCTTCCAATTGCTGAGCAGATTGAAGCAACTCTTGCGGATACACCGGATATTCATCAGTTTTCACGTGCGGGCAGTTTGCGCAGAATGAGAGAGACGATCAAAGACCTTGATTTTATAATCGCTACAACTCAACCCGAACAAGTGCGTGCGCATCTATTAAAGCTTCCAAACATAAAAGAAGTAATTGGTGCAGGCGATACAAAGGTTTCTTTAGTCTTTGAGTATGATTATGATATTTCTGTTGATTTCCGTCTGGTTAAACCAGAAGAGTTTATTACAACCTTGCATCATTTTACTGGATCGAAGGAACATAATGTCCGGATGCGGCAATTGGCGAAGGAACGCGGTGAAAAAATCAGTGAGTATGGCGTGGAAAATGTTGAGACAGGGGAAATTCTCACCTTCTCTTCGGAAGAAGAATTTTTCAAGCATTTCGACTTGCCTTTCATTCCTCCGGAAATTAGAGAGGACGGCAGGGAAGTGGAAACGTTCACTAAGGCAGAAGAATTAATTGAAATTCAAGATATTAAGGGCGACCTTCATATGCATTCCACTTGGAGCGATGGTGCTCATTCGATCGAGCAGATGGCTGATGCTTGCCGGGCTAGAGGTTATCAATATATGGCGATTACGGACCATTCACAGTATCTAAAGGTGGCTAATGGTCTAACGCGTGAAAGACTGTTAAAACAAAGAGAAGAAATTAATAAATTAAATGCAAAGTATGATGATTTTCTTATTCTAGCGGGTGTGGAGATGGATATTCTTCCAGATGGCACGCTGGACTATGACGACGAGTTTCTTGCTGACATGGATTTCGTGATTGCCTCTATACATTCTGCTTTTTCCCAATCAAAGGAAAAAATTATGGAACGGCTAACAACAGCTTTGACGAATGCCCATGTCGATTTAATTGCGCATCCAACAGGCAGAAAAATTGGCCGCCGCGAAGGATACGATGTTGACATTGATTTACTTATCCAACTCGCCAAAGAAACCAATACGGCATTAGAATTAAATGCGAATCCCAACCGTCTGGACCTGGCATCTGAATATTTACGAAGAGCTCAGGATGCAGGGGTGAAAATTCTCATCAATACGGATGCTCATAAAATGGATACATTAAAGCATATGGAAATCGGTATTTCAGCAGCCAAAAAGGGCTGGATTAAAAAGTCATCCGTCATTAATGCTTTAGATAAAAATGACCTGCTAGAATTTTTGCATAATAGAGGATAGGGAGGTTATCTCCATGCAAGAAAAAGCTTTAAAGGTATTAGAATTCACGAAAGTAAAAGAGCAACTGTTAGAACATGCTGCCTCGTCACTTGGTAGGAAAAAAATAATTGACTTAGTGCCCTCAACTGATTTTGAAGAAGTAGTCAAACTTCAAGCAGAAACAGATGAGGCTTCAACGGTGTTTCGTGTGAAAGGGAATGTCCCACTCTCAGGTGTTCATGATATCCGCGCACACATCAAACGCTCTGTTATAGGTGGAGTGCTAAGTTCGCATGAACTCGTCCAAATTTCTAGTACCATCCATGCAAGCCGGCAAATGAAGCGGTTTATCGTGGATTTTGCTGATGAGAGAACAGAAATTCCGATTTTGTCTGAACAAGCAGGGCGGATTATTCCGTTAACGAATCTTGAGCAAGCAATCAAACAAGCCATTGATGAAGGCGGCGAGGTGTTAGACAGCGCGAGTGATCTGCTGCGTTCATTAAGGCATCAGCTTCGGTCCAATGAGTCACGGGTTCGTGAAAAACTAGAAAGTATGATTCGGTCATCCAATGCCAGCAAAATGCTTTCCGACGCGATTGTCACGATTCGTAATGACCGCTTTGTTATCCCTGTTAAACAAGAATATCGTGGTCACTACGGCGGAATCATTCATGACCAAAGCGCATCCGGACAAACCCTGTTTATCGAACCACAAGTGATTGTCCAATTAAACAATCAACTGCAGGATATTCGTGTCAAGGAACAACTGGAAATCGATAGAATTCTATCCGAGCTATCCGCTGAAACAGCCGAGCACGAGAGCGAACTCAAAGTAATCGTGGAAGTTCTCGCTAATTTGGACTTTATTTTTGCCAAAGCAAAATATGGAAAACGAATCAAAGCATCGATGCCGATCATGAATAATGAGGGAAGAATTGCTTTATTTAAGGCAAGACATCCGCTCATTCCGATTGATGAAGTGGTTGCCAACGATATCATGCTGGGGCAAGACTTTACAACTATTGTGATTACAGGTCCGAATACGGGCGGTAAAACGGTTACCTTAAAAACACTTGGGTTGTGTACATTAATGGCCCAAGCAGGCTTGCAGGTCCCTGCCTATGATGGCTCAGAGCTAGCCGTCTTTGATGCGGTGTATGCTGATATAGGCGATGAACAGTCGATTGAACAAAGTTTAAGTACCTTTTCATCCCATATGGTTAATATCGTCGAAATCTTAAATCGAGTTGATTTTAATAGCCTTGTATTATTTGACGAGCTTGGTGCTGGAACCGATCCGCAGGAAGGTGCAGCCTTAGCGATTTCCATCTTAGATGAGGTTCACAAGCGGGGGGCAAGGGTGATTGCTACGACCCACTACCCTGAATTAAAAGCTTACGGATATAACCGTGAAGGTGTGTTGAATGCAAGTGTTGAGTTCAATGTGGAGACATTAAGCCCAACCTATAGATTGTTGTTAGGTGTGCCGGGACGGAGTAATGCCTTTGAAATTTCAAAACGACTTGGCTTAAATGAACGTGTGATTCAGGCTGCACGCTCACATGTGAGTGAAGATACGAACCAAATCGATAAGATGATAGCCTCGTTAGAAGAAAGTAAACGGCTGGCAGAAAAAGAGCAGGAAGAAGCCCGTGATTATTTAAAATCTGCGGAAAAACTTCATCAAGACTTGCAAAAACAACTAATGGAATTTTACGAGAAAAAAGACTCGATGCTTGAAAAAGCGGCAGAAAAGGCCGGGGAAATTGTTGAAGAGGCAAAAAGTGAGGCCGACAAGGTAATCCGTGACCTTCGCAAAATGCGAACAGAGAAGCATGCAGAAATTAAAGAGCATGAATTAATTGATGCCAAAAGGCGGTTAGAAGGGGCAGCACCGGAAATCCCAAAATCAGCTGCGCTCGCAAACAAGAAAGTTAAAAAACATACGTTTATCCCAGGTGATGAGGTGAAGGTCCTTACCTTCAATCAAAAGGGCACGTTGGTTGAAAAGGTTTCTTCGAATGAATGGCAGGTTCAAATCGGAATCCTCAAAATGAAAGTGAAAGAAAAAGATCTCGAATATATGAGCACCCCAAAACAAGTCGAAACCAAACCGATGGCGATTGTAAAAGGCCGGGATTCAATTGTAAAAATGGAGTTAGACCTGCGTGGAGAAAGGTATGAAGATGCCCTTCTTAAGGTGGAAAAGTATATTGATGATGCCCTATTGTCCAGTTATCCGCGGGTCTCGATTATCCACGGTAAAGGTACGGGTGTTTTAAGACAGGGCGTGCAGGAATACTTAAAAAACCATCGTCAAGTTAAAAAAATTCGCTTTGGGGAAGCTGGGGAAGGCGGATCAGGTGTAACCATCGTTGAGTTTAAATAATGTCCGGGGAGTTTTGACAATGGACCAGTTTTGGGAGAACGAATATATACAAATCGCTGCTTATTATAGCGTAGTGATTCTATGCTTGGTTGTCTTTTTAGCTATTTTTGAAATGGTGACCAAATATAAAAATTGGGAAGAAATAAAAAAAGGTAATATGGCTGTGGCGATGGCAACCGGAGGGAAAATTTTGGGTGTTGCCAATATCTTTCGCTATACGATTGAACAGAACAATTCGCTCCTGTCCATGGTTGGTTGGGGGATTTATGGCTTCTTCTTATTATTAGTTGGTTATTTTATCTTTGAATTTCTAACCCCAAAATTTAAAATTGATGAAGAAATTCAAAATGATAACCGTGCAGTTGGTTTTATTTCGTTGGTTATTTCGATTGGCTTATCGATTGTCATTGGAGCGGGGATTACGTAAGGGGAGAAGAAAAAAGTGGAGACATTAGCTAAAGTACTTCTTGGATTATGTGGCTTGTTTTTACTAATCGGCTTAATTTATATGTTGTTTTTTGCTTAAAAAAATCATCGCTGAAGCCTTTCAGCGGTGATTTTTTTTGTAGTATCTTCAATTGTTTAATGCATAGTACTGTACTATAATAAAAGAGAAGTTTGAATTTTTATAATTATCCACATAGAAAAGGGGGATCTTATGTATGATTCAAAACCGTGGCAGGCACTGTACCCAAAAGAAATTCCCGTCAGACTGGAATACTCCTCGGAGCCAGTACAGCAATACTTAGTGAATTCTGCTCATCAATATCCGGAAAAAGTTGCCATTCACTTTATGGGGAAAGAAATCACCTACAAGAAACTCTACGAAGAAGTTATGAATTTTGCCGGTTATTTGCAAGGGACTCTAGGTATCTCAAAAGGTGACCGGGTCGCCATTATGCTTCCAAACACACCTCAGGCTGTAATTAGTTATTTTGCGATATTAATGGCAGGCGGCATTGTTGTTCAAACCAACCCGTTATATACGGAACGTGAACTTGAATACCAAATGAAAGATTCAGGCGCAAAGGCTATCATCACACTCGACATCCTCTACCCACGCGTATCAAAAGTGATGCCGCAAACAGACTTGCAGCACATAATTGTAACCGCTATCAAGAACTACTTACCTTTTCCTAAAAATCTAATTTATCCCTACATCCAGAAAAAACAATATGGAATTGTCGTGAATGTACAGCACAAAGGAAGTACGCATTTACTTTCGGAAATCATAAAAATGAAGTCTCAAAAACTAAAGATTTATGATTTTAACCCGGCTGAAGATGTGGCGCTTCTTCAATATACCGGAGGAACAACGGGCTTTCCAAAAGGGGTTATGCTCACACATAAAAATTTAATAGCGAATACAAAGATGTGCCAGGCCTGGCTGTACAAATGTAAACCAGGAAAAGAATCGGTTCTAGGGGTCATCCCGTTCTTTCATGTTTATGGCATGACAACCGTACTCATTTTATCGGTGATGCAAGCTAACAAAATGATATTATTACCTAAATTCGATGTCGAGACAACATTGAAGACCATTCAAAAACAACGCCCGACACTGTTTCCCGGGGCGCCGACAATTTATATAGGAATATTAAATTATCCTGATTTAAAAAAATATGATTTATCTTCGATTCATTCTTGTATCAGCGGTTCAGCTGCACTGCCAATTGAAGTACAGGAGCAGTTTGAGGCAGTATCGGGAGGGAAACTAGTTGAAGGGTATGGTTTAACGGAAGCCTCGCCCGTTACACATGCGAACTTTCTATGGGATGTACCAAGGATGAAGGGCAGTATTGGTGTCCCCTGGCCTGATACAGAAGTAAAGATTGTATCGATGGAAACCGGAGAACCTGTCCCGGTAAAGGAAATTGGCGAATTTGCCATCAAAGGGCCGCAAATCATGAAGGGCTATTGGAATCGTCCAGAAGATACAAAGGAAGTATTACAGGATGGTTGGCTGTATACGGGGGACCTGGGCTATATGGATGAACAAGGATACTTTTATGTGGTAGACCGCAAGAAGGATATGATAATTGCGGGAGGTTACAATATTTATCCTAGAGAGATTGAGGAAGTATTATATGAACACCCAGATGTTCTCGAGGCGGTAGCAGCAGGAATACCGGATCCATATCGCGGGGAAACGGTAAAAGCCTATATTGTCTTAAAAGAAGGATCATCCGTAACCGAAGAGGAAATGAACCACTTTTCAAGAAAATATCTTGCTGCCTATAAAGTACCGAGAATATATGAATTTAGGAAAGAGCTGCCAAAAACGGCGATTGGAAAAATTTTAAGGAGGATGCTGGTGGAAGAAGATAAACAAAAAATAGAAGAAGATAGTCAAAAACACGCATAAATTACGGATTATAGCTCCATCTTTTTTTTTGACAGATTAAGCCTGTCCCTTTGCTTGAAAGCAGAAGATAGTATATAGTATATCTTGACAGATATACAGTTAATCACTATTATTAAAATATGAATGACTATTCATTCATATTTTTCTTTTTAAATTGATTAACTAAAACGGACCTTTTCGCTCAGGAGGAGGGATATAGTTGAAGAAAAGTAAACCAAAATACATGCAGATTATTGACGCAGCAGTGGTTGTCATCGCTGAAAATGGATACCACCAAGCGCAGGTGTCAAAAATTGCCAAACAGGCCGGCGTGGCGGATGGGACCATTTATCTTTATTTTAAAAACAAAGAAGACATCCTTATCTCTCTCTTTGAAGAAAAAATGGGAAGTTTTATTGAAAAAATAGATACAATGATAGCAGGAAAAGGGACGGCGGCGGAGAAGTTATTAAAGATGACAGAAGCTCATTTCAGTATGCTTTCTGAAGACCATCATATGGCCATCGTGACACAACTCGAGTTAAGGCAATCGAATAAGGAATTGCGAATTCGAATTAATGATGTCTTAAAAGGTTATCTACAGGTAATCGATAAGATAGTTATTGAAGGCATAGAAACAGGAGAGTTTTCCGTCGACCTCGATGTTCGTCTGGCCCGACAAATGATATTCGGAACAATTGATGAAACCGTGACATCATGGGTAATGAACGAGGAAAAGTATGATCTGCTTGCACTGGCGTCCCCAGTCCATCGCCTTTTAATCAATGGCTGCGGTAGCCGGTAGATGTTACAATAGGGGGGAGTTAGTTTGGAATACTTAAAATGGTCGTATCAAAACAATATTGCGACGATTACAATTGCTCGTCCGCCGGCAAATGCCCTTTCTTCAGGTCTTTTAAGGGAATTGTCGGCAGTGCTCGATGAAATCGAACCAAACCGTGAAATTAGAGTAATCGTCATTCACGGAGAAGGGAGATTCTTCTCTGCAGGTGCTGATATTAAAGAATTTACAACTGTTTCTACTTCAGAAGGGTTTTCAAACCTTGGAAAGTTTGGGCAAGATCTATTTGACCGGATGGAGAAATATCCGAAGCCGATTATTGCTGCAATCCATGGTGCCGCGCTCGGCGGTGGTCTTGAACTTGCGATGGCTTGTCACATTCGCCTAGTTAGTGAAAATGCCAAACTTGGTCTTCCAGAGCTGCAACTCGGGTTAATTCCTGGATTTGCCGGTTCCCAACGTCTGCCCAAATATGTGGGTGTTGCAAGAGCTGCTGAAATGCTGTTCACTTCTGAGCCAATTACAGGCGTGGAAGCTGTCCAATATGGGTTAGCTAATCATGCCTATTCAGAAGCTGAGGTATTGGAACAGGCTTATAAGCTCGCAGGAAAAATCGCAAAGAAAAGTCCAGGATCGATTAAAGCCGCCATCGAATTATTAAACTATGCAAAAACAGAAGAGTTCTATGAAGGTTCAAAAAAAGAATCAGAGCTATTTGGTAAAGTATTTGTCTCGAACGACGGCAAGGAAGGCATCCAAGCCTTTATTGAAAAAAGAGAACCACATTTTAAAGGGGAATAAGCTTTACTCTGCGTTTTTTGCAGTGGAAGTTAAATAAAAATTTTTTTTTCTTAAAAGTTTTCTTAATCTTTCAAACTGAGCGAATGCTCGGAAACATTAGGAGGGAAACCATGAAAATTTATGTATTAATGAAAAGAACCTTTGATACCGAAGAGAAAATTTCAATTCGCGGTGGAAAAATCAATGAGGATGGTGCCGAATTTATCATCAATCCTTATGATGAATATGCGATTGAAGAAGCCATTCAAGTCCGCGATGCTAAGGGTGGAGAAGTAACGGTCATTTCTGTTGGAAGTGAAGAATCTGAAAAGCAATTACGTACAGCACTTGCGATGGGCGCAGACAAAGCTGTCCTCATCAACACTGAAGACGATGTTGAGAACGGGGATCAATACACCACTGCAAAAATCCTTGCTGAATATTTAAAGGATAAAGATGCAGATTTAATCATCGGCGGAAATGTGGCGATTGACGGCGGAACAGGTCAAGTTGGACCACGTGTCGCTGAACTTTTGGACATTCCTTATGTAACAACAATTACGAAGCTAGAAATTGATGGAACAAATGTAACGGTTACCCGTGACGTTGAAGGCGATTCTGAAGTCATTGAAACAAGTCTTCCTCTATTAGTAACAGCACAGCAAGGTCTGAACGAGCCGCGCTATCCTTCACTACCTGGAATCATGAAAGCAAAGAAGAAGCCGCTTGAGGAATTAGAATTAGACGACCTAGATCTTGAAGAAGACGATGTGGAAGCAAAAACAAAAACAATTGAAATCTATTTGCCTCCTAAAAAAGAAGCAGGCAGAGTTTTAGCTGGCGATTTGAATGATCAAGTAAAGGAACTTGTTCATCTTCTTCATAGCGAAGCAAAAGTAATTTAATCGGTTTTTTTACAAAAATTGTTCTCAGGAGGTATATGGAATGTCAAGAAAAGTATTAGTATTAGGAGAAGTTCGTGACGGTTCATTACGTAATGTATCTTTCGAAGCAATTGCAGCAGCAAAAACGGTTGCTGAGGGCGGAGAAGTGGTTGGTGTTTTAGTCGGTGCTTCTGTAAGCGCTTTAGGGGCGGAATTAATCCAAAACGGTGCAGACCGCGTCGTGGTGGTTGAAGATGAAAAGTTAAATCTTTATACTTCAGATGGTTACGCACAAGCACTTTTAGCCGTGATTGACCAAGAAAAACCAGAAGGCTTAGTTTTAGGTCATACCTCACTAGGCAAAGACCTCTCTCCTAGAATTGCTGGAAAATTAGCATCAGGTTTAATTTCCGATGCGACGGCTGTTGAGGTTGCGGGCGGGAATGTTGTGTTCACAAGACCAATATACTCTGGGAAAGCATTTGAAAAGAAAATTGTGACCGAAGGCTTAATTTTTGCAACGGTCCGTCCAAATAATATTGCTCCATTGCAAAAAGATGAAAGCAGAACTGGCGAGGTTTCAACCCTTTCAGTTGAAATTAAAGACCTGCGTGCCATAATTAAAGAAGTAGTCAGGAAAGCAAGCGAAGGCGTTGACCTAAGTGAAGCGAAGGTTGTTATATCTGGAGGACGCGGAGTGAAGAGTGCGGATGGATTTGAACCGCTTAAAGACCTTGCTAATGTCCTTGGCGGAGCGGTAGGTGCTTCACGTGGTGCCTGTGATGCCGACTATTGCGATTACTCTTTACAAATTGGTCAGACTGGTAAGGTCGTCACACCAGATCTTTACATTGCCTGTGGTATTTCTGGGGCCATTCAACACTTAGCAGGAATGTCTAACTCCAAAGTAATTGTTGCTATCAACAAAGACCCAGAAGCTAATATCTTCAAAGTAGCCGATTACGGAATCGTCGGCGACTTGTTCGAAGTAGTTCCATTACTAACAGAAGAGTTTAAAAAGCTGAAGGTACACTCATAATATAAGAAGAGCGAGCGGAACGGACTCCGCTCGCTTTATTTTTATGGATACTTAGGGGCATAACGGGGAAAAATGATCGATGAAGCAATTTAATAGCTTGATTATTCAAACGATGTTATACTTTCGGTAGTAAATCAGTAATCATTAGGAGGGCAATATAAATGGCAATTTCACACTTAACTGATCAAAACTTTTCGGCTGAAACAGGTTCAGGCCTTGTACTTGTAGATTTCTGGGCACCATGGTGCGGACCTTGTAAAATGATCGCTCCAGTTCTTGAAGAACTAGATTCAGAAATGGGCGATAAAGTAAAAATTACTAAATTAGATGTGGATGATAACCCGCAAACTGCTGCTAATTTCGGAGTTATGAGCATTCCAACATTATTAGTGATGAAAAATGGCGAAGTCGTTGATAAAGTTGTCGGCTTCCAACCAAAAGATGCATTAGCAAGTGTTTTAGAAAAACACGTGTAAGCATAACGAAAAAACCTTAGCTTGGGAAACCACCCAACTAAGGTTTTTTATTTTTTTCCAAAAGACCCCCTCTTTCATTTATGCGGAGTTTCCTTTAGAATTTTATAAGATAAACAATAAAGACGGGAGTGGAGTGGCCGGAATGAATGAAATAATTAAGCAAAAACTGACGCTGCTGCCGGACCAGCCTGGCTGCTACTTAATGAAAGACCGTCAGGGAACGATTATTTATGTGGGGAAGGCCAAAGTATTAAAGAATCGTGTACGGTCCTATTTTACGGGGTCGCATGATGGGAAGACGTTACGACTGGTCAATGAAATTGAGGACTTTGAATATATCGTAACCTCCTCGAATATTGAAGCACTCTTACTCGAACTAAATCTTATTAAAAAATACGATCCAAAATACAATATCATGTTGAAGGATGATAAAACCTATCCGTTTATTAAGCTGACGGCTGAAAAGCATCCGAAACTCATCATTACGAGAAAAGTAAAAAAGGATAAGGGCAAATACTTTGGTCCGTACCCCAATGTGACCGCGGCCAATGAAACCAAAAAGTTGCTTGACCGAATTTATCCGCTCCGCAAATGCTCAACCCTGCCGGACCGTGTCTGTTTGTACTACCATTTAGGGCAGTGCCTGGCACCATGTGTAAATGAAATTCACGAAGAACAGTATAAACAAATAACAGATGAAATTACCCGTTTTTTAAATGGCGGTTATAAGGAAATAAAAAAGGAGCTTCAGGCGAAAATGTCGGCTGCCTCTGAAGAATTGGACTTCGAACGAGCGAAAGAGTTCCGCGATAAAATCATTCATATCGAAACCATCATGGAAAAGCAGAAAATTACGATGACCGATTTTACGGATCGTGATGTGTTTGGTTATGCCGTTGATAAAGGCTGGATGTGTGTGCAAGTCTTTTTTGTCCGCCAAGGGAAACTAATCGAGCGGGATGTTTCGATGTTCCCTATCTATAACGAGCCAGAGGAGGAAATCTTAACGTTCCTCGGCCAATTTTATACGAAAGCCAACCACTTTAAGCCGAAGGAAATTCTCATTCAGGATGAAGTCGATTTGAGTTTGGCAGAACAACTTTTAGAAGTTAAGGTGCTCCAGCCGCAACGGGGACAAAAAAAGGATATCGTCCAATTAGCAATTAAAAATGCAAAAATAGCTTTAAATGAAAAGTTTTCTTTAATTGAGAAGGATGAGGATCGAACGATTAAGGCTGTCGAGAACCTAGGCGAATTACTTGGAATTTATACCCCGCACCGGATTGAATCCTTTGATAATTCTAATATCCAAGGGACTGACCCTGTTTCAGCCATGGTCGTTTTCATTGATGGAAAAGCAAATCATCGGGAATACCGTAAATATAAGATTAAAACTGTTCAAGGACCTGATGATTATGAATCAATGCGGGAAGTAACGAGGAGAAGATATTCACGTGCCTTAAAAGAAGAGCTCCCCCTTCCTGATTTAATCATCATCGATGGAGGAAAAGGCCATGTCGAAGCAGTGAGAGACGTTTTGGAAAATGAATTAGGCTTAGATATACCGCTGTCGGGACTTGTGAAGGACGAGAAACACCGTACCTCACAATTGCTGTATGGCAATCCATTAGGAATTGTTCCACTAGGCCGTAACAGTCAAGAGTTTTATTTACTGCAAAGAATTCAAGATGAAGTCCATCGCTTTGCGATTACCTTTCATCGCCAGCTTCGTGGAAAAACGGCTTTTCAATCCTTGCTCGATGATATACCTGGAATCGGTGAAAAACGGAAAAAGTTATTACTAAAGCAGTTTGGCTCTGTGAAAAAAATGAAAGAGGCTAGTATGGAGGAATTCACAAAAATCGGAATTCCAAACAATGTTGCCGAAGAATTAATCAAAAAACTTCAATCTTAGTGATTGTCAGAAAAAAAAGAACATGCTATAATAGGTGAAAATTTAATTTACTATCACTTTTACGTATTAAAGTGAAGGTAGAGGTGCGAGCTTCAAGAGTAATGGTTCTGAGAAGGATGAGCTTCTGAGAAGAATCATGAAAGGGGATGTTCGCCGAAGTAAGGAAGGTCTCATAACTTTCTTTGCTGGTCCCGTATTGAATAAATGCTGGATTGTCAAGACTAATGTCTTGGAGAGCTATCTTACATTGTAGGTGCGAGAATTTTTTTTCGTTTTCTTAAGCAATGAGATGCCCTCTCATTGCTTTTTTTATTTGAAAAGCGGAAGCTTCAAACAACTATCTTTATTTTTCGAGGTACTAGAAAGAAGGAGAAAACAATCATGGGGATTATTGTACAAAAATTCGGGGGAACCTCCGTTGCTAACGTAGAAAGAATATTAAATGTAGCATCCTGTGTAAAAGAGGAGACAGATCGCGGTAACAATGTGGTCGTTGTCGTTTCTGCAATGGGCAAATCGACAGATACACTTGTCGGATTAGCAAAGGAAATTTCTGCGCAGCCGAATAAGCGGGAAATGGACATGCTGTTATCAACAGGAGAGCAGGTAACTATTTCGTTACTATCGATGGCCTTGAATCAGCAAGGACTTGATGCCGTTTCCTTTACAGGCTGGCAGGCGGGAATTATCACAGAACCAGTTCATGGAAATGCTCGCATCTCAAATTTAAAAACTGCTGCCATTGAAACACAGCTCGAAGCTGGCAAGGTGGTCATTGTTGCTGGTTTCCAGGGAATCACGGAAGATGGTGAAATTACGACCCTTGGCCGCGGTGGTTCTGATACGACAGCCGTGGCATTAGCGGCTGCCCTAAAGGCAGATAAATGTGATATTTATACTGATGTTACCGGGGTTTTTACAACTGACCCAAGGTATATCAAGAATGCGCGTAAATTATTATCTGTATCGTACGATGAGATGCTAGAGTTAGCTAATTTAGGCGCAGGTGTGCTTCATCCACGAGCCGTGGAATTTGCGAAAAACTATCAAGTTCGACTTGAGGTTCGCTCAAGCATGGAGAAAATAGAAGGAACAGTTATTGAGGAGGAAGCAGCAATGGAACAAAACTTAGTAGTCCGCGGTGTCGCATTTGAAGATGAAATAACGAAAGTAACAGTATTAGGCTTGGCCAATTCATTAACAAGTTTATCGACTATTTTTACTACACTAGCCGAAAATCATCTGAATGTTGATATTATTATCCAAAGTATTACCGAAGGTGATACGGCTAATTTGTCGTTCTCAATCCATACGAATGATTTACTAGAGACATTGAAGGTACTAGAAGACAATAAAACAGAGCTTGGTTATGAGCAGATTGATGCTGAAAATAAATTAGCCAAGGTATCGATTGTCGGCTCTGGCATGGTTTCCAACCCTGGAGTAGCCGCGAAAATGTTTGAGGTACTCGCTGCTAACAACATCCAAATCAAAATGGTCAGCACATCCGAAATCAAAGTATCAGCCGTTGTAGAGGAAAAAAATATGCTAAAAGCTGTAGAAGCTTTGCACGAAGCATTTGGACTTGCACTTCAATAAAAAAAATGGTGTCAGGCACCCGAGCGGTGCCTGACACCATTTCATTTAGTTTTTTTCCCATTTGACGGTGAAAAGGACGATATTTGATTTTTTTACAGGGTGTTCAAAGGTTTCAGCATTGGCTTCTTTTTGGAGTTCGATTTGTTGGGCGATGAACCCAGCCTCGAGTTGGAAAAAGTACTCAGCTTTTGATTTTACACGCGAGACAATCAGTGGACTGAAAAGTTCAAATTGGATTTCCGTTTTACTTTCTTTTTTTATTTCAAGCTGACCCCAAGAGGCTTTTGTGAAAAAATCAATAATTTGAGCAATATCTGTTAACGGAAATTTACGAGCGAGGCGTTTTCCAGCCCAATATAAAATCTCAGGTGTATCTTTTCCTAAAATCTCAGGTAAAAGAATTTCCCTGATTAATTCATATCCGAAAATGGATATGGTTCTTGGTTCATCCGTATTTATCGTATCAACAATAACTGTACTATCTTTCACAAGCTTCCCCTCTTTCTATCATTCTATTATATACATTTTTTATTAAGTGTCAGTACAGTTTTTCTAGATAAAACGGCTCAATTTCAATCGTTTTTTTGTTATTTTGCAATATCTAACCATATTTTCTATGATAATTATAATTCCCGATTTGGAAGATATAACAACCGTTATTTTTTGGTAATTAGTTGTATATTTTTAATATAAAGCCAGTGAAATTAGTAAGAATAACAAGTCTATTATAATTTCAATATATTTTAAAAATTTTATTATTTATGCAAGAATTGTGTATACGTTTTCTTGACGCTCTTTCTGGATGGGAGTAAAATGGACTTGTCACATTATTGTCACAGTGATGCCAGGTTTCCTAATAAGGGAATTAAATTGATAGAAACTGAACATCATTTTTTTTAAACATTATAGGGGGGTAAATTTATGGCGGGTAATCGAGAGTTTGTTTATCGGAGATTGCATTCGCTGCTAGGAGTAATTCCAATCGGGATCTTCGTAATGCAGCATCTGGTGGTGAACCACTATGCGACAGTTGGGGTAGAGTCCTTTAACAAAGCAGCAAACTTTATGGGAAATCTTCCTTTTCGCTATGTCTTAGAAACTGTAATTATTTATTTACCAATTTTATTTCATGCAATCTACGGGCTGTATATTGCTTTTACAGCCAAAAACAATGCAAGCCAATATGGATTTTTTAGAAACTGGATGTTTATGCTTCAACGTGTGTCCGGTGTGATCACACTAATCTTTATCACTTGGCATGTATGGGAAACACGGATAGCCGCAGCGTTTGGGAATGAAGTAAACTTCCAAATGATGCAAGATATTCTTTCATCCCCATTCATGTTTGCATTTTATGTGGTTGGTATTATTTCAGCTATTTTCCACTTTGCAAATGGATTATGGTCATTCTTAGTTAGCTGGGGTATCACAGTATCGCCACGTTCTCAAGTTATTTCTACATACGTGACAATCGTTATTTTCTTGGCTCTATCCTATGTTGGGGTAACGACATTATTAGCTTTTGTCTAACAAATTAATTATTGATCGTAAAAATAGTGGATTTTGGATTAAGGGAGTGAGTCACGAATGAGTAAAGGTAAGGTAATTATTGTCGGCGGTGGTTTAGCTGGCTTAATGGCAACGATTAAGGTTGCGGAAACGGGAACACCAGTTGAGCTATTTTCTCTTGTTCCAGTTAAGCGTTCTCACTCTGTTTGTGCCCAGGGTGGTATTAATGGAGCAGTTAATACAAAAGGTGAAGGCGATTCAACATATATTCACTTTGATGACACCGTTTATGGCGGAGACTTTTTAGCTAACCAGCCGCCAGTAAAAGCGATGTGTGACGCAGCACCCGGTATTATTCACTTAATGGACCGGATGGGAGTTATGTTTAACAGGACACCTGAAGGACTCTTAGACTTCCGTCGTTTTGGAGGAACCCAATTCCACCGGACAGCATTTGCTGGTGCTACGACTGGTCAACAGCTGCTTTATGCATTAGATGAACAAGTTCGTCGTGAAGAAGTAGCAGGTTTGGTTACGAAATATGAAGGCTGGGAATTCCTAGGCTCTGTTGTTGATGACGATGGTGTATGTCGTGGAATCGTTGCTCAAAATTTAAAAACTATGGAAATTAAATCGTTCTCTGGTGATGCCGTAATCATGGCAACTGGAGGCCCTGGTATTATTTTTGGAAAATCGACAAACTCAGTTATTAATACTGGTTCTGCAGCATCGATTGTGTATCAGCAAGGTGCTTATTACGCTAACGGTGAAATGATCCAAATTCATCCAACAGCCATTCCTGGTGACGATAAGCTTCGCCTTATGAGTGAATCCGCTCGTGGTGAAGGTGGCCGTATTTGGACTTATAAAGATGGTAAGCCTTGGTATTTCTTAGAGGAAAAATATCCGGCCTACGGAAACCTTGTCCCTCGTGATATCGCAACTCGAGAAATTTTTGATGTGTGTGTGAATCAAAAACTCGGAATCAATGGCGAGAACATGGTCTACCTCGACCTTTCTCATAAAGATCCACATGAATTAGATGTTAAGCTTGGTGGTATTATTGAAATTTACGAAAAATTCATGGGTGATGACCCACGTAAAGTTCCAATGAAAATCTTCCCTGCTGTTCACTATTCAATGGGTGGACTATGGGTGGATTATGACCAAATGACAAGCATTCCTGGTCTGTTTGCAGCAGGTGAGTGTGATTATTCACAACATGGTGCGAACCGTTTAGGTGCCAATTCCTTACTTTCAGCGATTTATGGCGGAATGGTCGTAGGTCCTAACGTGGTTAAATATATTAAAGGCTTAGAAAAGAGTTCCGATGCCGTTTCTTCTACTGTATTTGACCGTCATGTCAAAGAACAAGAAGATAAGTGGAATTCAATTATGTCTCTAAATGGAACTGAAAATGCTTATATTCTTCATAAAGAGCTTGGGGAATGGATGACGGATAACGTAACCGTTGTTCGCCATAATGACAGGCTGTTAAAAACAGATGAAAAGATACAAGAACTTTTAGAACGTTATCAAAATATTAACATTAATGATACATCCAAATGGAGCAACCAAGGAGCAGCCTTTACTCGTCAACTGCAAAACATGCTGCAATTGGCTCGAGTGATTACAATTGGTGCATACAACCGGAATGAGAGCCGTGGTGCTCATTATAAGCCTGACTTCCCTACACGTAATGATGAAGAATTCTTAAAAACGACAATGGCGAAATTTGTTGACAGTTCATCAGCGCCGGCTTTCCATTACGAAGATGTTGATGTCTCATTAATTAAGCCACGTGAACGCAATTACGCTAAAAGTTAAGGGGGAGTAGGAAGAATGTCTGAAACTAAAATGGTTAAATTTATTATTTCACGTCAGGATAACGAAGATACTACTTCTTACGTGGAGGAATTTGAGGTTCCTTATCGTCCGAATATGAATGTCATCTCGGCGTTAATGGAAATCCGTAAGAACCCATTAAACGCAAAAGGACAAGCCTCTAGCCCGGTTACTTGGGATATGAACTGTCTTGAAGAAGTATGCGGAGCATGTTCCATGATCATCAACGGAAAGCCTCGTCAAGCATGTTCAGCACTTGTGGACCAATTGGAGCAGCCGATTCGATTAGCCCCAATGAAAACATTCCCAGTCGTCCGCGACTTACAGGTTGACCGGAGCAGAATGTTTGATGCTTTAAAGAAAGTGAAAGCATGGATTCCAATCGATGGTACCTATGATTTGGGGCCTGGACCACGTATGCCTGAAACAAAGCGTCAATGGGCTTATGAGCTTTCAAAATGTATGACCTGTGGTGTTTGCCTTGAGGCTTGCCCGAACGTAAACAGCAAATCAGACTTTATTGGTGCACAGCCACTTTCTCAGGTTCGTCTTTTCAACGCACATCCAACTGGTGCAATGAATAAGGCAGAACGTCTTGAAGCGATTATGGGTGAAGGCGGACTTGCAAGCTGCGGAAACTCCCAAAACTGTGTTCAATCATGCCCGAAAGGTATTCCTTTGACTACCTCGATTGCAGCATTAAACCGCGATACAACCATTCAAGCATTTAGAAGCTTCTTTGGAAGTGACCACGCATAGTAATGCGGATGCTAAAAAACCTTCTTTTCTACTATGGAAAAGAAGGTTTTTTGTCGTTTATAGGCGAATAATTGCATTTGTTCTTTCAGCAGTGATTGGTTTACATATGGGATGATTCTTGAAATGGATTTTTTTAATAAAAACAATCATCTGTTTGTAATTATAGTCACTACATTCGTGCTGTTCACATAAGATATGTTGACTAAATATATACCCACCCCGTGTTCATAACTGGCGAAGGCAAGGAGGGTTACAGTACTTGAAGGAGAATGTTTATAATCATAAACCGTTACTCACCAAACGAGAAAGAGAAGTATTCGAGTTATTAGTACAAGACAAAACAACGAAAGAAATCGCTGGTGAATTATTTATAAGCGAAAAAACGGTTCGGAATCACATTTCAAATGCCATGCAAAAGCTTGGTGTCAAAGGGCGTTCTCAAGCAGTTGTAGAGCTCCTTCGAATGGGAGAGCTAGAACTTTAAAAATGACCGGCTTCCTTTTTGGGAGGCCGGTTTAATTTTGACTACATAAGTAATTTTCAATAGGAAATTGTGAATAAAAAATCATAAATAAATTGATAATCTAGTTATAGACATATAAAATAAACCTAGGATAAAAGAAATAATGCTTTTATCTCATAAAAGGATGTTTTTTTTTGGAAAAAAGGCAAGTGCAAACCGAATTGGCGGGGTATATTGGAAGAACTCTCCGTGAAAACTTCGGTAAAGGTCCTGAGTCGGTCTTTGTTTCTTATAATCATTCGGTAATGACTATTTATTTACGGAACTTCATGTCACCTTCAGAAATGGTTTTGTTGGGACAGCACCAGGAGACAATGATTCAAACAACAAGGGATCTGTTGATGCAAACACTCATCCCCGAGTTTAAAGCCTATATTAAAATTCTGACAGGTATGGAAGTTAATGAATTTTATTACGACTGGGGATTACACAATAAAAGCGGTTTATTTGTTTGTATTGGCTCTAGCACTACATCGGCTGAAAGCGGAAATGAAAATGATAAAACCTATATGTTTCATGGGAAAGAAACCCTTCATCAAGAAATTAATAAAATTAGCCTTCAAGCGGAAAAGACGCCAGAAGAAGTTCTTTCCTATTTATTAAATGAAAGAACTTTAGTTGTTATTCGCAATGGTATTCTCGTTCCTATTGAGAAGGAGTTAATTCGATTAGGTAACTTTGAATCATTAAGGCTAGCCAAACGGAATCTTGAGAAACGATTATTGCATAACAACGGTAATTTTGAATCAATTCTGCAAACGAAAGTGAATGATATTTTTGTGGATTGGGATTTTTACCGTGATAAAAGTGTAATCGTACTGATCTTATCACCAACAGCATAGAGGCGGAAGTGAGCTGGACAATTTCGATTGAGCTAGTCATAAGCCAAGATGGGCCACTCCTATCTTGGCTTTTTATTTTATGAGGGAAGGAATAGATAAATAGAGATGAGCAGTTCAATAAAAGCAGCTTTCAATGATTTAATTAACACGAATATTGCAGAAGAATTAGAAAAACGTGAAGAATCTTATCGAGATTTGGTTGAAAATTCACCTGATGCCGTAATCATTGCTTGTGGGGATGATATTTTATTTATTAATGAAACCGGTGCAAGATTATTTGGAGCAATAAACAAAGAAGAAATTCAACAAAAGAAAATCGTCGACCTCATCCACGCTGATTATCATGAGCGTATTAAGGAGCGGGTCGAAATGGTTACTAGCGGGAATGCAACAGACTTTTTCGAATACAAACTGATACGGTTGGATGGCTCTGTATTTGAGGCAGAAGTAAAAGGGATTCCGACGATATTTCAGAATCAGTCAGGAAGGCATATCATTATTAGGGATATAACGGATCGAAAAAAAACACTGGCACTATTATTAAATACGGAGAAATTAAAAATGGCTGGACAGCTGGCCGCTGGGATTGCACATGAAGTGCGGAACCCACTGACTGCGATTAAAGGGTTTCTTCAATTAATGGAAACAAAATTAAATGAGCATAAATCTTACTTTGATATTATCCAATCAGAAATCAATAGAATCGAACTTATCCTAAGCGAATTATTGGTACTTGCAAAACCTCAAGATCTTAAATTTGCACCTGTGAGTTTGCAAACAATGATTGAAGATGTGAAAACGCTGATTGATACACAAGCAATTATGAATAATGTTGAAATTACATTTATGAATGAATGTGGGAATTCAATCATTAACTGCGATCAAAATCAGCTAAAACAAGTCGTTATTAATTTTTTGAAAAATGCGATTGAAGCAATGCCAAGGGGTGGGGAAGTCACTATTGAGCTTAAGAAGCATGGTTTTAATCAAGTAAAGATGCTGTTTAAGGATAATGGGTGTGGAATGCCGAGACATGTGTTACAACGTATCGGTGAGCCGTTTTTTACAACAAAAGAAAGCGGAACTGGACTAGGGATCATGAATTCTAAACAAATTATTGATAATCACTATGGGACCGTTCATTTTTGGAGTGATAAAAAAGGAACTATTATCGAAGTTATTTTGCCAATAAATGGGCATATAATTGAAAAGTCAAAACGGAAAAGGAGCGGTTTAGCAAAAAATGGTCAATAACATAGAAAATTGTTTTAAAACGGACTAAAATAGGAAGACTGAGCACCAACCTTCCTATTTGTGTTCATGTTTTTTTACTCTTCATGCTTTGTATAGCTATATTCAACCTCATCTATTTCTTCATTGTAACCAACGTGTAAATCATGGCCATTAAAAAACCACAAGTCCCTTTCTTCAATATAAAACCACATGCCATCTGCTTCGAATTTAGTTATGATATCGATGGGCTCATTATCTACAGTAAAGCCGAGTGAAAAACCTTCTTGCACAGGGCTGTTTCCATAAACTTTTGGATAAAACTTTACTTTATCGCCTGCTTTTAACTCTACCTCATTTTTAAACCATTGTAATGCTGACTTGCTGATTACGATGTCCATTCTTTTCTCACCTTTGGTTTATTATTGAAATTCCCTCTTTATTATATTCCAAACAGCGGTAAACTAATATATTTCTAATAGTTTCAACTTGAATTTTCTGCGCAAAAAGTAGAAAATAAGTACAAGCATTAAGACGTACAACTTTGAACAATCATTTTTAATAGATATAGTCTCAAGGAGAAGAGAAGCTTTTTATAGGAGTGTTATCGGATGAAACTCGAAAATTCACAAAAAGCAAATGGGGATATTGAAATTGTTGCAAATATTGAGAAGGATTTACGCTATATCTCTGGGATCATCAAGCAAAAGGGAAGAGAAATGTTAAGTACGTATACGATTACTCCTCCGCAATTTGTGGCACTGCAATGGTTGTTTGAAGATGGTGATATGACAATTGGCGAACTTTCTAATAAGATGTATTTGGCATGCAGTACGACAACAGACCTTGTCGATCGGATGGAGAAAAATTTACTCGTGGAGCGGGTGAAAAATCCGAATGATCGTCGTGTTGTCAGAATTCATCTTCTTGAAGAGGGCAAGCGAATCATCGATGAAGTGATTAAAAAGCGTCAAGGCTATTTAGAAGAAGTGTTGGTCAATTTCTCCACGGAAGAAATACAGCTACTTCAAAAAAGTTTAACGAAATTGCATCAGGAAATGCGTTAAAAGAGGCGATAAGTTTGAAACAAGCAATTGGTGTTATTGATTCCGGTGTTGGCGGATTGACTGTAGCCAAAGAGGTAATCAGACAACTTCCAAATGAGAAAATTATCTATTTGGGAGATACAGCACGCTGTCCCTATGGTCCGAGAACGACGAGGGAAGTGAAGAGGTTTACTTGGGAAATGACCTCATTCTTATTAGAAAAGAAGATCAAAATGCTCGTTATTGCCTGTAATACGGCAACTGCAGCGGCACTAGACGAGATTCGAAAGGAATTGTCTATTCCTGTTTTAGGTGTAATTAATCCAGGGGCACGGGCGGCAATTAAGAAGACAAAAAACTACCGTGTCGGGATTATTGGTACGGAAGGCACTGTGAAAAGTGGTGCCTACGAAAGAGCTTTGAAATCTTTAAATAGCCGGCTGTTTGTAAAAAGTCATGCCTGTCCAAAGTTTGTTCCTCTTGTAGAGAGTAATGAATTTGCCGGGCCGATAGTGGAAAGAGTTGTTGATGAGGCATTAAAGCCAATGCAGGATCAGAATCTTGATACTCTAATTTTAGGCTGCACCCACTACCCATTGCTTGAGCCCGTCATAAAAAACGTTATGGGTGAGTCTGTCAGCGTAATTAGCTCAGGTGATGAGACGGCTCGAGAAATAAGTGCAATCCTTCAGTATAATGGGTTACTTGAAACGTGTGAGGAAGAACCAGAACATGAATTTATCACAACCGGTTCAAGACGGATATTTTCGAAAATCGCCTCACAATGGCTTGGCGTTCCCATTCAGAACGTACAAAAAATAAAACTATAAATCGGGTTGCTTAAATAAGCGGCTCTTTTTTATGTTGAAAAAGAATTGGTGTTATATAAGAGGTGTTATAGAAATGGTGTCAGGCACCGCTCGTGGACAAATGTCCACGGGCGGTGCC
>JAANMP010000219.1 GCA_011250595.1 Bacillus sp. MM2020_1 | reverse complement strand
AAAACTAAAATGGCGATTACTCGATGTTTACTTTGCTTCTTCTTACGATTATCTAGTTTTCAAAGAACGATTAAAAAAAGCTTTGAGAGATTGTACTCTCAAAACTAAACAAACAAAGATCGTGTCAAAAACAAACTGTTTTGTCTGGCTCACAGGTCCAGCTTTATCCTTAGAAAGGAGGTGATCCAGCCGCACCTTCCGATACGGCTACCTTGTTACGACTTCACCCCAATCATCTGTCCCA
>JAANMP010000218.1 GCA_011250595.1 Bacillus sp. MM2020_1 | reverse complement strand
TCGAAGAGCCGCAGTGAATAGGCCCAGGCGACTGTTTAGCAAAAACACAGGTCTCTGCGAAGCCGCAAGGCGAAGTATAGGGGCTGACGCCTGCCCGGTGCTGGAAGGTTAAGAGGAGGGGTTAGCGTAAGCGAAGCTCTGAATCGAAGCCCCAGTAAACGGCGGCCGTAACTATAACGGTCCTAAGGTAGCGAAATTCCTTGTCGGGTAAGTTCCGACCCGCACGAAAGGCGTAACGATCTGGGCACTGTCTC
>JAANMP010000217.1 GCA_011250595.1 Bacillus sp. MM2020_1 | reverse complement strand
AGCCAACGTAACAAATGAGCTAATCAACTTTCTTGGAGAGTTTGATCCTGGCTCAGGACGAACGCTGGCGGCGTGCCTAATACATGCAAGTCGAGCGGGTCAATAGGAGCTTGCTCCTGTTGATTAGTGGCGGACGGGTGAGTAACACGTGGGCAACCTGCCTGTAAGACTGGGATAACACCGGGAAACCGGTGCTAATACCGGATAACCCTTTTCCTCTCATGAGGAAAAGCTGAAAGACGGTTTCGGCTGTCA
>JAANMP010000216.1 GCA_011250595.1 Bacillus sp. MM2020_1 | reverse complement strand
CGTAGGATTTCAAATATGTACGGAGTACCAGGTTTCTTAAACAAAAGGGCACTGTGACCCATCAGGTTAGCATAACTGGCCTCCACCCCTTGGATAGGCATGACGAAGGAATGAGAGGGCAATTGACGCGTTGAGACATGGGAGGGAAAGCCTCCAGGGGCGGCGTGGAGATGTACATTATATGGTAAAATATGGAGCGATAGCTGACTCCTTTATTTAACTATGCCTTCACGAAGCCAAAATGATCTGAGCTCA
>JAANMP010000215.1 GCA_011250595.1 Bacillus sp. MM2020_1 | reverse complement strand
CTACCATCGGCGCTGAGAAGCTTAACTTCCGTGTTCGGTATGGGAACGGGTGTGACCTTCTCGCCATTGCTGCCAGACTATTTTGTTGAGGAATCATTCCCTCAAAACTAGATAATGCAGAAGAAGTCTGTAAAAACGAGTTCGCTTTAAAAATTGGTTAAGTCCTCGAACGATTAGTATCAGTCAGCTCCACATGTTACCACGCTTCCACCTCTGACCTATCAACCTGATCATCTTTCAGGGTTCTTACTAGCT
>JAANMP010000214.1 GCA_011250595.1 Bacillus sp. MM2020_1 | reverse complement strand
AAAACTAAAATGGCGATTACTCGATGTTTACTTTGCTTCTTCTTACGATTATCTAGTTTTCAAAGAACGATTAAAAAAAGCTTTGAGAGATTGTACTCTCAAAACTAAACAAACAAAGATCGTGTCACAAACAAACTGTTTTGTCTGGCTCACAGGTCCAGCTTTATCCTTAGAAAGGAGGTGATCCAGCCGCACCTTCCGATACGGCTACCTTGTTACGACTTCACCCCAATCATCTGTCCCACCTTAGGCGGC
>JAANMP010000213.1 GCA_011250595.1 Bacillus sp. MM2020_1 | reverse complement strand
TCGAAGAGCCGCAGTGAATAGGCCCAGGCGACTGTTTAGCAAAAACACAGGTCTCTGCGAAGCCGCAAGGCGAAGTATAGGGGCTGACGCCTGCCCGGTGCTGGAAGGTTAAGAGGAGGGGTTAGCGCAAGCGAAGCTCTGAATCGAAGCCCCAGTAAACGGCGGCCGTAACTATAACGGTCCTAAGGTAGCGAAATTCCTTGTCGGGTAAGTTCCGACCCGCACGAAAGGCGTAACGATCTGGGCACTGTCTCA
>JAANMP010000212.1 GCA_011250595.1 Bacillus sp. MM2020_1 | reverse complement strand
GAGACAGTGCCCAGATCGTTACGCCTTTCGTGCGGGTCGGAACTTACCCGACAAGGAATTTCGCTACCTTAGGACCGTTATAGTTACGGCCGCCGTTTACTGGGGCTTCGATTCAGAGCTTCGCTTAGCAGCTAACCCCTCCTCTTAACCTTCCAGCACCGGGCAGGCGTCAGCCCCTATACTTCGCCTTGCGGCTTCGCAGAGACCTGTGTTTTTGCTAAACAGTCGCCTGGGCCTATTCACTGCGGCTCTTCGA
>JAANMP010000211.1 GCA_011250595.1 Bacillus sp. MM2020_1 | reverse complement strand
AAGAGAGAAAAACTAAAATGGCGATTCTCGGTTCTTACATTGACTTCTTCATTACGATTATCTAGTTTTCAAAGAACGATTAAAAAAAGCTTTGAGAGAATTGTACTCTCAAAACTAAACAAACAAAGATCGTGTCAAAAACAAACTGTTTTGTCTGGCTCACATGTCCAGCTTTATCCTTAGAAAGGAGGTGATCCAGCCGCACCTTCCGATACGGCTACCTTGTTACGACTTCACCCCAATCATCTGTCCCACCTTAGGCG
>JAANMP010000210.1 GCA_011250595.1 Bacillus sp. MM2020_1 | reverse complement strand
ATTATCGAGGAGCGTGCCAGACAACATAATCGAATCCAAAAAGTGTTAGAAGGCGCGAACATTAAGTTGGGATCTGTGGTTTCAGATGTGTTGGGTGTTTCAGCACGAGATATGCTTGATGCCATTGTCGATGGTGAAGAGGATCCTGAAAAACTAGCAAACTTCGCTCGCCGCACCATGAAGAAGAAAAAAGAAGAACTGGAACTTGCCCTAAAAGGGTATATCAATTCACATCAACGCCTCATGTTAAAAACCATTTTAGGTCATATTG
>JAANMP010000020.1 GCA_011250595.1 Bacillus sp. MM2020_1 | reverse complement strand
TTCTATATGTTTGGTTTGTTGTAACTATATTGAATATTAATTTTTAGATGAAAAAGACCATTACTTTACAAAATATATAGTTAATTGGGAAGGATTGTTATGATAAATGTCACAATTATCCACATGGAATTTACTCTCTTATGAAAAGACATAGAAAGCTCATTTTATAAAAATAAAGAACCTACTAGAAATTTGTTTTCTAGTAGGTTAAATGGATGGTTTCAGGGGTTTAATTCGATCTTTTTTACCCCATCATTGATTGGTTTTTGCTTTTGACTCAAAAAGAAAAAGACACCGAAAAGGACGAGTAGGCCGCCGGCAATTTGCCAGGTGACAAGATGCTCATTTAATAAAATAACTGCTAGAAAAGTTGCGCCGACTGGTTCGCCTAATATACTCATTGAGATGGTTGTCGCATTGACGTAGTTTAAGAGCCAATTGTTAATTACGTGACTGATAGTTGGAACGGTAGCGAGTAATAGGAATATCCCCCATTCCTTGGCTGGATACCCCGTTAATGAAACATCTGTCGATACGTTATAGATTGTAAGAACGATCGCAGCAGAAAAAAATACACAAAAGCTATAAAGCCAATGGGATACCTTTTTGATGATGGACTGGCCGATTAATAAGTAGCCAACGACAGAGATTACACTAAAAAATGAAAGTAAATCGCCCATAATGGCATTCTTACTTAATCCAAAATCTCCCCAGCCAATCATCATGGCACCGATAATAGCAATCCCCATCGTCATCAATGCGGACAAGCTGGTCCGTTCCTTAAAGAGTAGAAAGCCTCCGAGCAAGGAGACAATTGGCTGCAACGCAAGGATGATGGTCGAGCTTGCGACCGTTGTTAATTTCAGCGACCCGAACCACAAAACAAAATGTAGAGCTAAAAAGAGGCCTGAAAAAAATAAAAAGAACCAATCTTTTTTCACGATATGCTTAAATTCACTGCGTTTTTTCCAGACAATCGGTAGCATTAAGATACTAGCAAACCACATTCGGTACATACTCAAAATTGAGGCTGGTGCGTCTGACCATTTGACAAAAATCGCTGAAAATGAGATGGCGATAATAGAAATGGTAAGCGGCAGCCCGATGCTCCTTGAACCTACTTCTTGTTGTTTCATCTTATCCCCCTATACCCGGTAACAGGTCTTTTTTTAATAAAATAAGACTTCTTTCGCAACACGAAAGTCGTGTGTAAATAAATTTTATTATAACATATGGTGTCAGGCACCAATGCAGAAAAAATTTTTATCAAAAAAAGCTTATTGATTTTTGCCTTCATCTACCATTGACGGAATTGGAAGTGTTCTATATGATATGAAGATGAGAAAACCCGTACTGACGGGAGAGGTTCATAGCTGATACCCTCTATAAAAAACTATGGATTCATGACTATAAGGCCATGTCCATATTGGACGTGGCTTTTTTGTTGGATCCTTTTAGTTTGAAAAATAGAGCTGCTGCAGCAAAAAAACACTCTCTTGAAGAAGTCTCGGGATATAATACTAGGGGGTTCTTTTATGTCTGGCAGAAGCCATGAAGAAGGTTTAAAGGATTTAACTTTATTAGGTAATCAAGGGACTACCTATTCATTTGAATATGCACCGGAAGTTCTGGAGGCAGTTGATAATTTGCATCCGGATCGTGATTATTTCGTGAAATTTAATTGCCCGGAATTTACTAGTTTATGCCCGCTGACGCGCCAGCCGGATTTTGCAACAATGTATATTTCGTATGTTCCAGACCAAAAGATTGTCGAGAGTAAGTCATTGAAGTTGTATTTGTTTAGTTTCAGAAATCATGGCGACTTCCATGAGGATTGTGTGAATATCATTATGAATGATTTAATTAAGCTGCTTAACCCACGGTATATTGAGGTTTGGGGCAAGTTCACTCCACGGGGCGGGATTTCGATTGACCCATGGTGCAATTATGGGAAGCCGGGGACCAAGTATGAGGAGATGGCTCATTTCCGCTTGATGAATCATGATCTTTATCCGGAAAAAGTGGATAATCGTTAATTAAATATGGCCGGGTTTCCGGCCTTTTTTTTATGTGGTGTGGGATCTCCGCGGGCTCTTTCGCCAGTAAATGGAGGTTATCCGCCAGTAAATGGCGGCCTTTCGCCAGTAAAATCAGTGTTTCTTCCAGTAAATGGCACTCAATCGCCAGAAATGATTAAAAGCCACGAATCTCCCGTGGCTTGTTGTGTTTGAGTTACCATACATAATCGTCATGTTCTTCTTCATCTTGACTGTCTTCATCTGTTAGTCTGTGTTCGAGCCACTCGTCGTGGGTGATTCCGGTGAACATGATTTCGTTTTGAACCTCTTCACTATTCCATTCGTCATCCAGCATACTCCCTCGAAGATTCGGATCTATTGTCATCTTTTTTTCACCTCCACTACTATCATTACCAATTTTCTCGTGAGTATAATTGATGTAGTGAGGGTCCGATTAAAAAATTGCACGCTCCATGATAGAATGGAGGACAGCTCGGGTTCGATTCTTTCCAGAATAGAGGAAAGAACGCAACAATAAAAGAAAGCATGGTGTTATCAGTGGATATTGGTGGTTTTGATATAAAAAGGAAGCTGTATTCCAATGAATTTGGCCTAAGTGTTTTTGAAGTGTTGGAAAAGGAAACGGGAAAGACGTTTATCCTTAGGTTAGCTGATTTCTCAAATAAATCCATGGACTTCAAAAAAGCCCAATGGAATCAGTTACAGGAAGAGTACCGGACAGTTATCTCCGACTATAGCCATTTGCCGCGTATCCTGCAGATGGCGAAGGTCGACGAAGATCACTTGTTTATCCTATTGGAAAGCGAGGAAGGGCTGACATTACTAGAAAAAGTGTCACTAGAGTCTGATGAAGTAAAACAGCTGGTTGCAGCAGTCAAGCAACTTCATGAAAAAGGGATCATTCATGGGTCGATCACTACTGAAAACATCTGGATTACTTCGAATGGAAGAGTGATTTTATATGGGGCCGGAGAGGCTAAGGTTCTGGAAGGGAAACCAAGGTTAGGGGCGGTTTCTGATATTCGGCAGTTGATCAATATCATCCGCAAGCATTCAGATATTACAGAGTCGGACGGGGAAATGCTTGCAATAGAGGACCCGACAACGGTGGAAGAATTAGAAAGGCTTCTCGCTAGTGCTGATCGAAAAATAGCAATCAGTGACGATAATAAATTGGCTTCATTTTTTGAAAGAAAAAGTATCGGCCAAAAACAGGAAGCTGACAATAAACGCAAAAAGAAGCTAAGTGATCAACAAGGCGATACGGGGAAATCACGAAATCGCCTGATCATTCTTGGTGGGGTAGTCGGTTTAGTACTGCTTTTTCTGATCGCTTACTTTTTATTTTGAAAAATAAATCTGACGAAGTCGCAGGCACCGATTTTTTCTATATAAAAGAGAGGCCGGATCCACGGGAATCCGGCCTCTCTTTATTATTAAACCAATTCATAATCAGTTACGCTGCGGTCGACGACTCTTGCACCTTTTGCAGAAGTAAACTTGCCGCTGCCCGATGTGAAAATATCGGATGCGATAATTTGTGCCATCGATAGCTTGACTACTTCTTCGTCGATTGGATCCTTCGGATTGTCGACAGAGATACGAACAGTCTTCCCAAGTTCGGTTCCAAATTGTAATTCTAATGTTTTTGCCAATGTAGTTCACCTCCTTCCCTAGCCTCAGTCTATGACCCTATTATGCTAAAATTTCCGCGCTGTCATTTCGTTCGACCTTTTTCAGCGTATCATTACACAAAACAGAAATTGCTTTTGCCGCTTGAAATAACTGGTCTGTGGTCGCTTCCTTTTTAACATTGCTAAACGATTTGGCGCGTAGGATGAGCTCGCCATCATCATCCATGCCTGCTTCATACACTAAGCGAAGTTTCGTCCCTTCTAAAAGTGATTGTGCCATTGTCCCTCACCCCCTTTCACCTTCTATATAGAAAAAAGTCGGCAAAAAGGACAGGGTGGAGGAAAATATAATTTTTAAACGCTGAGTTTTTACTCATCCATACTATTTGGACATGGCAAAACATATTCTTAGATATAAAGCTTTGAACGCAAGGAGATAACCATGGCTAAAAAATCTAGACCTTCCAGAGGCATGATTACTGTCATTATCTTAATTGTTGGTATCTTAACGATTTTTCTATCATTGAAGTTTGCTTTCTTTTCTCCTAGCATTCAGGCAATGGAAAAGGCCGACGAGTTTTATGGATATGAAGCTGACGGTGATTTCGCGAATTCATGGGATTTATTCCATTCTGCAATGAAGGGGAAATTCACGAAGGGAAACTACATCCAGGACCGTGCCCATGTGTTTATGAACCATTTTGGAGTGGAAACCTTCACCTATACAATCGGCAAGCCGGAAGAAGTGAAAAAGTGGAAGATGTCTAAAACAGGACCATTACTGAAGAATGTATATAAGGTGTCTGTTACTCAAGCCTATAAAGGGAAATACGGCAATTTTGATCTAATCCAAGAGGTGTTTATTGCGAAGGAAAAGGGTGAGTGGAGGGTTCTGTTATAATCAGTAAGCTTATTAAGAGAGTATGATTTCATTTCATGCTCTCTTTTTCCACTCACAGAGAACAGCCATTTTTACAAAATTTGTTGATATTTGTTTAGTAGATAGTATATTGACAAGGAGTAAGATTTGAATTATTCTTAAGTTGATTAAGTATTCTGACAACAAAGATACTTTTATAGTTGCTCAGTTACTGACAAAATATCTTCATTCTTCAAATCTCCTTTGCTAAAGTCACCTTAGAATACTATATTTTGTAAGCGTTTTTAATAGGTTGTACCCTATTTTTTACTTCCAGAAATAATCACGTTCGTTTGCTGCCAATGGTATATACCATAAGGAGAACAAGAATTTACAAATGAAGTAAAAATACTATATCCTTTGTATTGAATATCTGAATATACAGGAGAAATAGAGATGAGTAGAATGATCAGTAATGAAGAGGATGTTCCTTTTTACAAACAATTAAAGAATAAGATACTTGATGATATCGAGAGCGGTAAACTTAAGCACGGTGATAAGCTTCCGTCGGAACGGGAATTGGCTGATCAGTTTCAAATCAGCCGGATGACCGCAAGACATACCTTGTCAATCCTGGAAAGGGAAGGTGTGGTGGAACGGCGTGTAGGTTCGGGAACCTTTATTAAAAATAATAAAATCCAAATGGACTTTGTCACGTTTAATAGTTTTACCAAAAACATGCTGAGCAAAGGATTAATACCGAGCACACAAATTCTGTCGATTCGTAAAATGGAATCAACGCCTAATTTAGCTCAAAAGCTAAAGCTGGACTCAAAAGAAACGATGATTGCTATTCAGCGGCTTCGGCTTGTTAATGAGACTCCAATCTCGATTGAAGAATCATTCCTGCCAGAGAAGCTTTGTCCGCGGCTCGATGAAATTATTACAGACAATGATTCCTTGTATGAAATTTTAGAAAGAGAGTACGGGATCGTCCTTATCATGGCAAAGGAGTTTATGCAGGTGACGGTATCCGATGAAAGTGAGAGCAAGCTGTTAAAAATACGTTCCGAGAGTCCGTGTATATTTCAAGAAGCAGTTGCTTTTGATAGCAATGAAAAGGAAATTGAATTTTCTACTTCGTTAACGAGAAGTGACATCGTCAAGTTTTATTCAGAATTAAAGCTGAAATGATAATAAAAAACATTTCAACTTTGTTTAAATGGTATATACCATTAGTGATGCTAGGAGGTTTTTTTCATGAAGGTAATCGGTGTTGGTGATAATGTGGTGGATAAATATGTCTATAAGAAAACGATGTACCCTGGTGGAAATGCGTTAAATTTCAGTGTCTATGCCAAGCAGTTAGGGATTGAAGCAGCATACCTTGGTGTGTTCGGTAATGATCTGGCAGCTGAGCATGTTATTGCCACCTTAAAAAGCCTGGATGTGGATATTTCCCATTGCCGGCAGCATGAAGGGGAGAGCGGCTTTGCTGCGGTTGATTTAGTGGATGGTGACCGGGTGTTCATCGGTGGGAATGGGGGCGGTGTTCAAGTTGCTCATCCGATCGTCCTCTGCCAAGAAGACGTGGAATATATTAAAATCTTTGATATTGCTCATAGCAGCATTTACAGTGATATGGATTCAGAGTTACATAAGTTAAAAGAATCCGGAATCCTAGTATCCTATGATTTTTCAAGTGATTATAACGATGAATTGCTAGAGAAGAATTGCCAGTATATTGATATTAGCTTACTGTCATGCGGGCAATTGGCCGATAGGGAAATAGAGAATCTATTGAAACGTGTCTATTCCTATGGGAGTAAATTAGTGCTGGGTACAATGGGGTCACGCGGCTCGATTATCTATGACGGCCAATCCTTTTACCGCCAGGAGCCTCACTTTGTTCAGCCGGTTGATACGCTAGGTGCGGGGGATTCCTTTTTTACAGCATTTATTTTACATTATCTCTCTGGAAAAAGGAAAAACCCTGATATTCAGAATGCCGTCCTTTTAAAAAACAGCATGGAGGAAGGGGCGAAGTTTGCGGCAAAAACCTGTCTAGTTGATGGTGCCTTTGGTCATGGGATTCCCTTTTAATATCTTATGGCATTGTAATATTACTTTCGTTGTACGTTTAGGAGGTGAAGGGAGTCCACTTTGTTTTGGTTGACGTAAAAAAATAAGGAGGGTTAATGAAATGAGAAGGAAGATAAACGTTTTAATAGCAGTACTATTGGCGTTCGCGCTCGTCTTGACGGGATGTTCTAGTTCCTCTTCCAGCGGTGAAGAGTCGGGGAAAGTAGTTTTAAAGTTTTTGCATAAGTGGCCACAACCAGAATATGCTCCCTATTTTGAAGAGGTGGTTAAGGCTTTTGAAAAAGAAAATCCAGATATCAAGATTAAAATGGAAGCGATTGCAGATGAACCGATTAAAGACAAACTCCGTGTTATCCTAGGCGGTAACGAAGTTCCTGACATTATGTTTTCCTGGTCGGGTGAATTTGCCCGGAAATTCGTTCGTGCCGATGCAGCCTTAGATTTAACTCCTTATTTAAATGAAGATGCGGCTTGGAAGGACAGTTTTATTCCAGCATCGCTTCAGCCTTTCACATCCAACGAAAAAAATTATGGGATTCCTCTTCGTTTTAATGGTAAATTCTTTGTTTACAACAAAAAGATTTTTGATAAATATCAACTGCAGACACCGACAACATGGGATGAATTTATCCAAGTGCTAGACACCTTGAAAAAGGGCGGAGAAACGCCGATTATTCTTGGAAACCAAAGCCCATGGGCAGCGATTCATTACTTAACAGGGTTAAACCAAAAGATGGTCGCACAGGATGTGAGAATGAAAGACTATAATCCTAAATCAGGAGAGTTCACTGATCCTGGCTATGTTAAAGCAATGGAAATGTTGGCTGATTTGAATAAAAAGGGTTATTTTATGAAGAATGTTAACTCTAGTTCTCATGATATGGGACAGCAACTATTTGCGGCCGGTAAGGGAGCAATCTTCTACGTTGAATTAGAAGAGTTCCAAACAATCGAGAATAATATGAAAGGAAACTGGGGCTTCTTCCCAATGCCGTCCATTGCAGATGGTAAGGGCAGCCAAAGTTTCATCACAGGCGCACCGGATGGATTTATCGTTTCTTCGAAAACAAAGCATCCGAAAGAAGCAATCAAATTCTTAAAATTCTTAACTAGTAAAGATAACGCCTTGAAGCTTGTAAAACAAATTGGCTGGCCAAGTCCGATTGATGGGGCTACAAATCCAGATACTGCTCTAAAGGAAGTGGCTGAAGGCGTGGACTACATGAAGAAGGCAGAGGGTATGGCTGAGTGGCTCGACACAGACGTTCATGCAAAGGTAGCGGATGTATATTTATCCAATATTCAGCTGTTGCTTGATGGATCCAAATCACCGGAAGAAATTATCAAAGAAGTACAAAAGGTGGCAAAACAGGTACAAAGTGAAGTGGAATAAAGAAAAGCGAAGTCCACTAGCCGCTGGGCACCGGGGCTAGACAGTAATCAAAGTTATTACATGTTTCACTTTTATAAACGAGAAAGGGTAGGCAGGGCACACCTGCCAACCCCCTCCTAGGAGGAAGTTGGGGATGACAAAAACATTTCGAAACAGCCGAACCGCCATACTTTTTATTTTGCCAGCGCTCCTTTTCATCCTGTTTTTTGTATTTTTGCCGATCGTTTTAAACCTGTATAGCAGTTTGTTTCGGTGGAATTCTTTTGACGCGGGAAGAGTTTTTGTGGGCTTGGAGTACTATGGCAGACTTTTTAAGGATCCAATCTTTTTTACCGCATTGAAAAATAATTCACTGTATGCCGTCATTTCGTTAGTGTTTCAGGTTGGTATAGGCTTAATCATTGCCGCCGTTTTAGAAGATAAATTGATTAGAAGGTTCCAGCCCTTTTTCCGAACCGTCTTTTTTATCCCATCTGTTATTTCGATTGCAGTTGTTGGCTTGTTATGGCAGCTTCTCTATAACCCGGAAGTGGGTTTAGTGAACGGTGTCTTAAAGACACTAGGACAATCAGAATGGGCCCTATCTTGGCTGGGGGACAGTAAAACTGCGATTTATGCAGTTGTTGCTGTATCACAATGGCAGTACACAGGTTATATGGTGATGCTATTCTTGCTTGCGATGCAAAAAATTCCTTTTGAATATTATGAAGCGGCTATGATTGATGGTGCTTCTAAGATAAAAACGTTCTTTTATATTACCTTGCCGCAGATGAAGGAAATGATTCTTGTCGGAACGGTGATTACCGTGATTGGTGCATTCAAAGTATTTGATGAAGTGTATGTGATGACCAATGGGGGACCAGGTCGTTCAACCGAGGTTTTGGGAACGATGCTGTATCGGGCCGCCTTCCGAAATGATGAAATGGGCTATGCGTCCACGATTGGGACGATTATCTTTGTCGTAACCCTTACTCTATCCTTAATTCAGCTAAAAATAGGCAAATCGGGACAGGAGGCGTAAGGCAATGGCGAATAATACCCCAGTAGTAAAGACGAATGAAATAAAAGAAATCAGGACAGGAAGTTCCAAGCTATCCTTGAAGGTGAAAAATAGAATTTTTCAAACGGGTGTCCTTATATGGTTTAGTCTCTTTGCATTGGTGATCATTTATCCGATCATTTGGCTCGGCTTGAGTGGACTAAAATCTAATGCTGACTTTTTCTTAAATACTTGGAGGTTGCCGGAGGAATGGCTGTGGGAGAATTACAAGGCTGCATGGGATGCAGGGATTGGCCATTTTTTCCTAAATAGTGTGTTCATCACGGTGGTCTCGGTTGTAACGGTGCTGCTGCTGGGGTCAATGGCTGCTTATGGATTGAGCCGCTTCCAGTTTAAAGGACAGAACATTTTATTGGTTATTATCCTAAGCGGGTTGATGCTGGCGCCGCAGGTCAGCTTAATTCCGCTTTACAAATTACTGCAGGCGATTGGAATTTATAATACCTATTGGGCGTTAATTTTACCCTATGTGGCTTTTCAACTGCCGTTTTCGATTTTCTTAATGCGCTCCTATTTTCTATCGATCCCGAAAGAGCTTGAGGAGTCAGCGATTATTGATGGATGTAATAGTTGGAAGGTATATCGGCATATAATTGTTCCGATGGGCAAACCGATTATTGCCTCGTGTGCATTACTAACTGGGATGAATGTGTGGAATGAATTTATGTTTGCGTTAGTCTTTGTAGAAGATTCTGCCCTAAGGACGATTCCAGTGGGTCTGATGAATTTGCGAAGTCAGTTGAATACCAATTTCGGAATCCAATTGGCTGGGTTGGCCATTTCGGCGCTGCCAATGATTATCGCGTATATCGTGTTCCAAAAGCAATTTGTCCGTGGTCTATCGGCTGGAAGTGTAAAAGGATAAGCAAACTTGTGAAAGAGTCAAGTGGGCATGAAATAGGAAAGGAATGGTTAGAGTTCCTAGTTCATGCTCAATCACTCCAGTTTCGTATGATTGGTCTAAATGGTATATACCAAATGATATTTTTCACTTTGGGCTGACTACTCTACGATGAATTTGGATCGTTGGTGCTGCTGTCTGCATGTATTTTTATTTGTGGATTCGCCTTGATTTGTTTTGGAACATTTCAAAGGCTCCAATATAGCCAAAAAGAAGTTTCAACAGTAAAAGTCATAAATAGAGGAGGATAAAAAATGTTATCAGACGTACAAAAGGCTTTGGATGTATTTAAAGAAAGGGACATTGATCGTGTCTATTTCGTAGGATGCGGAGGCTCATCTTCCCTCATGTATGCAAGCAAATACGTATTAGACCGGGAAAGTGAAACAATTGATTCAGACCTGTATAGTTCAAATGAGTTTATACATCGTAACCCACGGAGACTTAATGAAAAATCGCTGGTGATTTTGTGCTCCCACTATGGAAAAACACCTGAGACGGTTGAGGCTGCCCGTTTTGCAAGGGGAAAAGGTGCGATTACCGTCTCGTTAACCTTTGATTCCGAGTCGCCACTTGCCCAAGCTTCTGAATATGTCATTGTTTATGAGGATGGGAAAGAAGCGAAGTATGTGAATGAGTCACCGGCTGTGATGCTAGAACTTGTTTTTGGTCTTCTAGCAGTAAAAGAAGGGAATGAAAAGTTATCCGATGCCGTTTCCTCCTTAGAAAATTTAGACCAAATATTAGTTCAGGAGAAAGCAAGGTATTTAAATCAGGCAAAGGAATTCGCCCAATCCTATAAAGATGAAAAAGTGATTTACACAATGGCGAGCGGCGCCAATTATGGAATTGCCTATTGGTTCTCGATTTGCCTGCTGATGGAAATGCAGTGGATTCATTCCCATGCCCTCCATGCCGGGGAATATTTCCACGGACCGTTTGAAGTGTTGGATAAAGACGTGCCAGTGATTCAACTATTAGGTTTGGACGATACGCGTCCATTAGAAGAACGCTCATTGGAATTCACTCAAAGATATGGAGAAAGGGTAGTCGTCCTTGATGCAAAGGATTTTGACCTAACAGGCGTAGCCGTAAGTGTCAAAGGCTACATTGCCCCACTCGTCCTGCAAACCATCCTGCGCCAGTACGCAGAAGAACTAGCAACAGCCCGCAATCATCCACTAAGTACGAGAAGATATATGTGGAAAGTACCTTACTAAAAGAGGTGGCAAGAGTGGTGTCAGGCACCAATCCAACAGTGTTTTTATAAATGATAGTCTCAACAATTTTAATATGAATTTGGAGGTAGTTTAAGATGTTGAAATTTGATGCGGATTTATTTTTGCAATTGGTTGGGAAAGAGGCACTAGCGAAGAGAGAGGAAATTGAGAAGATTGTTGATGGAATATCGGCTAAAGGATTTAAAAACATTTTCTTGATCGGTTCCGGTGGAACGATTGCGATGATGTATCCATATGAGTATATTTTTAAGTCAATTTCCAAGCTGGAGGTTCATGCGGAGATTGCGGCTGAGCTCCTATTAATGAATAATCGCCACTTGACCAAGGATTCTGTTTGTATCTTTGCTTCTGTTACGGGAACGACAAAAGAAACAGTAGCGGCTGCTGAGTTCTGCAAGAGCAAAGGTGCAACAACCATTGGACTAGTAGCTGAACAGGGCACCCCATTGGCTAGGGCAGTTGATTATTGCATCTCCACTGGTCATGAGAAGCATTCGTTTGATACATTCTTTATTCACTTGCAGCTGCTTACGTTCCGCTTTATTTATAACAATGATGAATTCCCGCAATATGATCAGTTTGCGAAAGAAATTGCCCACTTACCACAAGGGATTGTCGATGCGTTAGAGCAGTTCGACTCCCAAGCGGAGCAATTTGCAATCAAGCACAAGAATACCGATTACCACATGCTGGTTGGGGCCGGGAACCTTTGGGGGAATACCTATTCCTACGCCATGTGTATCTTAGAGGAAATGCAATGGATTAAGTCGAAATCCATTCACGCCGCTGAGTTCTTCCACGGCACGCTTGAATTGGTGGAGGAGGATACAAGTGTGATTTTATTCAAAGGTGAGGATGAAACTCGTCCATTGGTGGAACGTGTGGAACGATTCGCAGAAAATATTACCAAGGAATTGTTCATTTTGGATACAAAGGATTATCGTTTGGATGGAATTAGTGAGGAATTCAGAAAGCACTTTGCTGTCTGCCTAAACTGGGCACTAACTGGCCGAATCAGTGTATACCTTGAACGTGAAAGAAATCATCCGTTAGAAATACGCAGATATTACCGTAAAATGGCTTATTAGGAGGTGGCGCGGGTGTTTAACTTTGATGTGGAAAGATATTTATCGATCCAAACTGGTGCCTTATCCCTTAAGGATGAACTCGACCAGGTGATTGATTCATTGATAGAGAACGGATTGGAAAATGTATTCTTTGTCGGAACTGGCGGCGCGGCCATCCTTATGCGCCCGGCGGAATATATTTTAAAAACACATTCCACTTTACCCGTTTTTACAGAAATCTCTTCGGAATTGATGTTGATGGGCCATCAGCACTTGGGTGAGCATTCATTGGTTATTTTGCCTTCTTTATCTGGTACAACGAAAGAAACAGTGGAGGCGGCCGTGTTTTGTAAGGAAAAAGGTGCAACAACGATAAGCTTAGTGGGTCATGCTACAACACCGTTAGCGAATGGAACCGATTATACCTTTGTCAATTATGCGGCTGATGATACCTCCTGTGAATCGTTCTATATCCAGTCATATTTGCTAGCGTTCCGTTTAATGTATAAGCGAAATGAATTTCCCTGCTATCAACAATTTGTTGAGGAAATGAGACATCTGCCAACTGCGCTCCTTTCCGTGAAGGAAGGGATAGAACCGCGGGCAGATGAGTTTGCCCGCAAACATAAGGAGACGCCCTACCATATCCTCTCAGGAACAGGTATCGATTGGGGTCAAACCTATTATTATGGCATGTGTATTTTAGAGGAAATGCAATGGATTAAAACACGGCCGGTTCATGCATCCGATTTTTTCCATGGTACATTAGAATTAGTAGAGGGGGATACGAGCATTATCCTCTTGAAAGGTGAGGACCGAACCCGTCCGCTTGCGGAAAGAGTCGAGCGTTTTGCTGAGCATTACTCGAAGGAATTAACTGTTTTTGATACGAAGGATTATCGATTAGCGGGCATTTCTGTGGGGTTGAGAAGTCTTATTTCTCCGATTGTTTTTGCGGCCTTGCTGGAAAGAGTCAGCTGCCACTTGGAAGAGCAAAGAAAGCATCCGTTGACAACCAGAAGATATTATAAAAAGATCCCATTTTGATAGAATCATCGGTTTGTGTGCAGCCCTCACTTCTTTTGTGAGGGCTCTTATTATTTAGTACATATCCTAGTTAAAGAGTATCGCCTTTTCTATTTTAGAAAATCATCATTATCCCTGTGAAAATGGTAAAATATACTTATGTCATTAATATTCTGATAATTAGCGAAGGAGAAGCTGTTTAGTTGATGGGAAAAATAAAGAACGTAAGAATCATTGGTACTATGCTTATCGTTTTTTCATTATGGATGGGGAACTGGCATGAAGCTTCTGCCGCAGGTGATCCGTGTACAGCGGTAAAGGCAGGTACTAAGGTTATGTGGGGGGAAGAAGTACTCAAGCCTTATCAAGTTGCCAGGTTAACTTTTTTGAAAAGAACAAGTCTTTATAAACTAGATGGGCGTAAGAAAATCACGATCAGGACCGCAAGAGCAGGCGAGCAGCTTCCGGTTTACGCGATTCTGTCTACCCAATTAGACTTAGGAAATGGGCTGTTTGTTAAAATCGACAAGAACGTAAAACTAGAAAAAGCGAGTAGCAGGCTGCGCCAATTAGCGACCTGTGTTCATGACAAGAATCTAGATAAAGCTGCTGGGCAGATGATCGTTGTCAAGGCTTCGGCCAGTGATAAAACTAAAGCTACAGTGCAAAGGTATGAAAAGAAAAAAGGGAAATGGATCAAAGTGTCGACCTCCATGCAAGCGATTGTCGGTAAAAAAGGAGTCGGGAAAACCAAAGAAGGGGACAGCCTTACTCCTGGAGGTACGTACTTGCTCGGGACATCGTTTGGATGGGGAACCAGGCCCACCGGGGTGGGGTATCCTTTTCGGAAAGCCACTAAGTACGATTACTGGGTCGACTACCCCCAATCTAAAGACTACAACAAATGGGTCCATTATACCGGCAGCCCCCAGCGTAAATGGAAATCCTATGAACGTATGAACCATCCATTATATAAATATGCCGTCGAGATTCGTTACAATGATGCCCCGGTTATTAGCGGTGCGGGAAGTGCGATCTTTTTACATATCAAAAAGAAGACCACACGTTATACGTTGGGCTGCGTAGCCATTTCTGAAAAGGATCTCGTGAAAGTAATAAAATGGCTAAATCCAAAAACGGGACCAATTATTAAAATCGGGGGCTGATTCGATTCGGCAAAGCTAGCCACATAGAAAAAGACCTCTTTTCTAACATAAAGAGGTCTTTCGAAGGGGGGATGGCTGGATTTCAGCCATGTCAAGAATAAGGGGATAATTTGGAATAAGAGAGGAGTTTTGATTAGACTCCTACGATTCATTATCCAGAATGGATCATTTTTTCATAGAGGTTTAAAATCATTTGTCCGTAGGTGGTACCTGGAACAGCCCATTTTCCGTTTAAAGCGGTCCATGTTGGAGCAGAACCTCTGTCGACAAGTTGAAAGCGGGGATCCACTAATGGATATTGATTGGGTAGTGGCTTAGTTGTGGCATACGCGTACAGGTGCTGAAGCTGGGCAAGGACCCCTTCTGCTTCATTTTTAAAGCTTGCCCCGCGCGTATCTCCTCCAGTTGCTCCAATTCCTGCATAGTTGTTCTGTCCTGGATTAACGACTCCGGTAAACCGAAAATAGTCTGTTTCGTGGATGGCTTGTGCAAAGGCGACATCCCCTCTAATACCGTAGTGATTCCCGTAAGTTTGATAAAATTGACCTAATTCCGGCGCGTTAGGGTTGACCTCTTTCACAAATTGATCCATCTGTTCCGGCGATAGGAAAGTCGGGCCTAAAATGGTAAACAGGCCGGGGTCCGCTATGATTGGGGCTTCTTTTGGACTATTGCTTGGAGTAGGACCTATGTTTAGGTTCTTGTTGGTATTCGTGCCAGTGCCAGTGCTTCCTTTGGTACTTGTGCTTGAATTCGTGCTTGAGGTGGGTTTTGCTGTCGCTGGTTTGCTGGTGCTAGTCGCAGGTTTTGCTGTTGTCGTTTTAGTGGTGTTGGCGGCAGGTTTTTGGGTGACTGATTTAGTTGTCGTTGTACTTGTTTTTTCAGTGATAATAAATGCATCATCGTATCCTAATTTTTCGATTGCCTTGAGGCGTTTTTCTGCCTTGGTCTTGGTTGTATAGGATGCAACTTTCACTCGGTACCAGGTGGCCCCCGATATTTTTGTGGAAACAATTGATGATTTAATGCTCTTTTTCTTTAATTCTGCGACCCTGTCTTGTGCATTTTTTTTAGATTTATAGGAGCCCACATAGACCGTATAGACTGTTTTTGTCGTGGTTTGAGTTGTTTTGGGTGTGGTCGTTGTTTTCGGAGTTTCCTTCGTCGCTTTGCGTTTTAGATTAAAGGCCTTGGCTATTCCGTTGACATGACCTTGAGCGACTTTTAGCTGCCAAGAAGAATCCTTCATCAGCTCGGCATCATGTTTATTGCTGATAAAGCCGTTTTCCGTTAGGAGTGACGGCATTTTGGTTTCCCTGATTACATGAAAATTGGCCCTTTTTTGTCCGCGGTCCTTCAGTTGATTCACCTTAATGACTTCGCTATGGATGATATCTTGGTATTTTGCAGCTTTACTTGAATCAGATAACCCGTCGTAAATATAATCCTCATATCCTTGGGCGGAATTGTCAGCAGAGTTTATGTGAATAGCCAGGAAAAAGTCTGCGTCCCAGTCGTTAGCGGCACTTGAGCGTAGGGCTAAGCTTTTGGTGGTATCGCTTGTACGACTCATCTTTACTTGAACATTTTCATAATCCTTTAGGATGATCGTTCGTATTTTAAGCGCAATTGCTAAGGTAATATCTTTTTCATTCAGTCCATTATCTTGGGCGCCGGGATCTTCTCCGCCATGACCTGGGTCTAAATATAGCTTCATACTTACCCCTCCATTTCTTTTAAAATACGTTCAAATATATCTTATGGTAAATCCAATCTCGTGGACTCTATCTGAATCGCTAAACATGAAAAACCATACAAAAGACCCCCTCTTTTTGTTAATAGGTAGGAGGTCTTTTGGAAGAGGTTGTCCTTTTGAGGCGGACGAGTGTACATGAGTGGTGCCTGACACAATAACTGACACGATAACTAAAACCATAACTGCCCCCATGATATTCACTTAGAATATTTGCTTATTCTGCAACGAGGAAGGCGTCTTTGATGCCGGCTTTTTTTACTTCATCTAAGCGGTCTTCTGCATATTCCCGGATGGAAAAGGCTCCTGCTTGGGCTCGGTACCATGTTTCTCCAGAGATTTTTGTGGTATCAACGAATGATTCGATGCCTTTTGACTTAAGGTGGTCTACTCGCTCGTCGGCATTTTCTTTTGATTTGAATGAACCAGCAATAACTTTGAAAAACGTTCCTGAATCAGGTTTATCGGGTTTCGGAGGCTCAGTTGGCTTCCGTTTCAGGCCAAAGGCTTTGGCAATTCCATTGACGTGACCTTGTGCTACTTTTTGTATCCAGGATGATTGTTTCATTAATGCAGCGTCATGGTCATTACTGATAAAGCCATTTTCCGATAAGAGTGCCGGCATTTCTGACTCACGTAATACATGGAAGTTCGCCTTTTTCTGGCCACGGTCTTGCAGTTGATTTACTTTCATAACTTCGGCATGGATAATATCTTGGTATTGGGCTGTTTTGGAACTGTTAGATAAGCCATTATAAATATAGTCCTCGTATCCGAGTGCTGAGCTTGGGCCGGAATTGACATGAATGGCCAAGAAAAAATCTGCCCCCCAAGCATTCGCCTCACTAGATCGCTGACTTAAGCTTTTTGTCGTATCGCTGCTCCGACTCATTTTTACATCAATGTTCTTATAATCATTTTGTAAAATGGACCGTATTTTTAGCGCGATAGCTAATGTTACATCTTTTTCATCCAATCCATGACCTTGAGCCCCAGGGTCTTGTCCGCCATGGCCTGGATCTAAATAAAGCTTCATTTCATCATCTCCATTTCTAAAAATTGATTATATATACATGTTATGTGGCTATGGACAAACTTGTGCAGGTGCTTGTCACGGTATTTTGGTGGTTAGTGGATGGACGTCACCAACGATAAATTTTCTTTGTTACCGAGATGGCAGATGAATGACTGTTTGGGTAAGAAAGAGAGCCTTTAAATGACCGAACTCTCATCCGTAGCGAGCTTTGGGTAACAAAGAACACCCCTTGCCAATTCGGCCAGGGGTGTTCCTGCAATTATACCCGTTCCTTCATCCGGTCGGGGAGATTCTGAATCGAGGTGACGACCATATCAAGCTTTGACTCAATCCGGTAAAGCAGATAAAGGGTCACTACGATAGGAAATCCAACCTCGCTGATGATTGGAATCAATTGTTCCACTTTTTTTCACCTCCTTTTTTTAAAAAAAGGCCGTCCCTAAGGGGAATCGGCCTCTCTGTTACAAAATAGGAAAGTTTAAATTTCTACTTTGAAAATTGTCCAGCTCCAGCGCCCTAGCGGCTAGTGTCCTTCGCTCTCCGCCCTACGATAAGTCAACATCGAATCGCCTTTGGCTCTCCGTGTTTCCTTTATCTCAGTTGGAGCGCTCCAGGCCATACGCCGCTGAACAGGGCGCTTCCGCTTTTCTTATTAAACTAGTTCATAGTCCGTCACATTACGGTCAATGACGCGTGCCCCTTTCGCAACGACAAGCTTACCACTTGCAGTTGTAAAAATATCAGCACCAATAATTTGTGTCATCGATTGCTTGACGACGGCCTCATCAATCGGTTCTTTTGGATTTTCGACTGATAAACTGGCGGTCTTGCCCATCTCCGTCCCAAATTGCAATTCTAAGATTTTTGCCATAGATCTCACCTCCGATCGCTAGATTATTTTTCAATATCATTACGCTAAAATTTCTGTGCTGTCATTTCGTTCCACTTTGTTCAGCGTGTCCTTGCACAAAACAGTAATCGCTTGTGACGTTTGAAATAACTGTTCAACCGTTGCTTCTTTTTTTACATTGCTGAACGTTTTTGCTCGTAGGATGGGTGCACCCTTTTCATCCACGCCAACCTCAAAGACCAAACGAAGCTTTGTTCCTTCTAGTAATGCTTGTGCCATGATCAACCACCTCCTTTCACCCTTTATATAGAAAAAAGTCGGCTAAAAGGACATGGTAAAAGAAAATAATATAAATAAAGTTGATTAATGCTATACTTGGGGAACGGCTTTGGTTTCTGAAAGGAGTTAACAATCTAATGAAGTATTTGAAATCACAAATGCAGCAGTTAATTAAGGATAATAAAGAATTGCATACACGCTTAAAAGAGTTGAAGGTAGAACACGGACTCGAGAAAAACACAGCCCTAAAGGCCTTATACCATTCAGAAGTTGCGGATGGCGGAAAGTATATGACAGCGTACCAAGCGCTTGACCTACCTAAAAAATAGGTACCAAAAAAAGAGTGTCAGGCACCGCAATTAGGTGCCTGACACTCTTTTTTTATATTAATGTTGTAAAAAAGCCAATTGAATAAAGAACAACACGGCAAACACGTATAGCAAGGGATGAATTTCACGCCACTTCCCTTTCACTAATTTTAACAGAGGATAACTGATGAAACCAAGCGCGATTCCTGTGGCAATACTTGATGTAAGCGGCATGCTCAAGACGGTCAAAAAGGCTGGGAAGGCTTCATCCAGCTCATTCCAGCGGATTTTTGCAATACTTCCCATCATGAGACTGCCGACAATAATCAATGCCGGTGCGGTAATGGCAGAAATCCCGGAAACCGTACTAACCAGTGGACCGAAGAAGGCGGACAGGATGAACAGGATTGCAACCGTCAGGGAAGTTAAACCAGTTCGTCCTCCGACTGCGACCCCTGATGTCGATTCAATATAGGCGGTTGTTGGGCTCGTCCCAAACATCGCACCAACTGCAGTACCAATCGAATCAGCGAGTAAAGCTTCTCTCGCCCGCGGCAATTTGCCGCCTTTCATTAAACCAGCTTGGTTAGCAACACCAATCAACGTACCAGTGGTGTCAAAAATGGTCACTAGTATGAATGAAAAGACAACGGCATAAAGGCTGTGCTGAATCACATCGGTCAGCGCTGTCACTGGATTAGCAATGATTAATCCTTCTGGCAAAGTCGGCATGGCCATAAAACCATGAGTAAATTCAAGCTGGCCGGTAAAGAAGGCAATTAGCCCAGTTAGGACCATTCCAAAAAATATTGCCCCATTGACTCGGAGTGCCATCAATACCAATGTAATTGCCAGTCCAACTATCGCTAACAGAGCGGAAGCTGAATGAAGATCGCCGAGACCGACAAGATTCGTCGGATGTGCTGTAATAATTTTTGTAAGACGCAAACCGATAAAAGCAATAAACAAACCGATTCCGGCGGTAATCCCGTGCTTAAGGTTATCCGGGATGGCGTCAATTAATTTTTCCCTCAGGGGAGTTAACGATAAAATGACGAAGATAACACCAGCAATAAAAACAGCGGCAAAGGCTGTATGGTAAGTTATCCCCGGATGGCTGCCGACAACAGAATAAGCGAAGTAGGCGTTGAGCCCCATGCCTGGTGCAATAGCAATTGGATAATTAGCAAAAAGCGCCATCCAGAGCGTTGCGACGACTGCAGAAATGATAGTTGCGGTGAACACCTGCGCAAACGGAACCCCAGCATCGGCAAGAATAACCGGATTGACGACGACAATATAGACCATTGTAAAAAAGGTGGTAATCCCTGCAAGCAGTTCTGTTTTTGTATTGGTATGATTTTCTTTAAGTTTAAACATCATTGTTCCTCCAAAATACGAACGTTTTATTAAGACCTAAACTATATTATTCGTTTTTAGGTAAAAAGACAAGGGATATCTCTTATATTGTTCTATTTTTGTAACAGTTATACTGGTGCCTGACACCACCAAGGGAGGTATTCCTTCCACCAAAAAAGAGAACCACCCCATGCCTTGTAAACAACAAGTGAAAGGGGTGGTTCTCTTTCTTAGTTAACAAACTAACTTTAACTAACTGTACGATCTGAGTTAGGGGTTGGTTTCGGCCTTATCCTTGCCCTTTTGTGATCACATTTTTCTTTGTACATCTCCTGGTCAGCCATTTCGAGGATTTTTTCAAGTGTAATTACGGTGCCTGGTTTATAGTGATAAAAACCATAGCTAGCTGAGATGGAATAAGGCTTTTGATTGGTTACATTAATCTCCTCAAACCCGCGCTTAATGTTTCTCACAAGCTGCTGGACATCCTTCATTTGCTTTTGGAAGAAGACAAGGATAAATTCATCGCCGCCTAATCGAAATAGTACGTCGTTATTTGTAATTTGATGGTTGATTGTATCACAGCAAGTTTTGATTAAATCATCGCCTGTCGAGTGGCCGAACAGATCATTCGTTTTTTTCAAATCGTTAATATCGATATAGCAGATAATGAATTCTTGAGATTCTGGACCAGTGCTCAATTGCTGGCTGAGCAGCTCCAGCCCACTTCTACGATTAAGCACTCCAGTAAGCATATCAAACGAGGCATGTTTATAAAGTTCTTCCTCATTTTTTTTCAAATCTGTGATATCTGTGACGCCAATCAGAATACAAGCCTCATCCAGGTAATCGACCAATTCTAAACTCAGCATGACCCATTTGCGAATATCAGGAGTAATTTGTTGTTCTACGCAATAGTTTTTGATACTTTTCTGCTCTTTCAGGCGACTGATGATATTGTGTTTCTCTTCCTCGGTTTTAAATAAGAACTTTCCATTTAATGGAGTCGAGTCGGTACTTTGTAGATGGTAGTATTCGCTTGCATGGCGATTCATCAGCAATATCTCATCATTATCCAGCCTTATAAGGATAATCGGGTTCGGATGGAGGTTGAATAGTCGCCTGAAATTTTCCTCATTCCTTTTTAGTTTCATTTTGTTTGAAAAATCATTTTTACGAAAAGAATAGAATGATAGGGCTATCAAAAATGATATCACTAAGGTACCTGTTGAATTAATCACTTTCGATAAAAATGAGAAGTGTTCATGTTCGATAAGATATAAACCTGTAATGAAAAATATATGTATACCCAAAAATAGGATCAAAAGGTTTCTTGGCTGTACTGGGAAAAAGACGCCAACTCCTAATAAAATAGTAATATAGGAGTAGATATTGCCGGTGAATAATTGACTATTAATAGATGAAGCTGCCCCAATGAGTAGATAGCAGAGGATATAACAAGTAACGATAACCCTCTTGGGAATATTTTTGTAAAATTTATATATGAATAGGAATAAAAGAGAGATGATAAGACCTGCAATATGTATAGCTGAAAGATTGAATTTAAATATAGGACTGCTCAGTTTATTAAATAGGAAAAAGTCAACGATGAAAAAACAAGGGTAGGTAAAAATTAACATATAAGAAACGAGCTTAATTCTCTCAAATAATACCTCATAGTTATTTTGTAGAAACTCTTGATTGGGAATAGAATTCATATCTATTCTATTAAAAAGATTGTTTGGAAAGGACCTCAAATATTCCACCCCTTTTTTACCATTCCTCGAGTATTTTAGCATAGATTAGGAGGTCTGTCACAAAATAGTATGGTGTCAGGCACTAACAGAAAGTGCCAAATATATATTGGTGTCAGGCACCACAATCACATGGAAAAAGCCCAAATCTGTCCATAAGGACAAATTTGGGCTTTTAAGGTTATAGTTATTGGTTTATTTTTATTTCTTCTACTAACTTTTCACCATAGATTCCCTTTGATTCAAGGAATTTCTGGATTCTTTTCATGGCTTCTTGCAGCTGCGGCATGGAGGCTGCGTAGGAGCAGCGAATATAACCTTCGCCGCTTTCCCCAAACACATTGCCAGGTACAACCGCGACTTTTTCCTTCATTAGCAGTTCTTCGGCGAATTGTTCGGAACTGAGGCCAGTTGCCTTGATGGAAGGAAAAACGTAAAAAGCTCCACCTGGCGTGTGGCAGTCCAAACCGATTTTATTCAAGGTATGCACGACATAGTTCCGTCTCATTCGGTAACTTCGCTTCATCGCTTCCACTTCATGAAAGGTATTCTTCAATGCTTCGAGGGCACCGTATTGGAGCATGGTTGGTGCGCACATGGTGGTGTATTGAAAAATTTTCAACATCACCTCGACAAATTCTTTAGGAGCAGCAAGCATCCCCAAGCGCCAACCAGTCATTGCAAACCCTTTTGAGAATCCATTGATTAGGATGGTTCGCTCATACATCCCTTCAATGGTTGCGAAGCTTGTATAGGTTTCTTCGTAGGTTAATTCCGCGTAAATCTCATCGGAAATGACGATTAAATCGTGCCTTTCCACGATTGCAGCAATTTCCTTCAGTTCTTCCTTGTTTAAGGTAGAGCCAGTTGGATTGTTTGGAGAACAAAACAAGATAGCTTTTGTTTTTTCTGTAATCGCTCCTTCAAGCTGCTCGGCTGTTAATTTAAACCCATTAGCAGGTGAAGTGGAAATGGTGACGGGAGTCCCGCCGGCAATGGCAACCAACGGGGCGTAAGAAACGAAAGCTGGTTCAACAATCAGCACTTCATCGCCTTGGTTTAAAATGGCGCGGAAGGCGAGGTCAATTGCTTGGCTAGCCCCGACGGTGACGATAATTTGGTTTGTTGGATCATAATTGACAGCAAATCTCGTCCGAAGGTAATTTGAGATTTCCTGCCGTAATTCTAATAACCCCGGGTTCGCAGTATAAGCGGTATAGCCTTGCTCCAGCGATAAAATCGCTGCCTCGCGAATGTTCCAAGGGGTTACGAAATCTGGTTCGCCAACCCCTAATGAAATGACATCTTTCATACTGGCAGCTAGGTCGAAAAACTTCCTGATCCCAGAAGGCTGTAATTCTCGAGCGGTTTCAGATATATAGTGGGAGTACTCTTTTTTCATGGTGTAATCACCATTCTCCGGTCTTTATCATCGCTGCCGCCAAAAATCACTCCATCATGTTTGTATTTTTTTAACATGAAATGCGTCGTGGTTGAAATGACATTATCAATCGTTGACAGTTTTTCCGATACAAAGGTTGCGATTTGATTCATGGTCTGTCCTTCAATCGTAATCGACAAATCATAGGCACCGCTCATCAGGTATAGAGAGGTGACCTCTGGAAAGCGATAAATTCTCTCGGCAACCTCATCGAATCCCACTCCACGCTTCGGTGTTACCTTGACATCGATCATCGCGACGATGTTTTCCTGCCCTTCGACTTTGCTCCAATCGATGAGAGCCGGATAACTGACGATCACCTTTTCTTCTTCTAACTTTTTAATGGTATTTCTAACGGTTTCTTCGCTGCTCATCACCATCAAAGCAACTGTTTCTACAGAGATTTTATGGTTTTCTTCGATGAGCTTTAATATTTCCAATTCTTCATTAGTTAGTTTCATATGCGGCCACCTCAATTTTTATTTCATATAGTTGATTTTAATGGAGGAAGGTACACAACACAAATCAAAAATTCGAAACAATATAATTAATTAAGAAATTTTCACATCTTTTGCTATTGAACGTAGCATTGCTGAAGGGAACGAAAGCAAAAAAATTTACAAACAATATCATTTCTTTACAAAACTATACAAACCATTAATACTCAGTTAACAAAAAAGGATTAATCTTATACCTGTAAACAAACAACAATAATAATTAGGGGGATTTAAAGAAATGAAACGATTGAAAAATTTAAGCCTACTTACATTGCTAGCTGCATTAATGGTTTTCATGGCAGCATGTGGGGGCACAACAACTTCTACAGATAAGAAAGAAAGTACTGCTAAGAAGGAAGCACCAAAAACAGAAGAAGTAAAAGAATTATCCGGTACATTAAGCATATCTGGTTCCTCTGCGATGCAGCCGTTAGTAGCAGCAGCTGCTGAAGAGTTTATGGCTGAAAATCCAAAGGTTGATATCCAAGTAAATGCTGGTGGATCTGGTACAGGCTTATCACAAGTTGCTGAAGGATCCGTTCAAATTGGTAACTCCGACGTATTTGCTGAGGAAAAAGAAGGTATCCCAGCGGATCAACTTGTCGACCATAAAGTAGCTGTTGTAGGTATGACTGCTGCTGTTAACCCTAAAGTAGGGATTAAAGATATTAAAAAAGCAGATTTAATCAAAGTATTCACTGGTAAAATTACAAACTGGAAAGAACTTGGCGGAGCCGATCAAAAAATCGTTCTTGTCAACCGTCCTGATTCTTCTGGAACTCGTGCAATTTTTAATAAATTTGCTCTTGATGGTGCAACACCAGCTGAAGGAATCACGGAAGATTCTTCAAACACAGTTAAAAAGATCATTAACGAAACAGACGGTGCGATTGGTTACCTTGCATTCTCATATTTCACTGATGAAACTGTAACTCCTCTTGCCATTGACGGTGTTGAACCAACTGCAGAAAATGTACAATCAGGTAAATTCCCAGTTTGGGCTTACCAACACTCTTATACAAAAGGTGAGGCTGCAGATCTTGCTAAAACCTTCCTTGATTATATGATGTCAGATGATATCCAAAATACTTTATTACAAGAACAAGGATACCTGCCTGTGACAAAAATGCAAGTTGAACGTGATGCTAATGGAAATCAAAAAAATCTTTAAGAATGATAGTTTCATATTATTAGTTTAGTAGATGAGAACCAAATAAAACCTTTATTTTAGGAGGATATCAATGAATAAAAAGAGATTAGGTAAAAAAGGTACTGCTTTTGCTCTAACACTAGCGTTAACAATTCCTGCTCTAACACCTGCCGCGTCCGCATCAAATAGTCAGGTGAAGATTGATTCTGTTAAATTTAACGGTATGGCATCGCCAACTACTATCGATCAAATGGTAAAAACGTATTCAACTGCATCTGTTGATGTGAAATACAGCAATGGAAAAGTAAAAACGTTCCCACTATCATACAAAAGACTTTTTAAATCAGAAGATAAGATTGCCGTAAATAACGGTGAATTAATTCCTGCCGGCACACCAATTGATTATTATGGGGATCCAATCATGGACAATAGTGTTCCTGGATCACCAAAACCATTCGTTTCGGATGCACCGGATTCAAACAGCTTACTAAAACCGATTAACGGGAATCTCTACATGGTGACCCATTATGAATATCAGACATTAGATGCGGCTGGTAATTCTGCCTATGGAATCGTTCCGGCTTCCATGTCGCTAACCACGTTAGATCAAAATAGCAAGACGGGTGAATTAAAAGCAAAAGAAGTTAAGAAAATTGATTTTTCAGATGTGAATGGGCTTTGGATTCCTTGTAATGGGTCTCTTTCACCATGGAATACCCATTTAGGATCGGAAGAGTATGAGCCCGATGCGCGCAGCTTTGAAATGGATGAAAAGTCATCCGCAAGAACTTCAGTTGAAAGCTTTGCTAACCTTTATTTCGGAGATAAATCAAAAGCTAATCCATATTTCTACGGTTACATCCCAGAAATCCAAGTGAAGAAAAGCGGCAAAGTAAAAGTAGAGAAACACTACAACCTTGGTCGTTTCTCACATGAATTAATGAAAATGATGCCTGACAACCGTACCGCTTATTTTGGTGATGATGGTACAAATACAACGATGTTCATGTATGTAGCCGATCGTGCGGAAGATTTATCAGCTGGTACATTATATGCAGCTAAATTTGATCAAACTGGAACGGAAAATGGCGGTTCAGGTGATTTGGAATGGATTAAATTAGGGCACTCCAATGATAAGGAAGTTAAAGCGATCATTGACAACGGCACTAAATTCAGTGATATTTTTGAAACGTCTGATGTGCCACAAGAAGGCTTTAAAGCGATTAAACAATATTCTTATGGTAAAACGGAGTATGTAAAGCTGAAGCCTGGTATGGAAAAGGCTGCAGCATTTCTTGAATCACGCCGATATGCAGCGTACCTTGGAGCCACTTCTGAATTCAACAAAATGGAAGGTGTCACGTTTAACGCCAAGGATAAAAAAGTATATATCGCCATTGCTGATCAAAGCAGTAGCATGGAAAAAGACAGCACAGGAACGGCACCTGCCGATGATATTCAATTGCCAAAAATTAAGTCCGGTGTAACCTATCAATTAGATTTAAATGGCAGTCAAAAGGATAACAATGGACATGGAATTCTTAGTAAATATGTAGCTACATCGATGTCAGGTTTACTTGTGGGAGAAGACATGCCAACTGCTGATGCGTATGGTAACACAGCAAATGTGGATAAAGTAGCCAGCCCTGACAACTTGAGTTACTCCGAAGAAATGAGAACATTATTTATTGGGGAAGATAGCAGCAAGCATACGAATAACTATGTATGGGCATATAATGTTGATACGAAAGAATTAACGCGGATTTTATCGAACCCAGCTGGAGCAGAATCGACCGGATTAATGGCAACTGGTGACAGGAATGGTTTCTCTTACATTATGAGTAATTTCCAGCATCCTGGTGATGAGTTAGATGGAAAATCTATTACGGCCGTTAATAAAGAAGAATTAATAAAAGCTATGGAAAAAGAAATTGGGATTGATAAAACAGGTGGTGTTGGTTATATCTCTGGCCTTCCATCATTTTCAAATATGCCTGATTTCACAGCTCCCGCGGCTCCAACAATTAACCAAGTAACCGATCAATCAACCTCAGTATCCGGTAAAGCTGAGGCGAATGCAACGGCTAAGCTTTATGTAAATGGTAAATATCAAAAGAGTACCACTGTTGATAAAAATGGTCATTATAAATTTGCCATTGCAAAGCAACGTGCAGCAACAGAAATCAAGGTTACTGTGACTGACGAAGCAGGGAATGTAAGCACTGCAAAAAGTATTAAAGTAGTTGATAAGACTGCACCTGCTAAACCATCTGTAAATAAAGTAACCTATAAGTCTACAATTGTTACAGGAAAAGCTGAGATTGGTTCAACCGTCTATGTTTATAATGGGAAAAAATTTGTAAGCAAAGCAGTTGTAGATACAAAAGGAAATTACAAAATCAAAGTTAAAACACAGAAAAAACGTACAACCCTAACTATCTTTGCTCTTGATAAAGCCGGTAACAAAAGCAGTTCCGTTACCATTAAAGTGAATTAGGAACGATACGAAACAAGAACAGTTCTCTTAATGGATAATAATATGAAAAAGCCTGCATTTCTTTTAGTAGAGGATGAAGGCTTTTTTGTCATTCTAAGATGTTTTCAACAGCTTCTTCTTGAAAAAAGGGCTCAATTTCAGCAGCAGGAAGTGGTTTACTAAATAAATACCCCTGCCCGATAAAACATTTATTTTTCCGTAAATAAGAGACATGTTCCTCCGACTCCACCCCTTCTGCAATGACGGTAAATTTCATATTACGGCCCATGTCGATAATCGTTTTAACAATGGGGCCATCAGGATTTAGGGTTAGTTCATCGATAAAAGCCTTGTCGATTTTCAAGCAGTTGACGGGTAGATTTTTCAAATAACTTAGAGAGGAATAGCCTGTCCCAAAGTCATCAATGGCAATCTGAATTCCTAATGCTTGTAATTCATTGAGAAGCGTTAACGTTTTATTGATGTTTTGTATTAAGGAGTCTTTTACAACAACAATTTAAATTCGGTGTCAGGCACCATGTGAAAATTTCACATGGTGCCTGACACCTTTTTATTTTTTTAAGGATAAGTTAAGGAACGCACATGATAATAGGCTCATCAAATAAAATTTTCCTGGTGTTGAAGGGCGCAATTGCAGCAGGGAGCAAAAGGAGTCAATAGAGTTGAAAAAGTGGATTTGGATTTTTATCAGTGTTTTGGTCATCGGTTTTGTCGGGTTCCAGTACTATAAATCGAAAACAGTGAGCACGGAAGCAACGGCTCAAACCCGGACCGCCGTTGTCCAGCAAGGAAAACTAGAAGTTAAAATTAGTGGTTCCGGCACTGTTGAACCTGTGACGAGTGAGGATATTAAATCAACAATCGATAATGACGAAATTGATGAAGTATTAGTTTCAGCTGGTGACACCGTAAGTGAAGGCGATGAGTTGATCACTTTCACAGATGATAGTGACCCGATTACGGCACCGGCTGATGGTAAAATTACTACCATTTCCGTTACAGATGGAGAACGGGTAACAAATGGACAGGTTGTCGCTCATCTAACCGATTACAAGAATTTACAAACGGTTGTCCAAGTGGATGAGCTGGACATTACAAAGATTAAAAAGAAACAGACAGTCAGCATATCCGTGAGTGCGTATCCCGACACCACTTTTACCGGAAAGGTATCAGCGATTGCAGCGGAGGGAACCTCTGAAAATGGAACATCCACATTTGCTGTCACCATTCACATTGATCAACCGAAAAACTTAAAAGTGGGGATGAGTACAGAAGCAAGTATTTTAACCCAAAGTAAGGAAAATGCGCTCTACGTTCCAGTTGATGGGGTGTATACAAGCAATAATGAGAAATATGTGATTGTGACTGCTGCTGCGACTGATACGAGTTCCGATGCATCTGCAGGTACGAGCCAGCGGAAGACGGTGAAAACTGGAATTGCAACAGATGACTATGTAGAACTGACGGAAGGAGTCACAGCTGGAGAAACGATTCAATTGCCAGAGCTGACCACCAGTAGCAGCACTTCCAATCAACAAGGCGGTATGATGAGAGGCAGCATGGGAGGTATGGGTGCAATGACTGGCGGAGGCATGCCTCCAAGTGGCGGCGGCCAAGGTACTATGGCCGGAACGGGTGGCAATTAATGAGTACCCCAATTATTGAAATCAAAAATATGATGAAGACCTATAAACTAGGCGGTGAAACGGTCCATGCCCTCAATGATGTGTCATTAGAGATTCAAAAAGGTGAATTTCTAGCGATCATTGGTCCTTCAGGTTCAGGGAAGTCCACCTTAATGAATATGCTTGGCTGCCTGGATCGCCCGAATAAAGGCACCTATCACCTTGATGGCAAAGATATTGGAAAAATGGATGATAACAGCTTAGCGACAATTCGGAATCGGAAAATCGGGTTTATTTTTCAAAACTTTAACTTGTTAGGTAAACTATCCGCCCTCGAAAATGTGGAATTACCTTTGTTGTATGCTGGTATGCCAACCCGTGAAAGGCGTGAACGAGCTTTAGAGGGACTGGACAAGGTTGGCTTGAAGGACCGTGCCGGCCACTTGCCGACCCAGCTTTCCGGAGGTCAGCAGCAAAGGGTGGCAATTGCAAGAGCCCTGATTGGCCAGCCGGCGATTCTCCTTGCCGATGAACCAACAGGCGCGCTTGATAGTAAAACAAGTAAGGAGATTCTTTTGTTAATGAAGGAATTGAATGAATTAGGACATACGATTATTTTAATCACACATGATCTGGAAATTGCGAAACAAGCGAGAAGAATGGTCAGTATTCAAGATGGCCAGCTCTTTGAGAATGGGGGTGTCCTGCTTGGGAATGCTGCAATCCATTAAAATGGCGCTTCGGAGTATTCGGAGCAATAAACTTCGGGCAGTCCTGACAATGCTTGGAATCATCATTGGGGTCTCGTCCGTGATCGTCCTGGTGTCGATTGCTCAAGGGTCAGCGAAAAACGTCACGAGCCAAATCAATCAATTAGGAACCAACCTTTTGACGGTAAATACCTATAGCACCGATATTGAATTAACCGAGGATAAAATTAGTAAGTTAAGTGAGATCGATGGGGTAAAAGCGGTCGCGCCGGTTGTTTCTGGCCGGGTCTATGTGAAGAAAGAGCGGACGTCCTCACAGATTACCTTAACAGGAACCAATGCTGCTTACTCAGACGTTCGTGATGCGAAGGTCAGTCAAGGACGCTTTATTACCGATTTGGATGTCGAGTACCGCCAAAAGATCGTGGTTCTTGGCTCGGACACCGCTGCAACCTTTTTCGGTGCATCGAATCCAATCGGTCAATACATTCAGGTGTCAGGCACCTCGTTCAAAGTAGTCGGAGTATTGGCTTCGAAAGGTAGTTCACTCGGGCAGAGCGGCGATAATGTAGTGATTGTCCCCTTGAGTACGGGGCAACGGTTGGTAGGCAGTACGACAATTAGCACCGTTTATTTACAAGGCAAAAGTGAAGATCAAATGGATTTCGTGATGAACGAGGTCAAAATGTCACTCGCTAGTATGTACCCTGGTAAAAGTGACTATTATGGCGTGACAAACCAGCAGGACGTCATGGATACGATGAGTTCCGTATCTGACACGATGACCATGATGCTTGGTGGAATCGCAAGTATATCCTTACTGGTCGGCGGGATCGGCATCATGAATATCATGCTTGTGTCGGTGTCAGAGCGGACGAAGGAAATTGGCATCAGGAAAGCCATTGGCGCGAAACGACGGGATGTTCTTTTGCAATTCTTAATTGAGGCTGTTGTGTTGAGTTCGATGGGTGGATTAATCGGAATTTTATTCGGGGTAGGATTAGGAAAGGTTGTCTCATCGTTAATGAGTTTAAGTATTTCATACTCACCAACTGTGATTCTATCATCCTTCTTATTCTCGCTTGTAGTGGGTGTCGTCTTCGGCGTATTCCCAGCCAACAAAGCATCAAAATTGAATCCAATTCAAGCGCTTCGCTATCAATAAGTATTGGTGTCAGGCACCGGCCGATCAAGCGGGTAAAATTTAGTTTCGCAAACTAACCCGATCGTTTCGCAAACAAATTTTATAAAAAGCAGTTCAAAGCAACGGCATTTTTACACAATATGACCTATAAAACCTACGAAATGAGGAGAATGTATATGAAAAAAATGAGAAAAGCACACTTATGGATTGGATTAATCTGCTCTATCTTTATCTTAATCGAGTCGGTGACAGGACTGCTCATGAACGAGCCGTGGCTCATCGGGCAAACCCAAATGGAAGGAAATAGAGGCAATTTCCAGCCTGGCCAGTTTAATCGTGGAGCAGGCCAGCAAGGTGCCTTCCCTTCAGATCAAAACCAAGCAGCAGGGCAAACTCAAGAGCAAGCTCCAACAACAAATGGTCAATCTCAAGGTCAACCAGGACAAAACGCAGCCGGTCAATTCGGTGGCCGCCCTGGAGGAGAAGGTGGAACGAGCTCAATCACCGGTATCATTAGAGGTCTTCATGAAGGGAAAATCGGCACAACGAATGTAAAATGGCTGGTTGACTTAGTGGCAATCGCAATGATCTTCTTAACAGGTTCAGGCATTTACCTTTCCTTGAAAGTCCTCAAAGCCGATAGAAAGAGAAAAAATCGTAAATTAGACGGTCAAGTAGCGTAAGAAAAGAAGGGTGTCAGGCACTAAATGAGTGCCTGACACCTTTTTTTGGCTAGACATCCATTTTTGAGAATGAACAAAGTAGAGTTGAATTTACCTTATTTTCCTATTGTAAATAAATGCATGTTCCTATAAGAAATTGTTTTTTTTAAGATTATGATATAATAATACAGGTATTAAATTTCTAGCTAAGGGGAAATGAATATGATTCTCGTCGTTGGCGGAGCAGGTTATATTGGTAGTCATCTTGTGAAGGAATTAGTTGAAAAAGAAGAAGTGGTTGTTCTTGATAACTTAACGACTGGTCACCGCCAGGCAGTGGACAGCCGGGCTGTCTTTGTTGAAGGTGATCTTGGAAATGAAGAAGATTTACAAATGATCTTTAAAAGTTATCCGATCAAAGCTGTTATGCACTTTGCTGCCTTTAGTCTGGTAGGAGAGTCTGTTGTCGATCCTTTGAAATATTATCAGAATAATGTGGCGGCAACGCTTAACTTGTTAAAAGTCATGATGAAAAATAATGTAAAAAACTTTATTTTCTCTTCCACCGCTGCTACCTATGGAATTCCTGATGTGGAGCTTATTGATGAAACAACTCCAACCAGACCGATAAATCCATATGGTCACTCAAAATTAATGATCGAGCAAATCCTATCTGATTTCTCAAAATCCTATGGACTAAACTATGTGATTCTGCGTTACTTTAATGCTGCTGGCGCTCATCAATCAGCAGTGATTGGCGAGAGTCATGACCCAGAAACACATTTAATCCCAATCGTCCTTCAACAACTATTAGGGCAGCGGGAAAAGGTATCGGTGTTCGGATCGGATTATGATACGGCTGATGGTACATGTATTCGTGATTACATCCACGTAACTGATTTAGCCAGTGCTCATATCCTCGCACTCGAGGCGCTATTAACCGGAAAGAAATCAACAGAGATTTATAACCTTGGCAACGGTCTCGGCTATTCTGTTAAAGAAGTTATTGAAACCTGTGAAAAAGTAACCGGTGTCGAAGCAAACGTAGAAATGGCGGACCGCCGTGCAGGAGATCCCGCCATGCTGGTCGCTTCCTCTCAAAAGATTTATAGCGAGCTTGGCTGGAAGGCTGAACGAAACTTGGAAAAGATCATTGCGGATGCCTGGAAATGGCACCAACAGCAGCAATATTAATTATCTAAGGTAAACTACAAAAGCAAATGTTCTAAGTTAACCCTCTCGTTGTAGAGGGTTTCTTTTTTTTACGAGATTAACGAGATTATTTGGAATGGGGGACAACTTAGTAGAGAAGAATCTTTCATTTTAAAAATTCATTATTTAGACTAATTTGCGAATAGTAGAGCCATTTACCGGGCGAGAGAACTTAGGTATGATTTTTAATGAGTTATTATATCTGATAACGTTGAAAGGCTGTGAAAGGGTTGAAATTATTCTTTAAAAACTATCGCTTCACGCTGATTCTGCTAGCTGCTATTTTAATAGGCGGGGTGGCAGGTTTAATTTTTGGAACAAAAACTGCGGTGGTTAAGCCGTTTGGGGATTTATTTTTAAATTTAATGTTCATGATCATCGTCCCGTTGGTGTTCTTCAGCATTGCTTCTGCCATTTCGAATATGAACGGCATGAAACGACTTGGAAAAATAATGGGCAGTATCCTGGTTGTTTTCTTAGTAACAGCTTCGATAGCGGCAATTCTTGGCCTAATAGGCGCTTCGATTATTCATCCGATTGAAAATGCCGATATTACTTCAATAAAAGAGGTGATGAACCAATCAGCCGTGGAAGCGGATGCGGAGGACTTAACAATTCTAGACCATCTGGTCGCCACATTCACGGTGTCTGATTTCAATTTATTGCTCTCGAGAAGCAACATGTTACAATTGATTGTTTTCTCTCTCTTATTTGGAATTTCGACTGCGCTCGTTGGGGAAAAAGCGAAACCAGTGGCTAATTTCTTATCAGCGGCAACGGCCGTGATGATGAAAATGGTCAACATCATCATGTACTATGCACCGATTGGACTCGGCTGTTATTTTGCTGCGATTATCGGTGAGCTTGGCCCGCAATTATTAGAGGGATATGCCCGCTCGTTTGTACTCTATTTGATTCTGGCGGTGATTTATTATTTCGGATTCTTCACCTTGTATGCCTGTATTGCCGGCGGCAAGGCAGGAGTAAAGATATTTTGGAAAAATGCAATTACCCCCTCTGTAACAGCGATTGCAACATGCTCAAGTGCAGCCTGTATTCCTGTTAATTTAGCGATGGTCCGAAAGATGGGGGTGCCAAAGGATATCGCCGAAACGATTATTCCGCTTGGTGCCAACACACATAAAGATGGTTCCGTGTTTGGCGGCGTCCTGAAGATCGTCTTCCTGTTTGCATTATTCGGGAAGGATTTAACAAGTATGTCTAATATCTTAAGTATCCTGGCAGTAGCCTTTTTAGTCGGCGCTGTCATGGGTGCGATACCTGGCGGCGGAATGATCGGTGAGATGTTAATTATTAGTGTCTACGGCTTCCCACCAGAAACACTGCCCATTATTGCCGTGATCAGCACAATCATTGACGCACCGGCGACATTACTCAATTCCACAGGCAACACCGTGTGCGCCATGCTTGTCACCCGCTTGGTTGAAGGGAAAAACTGGCTGACTAAGGCATTAAAAAGTGGAGAAATTGGTGCCTGACACCAAAAGGCTGAGCGTTGCGGTGCCTGACACCATCAATTGACTCGATCAACTGGGTTACAGTCTGCTGTGAGGATTAGGTTCTTGCAGCATTTTTTTATATGAGAAAAATCTGGAATTTGATGGTTCCTATCTAGTACGTTAAGATTAGGTTATTAAATTCGCTAAGGGGTTTTTTTATGGATGGGAAAAGTACGAAACGTGAAGAAAATCATGACGTTGAAGTTTCGAATATTCATTTATTAAATGAACGGCTCGACTTAACCTTAGCCTTCAGTAAGAGATATCAAATGTCAAGTGCGGTAGGTTATCTGCGTATATTCTTGCCGTCAGAACTCTCACATCCTAAAGATAATGATACCGAAACAATTCTCCTAAATAAAATTTCAGCAAGATTGCATGGCTCGTTGCGAGATATTGATACTGTAATCAAGGTCAATTCCACAGATTTTATGATAGTAATCGCTGATATTACCGAGCATGACTGTAAAGTAATCTGCGAAAGGATTATTCATTCCATTTCAGCTCCGTATCCGATTGATTTTCATTATTTTTCGATCAGCAGCAGTATGGGAATTTGCATGTACCCCTATGGTTCCGAAGAACCGGAGGAACTAAAGACCATGGCAAAGATGCAATGTATGTTGCCCAAGAGCTGGGAGAAAATCGCTTTTCTTTTTATAAAGGGAATTTAAATCAAACCGCTTACCGGAAAGTGATCATCGAAAATGATCTTCCCTATGCGCTCAAAAAAGGGGAGCTTTATGTTCACTATCAGCCGCAATATTTTTTAAAAGAGCGGGCTATCATTGGTGCAGAAGCGTTAATCCGTTGGAACCATCCAAGTTTAGGTGAAGTTTCCCCGGGGGAATTTATCAACTATGCGGAAGAAGCTGGCATGCTAAACGGTCTGTTTTTCTGGGTTTTTGAACAGGTCTGTCAAAAGATGGCGAGCATGAAGGGCCGGAGCCTGAAATATTCGATTAACTTGTCTGTGAATCAACTCCTACTTGATTCTCTTATCCTGGATATCTCGAATATTCTAAAGCGGTACTCCATCTCAGCAGCACAAATTACCTTGGAGATTACCGAGAATATTGAGATATACACGGTTAAAAAGGTAAATGAGAAACTGCACTTTTTAAAAGAAATGGGATTCACGATCGCCTTAGATGACTTCGGAAATGGCTACTTCTCGTTTTCAGACTTTATTAAGCTGCCGATTGATTTTATTAAGCTGGACCGTGATTTCGTGTTTAGCCTTTTGAAAAATAACAAACATAAGGGTGTTATAACGCCAATTATTCAGATGGCTCATAACTTGGACCTGCAGGTTATTATAGAAGGAATTGAAGACCACACCCAGTTTGCGGAATGGGTGAAACTCGACTGTGATTTAATCCAAGGGTATTTTATTAGTGAGCCGATTTCGTTTGAGGAACTGACTGAATTGATTGCTGAAATTGAGGCCAGAGTGGCGCTAGATTTTTCCGTGAATGAACTGCAATAAAAGGGTGGATTATTAATGAAGAAAACGGTAAAAGATATTATCTATATTTTAATAGGAGCACTTATTTTCGCGGTGGGTGTCAATTATTTTACAATCCCGAACCACCTCTCAGAGGGCGGCATTTTAGGGATTACGATCATTACCCACTATTTGCTTAATTGGTCGCCAGGTGTCGTGAATTTTGTCTTGAATGTGGCGCTGTTAGCGGTTGGTTATAAATTTTTTGAAAAAAGAACATTTATCTATACGCTGATTTCAATTGCAGCTTGCTCATTGTTTTTATTTTTAACCGAGGATATCGGCCATCGATTAACTGAGGATACATTTTTAGCTTCGATTTTCGCAGGTTTGCTGGTAGGTGTCGGGCTGGGATTGATTTTCCGAACGGGAGGAACCTCGGGTGGGTCGACGATTTTAGCAAGATTAGCGAATCAGTTGCTAGGCTGGAGCATTGGCAAGGGCATGCTGATTATTGATATTTTAGTAGTAGTTGGCTCGATTTTCATCATCGGCTTGGAAAAATCAATGTATACGCTATTGATTGTGTTTATCGGCGCGAAGGCGATTGATTTCATCGTGGAAGGTTTGGATGAAAAGGTAGCGGTGATGATTATTTCCAATTTCCCTGAGCAGGTCTTGGACAACATCACCAGCCGGATGTCACGTGGGTTAACTGTCCTAGATGGCCGCGGCGGCTACACGGGACAGAACAGAGAAGTCCTGTATATCGTCATCAATAAGCAGGAAATCGTTCAGCTGAAAAGTATTATTAATGAAGTAGATGGAAACGCCTATGTCACCGTCCATAACGTCCATGAGATAATTGGACATGGGTATAAAGCAAGTAAAACGAGTGCCTGACACCACATTGGTGTCAGGCACTATTTATATTTTCTCGACACTTACTCGTCCTGAGAAGAAGGTCGCCCCGCCGCCCATATCGGCAATCCGGTCGGGGGTGAGGGTGTTAACTAGCTGTTTTGTGTCCCCGGAATCCGCCCATAGACCTTGTGTGGCGACCACTCCAGGAAGGACATTTTCCCCGACCGTCGCCTTTAACACACATTCCCCGCGCTGGTTCCAGACTCGAACCATATCCCCCTCTTCAATCCCCGCCTTCCATGCATCCTGGAGATTCATATACACTCTCAGCTCCTTTTCCAAGTTGATGTGCTTTTGATTATTGGAAAAAGTAGAGTTTAAGAAATGATGATTTGGGCCGGGCACAAACTGATACGGATGATCGCTGTCGTTTACTAAAGGTATATACGTTGGCAACGGGGGATAGCCGTCCGCTTTCATCTTCTCTGAAAATAATTCTATTTTTCTACTAGGGGTTGGCAGGTTCCCAGGGAAAATAGGTTTCACTTTTGCTTTCAAGAATGGCTGTTCCACTAGTGCTTCGTATGTTATTCCAGCCAAATAAGGATTATGCGGATGATCCAGGGCTTGTGCGATCATTTCCGCTTCTGACTCCTGAAAAAGCGATTCAGCGAAGCCCATTCCCTTTGCGAGTAGCTTGAACACATCGAAATTGGACTTGGATTCGGCGAACGGTTCGATGATCGGCTGCTGCAGTTGAATGTAATGATGCCAATACGATGTGTAGATGTCTGTATTTTCGAAGGAGGATGTCGCTGGCAGAACAATATCCGCGTATTTGGCTGTTTCTGTTAAAAATAAATCATGGACTACGGTAAATAAATCCTCACGTGCGAGGCCTTTTCTGACCTTGTTAGATTCCGGTGCAACTACAGCAGGATTTGAGCCGTACACATAGAGTGACTTCACAGGTGGGTCTAGCGTGAGCAGAGTGTCGCCGAGTAAGTTCATGTTAATCACGCGGGTTTGTTTATTTTCCAATAGATCCGGTCGCTGCAGGTTTGCAGTATTCGAAGCAAGATAAGCCGAATTTCCTTTGATTGCACCACCGCCCTTGACGAGCCATTGGCCAGTGAGGGCTGGAAGGCAGGCGACAGTTCGAACGAACATACCGCCATTATCGTGATGCTGCGGTCCATTACCAATCCGAATAAAAGCAGGCGACGTTTCGCCGTACATCCGTGCCAGCTTATAGATATCTTCGACCGGTACACCTGTGGTGGCAGAAACCGTGTGAGGGTCATACTGGACGACATGTTCACGCAGTTCATCGTGGCCAACCGTATATTTTTGTAAAAAGTCCTGATTGACTCGATTTTCAGAAAATAAGATGTGCATCATCCCTAAAGCAAGCGCACTGTCCGTGCCAGGTAAAATTGGAATAAACCAATCTGCTAATCTACCGGTTTGGTTTTTGTGAACATCAATAACAATGATTTTAGCGCCGTTTTGTTTCCGGGCTTTTTGAGCAAGGGCAACCTGATGCATGTTGGTACTTGCCGCATTAATCCCCCAAAATATGAATAATTTCGAATGAATCGTATCCTCAGGGTCGATTCCGAGACTGCCGCCCATCGTATATTTATAGCCTGCCGAACCAGCGGATGAACAAATGGTTTGGTCTAACCGGGATGTCCCGAGGCGATGGAAAAACCGGCGGTCCATGCCCTCCGCATTAAGCCGGCCCATGTTTCCATAAAAGCTATAGGGAAGAATGCTCTCCGGACCGTCGGATTCAATCAGCTCCTTCCAGCGGGAGGTAATCGTCTGGATTGCTTCTTCCCAACTGATTCGTTCAAATTTACCCGCGCCTTTGGGACCCGTGCGTTTCAACGGATAGGTGAGGCGGTTTTCATCATAAATCCGTTCGGTCATATTGCGGACCTTGTTACAGATGTGCCCTTTTGTAACCGGATGCTGCGGGTCGCCATCCACCTTGATAATCTTTCCGTTTTCCTTGAGCAGAAGTAATCCACATTGATCCGGACAATCAAGCGGACAAACGGCGTGAAAAACACCTTCTCGTTCATCAATAAAAGAAGCCATAGCCTAGTTAATCTCCTTTCGTGATCCATTTAGATTTGTGTTGGTGTCAGGCACCATTCGTGGACATTTGTACTCCCCACACGGACATGTATCGCCGTTATGTTTTTAACATTGACTCCTAATATTGCTACTATCATAACATCAGGCACTCATAAAAAAGAAAAAAAAACTGGAGAATTCCAGTTTTTTAGTTATAGGATTATTTAACTTTAATTGTTCTTGTTTTACTTTTATTTCCAGCGGAATCCTTCGAATAAACTTGAAGTGAGCTTCCTTTTCTTTGTTTACTAATCTTTATTTTAAAAGTGCCGGTACTGCTGGCAGTACCTTTGGAAAGAAGCTTACTTCCCTTATAAATATAAACAACAGATCTTTTTTCCGCTTTCCCAGAAACGTAAGTGGTTTTACTAGTTATCTTATTTACTGATGGAAGAACAGGTGCTTTTTTATCAATGGTAAAGGTAAATTTGTTTACTTTTCCGTAACCATCTTTAATCGTTACTGTATATTTTCCATCTTGGGTAAATGAATTAGAAGATGGCCAAGTGATATTTCGACCATTTTTTATAACAGTTTTGCTTGTTAGTTTGTTATTTGTCACTTTTACAACTATGCTTTTATTTAATACAGCATTATTTTTAACTGATTTTCCATCACTTGAGACGGTGCTAATAACTGGAACCACCGTTACATTACTAGTTGCATACTTTCCATTGCTAGTTTTAACGGTAATTTTGGCGGTACCAGGTTTAATGGCACTTATGGTTCCATCTGATTTTACCTTTGCAACGGAACTATTACTAGTTGACCACACTAAATTCTTGTTGGTAGCAGTAGCAGGCTGAATGGAAGAAGTAAGCTTTTCAGAAGTCCCAACGCCCAAACGTAAAGCTGTTTTATTGATACTGATTTTTGTTACATCAACAGGTTCTTTATACCTTGGATTTGTGGTGAGCCATGCGTATGTATTTGTTCCATTTGCAGAATTATAGGTTGTTGGAATTCTAACTAACGGGTAGCCTCCCACAGATTTTTTCACCAGAATTCCGTAAATGACAGTTGATTCACTGCCAGGGTAAAGGGAAACATCAAATTGGCTAAATCCTTCAAATTGGTCTGATAATGTAGCAGTAGCAATTGGAGAAAGAGACACGCCACTCGGAGTAAAGAAACTATTTTCTGAAAAAATGATATCTGTTGCATCAAGTTGCTCTTCAGGTCCAGATACATATTTCATATTAAACTCAAGCAAGATCCATTCCTCATCGGAATCGGGCTGTTCATTGAATATATTTTCACTACTAACAATTTGATTGGCTACTTCACCATGAAAAATGTTCTTTAGTTGAATTTCTACTGTTCTTTTAGGATCCGATGAGTATTTTTGCAGGGGGAATGAGTGTTTAATAAAAGCTGAATAAGGTGTTTGACGATCACCAATACTTGCTTGAGCTGTTAACCCGATAAGACTAAAAACGATCGCAAAAATTAATAATATCCTTGAAGCAGTTTTTATTGACTTCATCTATTTACCTCCATATTAATTTTGATTTCTATTTAAGTATAAAGTTCCAAAAAGAGGCGAAAAAAATACACTTGAGAGTTCAAGTGTATTATTTCAAAAGATTGCTTTAATCTTTGTGGAAAACTAATTACTGCCCAAGCTGTTTGATTTGATCGAGGATGCTGCTGATTTCCTGGACACTTTGGAAAATTTCTGTATTTTCAAGGACAGAAGGGTCGAGCATTCCATTTTTATAATTTTTTAAGTACAGGTCAATTCCGGCAGTTAGTTTGTTGTTTTGGTCCACCAGTTGCTGGTGCAAATCAACCGCTATTGCAGGAGCTTGAAGTTTGTTAAAGGTAGAGATTTCTTGTTTCATATCCTGGAGCATCGTTTTGAGTTCAGTTGCGGCTTGCTTGTCGCCGACTGCTTGTTGGGCAATTGAGGGAGCATCATTTGCAAAAGCCGTCGCCTTGTCTAAATAGTCCTTCGCCTCGTTGGCATATGTGAGCGTATCTTTCGCATCATTTAGCAGGGAACAGCCGCTCAGGAGCAATCCAATGATTGCAGCTAAAACTAATAACTTCTTTTTCATGCAGGAACCTCCGTTTTATTATTTTATTCTATCTAAAAGTGAAGGACCCTAAACGGTGTCAGGCACTATTACTGATATTTTCATAATGGTTTTATTGAAAAGTACAGAATAGTAAGCACTCGGGAACCTCGTTATACGTAGGATATTCATGAGAATTAACGGGAGGTTTTACGATGTATCCTTACACAAATTACTATGATGCCTTATATAGACAAAATAATAAATTGATACGAGAAGTGGAAAAAGCGATGAGTGGAGAGTACAATGCTATAAATTGTTATAGCCAATTAGCAAATTTGGTTCAAAATGAGAAGGAGAAAAGTCGGATTCTTGAAATTCGCAAAGATGAAATAAAGCACTATCAACAATTTGAACAGATCTATACGAAGCTAACTAGGAGAAAGCCCCAACAACCAAAACTCAGCGAGGAATGCCCAGATGTTTACTTAGCTGGATTGGAGTTTGCCTTAGAGGATGAGCAAAATACAGTGGATTTTTATCTGGAAGTCGCTGATGGTGCTTCTGATCCAACGATTAAAGAGGCTTTTCGAAGAGCGGCAGCAGATGAACAAAATCATGCGGTTTGGTTTCTGTACTTTTTCACAAAAAATAAGTAGCCATTCTGATGAACTCCAACCGGCTTTTTCTGGGATTCCAGTAATTTAAAAAGAACACCCTTGTCACTATTGGCAAGGGTGATTTTAATGTGTTTATCGTTAGCTTTAATCCCCGCCACCACCTGAGTCTCCACCACCGCTGTCTCCACCTGAATCGCCGCCACCGTCGGAACCCCCGCCGTCAGTAGGGCCGTCTGAATCACTTTCGTAGTCATGAACATAATCATTGCTATGGGAACTTTTTCTTCCATTTCTTAAACTTGGGAAGATAAAAAAGGCAGCGATAATTGCTAAGGTTCCAAAGAACTCCTGCACTCCAAAAATAAGATAAATACCATAGACCAGAAGTAATGCACCTACCAGCCATTGAATAACTCTTACCGTTTTCAGAGACATCCCCCCAAATCAAACGTAAGAAATTTAATACCCTACAAAATAAATATTACAATCTAGGACTTTTTATACATTTTTTTAGTAATAGTGTCAATAATGGTGTCAGGCACCAGCCGTGGACACTCGTCCTTCCAAGGGAGACAATTGATGGTGCTGAAATTTATGGATTTTAGGTAGAATTTTGATGAAGTATAGAGGATTCTTAGAGAGGATGTCGAAATCTATCTTAGTAGTTTATTTCTTCTGTTCCTGTCTTTTGGGGAATGCCTTCTTCTGATCCCTCATTTTTCTGCATCAATCCCCCACTTGAATTTTTATCCCATGACAAAATAAGGAGTGAATGCAATGGTTCGCAGTGTTCGGACTTGGTTTCAAGGTGCAAAGTACCATGTTACAAGTAGAGGAATTAGGAAAAGTTCGTTATTTTTTGATGAGGAAGATTTTGAGAAGTACCTTACTTTAGTTGAAGAAACCAAAGAACGTTATCCCTTCATCCTCCACACCTACTGCTTAATGTCCAATCATACCCACTTACAGATCGAAACGAAAGATACCCCATTAAGTCTTATCATGAAACATCTCAACACCAAATTTGCCAAGTATTTTAATAGAAAATACAATTTCTCCGGGCATGTATTCGAAAAACGTTACGGAGACGAGCTTCTCAATTCACCCGAATATGAGATCGACGTTAGTAAATATATTCACTTAAATCCCGTCTCAGCTGGAATGGTGGCATATCCTGAGGATTATCCCTGGAGTAGCTACCGAGCCTATGTCTATGGGGAAAGTATCCCTCTGATTGCTCCAAAAACCCTTCTTTCCTATTTCCCTGACCCATCAACACAACACTATGAAAATTATATAAAGTCATTACCAACCGACAAATTTTACTGGGAGGATGGAAAACTTAACATGCTTGAAAGGAAGGAAGAGACATGTGGGCTAAAGTAACCAGTATCGGATTAAAAGGAATGGAAGGATATCGGATGCATGTTGAGGTTGGCTCGTATGTTGGAAATGATTCGTTTAAAATTGTCGGGTTGCCCGATGCTGCTGTGAAGGAATCAAAGGAGCGGATCATTGCGGCGCTCCGAACCTTGGGATATCACCTATCGGGCCAAAAAGTCATTATTAATCTATCACCGGCAGATCAAAAAAAATACGGATCTATGTTTGACTTTCCGATGGCGATTGCGGTTCTGCAAAGTTTGCATGAACTGGAGGTAATCGTCCCCGAAGATACTGGTTTTCTGGGGTCATTATCGTTAGATGGATCGATTCAGCCTGTTGAAGGGATGCTCCCAGCCGCATTGGCGGCAAAAAGGCTGGGGATTCAAAAGCTTTATATGCCCTTTGACGAGGAATTGCCAGTATTAGATCTTAAGCCATTGGAAATCATCAATGTTTCTAGTTTACAGGATGCGATAGGACACCTTTCTGGTCAATGGCTGCCTCCTTTTAAAAAAAAGCAAGAGAATAAGAGATTCAGCAACAATGTTTATTTGGATATGGGGCAGATTATTGGTCATCAAGCAGCGAAACATACCTTAGAAGTAGCAGCTGCGGGTGAACACCATGTCTTGATGACTGGACCACCTGGTTGTGGGAAAAGCATGTTAGCTGAAAGTTTTCCGTCCATTTTACCGGCGTTAATAAAAGAGTCGTTGCTCGAGGTAATTAGCTTATATCAACTAAGTCAAAATTCCTTTCCACATTCGAATATGCCACCCTATCGAAATCCGCACCACTCTGCTTCAGGTGTATCGATTATCGGGGGAGGACAATACCCAAAACCAGGCGAAATATCGTTAGCTCATCATGGTGTATTGTTTCTCGATGAAATCGGGGAATTTTCGAAAAAAACATTAGATATGCTACGGCAGCCATTAGAAAATGGTTTAATCATGATAAGTCGAACCCATGCAACGATTACCTATCCGGCATCCTTTATTTTGATAGCGGCGATGAATCCTTGCCCCTGTGGCTATGCAGGGTCAACTACGCATTATTGCACCTGTTCGAAGAAGCAAATTCTCGCCTATCAAAATAGGCTTTCCGGTCCGCTTCGAGATCGGTTTGATATTAATCTTTCCTTAAGGCCAATTGATTTTAATGTAGCAGCGCATAAAAAAGAAGAAGAGGCCTCAAAAATTGTCCGGGAGAGAGTGGAGGAAGCAAGGAACAGGCAATATGACCGTTATGGTACGGAGGTTTGCAATAGCAGAATCCCATACGAAATCCTCTTAAGCAAAAGCCCGCTAACGAACACACAACATTCCACATTGCAGAGACTAGCCATAAAGAAGAGCTGGAGCAACCGTACCCAAATCAAAATCATCCGTCTCGCTCGCACCATCTCCGACCTCCAAGCCAGTCCCACCATAACAGATCAAAGTATCTGGGAAGCCATTGAGTTAAATGAGGTGTAAAAGATATGGTGCCTGTCACCAGACAGTAATGCTTTGGTGTCAGGCACCGTCCGTGGACAAAAGCACATAGTGTCCATATGGGGTGGACTACGAAATGCTTTAATTACTTAAGTGCCCTCCTGATATTTTCTGTAAGGGCCAGGAAAATGAAGGAATGCCCCTAATCGTGCAAGGGTGAAGGTTTTTAAAAGGATAGAGTACTAGAAATGCCAAGATAAGTCCCAAACATCATCTGTAAAAGATGCAATATAAAAATTAATTAAAAAACTATCTTGCCTTCATTCCTTAACGGTGATAATATCAAATTATAAAAATCTAAACGTTTACATTTCTAACAATTAAGGAATTAGTTCTCTACTTTTTAAAAATTATAGATGTTTTGTTAAAAAATCTAAACGTTTACATTTAGGAGAATACATATTATGGATTACAAACCGACGATTGAGGATGTAGCTAAGCTTGCAAATGTTTCGATTGCAACGGTATCAAGGGTGATAAATAACCAAGGCGGCGTTAGAAAGATTACGGAAGAAAAAATTGTAAACGCTATCAGTGAGCTTGGATATATTCGCAGTGCAGTGGCGAGAAGCATGAAACGAAAGGAAACGAACACCATTGGTATTATTGTACCTGATATTACCAACCCATTTTTTCCACACGTTGTGGCTGGAATCGAACAGAAGGCAAGAGAAAAAGGATATTATACAATTCTTAGCAGTACCAACGAATCCCCAATTATAGAAGAAGAGATTGTAAAGATCTTTATTGAAAGAGGGGTGGACGGCGTCATCATAACAACAGCAAATGAGACAGGCAACCATATCAAGCTTTTGCAGGATCAAGGGATTCCAATTGTTGCTGTTGATAGGGCTATTAAAAACTTTGAGGTAGACACGGTTTTAGTTGATAACGTGAATGGGGCATATCAGGCTATTCGTCAATTAATTTTACAGGGCCATGAAAAAGTTGGCATTATTTGCGGACCTCAAAATACTACTCCAGGTCGAGAACGCTATATAGGGTATAAAAAGGCGTTAGAGGAATATAATATTCCCTTTGACTCCAGCTTGGTTTATCAAGGTGACTTTAAGGAAAACAGTGGCTATAAGGGTGCATTGCACTTGTTTTACTCGAAAAATAGACCAACTGCGATATTTTCATCCAATAACCAAATGACGATTGGCTGCGTTAAAGCATTAACTGAACTGGATTGGAAGCTGGGGGAAGAAGTTTCTTTTATTGGATTTGATGATGTTGAAATAGCAACCTTCATCAAACCGAAACTATCTGTTGTGTCACGACCGATGACCACGATTGGCGAAATTGCCTTTCAATTAGTGTACGAACGTATTCATTTTAAAGAAAACCTTCCTAAACGGGAGTATTTACTAACACCTGAATTAAAAATTAGAGAGTCATGTCATAAAATCTAAACGTTTACATTTTTGTTTTTAGGAGGAAGAAAACGATGAAAAAAGGCGGAATTTTAAATCCAAAAATTAATCAATTAATCTCTGAAACTGGTCACACAGACTATATCGTCGTGACAGATGCTGGCTTACCGATTCCAGAAAATGTGACACATCGTGTTGATTTAGCATTGAAAGAAGGCATTCCAAGTTTTTTAGAAACCCTTGACACTGTTTTAACCGAACTCGAGGTTGAGAGAATTATTTTAGCAGAAGAAGTCAAAACGGTTAGTCCTGAGATGCATGACCAAATCGTAAGCAGATTCCCAAATCTTCCGATTGAATATGTTCCTCATGTGGAATTTAAGCAGCAAACAAAACAGGCAAGAGGATTAATTCGCACAGGTGAGTTTACCGGATATGCGAATGTTATCTTAGTTGCTGGAGTCGTTTATTAATAATTTGACCTCATTCAAAGGGGGAAGGGTATGTGAGTACACCAGCATTGCTAGAAATGAAACAAATATCGAAGGAATTTCCTGGAGTGAAAGCACTTGACAACGTATCGATCCGCGTAAACCAATCCGAAATTCTTGCTTTACTAGGTGAAAATGGTGCCGGAAAGTCCACCTTAATGAAAGTGCTTGCGGGTGTTCACCAGCCAAACAACGGGGAAATATACATAAATGGAAATCAAGTAACAATCCAAGGACCCAAGCATTCACAGCACCTTGGGATTAGTATCATCTATCAGGAATTTAACCTGATCCCGCATATGAGTGTTGCTGAAAATATCTTTATCGGGCGGGAGCCACGGAAAACAAAAGGTATCTTAGATCGTAAACAAATCAAGCTGGAAACAAGGAAATGGCTTGACCGAGTTGGGTTGAATAAAGTCTCTCCTGACACATTAATCGCCAATCTATCCGTTGCTGAGCAGCAGTTGGTTGAAATTGCAAAAACGCTGTCGTTTAATTCAAAAATTATTATTATGGATGAACCGACGGCAGCTTTAAATGATGAAGAGACAAATAAGCTCTTAACAATTATGAAAGAGTTAAAACAACAGGGTATGGGTGTTATTTTTATTACCCATCGCTTGGAAGAGGTACTAGTAGTTGCAGATTCAATCGCGGTTTTAAGGGATGGAAAGTATATTGGAAGTGCTTTGGTGAAGGACGTTACAAAGGATGATATGGTGACAATGATGGTCGGTCGTGAGCTGACGGAACTCTTTCCGGTAAAAGGTAAACCATCTGAGCTGGTTTGCCTGGAAGTCAAAGATGTTTCCGTATCAGGCATTCTTGAAAACATTAATTTTACAGCAAAAAAGGGTGAAATCCTTGGCATTGCTGGCTTAATGGGTTCCGGACGAACTGAGCTCTCGAAGGCGATTTTCGGAATGTATAGTAATATGACTGGGACTGTGAAGGTTGACTCGAAACTTATAAAGAGTCCTAGAGGAGCAATTGATGCAGGAATAGCCTTAGTTACTGATGATCGAAAGCAAGAAGGTCTTGTTCTTGGATTATCAGTCTATGAGAATTTGTTATTACCAACTTATCGAAAAATCTTTAGGTTTGGTATACAGCAAAAGCACAAGAAGGATGAGATTGTCAACCGTTGGGTGAATGATTTAAAAATCAAGGTCCATGATCCAAAGGTTGAGGTAAGAACCCTGAGCGGCGGTAACCAGCAGAAAGTAGTGCTTGGGAAATGGCTGCAAATGAATCCGAAGGTGCTCATATTGAATGAACCAACTCGGGGTATTGATGTGGGGGCAAAGGCAGAAATCTATCAAATTATGAAAAGGCTTACGGAAAATGGGATTTCTATTATTATGATGTCGTCCGAAATGCCGGAATTGCTTGGATTAAGTAACCGCATCTTAGTTATGCATGAAGGGCGCATTACTGCTGAACTTAGCCAAAATGAAGCTACTCAGGAAAAAATTTTTTATTACGCATCCGGGGGTGTAATGAATGCCTAGTACAACACCAGTTCAAAAGCATGTAGAAAATAAAGCGGGATTCAATTGGCTCTCCCTCATTGAAAAATACCGCGTATTACTTATTTTTATCCTATTATGTGTAGTTGCAGGATTTCTGTCTGATGTATTCTTTACGATGAGTAACGTCATGAATGTGCTTCGACAGGTTTCTATTATTGCAATTATCGCTAGTGGAATGACACTCGTTATTTTACTTGCCGGAATTGACCTGTCCGTCGGTGCTGTTATGGCCTTTTCTGGTGCGATTTTAGCTGGGGCTTTAACAGCTGGGTGGCCACTCCCGCTAGCATTGTTGGCAGCGCTTGGAGTTGGTTTATTATTTGGACTCTGTAATGGTTTTTTCGTAGCTAGATTTGGCATCCCTTCCTTCATTGTCACACTGGCAATTATGGTTATTGCACGCGGAATGACGCTTGTTTATACAAAGGGCTATCCGCTGGTTGTTAGTAATGAGTCTTATCGTTTTATCGGAAGCGGACGAATTTTTGGTATCCCAGTTCCAATCATCCTTATGTTTGTCATCTTTGGAATGATGTATTGGATGTTAAAATACACCAGCTTTGGCCGTTATATTTATGCCATCGGTGGGAATGAAGAAACAGCTATTCTAGCAGGGATTAACGTTAAGGCTATTAAAATAGCTGTCTTCGGAATTGCAGGGTTGCTTTCAGCCCTATCCGCAATTATTTACACCTCAAGATTAATGTCAGCACAGCCAACTGCGGGAAATGGAATTGAGCTGGATGCTATTGCAGCAGTTATTATTGGTGGGACGAGTTTAGCAGGAGGTAAAGGAGCAGTTACCGGAACGCTGATTGGTGCTTTGATCATGGGCGTTCTTGATAATGTATTGAATTTAATAAACGTGTCTCCATTTTACCAAAGTATTGCGAAAGGCCTCGTAATATTAGTTGCTGTGTTAGTTGATAGTAAGTTTTCAAAAATTAAAAAATAAGAAATTGGGGGTTTTGGAATGAAAAAGATCATTTCGTTGTTGGCAATGTTTGTGGTTATTATTGGTCTTGTAGGTTGTAGCATGGATAAAGAGACTAGTACGAAAACAGATCCAAAGGCAAAGGATAACGGTAAGTTAAAAGTTGGTTTATCCATGAATACATTAAACAATCCTTTCTTCGTTGCCGTGAAAGAAGGAGCAGAAGCACAAGCCAAGGAAGATAAGGTTGACCTCGTTATTACAGATGCACAAAACGACCCTGGTAAACAATTATCTGACGTAGAAAATCTTTTACAACAAAATATCGATGTGTTAGTTATTGACCCAACTGATAGTGATGCAATTGCCCAAGCAGTTAAAAAGGCGAACGATGCTGATATTCCAGTTTTTACAATCGATCGTTCATCTAATGGCGGAGAAGTAATTACTCATATCGGTTTTGATGCACTAAAGTCTGGTAATATAGCAGGTACCTTCTTAAAGGATGCACTTGGTGGTAAAGGTAACATTGTTGAGATTCAAGGGATATTAGGAACAAACGTAGGACAGTTAAGAAGCAAAGGCTTTAATGAAATTATGGATGCTAATTCTGGTTTTAAGGTTGTAGCTAGACAAGCAGCTAACTTTGACCGCGGTGAAGCGATGAAGGTAATGGAAGATATTCTCCAAGCAAACCCTAAGATTGATGGAGTATACGCAGCAAACGATGAAATGGCACTTGGTGCATTAGCAGCTATTGAGGCAGCAGGACGATTAGATGAAATCACGTTAATTGGCTGTGATGCAATTGACCCATCTATCGAAGCTATTAAAGCTGGTAAATTAGAAGCAACAATTGCAGAGCCACCGTTCTTCCTTGGAAAAGAAGCAGTCATTACTGCTCAAAAAATTTCTAAGAAAGAAAGTGTTGAAAAAGAAGTTATTCTCGACTCTACACTTGTTACTAAAGAAAATGTGAATGATGTAAAAACGAAATAGTCATAGGTTGATAATGTAAAAACGCAATCGCATTGCGTTTTTACTTTTATCATCTTAATAATATAGTAGAGGTGGGGAAGTATTATGTCTAAAGTGGTTGTTGTCGGAAGTTATGTGGTGGATTTAATGAGTCGTACTCCACATCTTCCAAAACCAGGAGAAACTGTACTTGGTGGGCCATTTCAAATGGGGCCTGGTGGAAAAGGTGGAAACCAGGCAACTGCTGCTGCTAGGAGCGGTTCAGAAGTTACGTTTGTAACCAAATTGGGTGATGATGTTTTTGGAAGAGAAGCATTAAAGCACTTTACGAAAGAAGATGTGAATATCGAATATATTAAAGTCGACCCGGATCAGTCTACAGGGGCTGCATTAATAGAAGTAGATAAAGAGGGTGAAAATAGTATCGTGGTTGCTCTGGGAGCATGCGGAACAATATCGGAGGCAGAGGTAGTAGAGGCTGAAGAAAAAATTAAGGAAGCAGATATTGTGTTGCTCCAATTAGAAACTAGTATTGAAGCTGTAGTGACTACAGTGAAATTGGCTAGGATACATGGTGTACCCGTTATTTTGAATCCTGCCCCATACCAAGAATTTCCAAAAGAAATCCTTAAGAATGTTGCTTACATTACCCCAAATGAAACAGAAGCTTTCGAATTAACTGGGATCGAAGTAACAGATGAAGGTACGGCACTAACAGCTGCACAAATGATTCATGACCTGGGTGTTGATTCAGTTATCATCACTTTGGGTGGCAAGGGAGCATTCCTTTACACTGGTGGAGACAAAGGGGAACTGATTCCGAGCTTTACGGTTGAAGCTGTCGATACAACGGGAGCGGGAGACGCCTTTAACGGAGGATTTGCCCATGCAATTAGCAATGGTTATTCGCTGAAAGATGCGATGAAATTTGCCAATGCAGTTGCGGCCCTGTCTGTCACAAAAATAGGCACCGCACCAGCTATGCCATATAAGAATGAAGTAGAAGCATTGCTAGCAAAAACCTTGAAATAAAATCACAATTTACGGTGTCAGGCACTGTAAGTTGTGATGTGCATGTACGTAAATTTATTAATAATAAGAAAATGGGACGTAGTATCCACTACATCCCATTTTCTTATTATCTAATTTTGGTGTCAGGCACCAGATGGAGAGGTACCACGTTATTCCTCGTCTTTTTTCTGTTTTTTCTGTGCCTCTTGGAGGGCGAGGAGGATATCTTGAACGTCGATTTTCCCGTCGTTATTTAGATCGGTTAAGGTATTTTCAGGTGCAGTTGGCGGCGGAGTTACCGGAGTTGGGGTTGGAGTAACCGGTGCCGCAGCAACTGCTTGTTGTTTCGGTCTAAAGGCAAACGTGAACAATAGGAGAACAAGAATCAGCAATCCGGAAACACCATCCACGATATAGAAAATAGTGGCATAATCGGACCAGAGCGTCTTACTGCTGCCCATCTTCTTCTCAGAGTTTGCAATAAATTGTTTGATTTCAGAATGATTTGGATAGATGCGCTGGACGGCCTCAAATTTTTCTAAAGCATGCTTATAATAGCCGCCCCAGTAAAGGTTAAGTCCTTCCTGATAAAGTTTATCTGTATCACTCTTCGCATTTTTAGCACCGGCTTGGTTGACAAATTCTTTCACGGTATTAACAGGCACGGCAAAGTTAAACCCTTGGACTTCTTGCCCGTTGACTGTGTCGCCCCTAAACGTGAGTAAGCCAATGATTTCGCCTTTTGCGTTGATGACCGGTCCACCGCTATTGCCGTGTGTGGCCGCCGCATTAATTTGAATGACCGGGCTTCCTTGTTCCGTCTTTTTGGAGGTTGCCGAAATTTGACCTGCATTCATTGAAGAAACTAAGGATGAATCGGGTGATAATAGATCTGAATCGGCGGCAGCAGGGTAGCCGCTGACCCAAACATTATCTTGATTTTGGATATTATCCGAATCTCCAAGCGGTAAGGTCGGCAGGTTTTTCCCTTCAATTTTTAGGACTGCGACATCTTTTCCTTCATTAATAGGGGCCCCATAGCTTTTAACCTCGCCATCCAGTACATCCCCGCCAGGTAAAACTACTTTCAGCACCTTTTGGATGTCCGTGTATTGTGTATATTGGACCATATACTTGTAGGCTGTTTTATAGTCTACCTTAAAATAGTCTGCGATGATCGTTACTAGTTGTTCAAACGCGGCGTTGGCAATATCCTCATCTTCCTTTTGAGTCGCTTCCACAACATGAGCATTGGTGACAATATAACCGTTAGAGCTAATAATGGCCCCTGAACCTGAGCCGCCTACAACAGATTGGTTATTTAGCTGCTCCAATATGGCAATGACTTCAGGATCATTTGGATTATTAAATTGCCACTTCACAACAGTATAATCGACGATCCGAACGACTGCAGGCTTAGAGTATTCCGCTAGTTTTTGTGCTTGAGCAATTTTCCCAGCGGCTGGTTTGAGATTGATGAGGAAAATCGAAGCCACCATTACTGCAATAAGCAGCAAGCTGATAGGTATGGTAAAAAGGGCCCTTTTTTTCAAAACATAGTTCACTCCTAGGTCGGATATTTTAAAAATTTACTCTGCAATATATTCGCCCTTGGGATAAAAGTAATATTGTACATCGGAAATTTTTAGATAATAAGTAAATGTCATGGATCTTTTAGGGATTTTTATGACAAAAAGAGAGGATTGCTTTTTCATAAAGGGATAATCTTTGGTATCATGTTTAGTGAATGAATATGATATCGGACTGAAGATATAGTTGGAGGCCTCTATGGAGAATCAATTAAAGGTAATGACTGTGTTTGGAACAAGACCGGAAGCAATAAAGATGGCACCCTTGGTAAAAGAATTAGAGAAATATCCTGATAAAATTAAGCCGATTGTGACGGTGACGGCGCAGCACCGCGAAATGCTTGACCAAGTGCTGCATATTTTTGAAATTACGCCTGATTATGACTTAAATATAATGAAGGAACGGCAATCTCTGCTGGATGTTACGACGCGCAGCTTAGAGGGACTCAATCAAGTTCTTGCAGACGTCAAACCAGATATTGTGCTGGTCCACGGTGATACGACAACCACATTTGTGGCGAGTTTAGCGGCTTTTTATCACTCGATTCCGATTGGACATGTCGAGGCGGGGCTTCGGACTCATAATAAATATTCACCGTACCCTGAGGAAATGAACCGCCAATTGACGGGGGTCTTGGCCGAACTTCATTTTTCGCCAACGGTTCAATCGAAGCGAAATCTTTTGGTGGAAAATAAGCGGGAAGAGGCGATTTATATCACTGGAAATACGGCCATCGATGCGCTTAAAACAACGGTGCGGGCCAATTATTCCCATCCTGTATTAGACCAACTCGGGAATGACCGGTTAATTCTTATGACGGCCCATCGCAGGGAAAACACAGGGGAACCAATGGAAAATATGTTCCGAGCGATTTGCCGTGTGGTCGAAAAACATGCCGATGTGCAGGTGGTTTATCCCGTCCATATGAATCCGGTGGTTCGTGAAATTGCCAAACGAGTGCTGGGGGATAACGAGAGAATTCATCTAATTGAGCCTTTAGATGTGATTGACTTCCATAACTTTGCCTCAAGGGCCTATCTGATTTTGACTGATTCTGGCGGTGTACAGGAAGAGGCGCCGTCTTTGGGTGTACCGGTATTAGTTTTACGTGATACCACCGAGCGCCCGGAAGGAATTGAAGCAGGTACCTTAAAACTGGCTGGAACCGATGAGGAAACTATCTTCCGATTAGCTGATGAGCTTCTGTCAGATCAAGCTGCGCATGACAAAATGGCTCACGCCTCAAATCCATACGGAGATGGTTACGCCTCCGAACGAATCGTCAAAGCCATTCTCCACCACTTTGAAAATGGAGAACGCCCAGCGGACTTTGGGGTTGAGAATTGATTTATTTAGGAGATATAGTTAGATGAAAATTAATAAAATCCATCATATTGCGGTGATTTGTTCAGATTATCAAAAATCGAAGGATTTTTATGTTCGAATCTTAGGGCTGACACCAATAAATGAAGTTTATCGCGCGGAAAGAGATTCCTATAAGCTTGATTTGGAAGTGAATGGTCAATACCAGATTGAGTTGTTTTCGTTTCCAGACCCAGGTGTTCGGCCAAACTACCCTGAAGCAGTTGGTTTAAGGCATCTTGCGTTTGAAGTAGATGATATCGAAGAAGCGGTTGAATATATGAAAAACCATCAAGTGAAGGTGGAGGCCGTCCGTGTGGACCCCCTCACTAACAAGAAATTCACCTTCTTCGTGGACCCGGACGGGCTGCCGCTTGAACTTTATGAGCGGTAAATTTAAGTAAGGAAGACTTGTAATGTAGTATTTTTGTTTGTGTGTGTAAAGCGGTAATTCAGGTTATTGACGACCGTAATGGGAGAGAAAGAGTCCATTGGGTAGCCAATAGGGGCTATTTATCACCGAAATCGAATCGAAGGAGTCCATTGGGTCGTTAACAATCAACAATATCTTATTCTTTAAGGATGATAGGAAATTTATAAAAGTCCAGACAAAAAAGCAAGACCGCAGATCCTATGTGGTCTTGCTCTCTTTATACTGTCCATCCCGTGTGTACAAATGGTTCGAACTGTCCACGAGTGGTGCCTGACACTAAGTCTTTTTATATTCGTAAGCCTAAATTTGGATTGGGTAGACCATATTCGCTTGGAGACCATGAGCCGTAACCGGTTATACCTGGAGGGGGTTGGAGCTGCTGTCCGTATATGTTCATATTTGGAGCAAATCCAGGGTATCCTGGATCGCCGACAGGAGGAAAACCTAATCCTCCACCAACACTTGCCCCATAAGGGTTGTAACCTTGAACAGGTCCACCACCGTATCCGCCGAACCCGCCGTAACCTGGGAATCCGCCATATCCGCTAGGATTCGGACTGTTTCCTAGCGCAGCACCTCCTAAATAACCTAAGCCAAGCCCGAGCAAGCTAGATCCCAATGATCCAAGGTTAAATGCTGAATGTCCACCATGATGATGCGGCCCGCCATGATACTGCGGCCCGCCATGATGCTGTGACCCGCCATGGTGCTGTGACCCACCAAAATGTTCCGACCCACCATGATGTTGTTGACCACCTTGGAATTGTCTATAATCATAATGCGGATTTAATCCATTTTGATACTCCACGGGCATATAATAAGGATTATACATAATATTCTCCTCTCTCCTCACGATCGTAACCATCCTATGCATGTTATTAAATTACTCTTGGGCAGAGTCCAATTAATTGGGATTATCGCACCACCACAAATGAAAAATACGTCTCTAGACCTAGAATTCTTTCAGTTTGAGGTCTATGGCGGGCAGGAGTTTTTTCGTGTATTGTTGAAGTATTAAATGGAAATAATTTTCTTTTTGGTATATATTTTGAGTGAAATGAAACATTCCATTTCATTCATTCGTAGTAATATAAAGATGTCTTAAGTCAGGAGTCGATTATAATGAACCCGATTTTGTCGTTTCTTCTTCGCTCTTTTGTAGCCGTCCCAGTAACGGTGTTAACTTGGCTAATCAGCTATTTTCCTATGGACCAGACTTTTTGGACGGCAACTGGAATAGCGGTAACTGCAGGGATTCTTATCCATTTCATCCTTTCTATTGTGATGAACACTAGCTTTTTAAAAAAGCATCAGATCTCAAGAAAAGAATACCGATACATTCGGAAAAATCTAAATGAAGCGAAACAGAAAATCAATCGCTTGAATAAAAACCTTTTTACCATTCGTGATATTTCATCAGTAAAACAAAGATTAGATCTCCTTAGAATCACAAAAAAAATACACAAGATGACAACAAAAGAGCCGAAGCGATTTTACCAGGCTGAACAGTTTTATTTTTCACATTTAGATTCAATCGTTGAACTTACCGAAAAATATAGCTTCTTATCCTCGCAGCCGAAAAAGAACATGGAAATGGGCCAATCCCTGATTGAAACTCGCCATACGCTTAATGAACTAACCAAGGTAGTGGAAGAGGATTTATATAAAGTGATTTCAGATGATATCGATAACTTAAATTTTGAAATTGACGTCGCAAAACATACCCTCAATAAGCAAAAGAACGCTAAATTTCCGGAAGAAAATAGGTGGCTAAAATGAATGAAAACAACCCAGTCCAACCCAATAAAACAGGCGATTTATTAGATGATATCCTTGCCGACCCGTTTGGGGATAAGCTAGAGCTATCAAAGAATCCAGTCCAGCACACAGGCGAGGCGAAACCGGTTAAATTAATTGATGTCATTCCGGAAGAACATCGCGCTAAGGCCTATCAGATTGCGGAACAAATCGATCCGACCAATCATCAGTCGATGATTCAATATGGTACCCAAGCCCAAGGTAAGCTGCTGTCTTTCTCCCATACGATGCTAGAGCATGTGCAGAAACAGGATGTAGGTGAAATCGGGCAAATCATTAGTGATTTAATGAAGCGATTGGATGAAGTGAATCCGGACGATTTGAAGGATGGGAAGCCATCCTTATTTGCTCGTATGTTTGGAAAAATTTCCGGTTCCATTCAAGAAGTGCTATCAAAATATCAAAAAACAGGCGCCCAAATCGACCGAATCAGTGTAAAACTCGACCGCAGTAAAAATGTCCTGATGTCTGATATTAAATTGCTGGAACAGCTGTATGAGACGAATAAAGAATACTTTCATGCCCTTAATGTCTATATTGCTGCAGGGGAGATCAAGCTCGAGGAAATGCAGGAAAAGACTATTCCTCGGCTAAAAAGGGCAGCGGAAGTGGCCAATGACCAAATGAAGTTTCAAGAAGTCAACGATATGATCCAATTTGCGGACCGGCTGGATAAGCGGCTCCATGATTTAAAATTAAGCCGGGAAATTACTATCCAAAGTGCCCCGCAGATTCGCTTGATTCAAAACACGAATCAAGCACTTGTTGAAAAAATCCAATCATCGATTATGACGGCCATTCCATTATGGAAAAATCAAGTAGCGATTGCGTTGACATTAATTCGCCAGCGACATGCCGTCGAGGCTCAAAAGCAGGTATCGAAAACAACCAATGAGCTGCTGTTGAAAAATGCCGAGATGCTAAAAACCAATACGATTGAGACGGCAAAAGAAAACGAACGTGGTATCGTCGATATTGAAACCTTAAAGAAAACCCAAGAAAGCCTCATTACAACACTCGAAGAAACAATGCGAATTCAAGAAGAAGGCCGGCATAAGCGCCGCCAAGCTGAACAAGAACTGGCAACGATGGAAAACGACCTTCGCCTAAAACTGCTTGAGATCAAAGGAAAATAACCAAAAAAGATCCCTCGTTGCGACCAAACTGCAGCGAGGGATCTTTTTTGCTAGAAAACACTTCGGTGTCAGGCACCGAAACAATGTGGTGCCTGACACCAAAAAGGGAGGCACCACATTATATTAATTATTAACAACGGTTGTATTCAGGTATTCTTCGAGGGTAATCCCGCTGCTCATAATATTTTGGGCGATGTCTTTACCGACAAAACGCAGGTGCCAAGGTTCGTATTGGTAGCCGGTGATTGAGTCTTTGCCTTTTGGATAGCGGATTATAAATCCATACTCGGCTGCATGGTTTTGGAGCCAGGTTGCCTCTTTAGTTCCTTCAAAGCAGTCCTCGGCCGCACATGTTCCATCTCCTCCGGTCACATCAATCGCAAGCCCTGTTTCATGTTCGCTCGTTCCTGGAGCAGCACTATAAGCACTTGCTGCCTCATATCCATCAAGATCGACGTAGTAATTAAACAATGCAGTCTGCGCAGCGTGAGACCTGTAGGCTGAAACACCTAACAGAATTACACCCTGTCGTTTGGCACCAGCAAATAATTTTTCAATCGCCGCTCCTGCTTGAGCCCTCATTTGCCGCTTTTCTGTTTTCTGTTTAAACGTAAAAGGGATGTCAGGGTAAATTAAATCACTTGGCTGATAACTAGGAGGAAGTTTATTTTGCTTATTGACTAGAACGGGGATTCCCGTTGGGGAGGAAGCCACTTGAATATTAGCCTTATGTTTCTGACCTCCCGAGCCAGTAGCTGAATCGTCGGCAAGTTTCTCCTCGTTTTGCATAAAGTGAAATTTCCCTGTGCATCCAGTTAAAGAGAGTGCAATCACGATAAGACACAAAAAAACAAAACGTATTTTTAACATAGGTTAACTTCCTTCTTTTAAGAATTCACTTCAGTAACCATCATGGACAGGATTAAAGACTTTAAAACGGTCTTTCTAAAATCTGTCCGCAAAGGATGTATGAATTGGCAGTCATGCTTGGATTTTAACCAGAGAAGGAAGAATTCAATCACGGAATAGTACCGTCTAGGTACAAAGGCACTTTTATTTTATTATTCAGTTGCTTATATTTTTTATAAACACATAAATCGTACGAAACGGCAAAGCCATTGAAAAGTGGTGACGCAAAACTAAAGGGGCTAAGGTTTAACGACGATGCTTGCCAGTTACCGAACACGATAACTCCGTCGATTTATGTAGATGACCATGGAGGAGGATTTTTTGTGTTGAAAATGTTTATGAAGGGTAAATATTATTATCATTTAATTCAACATCGCCACAATGCACTTTTACAACAAGATTGCCTTGATGAAGAATTACGAGCAAAGCTGATGGTGAGAGCAAGTTATCATAATAGTAAAGCCCTTGAATTTGGTTTAAGAATGTAAGTGAATATATATTTTTTGAAAAAAGCCTGTATCTTTGATTTCTGGATAATCATTGGTACAGGTTTTTATTTTTATTCAAGAAGGTATAATAAATTACATATAAAAATCACTGAAAAGAGAGTTGAATGAAACATGTACAATCTGACAAAATTAATAATTGAAAAGCCTGCGAACGTGGTATTTGAAGCCTTCGCAGATCCTGCCCATATCAAGAATTTCTGGTTCACATCCACTGCAAGATGGGAGCAGGGCATGACCGTTACGTTGAGATATGAAGAATACGATGCACAAACCGATATCGAATTAATCGAAGTCGAGATCAATAAGAAAATCGTATTTCGGTGGGGCGGAGAAGGCGAAGCTGGAAATATTGTCACCATATCGCTGAATGAGATGGACCGCTCGAGGACAATCATTGAAGTGCGTGAAGAAGGTTTTAGAGAAGATGATGATCAGCTAATTGATATTTTGCTTGATAATAAAGGCGGCTGGGTTTATATGTTGACCTGCCTAAAAGGATATTTGGAGTTTGGTATTAACAAATTACGAGCGGCCTTTGTTCATTGATGTCAGCAGCCACCGTTGGTAAGTCACCTCCCCTTAAAGTAAAAAGAGCTTGGTTTATAATCAAAAACGGTTCCGTTTTGAGGTGCTTTTCTTAAAATACGTGACGAAATGACAGTCGTATTGGCATCGTTATTGGTATATAAAAAAGTAAAACTCGCATAGCTATTGCGAGTGTCTTTATTAAGAGTACAAAACCTTATTTATATAAAACCTTACTTGTAATAGGGTTCACTATGCACCAAAATGAGGTAATATTAGATTTTTGAGAAAAAACTCACTCTCTTTTAGTTAAGATGTCTTGTCCTTAATCGAGTAACCAGCAAAAGTAAAATAAGCGGAGATTTTCCGGTTAGATGCAGAATGGAGCTCGTTTCGGGGTAAATAAGGGGAGGTTTTCCGCTTAATCAAGGAAAAAATCCCGCATTTTTGAATTTTTCGAATCAATAGGCGGAATCTCTCCGTCTATTTAAGCTTTTTTTTATACTAATCACTAATTAAGCGGAGTTTTTCCGCCTATTTATAAGCTTAGGTGCTTAACCTGATTCCCTAACCAATAAGTGCGGACCCTATTGAACCTAGAGGCAGGAATCAGGAGCTTTTTATCGACCAGCTCATAAATCAATAAAATTGGTACTCAAAACTGCAATGCAAATGACAGAAGTTTTGACCCTCTTTTTTAATCGTACAATACTTATTGTCCATCATAATAATGATATAAATTTCTATGTCAAAGATAACGGAAACCTTTACTGTAATCCAGGCTCTGCTTCCGATTGTTTAGTCATCGAATCTTTGAACAAAGTTGCAGTGTGAACAGGCTCGTCCAATTAGCTGTTTGGCTGTTAAGCTTTCATAATAAACTTCCTCAAACCCGCAGATTGAGCAATCGATAATATGGAAAATTTGTCGTTCTCCCAATATGGCATCTAACAAACATTCAAAGTACATGCAATTGCCCTCCAATCAATTCTTTCCTTTAAGGTAGCAAATAATGAACTGAAAAAAAGAAGAATGCTGTCAGTTGGGACAGGAATGTTTTCGACATAATTCTCTCATCCTAAAATAAAACCTGTTTACAAAAATAGTTTTACTTCCCTTAGGTTACCCTATGAATAAAAAGGGAGGTCATGTCAATGAAGCAGGACGATGAGAAAATTAGTGATGGGTTAAATGAACTTTTTGAGATCATTAATGCAAAAGGAGATACGGGAGAACTGAAGGAAATTTTGGATAGTTACGACAGTGAAAAGCTAGAGGATAATCAAAAAGCTAATTACAAAAGGCCTAGAGAGTAATCTAGGTCTTTTGTAATTCATTTTTGTGGATAATTGTATCAGAAAATGTGGATATAGGAAAGTGATTTGTGGGTAAATCTGTTGGTTTTGTGGATAATCCTGTGGAATATGTGGATAACTTCACTCATTGGTAAACTCTATATGAATATGCGAAAGTTGCCCACATATTCTGTGCATAAATAATTGAAATCTGTTGATATCTACCTACTTTGTGTGGATATTACCGAAATAGATGTTGATAACGTTGTTAATAACCTAGGTGGGATCATTCGACTAAAATATTATATTCTTTCTCAGTTTGGAGCGCACCTGGCCATACGCCGCTGAACAGGGCGCTTCCGCCTTTCTAGGATAACTCCCCATTTTACCGCCCTTTCTAGTTTGGACAAGCTTCCCTCCATTCCTTTTAGGAATAAATTGATACTAGTTCGCAAGGAGGGAAGAGACATGGTAAGAAAAGCAATCATTCCTGCAGCAGGGTATGGGACTAGAACCTTGCCGATTACAAAAGTTTTGCCGAAAGAGATGCTGCCTATCTGTGGTAGACCGGCCCTTGATTTTATCGTCGAGGAAGCGATTAGGTCGGGGATTGAGCAAATTTTAATTGTCGTATCAAGATCAAAAAATATGATTCTCGATTATTATGACCGTTCGGTTGAATTGGAGACCTATCTAGAAGCAAAAGATAAGAAGCATTTATTAAAGGAAATCACCCTTCCAGATGTTCATTTTCAGTATGTTCGCCAGTCCTATGCACGCGGTTTAGGGGATGCGATTCTCCTAGGCAAGCATTTTATCGGGAATGAACCGTTTGCGGTCCTTCTCCCAGATGAAATTATTCTTCACAACGATAAGCAACCCTTAAAACAGTTAATTGATATGTATACAGAATATAAGGGAAATATCATTGGCGTAAAAAAATTGGACCCAGCTGAGTTGAAAAACTATGGGGTAATCCAACCAAAACCCATAAAAGGCAAAGAATATTTTATTAAAGACATTGTTGAAAAGCCGCAAGAATCGCCACCATCAGATCTAGCTGTGATTGGCCGATATATTTTTGACCCAACCATTTTTAACTATCTTGAAAATTTGAAACCGGGTGTAGGGGGAGAGATTCAATTAACGGATGCCATTAAAGCAATGGGGAAAGATTATACAAGCTATGGGTTGGAGATTGAAGGATCGTGCTTTGATATCGCCAAAACGTCCGAGTATGTAGAGCTGATTAATTATATTTGTGGGCCAAGGGGGAAACAACAGCCGTGAACATCTTAATAGTCGGTACAGGTTATGTGGGAACAACAACGGGGCTTATTTTTTGTGAGCATGGTCACAAGGTAACCGGTCTTGACCTTGATGAGCGTAAGATTCAAGCTTTGCAGGCGGGCAACTTGCATTTCTACGAACCTGGCCTTGAAGACTTATTAAAAAAGCATACTCAAGCCCGTAATATTAGGTTCACAAAAGACGCGGAATCAGCGATGAAAGAGAATGATGTTATATTCATTTGCGTCGGCACACCAATGGGAAAGGATGGTAGCGCTGATCTGACTTTTGTCAAAAATGTCGCGAAATCGATTGGTCAGAACATTAACCGTTACAAGGTGATTGTTACGAAAAGTACCGTACCAGTCGGGACGGCTGAGATAGTGACTAGTGTCATAAAAGAAAATCAAACAGCACCCATTTCTTTCGATGTCGTCTCCAACCCGGAGTTCCTACGCGAGGGTTCCGCCCTTCACGATGCACAAAATCCCGATCGCATCGTCATCGGCACGACCAGCGAAACAGCCAGAACAATCATGAGGGAATTATATAAAGACTTCCACTGCCCAATCGTCGAAACCCACCCAAAAGCCTCTGAAATGATTAAATATGCAGCCAATTCTTTCCTCGCATTAAAAATTTCCTATATTAACGAGTTAGCAAGGGTTTGTGACAAACTTTCCATCAATGTGAAAGACATTTCAAACGGTATCGGGCTGGACCACCGGATTAACCCGCATTTCTTAAATGCGGGGATGGGTTACGGCGGCTCATGTTTCCCGAAAGATGTCAATGCGCTCATCCACATAGCTAATCAACAAGGAACACCCTTATCGATTCTTGAGGCTGTAGTTAAGGTCAACGCGGAACAGCCTGTTTATATTATTGAAAAAATAAAGCAGGCACTCGGCGGTGAGATACAAAATAAAACCCTTGCCGTGCTCGGGCTATCCTTTAAGGCAAATACAGATGATACGAGGGAGTCTCCTAGTTTCATTTTGATTGATCGATTATTAAAAGAACAAGCGATTGTGAAGTCGCATGATCCAATGGTGAAGAGTGGCGCCCCTCACCAATTTATGACCATTGAAGAAACGGTCACGGGTGCAGATGCGCTTGTGATTGCCACGGACTGGGATGATTATAAGAAACTCAATTGGGAGAGTATAAAGCGGTTAATGAGGCACCACTATATTTTTGACGGGAGAAATATATTTAATAAGGACCAAGTGAAGAAATTAGGATTTTATTATTTTGGAGTTTCTAATCACTAAAAAAGAGCATTACCGCATGCTCTTTTTGCTCTGACTTAAATTTAAAGGAAGTGAAACCACAATGATTTTGGTTACAGGTGGGGCTGGTTATATTGGCAGCCATGTTGTCAGGGATCTTGCCGATCGGGGGTATTCCGTTTTAGTTTTAGATAATCTATCGACTGGCCACAAAGAGGCCATCGATAAACGGGTAGTATTTATTCATGGGGATGTGGGTGATTCTAAGGTACTTGAACATATTTTTACAGCTTACTCTATTGAAGCCGTCATGCATTTTGCAGCCAGCTGCCTTGTTGGTGAATCGGTTGTCCATCCGCTTAAATACTATCAAAACAACGTAGCTGTGACACTTTGCTTACTGCAAAAAATGATTGACCACCACATTAAAAATTTCATTTTTTCCTCCACCTGTGCAACCTATGGGATACCGGATCAATCAACCATCGATGAAAAACTGCCGACGAACCCGATTAACCCTTATGGAAAGTCTAAACTAATGATAGAAACCATGTTAAATAGTCTTTCGGATAGCCATGATTTCAATTATATTGCCCTTCGTTATTTTAATGTAGCTGGAGCACATCCATCTGTTGAAATAGGGGAAGACCATGATCCGGAAACTCACTTAATTCCGAATATATTAAGGCATTTACAAGGGAAGTCACCATATATTGAGATTTTTGGAAATGACTACGGGACTCCAGATGGCACGTGCATTCGCGATTATCTTCACGTAACGGATTTGTCGGCTGGCCATATTTTAGCTTTAGAATTTTTACTACAGCATCAAGGACAAAAAACTGCGGACATTTTCAATTTAGGAAATGAACGAGGTGTTTCCGTTTTAGAAATGATCCACCTCTGTGAGCAAGTGGCCGATTCCAAGGCTACTGTTAAAATTCAACCACGGCGAAAGGGCGACCCTCCGCAATTAGTTGCATCATCGCAAAAAATTCAAACTGCTCTAGGCTGGGCACCAAGATATGATATAAAAACAACCATTGAAACGGCGTGGAACTGGCATCAGCAGCGTCCGAATGGATATAAATAACTATCCACTTTGATTAAGTGGATAGTTATTTAAGTTTTAAAATTCTTAAGTAGGCAGCAAACTTGCGTGGGGTAATGGTGATGTTATCTAATCCAGTCCATCCTCGATTTTCCTGAACACGATTGCCACCAGTATAATGTCCAATAAAATAATGATGATTCAAGTTTCCAAAAGAACAGATGGCCCAATAAAGGGGAGTAATATAGGTTGGGGAGAAAATTTCTATCACTATTGTCCCCGGCCTGCAAAAGGTCAAATTTACTAATGATGCACCATGGGCGGCAATAATGATTTCAGCAGATGAAAAAAGCTGGGCTTGGTCGGCGACTGAAAGGGATTCAGCCTCAACTTTAATAAAACCATATGGCTTTAATATATCCCATAGTTCAGCCTCGTTCGTGATGATTCGAGACCATTTTCTACTAATGTAGATTCGCTTTTTTTCTAGGGTGTTTATGTGATTATCGCTTAGAAAGGTCTTTCTTAAAAAATCATAGCCCCACTTGGTTGCAAACGTTGGCTGGGATGCAACTACCAACTGGTCAGCTTGAATATGGGACCCCTCGTAGGTCTTTATTAATTGCTCATCTGCTATGCTAAGACGGTGTAAGGTTTCCGATTGAAAAGGTACATAGTCAGGTTCAGACTTTATAATAAAGCGTTCCACAGGCAGGCCGCTCTTCCGAAGTAAATGAATGCGGGGTAACACTTCATACATCCAATGATAATAGTTTCTGCCCACTACATGTGTGAGGTCTGCTATTTGTTCGTATTGATGTGAAATAGGGGGTAAGGTTTCTACTTTAAAAATGGAATGATTGGAGCGTGGATGGACAAATTCTAACGAAGCATCCCATATTAGATGGTTATCTGGGGTTATTATCGCTCCATTTAGCCCGCATACGCGTCCGCCTGGAATCACCCCGACAGACCCACCTTCTAATTTAATTGGGTAGCGAGCTGGAGGACGTTTTATACGTCTAGAAAAAGAAGTTTCAGGGTAAATTTCCTTAAAGACTACACCCTGAGAAACTGATTCGACGTTTGCTTCAACCCAATCCTTTACGGTGTTATAGATACCATCAGGCGGTAGCACTGTACTCAAAAAATCGCCTCCAATTCATAACAATATTCATCCGCGATTCGATCATTTCTTGTATATTAATTAAACCGATTTTATGTAATTACGGTTTTTAAAGGACCTTTTTTATATATTGTCTAAGAGCTCTGGTTTAGATGTCACATGAAATGCTTATCGAATTTCATGTCCAGAATGAAACTTACAATAGTTCGTTGTCTTCTTATGGTTCTGCTTTCTTTATTTTATACTCTTGAATTGTTGCCTCTAGAACGATTTTAATGTTACTAAATGCTCCCACCCCCAGTAATGCTTTTACTTTCTTAATCAATGCCCGTCTACGAAAACCCAATCTTTTTACAGAATTAAAGAATTAAAGGAGAATTTCTGACCTCGTGTCTGCCCCTTTATGTTGCAAATCAAAAACTCCCCTAACAAGGACAAGTCCTGTTAAAGGCGTGATACGTATGGGCTTACGGCTCCACCAACACGTCTATGGAAGCTGGAAAAGCCTTGATATTTCGCCGTAATGACGGAGGTTCCGGCCCTCTGAGTTTTAACGACGCCATGGGCATTTACGGAAGCAATGGAACCTTCGCTATGAGAAAACTTGACTTTACCCTCTGTTATTTCTGTTATCTCGTTGGAATATCCTCCGCTGTAGGTGCTGGTCGCCTTCAATGCCTACGGCACGCCGATGATTGCCTTCCACTCGGTTTGGTCCAAAGCAAGGCTCTGCAGCGTCCGCTTCACATAGAGATCACTTACAATCGGGAAATGTTAGGAAGCCTTGGTTTGAACGACTTAAGCATCTTCCTGTTCGCTTAAACATGACTTCGCTGGAATCCAAATGTAATCGATCCTGGCGGATTGCACTTTCCTATTAAAGTTAGATTCTATTCCACCCTTTTGGGCTTGGACGCTATTTAGCGGACAACGCAAGCGGATGAAATTATTAGCCGTATGAGCAAGCGAAGCGGGTCGAAAATTCTCTCGTAGGCGATTTCAACGCTAGACTGGATACTCCGGAAATGAGCAAGCTTACTCCGGTGCTTCAGGTTCAGTCCGCAGACAATAGGACGCATTTACGATCAATAGCCCCTGCCTATTACTTACATAATAGAAATGCCTTTTGAGTATCCCTAGTTATTTTCATTCTTAAACTGTTCAAATAATTTATTAAAATCAAAACTTTCCCCATCAATTACCATATCGAGCGCATGCCCGAAATCAATAGCAATACGCCTAGTAGATTTAGCTAACATTGGTGCTAAAATGGTTGCTGGTATACCTGCAGCTAGTAAGGCAATATCCCAATCATCATTATTTACTAAAGATTTATATACTTCCTCTATATACTGCATTCCTTCTAATGGCAAAGCAATAGTTACATTCACATGATTTTTTTGAAAATAAGGTATAGCTTCTTGTGCACGTCTACCGATAAGAGCTACTTTTTTATTGTAAAGGAGTTCCCAAAACTTCTGTTCCTCTATCATGTCATGTGTTACCCAAACTGAACATATTTTTTTAGGGATATAGTTTAAGTGATGAAATAAGCTTTTAGTACTCTCGTACCAAAATGCTCCTTTATTTTGATCATCCTGTCTAACAAATCCTGCTATATTTGTTGTTTTCATAGATTTTAATATTTTTTTGGCTGTATGTTCAGCAGACCCAGTAAAACCATTATATATTCTAAAATCATCCATTATATTAAATAACTTGCGATTAAATTTCCAACTTAAACAAGAAACCTCCGCATGTGAAAATCGAGTCAATGAAAATTCTTTCTGATCATTTATCGCTTCCTCTAAAAGATTAAGGACTTCATGAGTACTTAAAAATCTATGTTGATAATTATGACAACTACATGACATAGAATTACCCCCTACTAAATATTTATTTATTTATTACATATCTCCACTATAAAATTCGAAAATATTGCGATTATATTCCATTCCACAATTTTGTAGTGAAGTAATCAATTCCCTCTTATTGGGTGCACTACCTAATAAAATTACTCCATCTAATCTCCTACTTTTAAACCACGACTTGAGCCGTCGAATATAACTTCTTTCCGCCCTATAAATCATTAATGTAATTTCAATTGAGGATTTTGACTGCTCTACAAATAATTCACAGCCTTCTTTACTTCCAATTACAACGAATTTGGGGGATAGTTGCCGGTCTTTATATATTGTATTTCTAACATAATTTGAAAATGAGTAAAATAATTCTTTCACTGTTTCATACTCATTTTTATTAGATAGAGATTCGCTATATCTTCGATAGTGATAAAGCACCTCAGGTACATTTTCTATTGGTCCTAAGGTAATAAGTCTAGTCCAGAGATCATAGTCATAAGCAATTCTTAAGCTAGCATCATATTTTCCTGCTGTTATATATGCACTTCTTGAAAACATTACACTTCCATGAGTTAATGGACAACCATGATATAAAACAGAAGCAATCTGGGAAGTCGTTCTAAACCAGTTTCTTCCTGCCTCGAATTGATTGTCACCTGGGATACACTTAATCCAAGAGCCTAACGCAACTAGCTCAGGATGTTCTAAAAGATGACTAACTTGTCTTTCTAGACGGTTAGGTACACTTATATCATCCGCATCATGAATAGCAATCCAGCCTCCTTTTGCATGATCAATACCTATGTTAAGCGCCTCGGCTGCCCCTTGATTACTAGGAAGATGTATAATTTGCACTCTGTCATTTGTAATATTGTCTAAAATCTTTGGAGTATTATCTGTTGAAGCATCATTAACTATAATCAGTTCGTAGTGCTCATATGTTTGTAAAAGAATACTATCAATCGCTTCTTGTATAAATTTTTCGCCATTATAGACGGCCATTACAACAGATACAAACATTGAATACCTCTCCTCACCATAATTTCAATTATTTAAAGGTCTTCTCCGCTATTTTTATTAGTCTATGATTCAACTAAAATAAATGAACGGGCTTTTATTGATAAAAGTTCAACTTTAATTTCCCAGTCCCTTAGTTCTCTACGATTAATATATCGTTGAACATTCATATTGACATGAGGAGCAAAATTTCCCTTAAAGAATTTACATTTATTTCGGGACGCCATTAAAATAATATTTGGCTCTTTTCCATGGAGATAGCCCTTATTGCGACAAATGGCGTCTCGTATACCCATTGTGGAAGTCAATAATAATTCTTTACCTAACGCAATAGAATTTCCATTAAGAGGAGTGATAAGAAATTGGAGATCAATGACCAGATAAATTATGAAAAATGCATGCTGAATCTTGGGGATGTATTAATGTTTATAGACGATGCCCTTCAAAAGGGAAAGCCACTTTCAATTGGCCGTTATAGACATATTGAGATAGCGTACATTGGTTGGAATCTTTTTCCTGAATGGACTATTTTATTAGAATCCTACAGTGCATATTCAGGGGGCACCGAGTCGATGACGACGATTAAAAATGAATTAGAAAAAGTATTAAGAAGAACGGATATTGTAGGTCTTTCGGCTTCTTGGGGCCAAGCATGGGAAGATAAGGAGACCGCTAAACTGACAGGTCGGCTTCTACACAATTTAGACTTTAAGCCTGAGAAAATTTGCTCTGCTTTTATTACGCACGACATGATTAAGAATTTGCAATTCTGGACGATCTTAAAAGACAGAAAAATAGCATTAGTGGGAAGACGTGCTGCTGAAGCAGCACCGTTTTTTATAAAGGAAGGCTATAATATAACGTATACAAGGGTACTTGAAGGTTTTGAGCAAATTGAAGAAGCTTATCAGGACCTAGCTTCAAGGGATTGGGATATTGCCCTTGTAGCGGCTGGAATTCCCGCTACCGTTCTAGCTCCACGGCTGGCAAATCATACAAATAGAGTCGTTATCGACTTTGGTCATGCTTTAGATAAGATGATTGATGGTGAAAATTTTAATTATGAAAAGATATTAAAGGATTGGAAGGCTGGTATGAGTAGGAATGGCCTTGTGTCAATGGTGATGGCCGTCCATAACGGGGAAAGGTTTTTGGAAGAAGCGCTCAATAATGCCCTTGCCCAATCTTATTCAAACTTAGAAATTATCATTGTAAATGATGGTTCCAGTGATTCAACAAAACAAATTTTAGATCGAATACAAGACGACAGGGTTAAGGTGATTCATCTAGAGAAGAACCAAGGGGCGGCCAATGCTTTGAATTTAGGTATTAGCCAGGCAAGGGGAGACTGGATTGCTATTCAGGATGCAGATGATAATAGCTATCCGACCAGAATTGAAGAACAAGTTAACTATATTCAGGAACACCCCCAATTGGTTGGAGTGGGAACATGGATCAAATGTATTTCGGGGGATGCTGATATTCCTGATTCGGTTTATGAGGGATTGACGACTTGGAGAAACCAGCATACCTCAAGGGAAGAAATTAGAAACATTATTTATTGGGGCTGTCCTTTGACCCATAGCTCGGTCATGTTCTCAAAGGATGTTTTCTGGGAAGTAGGGGGATACGACCCTCGATTCAAAATAGCCTATGATTATGATTTATGGCTAAAATTACTCGAAAAAGGTGAAATGGAAAAGGTTGAGAAGGTTTTATTAGATTATCGAATTCATAAAGGTTCTCTTTCGAATAAAGATGGTCTTGCGACAGTGAATGAAATACAGATTGCTTCTTCAAGAGCCATATTTCGCTCCTTCCACCAGGTAAAAGGACGTCTGCCGAAGGTTATTGTTATTGGGCCGGAAAGAGCCTGCAGAAATTATAAAGCGAGGATTGCCATAAAGAGTGGTATTAAGGTGGAAAAGTTGATTGATACCAATAAGAGTAAAAAAATACCTGCTGCAGTCCAAAAATTACAAGAGTGTAAGATAGATGCGATTATTGTTCTTGATCATGACAAAAAGGATTTGATCATTGATAGCTTAAGCAATTTTGGGCTGCAACAAAATAAACATTTTTACCTTCTATATAACATTTTGTAGTAATTTCACTAGATGAATGATGTGATAGAAAATAACCCCTTGAGGACTTCAAGGGGTTTCTTCGATGTGAGGGCATGTAGGGACGGATTCTTTTGTTGGAGCGAATCCAAGCTGTCGCAGGTATTTATGGCTGATTAAGTTTTTTTTTATACTCCTCAATGGTTTCTTTTAATCCATTTTCCAATGTTATTTTTGGCTCCCAACCTAACAATTTCTTTGCTTTGTCAATTACCGGTCGCCTGACCTTTGGGTCGTCTACCGGCAGGGGATGAAATGTGATGTTACTTGCTGAATTAGACAATGTTTTTACCAAATGTGCTAATTCTATGATCGAATATTCCATGGGGTTGCCGATATTAATGATTTCCCCGTTGGCCTCATCTTTTTCCATTAAAAGCTTTAGTCCGTTTAGTGTATCGGTCACATAGCAAAATGACCGCGTCTGCGTTCCATCTCCATAAACGGTCATGTCCTCCCCTGTTAGCGCTTGGGTGACAAAGTTAGAAATCACGCGGCCATCATCGTTCGCCAGTCCTGCTGAATACGTGTTAAAAATCCGCGCTACCTTTACCTTTATTTGATATTCCGTAAAATACAAATAGCAAAGGACCTCTCCTAATCGTTTCGCTTCATCGTAACAGGCACGCGGTCCCCATGTATTGACGTTTCCTCGATAAGTTTCCGGCTGCGGATGCACTTCCGGGTCACCATAAGCCTCACTTGTACTGGTATAAACAATCTTCGCTTGCTTCCTTTTGGCCAGTTCGAGCATATTTTTCGTTCCAAGCGTATTTACATTAATAGTTTCAAACGGGCTTGCTTGATAATATTTTGGAGAGGCAGCAGAGGCAAGATGGTAAATTTCCTGAACGTTTAAAAAGTCAGGGTCAGTAAGTATTTTCCGCGAACAGACATCCATCTCTTTAAAAATAAACCGGCCTTCCGGGAGACCCTTTATATTGGTTATTTTTCCGGATGATAAATTATCGACTCCAACGACAACACATCCGGCTGCAAGTAAATCCTTCGCAAGCTGTGAACCCAGGAATCCCGCCACTCCCGTAATCAGCACTTTCTTTTCCATGTTTCACCTCTATTTTTCAAGTCTCTTACATATTATGAAATAAATAAAGATTGGTATGGGTAGGGGGTGGACAATCTTGGTAACAGTCGTTACTAGTACGTTCAGAGAAAACATGCTTGAGCGGGTGCTTGAGAATTTTTCGCGGCAAAACCTGAAGGAGAAAGAACTCATTATTATTTTAAACAAGAATAATCTCAAGCTTGAAAACTTGGCTGCACCTAATATAAGAGTTTTTCAACTGGATGAAAAGAATACATTGGGGGAGTGTCTGAATTTTGGTTCCATGAAGGCACGCTATGAGACAATCGCAAAATTTGACGATGATGATTATTATTCACCGGTATACTTGGAAAATGCCCTTCGCGTGTTAAAGGATAAAGGTGCAGACGTCGTGGGAAAGGCAGGGATTTTTGTTTATTTTAAAAAAGATAAGCTATTAACGGTATTCCGGCCGGGGATGAATTCTTTCTTTTTGAAAAATAAAAGGGTGTTTCTGGCAGGAGGGACGTTAGTTTTTAAAAAGGAAGTGCTTGAAAAGGCTCCGTTCCAGGCCTTGAATAATGGCGAGGATATACAATTTCAAAAGGATTGCCTTGACCAAAAGCTATCCTTATATTCAGGGAGCCTTCACGATTATGTCCTGATTCGCTACCCGGAGAGTCATCAGCATTCCTGGCGGGTCCTTGATGAGACCTTTCAAAAACAATGCCGAAGGATTGCGGTGACGGATACGTTTGAGGAGTATGTGCGTGATGGGGGAGGGACCTTATGATTTCTGTCATAGCCTGCACGAATCGGCAGGATTTTGTCCCTAACATTATCGAGAATTTCAAGAGACAAACGTTGGTCGAAAAAGAACTGATTATTATTGTTAATTCTTCTGTGATGGCAGTGGATTTTGCTGAACATAAAATTCTCCGCTTTCCAGAGGGAGTAAGTTTGGGAACATGTTTAAATCAAGGGGTTAGCGAAGCCCATTATGATTTTGTCACAAAAATGGATGATGATGACTATTACGGTCACGACTACCTAAGGGAAGTGTATGGGACTCTTGTTCAAACGGACGCAGATGTAGTGGGTAAAAGCAGCTTTTACATTTATTTTAAAAAAAATCATGAGCTGCGCTTGTATAATCCTAATCGTGAAAATCGTTGGATTGTGAACAATGGTCCGTATAAAAGTTCCTACTTTTTAAGTGGGGCCACGCTCGCTTTCAAGAAGAAAATCCACGATAAGATTCGCTTTCCCGATGTGAATGTGGGCGAGGATAGCGGGTTTCAGCGACTTTGTTTTGAGAATGGGCTGAAAATGTATTCGTTATCGAAGGAGCACTATGCCTATATACGTTACAATGACCCTCGTCATCATCATTCAGATGCAAAGGCGCAGTTTTTAAGAAGGCAAAGTCATTTCATCGGTCATCCCCCTTCGATTGAAAAACACTTCGATAACATAAGGTAAGGCAGTGACGGTATTGTCACTGCCTTACTTCGGACTTTTAGAGCCATCAACCGCTAAGTAAATCGACGGAAAAGCTTTCGATGTCCTTACAACGGATAACTGTCAATCGTTCCGTAACAAAAGGAGATACCATATCTGGCTCAATGATTTTTACGCAGCAGTCGTTTGTTACACGTATTAGCTCCCCAGTAAATAAATCACCGGATTTTGTTCTGATCGTTACTTCGCTATGCTTGAATTTTTTTAAAATGCGACATAAACAATCTTTCTTGCAGCTACAATCGCTTTTTTCTTTGCGACATCCCATTTGTATAACCCCCTTTCAAAAAGGTTTTTCAAATTAATATATGCATAAGAAAAATTAAGGACATGGTCATATCAAATTTTTCTTGCCAATTTTTAAGACTGATGTTCTTTTGGACAAACATCCAAGAACATCGGGACAGCTTTGAATAGAATAATAAGATAAGTCTCTCTAACGAAAGGGGGCGGGTGTATGAGTTATTCCTATGGAAAATGGACAAAATATCATATGATGATGGAAAATAAGACACTTGTAGATTACTTGCCTAAGACTCATTTATTCTCAGAAACTGCATTTTGGAAGCTTTTAAATGAATATGGAACGGTTGTCGCTAAACCAAGCGAGGGGAAGCAGGGTTATGGAGTTGTCCAGGTATCCAAGTGTGGGGTAAATCAGTATGAAATTCACAATAATAAAAATAAAATGATCCTCGACAGCTATCTTCTTCAGGAGTTCTTGGACAAGATCCTGCAGAAAAATAAGCTCCACATTGTCCAACAAAGGATCCCATTGGCTACGATTGAAGGGAATCCATTTGATATCCGAGTTATGGTCCAGCGGAAGAAAACTGCAATTGAATGGGAAGTTACCGGGAAAATTGTTAAAGTAGCGGAGGATGGTTACTTCATAACGAACGTGGTAAAAGGAATTCAAACATTAGAACAAGCTTATGAAAAATCAGATATAGAGGGAATAGACTTTGCGGAATTGACCGTAGAAATGGATAATATTTCACTAGTAACCGCGTATGAATTGCAGGAATTTTACCCTGATTCAAATGTATTTGGATTAGATATAGGGATTACAGTTGATGGAAGGTTATTTATTATTGAGGCAAATCTTAGTCCAAGCATTGGGATGTTCAAAAAAATTAATGATAAAACAATCTATCAAAGAATAAAGAAGTTCGTGGAGGGATAATCCATTTCACTTTTTTGGAAAAAAAGGCATTGGGCAGATGCCTTTATTTTTGAGTTTGAAGAACCAGTTTTATTCCTAAGCCAATATATATTGCTCCAACAACCTTCCCTTGCCAGCGTGCGAGCCAGTTGTTTTGGTTTGAGAAAAGTCTTTCACCAATGGAGCTTGTCAGGAATGTTAAAAGTGTCGTGTACAATATGCTCATTAATACAAAGGTCAGACCGAGTGTTAGTAGTTGAATGACAACATGGGTCCCGTTGTTATGGACGAACTGTGGTAAGAAGGCTAAGAAAAAGAGAGCAGTTTTGGGATTAAGCAATTCAATCAACAAGGCCTGGCGAAACGATGTCACAGTGCTGCTCTTTTTAGGGGGGAGCTGTTCTTGTTTTTTCGACTTTTCAAGCAATGACTTTATTCCTAAAAAGATCAAATAGGCGGCACCTAGATATTTGACGATTTCAAAGGCGAGTGCTGAGGTCATTAGAATAGCAGAAAGCCCGAGCACGGCTGCAATCGTATGGATTAAATCACCGATTGCTATCCCAATGCCGGTAATAATACCAGTTTTCCTCCCGCCTTGAGCAGTTTTAGAAATGATAAGTAAAACAGCTGGACCCGGAATCAGAAACAATACAATAACAACTATAATAAATGACAGCAATTTACGTTCCCCTTTATATGAAGATATATAACTCATTTTATCATAATATTAAAAAAATTAACTTATATATTAGGCTGGCATGGTGAGTAGTTTTTGTTTGTAAAAAATTTCATTTGTATTAATAAAGCAGGGGTGATATTATGTAATAGCTGTCAACGAAACCAACTAACCATTTAAAAAAATGTTAAGTTGTTGTTGACAATGATTATTGATTAATGATAAGATGTAAAAGTTGTCACCGAAACTATTAAACTTTTCTGAGAAAATATTAATTAGTTGTTGACAATGAGTAAAGAAAAATGTTATGATATAAAAGTTGTCTCATCAAATTGTTCTTTGAAAACTAAACAAACAAAATCGTGCAAACAAACAAAAATTATTAGTTTCAGAAATGAAGCTAAGCCAACGTAACAAATGAGCTAATCAACTTTCTTGGAGAGTTTGATCCTGGCTCAGGACGAACGCTGGCGGCGTGCCTAATACATGCAAG
>JAANMP010000209.1 GCA_011250595.1 Bacillus sp. MM2020_1 | reverse complement strand
TTCTCTCCTCGCCTACCTGTGTCGGTTTGCGGTACGGGCACCTTTTATCTCGCTAGAGGCTTTTCTTGGCAGTGTGGAATCAGGAACTTCGGTACTAAATTTCCCTCGCTATCACAGCTCAGCCTTCGCGAGAGGCGGATTTGCCTACCTCTCAGCCTAACTGCTTAGACGCGCATTCCAACAGCGCGCTTACCCTATCCTCCTGCGTCCCCCCATTGCTCAAACGATAAAGAGGTGGTACAGGAATATCAACCTGTTGTCCATCGCCTACGCCT
>JAANMP010000208.1 GCA_011250595.1 Bacillus sp. MM2020_1 | reverse complement strand
GAAACCGTCTTTCAGCTTTTCCTCATGAGAGGAAAAGGATTATCCGGTATTAGCACCGGTTTCCCGGTGTTATCCCAGTCTTACAGGCAGGTTGCCCACGTGTTACTCACCCGTCCGCCGCTAACCAACAGGAGCAAGCTCCTATTGATTCGCTCGACTTGCATGTATTAGGCACGCCGCCAGCGTTCGTCCTGAGCCAGGATCAAACTCTCCAAGAAAGTTGATTAGCTCATTTGTTACGTTGGCTTAGTTTCATTGCTGAAACTAATAATTTTTG
>JAANMP010000207.1 GCA_011250595.1 Bacillus sp. MM2020_1 | reverse complement strand
AAAGGTTTATAACTCTTACTTACATAAGAGAGAAAAACTAAAATGGCGATTACTCGATGTTTACTTTGCTTCTTCTTACGATTATCTAGTTTTCAAAGAACGATTAAAAAAAGCTTTGAGAGAATTGTACTCTCAAAACTAAACAAACAAAGATCGTGTCACAAACAAACTGTTTTGTCTGGCTCATACGTCCAGCTTTATTCCTTAGAAAGGAGGTGATCCAGCCGCACCTTCCGATACGGCTACCTTGTTACGACTTCACCCCAATCATCTGTCCCACCTTAGGC
>JAANMP010000206.1 GCA_011250595.1 Bacillus sp. MM2020_1 | reverse complement strand
AAGAGAGAAAAACTAAAATGGCGATTCTCGGTTCTTACATTGACTTCTTCATTACGATTATCTAGTTTTCAAAGAACGATTAAAAAAAGCTTTGAGAGAATTGTACTCTCAAAACTAAACAAACAAAATACGTGCGAGAAACAAACTGTTTTGTCTGGCTCATTCGTCCAGCTTTATCCTTAGAAAGGAGGTGATCCAGCCGCACCTTCCGATACGGCTACCTTGTTACGACTTCACCCCAATCATCTGTCCCACCTTAGGCGGCTGGCTCCTTACGGTTACCCCACCGACT
>JAANMP010000205.1 GCA_011250595.1 Bacillus sp. MM2020_1 | reverse complement strand
TTGCTTCTACTCGTATTGTAGCGGGCGCTCGGGGCGGTGGATTCCGCCGATTTGGCCCGGGATTCCGCGAACTTTCGAAGTTATTCCGCCTAACTCGGGATGGATTCCGCCGACTTCGGAACTATTCCGCCGAATCCCTGGATGATTCCGCCAAACCCTTTTAAATTACCTTTTTTATTAAATCGGTAACTTGCTTCTACTCGTATTGTAGCGGGCGCTCGGAGCGGTGGATTCCGCCGATTTGGCCCGGGATTCCGCGAACTTTCGAAGTTATTCCGCCTAACTCGGGATGGATTCCGCCGACTTCGGAACTATTC
>JAANMP010000204.1 GCA_011250595.1 Bacillus sp. MM2020_1 | reverse complement strand
ACCTATCTTTTAAACTTTTGTCAAAATTCTATATATGAATCTAATTTTTTCTTTTAAACATATTTATTGTTAATGGATAGTTGCCTTACATCAAAATACCTCGACAATTTAATCATGAGGATTACTATGGTGTATTTTAAACCCTAGAAATGTAGGTTGGACCACTGCTAAGTGGAAATAATAATTGAGTTTACATATAATAATCAATTTGGTTCTCTGTTAACCAGAGTTATAGTGCAAGAGTATCTAGACTTTTGTGTCATTTTTCGAAATTGTATATATCTTTGTGTCAAAAAACAAGAGCATCTAGTTTAAGTGCAATCTTTCATAAACTCTATACCATATTTAAC
>JAANMP010000203.1 GCA_011250595.1 Bacillus sp. MM2020_1 | reverse complement strand
CTATTAAAATTCATGGAGATGATCTTAATAATATTTCTTTTTCTAATAAGTTAGTTGGTTATTTGATAGAAGAACCCAAATTATATGATTATTTAACGGGAAAGGAACATTTACAAATAATTCAACGATTGAACGGCACAGTTGATTCTGATTATTTAGACTATTTAACTAATGGTTTGAAAATGAGTGAATATTTAAATAAGAAAATTAAAAATTATTCTTTAGGTATGCGACAAAGATTAGGTATTGCAAGCTCAATGGTACATAAACCAGATATAATTATACTAGACGAGCCTTTAAATACTTTAGACATAGAAGGAGTCAAACTTCTTAAAGATCTAATTAGAGAGCAAAAGGAAATGAAGAAGGGTATATTGA
>JAANMP010000202.1 GCA_011250595.1 Bacillus sp. MM2020_1 | reverse complement strand
GCCTAAGGTGGGACAGATGATTGGGGTGAAGTCGTAACAAGGTAGCCGTATCGGAAGGTGCGGCTGGATCACCTCCTTTCTAAGGAATAAAGCTGGACGTATGAGCCAGACAAAACAGTTTGTTTGTCGCACGTATTTTGTTTGTTTAGTTTTGAGAGTACAATTCTCTCAAAACTTTTTTTAATCGTTCTTTGAAAACTAGATAATCGTAATGAAGAAGCAATGTAAGAACCGAGAATCGCCATTTTAGATTTTCTCTCTTATTTAGTTAAGAGTTATAAACCTTTTAGGTTAAGTTAGAAAGGGCGCACGGTGAATGCCTTGGCACTAGGAGCCGATGAAGGACGGGACTAACACCGATATGCTTCGGGGAGCTGT
>JAANMP010000201.1 GCA_011250595.1 Bacillus sp. MM2020_1 | reverse complement strand
GATCAAAGCTTACTTACAGCTCCCCGAAGCATATCGGTGTTAGTCCCGTCCTTCATCGGCTCCTAGTGCCAAGGCATTCACCGTGCGCCCTTTCTAACTTAACCTAAAAGGTTTATAACTCTTAATTGAATAAGAGAGAAAATCTAAAATGGCGATTCTCGGTTCTTACATTGCTTCTTCATTACGATTATCTAGTTTTCAAAGAACGATTAAAAAAAGCTTTGAGAGAATTGTACTCTCAAAACTAAACAAACAAGGATCGTGTCAAAAACAAACTGTTTTGTCTGGCTCACAGGTCCAGCTTTATCCTTAGAAAGGAGGTGATCCAGCCGCACCTTCCGATACGGCTACCTTGTTACGACTTCACCCCAATCATCTGTCCCA
>JAANMP010000200.1 GCA_011250595.1 Bacillus sp. MM2020_1 | reverse complement strand
ATATCGGTGTTAGTCCCGTCCTTCATCGGCTCCTAGTGCCAAGGCATTCACCGTGCGCCCTTTCTAACTTAACCTAAAAGGTTTATAACTCTTAATGAAATAAGAGAGAAAAACTAAAATGGCGATTCTCGGTTCTTACATTGACTTCTTCATTACGATTATCTAGTTTTCAAAGAACGATGTTTTGAGAGAAATTGTACTCTCAAAACTAAACAAACAAAATACGTGCGACAAACAAACTGTTTTGTCTGGCTCATAGTCCAGCTTTATTCCTTAGAAAGGAGGTGATCCAGCCGCACCTTCCGATACGGCTACCTTGTTACGACTTCACCCCAATCATCTGTCCCACCTTAGGCGGCTGGCTCCTTACGGTTACCCCACCGAC
>JAANMP010000001.1 GCA_011250595.1 Bacillus sp. MM2020_1 | reverse complement strand
ATATTTCACATGGTGCCTGACACCAATTTTTGTAATAAATCTTTTTTTATGAGATATTAAATTTTGCGTGAATCTTATATAATGATTTAGCGTACATATTACGAGGGATTTGGGCAGGTGAGCAAATGAAGTTAACTCATATTTTGTTGGTTTTAATTGTTTGTGCCTGGCCATTAAATTATCTCTATCAACGTCAGTTAGGTGCAATCTCGTTCCTGCTGCTAGCAATCTTTTTTCTAGTGATATCTATTAAGGAGATAAAAAAGCAGAAGCATGCCGAGAAAAATGATAGTGAAAAGACTCATCCGCAAAAATTCAAGTGAAACAACGGATAGCACTAGCATAAACCGGAAGAATTTGTTTATAATGAAGAATATGTATTTTTTAAGGAAAAGCGGAAGCGCTCGTTTAGCGGCGTATGGACTGGAGCGCTCCAACTGAGATAAAGGAAACACGGAGAGCGCAAGCGCATTCGTGCTTGACTTATCGTAGGGCGGAGAGCGAAGTCCACTAGCCGTTGGGCGCTGGAGCTGGACAATTCTCAAGTTTATATGAATTCAACGGTCTTGATATGTCCGTTAATCACTCATTTAAGAGTGTTAAATAGAGAAAGGAAGTGCCCAAATTGAGTTTAGCACAATACTCAAAAGAGGAATTACAAGAGTTTTCCCTCATGGAAATGGCTTTTGAATTTTTGAAAAATAGTAAACAACCGATTGCCTTTGGTGATTTAGTAAAGGAAATTAAGAAGGCGGCAGGGATTTCTGAGCAAGAGATTCAATCGAGACTCGCGCAGTTTTATACCGACATCAATGTAGATGGCCGTTTCCTTTCATTAGGAAGCAATCGCTGGGGACTTCGTGTTTGGTATCCAGTCGATACAGCTGAGGAAGAAGTTGTCACAGTTGTGAAACCTAAGAAGAAAAAGGCGAAGAAGGTTGTCGATGAAGAAGAACTCGAAGACTTCGATGAAGTGGATGAGATTGAGGATGACTTTGATGACTTTGACGATGAGGATGATCTGCTTGATGATGAAGAGGATCTGGATATCGACGAAGTGGATGAGTTTGACGATGACGATGATGATGACGTCATTGAGGATGAGCTTGAAATTGACTTAGATGAAGAAGATGATGATCTCGATGATGATCTTGAAGAAGAAGAAGTATTTGATGAAGAGGAAGAAGTAGAAAAAGACTAATCGACTTGACTTTTTTATCGTACCCTTGTAGAATCTTTTTTGGGCTCCTTAAAAAGGACGATACGTTATTTACTTACAATACGCTCCCTACCAAAAGTAGGCGGGCGTTTTTTATTGTTCAAAATTTTATTCGAGCGTAAGGAAAATATTTTTTTACAAAAACCCTTAAACCAACTGAATAATGTACAAACTGTATAAGAGGGGGAAATATTTATGACAAAATATATTTTTGTAACTGGTGGTGTAGTTTCATCACTGGGAAAAGGAATTACCGCAGCATCATTAGGACGCTTATTGAAAAATCGGGGCGTGAGTGTGACCATTCAAAAATTCGATCCATACATTAACGTCGACCCGGGAACAATGAGTCCTTACCAGCACGGTGAAGTATACGTTACAGGTGATGGCGCTGAAACGGATTTGGACTTAGGCCACTATGAGCGTTTCATCGACATCAACTTAAACAAGTACTCCAACGTAACCACTGGAAAAATTTATTCGACGGTGTTACGTAAAGAGCGCCGCGGCGATTATTTAGGTGCAACGGTACAGGTTATTCCACATATTACCAATGAAATTAAAGAGCGCTGCTTCCGCGCCGGGAAAGAAACGAATGCCGATGTCGTGATTACGGAAATCGGCGGAACGGTAGGCGATATTGAATCCCTGCCATTCCTTGAAGCGATTCGCCAAATCAAGAGTGATATCGGTTCTGAAAATGTGATGTACATTCACTGTACGCTGATTCCTTATATTAAAGCAGCGGGTGAAATGAAGACCAAGCCGACACAGCACAGTGTAAAAGAGCTGCGCAGCCTTGGAATTCAGCCAAATATTATTGTGGTCCGTACAGAAATGCCAGTATCCCAGGACATGAAGGATAAAATTGCCTTGTTCTGTGACATTGATGCGAAAGCGGTTATTGAATGTATGGATGCGGATACGCTTTATTCGATTCCACTTGCTCTTCAAGCGCAAAATATGGATCAAATTGTCTGTGATCATTTGAAATTGGTGACGAAGGAAGCGGATATGACCGAGTGGAAAGCACTGGTTGACCGCGTGATTAACCTTTCTAGCAAGACACGCATTGGTCTTGTCGGAAAATACGTAGAACTTCAAGATGCCTATATTTCTGTGGTTGAGGCGATGAAGCATGCCGGCTATGCGTTTGATGCAGATGTTGAAATCAAATGGATCAATTCTGAAGAGGTTACCCGTGAAAATGTAGCGGAGCTTCTGAATGATGTTGACGGAGTCCTTGTCCCAGGCGGTTTCGGTGACCGTGGAATTGAAGGGAAAATTGAAGCAACCCGCTATGCCCGTGAGCAGAAGAAGCCGTTCCTTGGCATTTGTTTAGGAATGCAACTGGCAACCATTGAATTTGCTCGCAATGTGCTTGGATTAAAAGGGGCGCATTCCGCTGAGTTTGACGCGGATACCACTTATCCAATTATTGATTTGCTGCCTGAGCAGAAGGATGTGGAGGATTTAGGTGGAACATTGCGTCTAGGTCTATATCCAGCTCGTATTGTTGAGGGTACGAAGGCGTTTGAAGCGTATCAGGATGAGGTGGTTTATGAGCGTCACCGTCATCGCTATGAATTTAACAATCATTTCCGTCAAGACATGGAAGCAGCAGGCTTTGTTTTCTCAGGGACTAGCCCAGACGGCCGCTTAGTGGAAATTGTTGAGCTTGCGGACCATCCGTGGTTCGTCGCATCACAGTTCCATCCGGAGTTTGTCTCAAGACCAAATCGTCCGCAGCCATTGTTCCGTGACTTTATTAAAGCCTCTTTACAAAAATAAGATAGTGGGCAGGACCAGTTTAAATGGCTGGTCCTGTTTTTTTTATAAAATTGTTTCCTAAAAAGGTCAGGTGAATTTCCACATATTGTCTAATGGCGCGGAGCTGCGTCAAAATGGTACGTAAATTTTATAAACGGCACGTAGATTCTAATATTGGCACGTAATTATCCCTAAATGGCACATAAACTCTCCATAGAACTATAAACCACTATTAACCCCCCGGGAAATAATCCAGGGCAATAAAAAAACAGGGCTCGACACCCTGTTTTACTCCTCATATTCAGCTAAAATCTCCTCAATGGTAAATTTCAAGCCGTAATAAACAAATAACGCCGCCATCGACGACGGATATCCATAGCGATTTCCTTCATCATCAGGAAGCAAGCCTTTCGTCAACCGCAAATCAATCACAACATCCGCTAATTCAAGCAATTCCTTACCTTCTGGAACCGAGGTAGTCACCGCCACAAACGGAATCGACTTTTCCTGAAGCAGCCTTGCCACCTCAAGCGCAGTCTCATCCGTGGAATAACGGGTGAATATCAACACGCGGTCAGCATCCGTCAATTCCTTAGTCCCGTTGAAAATCTTCACATCCTTAAAAGGCTCCGCACCTTCCAAGGCTTCATACTCCACCGCCTTCATTTCCTTTGTGGCAAAAATATATATTGGCCCTTGGGCAAGCAAACGCGCTCCATCTTCAAAGGCATATTCTTCTTTTTCCTCTATCCGCTTCAACAGGCCGGTTACCTGAGTCGTAAACATTTTTAACATAAAAACCCTCCTCTTCACCCTCTTATTATAGGTGATTTTTCGATATTGCAAAAATAAAAGAAAAATATCAAAATATCTGCAGGAGAATATCGCTTCAATCGAGAAATATAACAAGTGATAGATAGTTGGACAAAAATAAAGCCATAATAAACAAGGAAGAGGTGGAGTTATGAAAGAAAAAATTTTAATCGTTGATGATCAGTTTGGCATTCGAATTTTATTAAATGAGGTATTTCAAAAAGAGGGGTATCAGACCTTCCAGGCGGCCAATGGCATTCAGGCACTTGAAATTGTCACCAAGCATGACCCCGACCTTGTCCTATTGGATATGAAAATTCCTGGAATGGACGGAATTGAAATTTTAAAACGAATGAAAGTAATTGATCCGAACATCCGTGTGATTATTATGACAGCCTACGGCGAGTTAGATATGATCCAAGAAGCAAAAGACCTTGGCGCGATTACTCATTTTGCCAAGCCGTTTGACATTGATGATATTCGGGCAGCCGTTCGAAAACACATCCCTCAAAAGATGAATTAACGTTATTTTTTTATAAAAAACATAAAAACTGTGAAAATAGATAATTGGGCGCGCTTTCATTATGACAGTTTATAAAACTGTGGTTTTTTAATGGCATTTCGAACCTTGGTTTGATATGATACATATGAACTTTTTACTGGCGGCTTATCTTTTTCAAGTGATACATAATCCGTAAAATTGAGGGAAAACCTTAATATGGAAGGCCTTTTTTGAAAAGATAGCGACCTAAACTAAGGAGGAAGAGAAATGCCATTAGTTTCAATGAAAGAGATGCTCATCAAAGCAAAAGCAGAGGGCTATGCGGTTGGGCAATTCAACTTAAATAACCTGGAGTTTACACAAGCAATTCTTCAAGCTGCCCAAGCTGAAAACTCACCAGTGATCCTTGGAGTATCTGAAGGTGCTGCTCGTTATATGTCCGGCTTCAAAACAGTTGTAAAAATGGTTGAAGGCTTAATGGAAGATTTGAAAGTGACTGTTCCAGTAGCAATTCACCTTGACCACGGTTCAAGCTTTGAAAAGTGTAAAGAAGCGATTGATGCAGGCTTCACATCTGTTATGATCGATGCTTCGCACCACTCATTTGAAGAAAATATTGAAATTACTTCTAAAGTTGTCGACTATGCACATTCAAAAGGTGTCTCTGTAGAAGCGGAATTAGGAACTGTTGGCGGCCAAGAAGACGATGTTATCGCTGAAGGCGTCATTTACGCAGATCCAAAAGAATGTGAAGAACTTGTAAAACGCACAGGTATTGACTGCCTTGCACCTGCATTAGGTTCTGTTCACGGTCCTTACAAAGGCGAACCAAACCTTGGTTTCAAGGAAATGGAAGAAATTGGAAACATTACTGGTCTTCCATTAGTCCTTCACGGTGGAACTGGAATCCCAACAAAGGATATCCAACAATCTGTTTCACTTGGAACAGCGAAAATCAATGTTAACACAGAAAACCAAATCACATCTGCAAAAGCTGTTCGTGAAGCTTTAGCTGCAAAGCCAGAAGAATATGATCCACGTAAATATTTAGGACCTGCTCGCGAAGCAATCAAAGAGACCGTTATTGGTAAAATCCGCGAATTCGGTTCTGCAGGCAAAGCTTAAGATACGGGAAAGATGTCGAATGTCTAATGACATTTCATCTTTGTCCCAGTTATGATAAAATGAAAACCGTCCTTACGTAAAGGGCGGTTTCCGTCTGTTAAAAGAAAATTGAAAATTTAGTCGAAAATACGGAAGAAAAACGAATTTCAAAAAGGGATTGAAGGCTTCTTGAAAGATTGGAATTCCTGTAAATAAGCATAATTTTCCAGTTTTGTGTAAAAAAATTTGAATTGCCATACTTGAAAATAGAATTTTGGTGTAAACTAAAGGATAGACAAGCTGTCGGATTTTGACTATTCATGTTGGAAAAATATACCTAAAGCCTCATTTAGTAATAAGAAAGGGCTTAGAAGGGAGTCGGAAATGGAAAAACTTAAAATTGCGGGTGGCTATCCGTTAAAGGGAACCGTTCGGATAAGCGGTGCGAAGAATAGTGCAGTCGCGTTAATTCCAGCAACAATTTTAGCGGAATCACCAGTGACAATTGAGGGATTGCCGGACATTTCAGACGTTGCGATCTTGAAGGATCTCCTTGAAGAAATCGGCGGAAAAGTCCAGCTCTCTGATAATGATATGACGGTCGACCCATCAACGATGATTTCCATGCCCCTGCCAAACGGGAAAGTAAAAAAGCTCCGTGCTTCTTATTACTTAATGGGTGCGATGCTCGGCCGGTTTAAAAAGGCAGTTATTGGCTTACCTGGCGGCTGTCATTTAGGTCCAAGACCGATTGATCAGCATATCAAAGGCTTCGAAGCACTTGGGGCCCAAATCACCAATGAACAAGGTGCGATTTACCTGCGGGCGGACGAGCTCCGCGGCGCACGCATTTATCTCGACGTCGTCAGCGTAGGAGCAACGATTAATATTATGCTGGCAGCGGTTCGGGCCAAAGGCCGGACGGTGATTGAAAATGCGGCGAAGGAACCTGAAATCATTGACGTCGCAACGCTGTTAACGAGTATGGGTGCAAAAATTAAAGGGGCAGGGACGGACGTCATCCGTATTGATGGGGTCGATTCACTCCATGGCTGCCGCCACACGATTATTCCAGACCGAATCGAGGCTGGTACCTATATGATTTTAGGAGCTGCCGTTGGTGAAGGCGTGTTAATCGACAACGTCATCCCGCAGCATTTAGAATCATTAATTGCCAAACTACGTGAAATGGGTGTCCGCGTCGAGTCGGGCGATGATCAAGTGTTTGTCGATGGGTCAACCAAACTAAAGGCTGTCGACATCAAAACGCTCGTTTATCCGGGTTTTCCAACCGACCTGCAGCAACCGTTTACATCCCTTTTAACAAAGGCATCGGGCTCAAGTGTCGTGACCGATACCATTTATGGTGCCCGTTTTAAACATATCGATGAATTAAGAAGAATGAATGCCAATATTAAAGTGGAAGGGCGCTCAGCGATTATTAACGGCCCTATTCAGCTTCAAGGTGCCAAAGTAAAAGCAAGCGACCTCCGGGCTGGCGCAGCGCTGGTGATTGCTGGTTTAATTGCCGAAGGAATTACCGAAGTAACAGGCCTCGAGCACATTGATCGCGGCTACAGTGACCTCGTCGGGAAATTAAACGGACTCGGCGCGACAATTTGGCGCGAAGCGTTAACAAAAGAAGAAGTCGAGCAAATGAAAAACACATAGAAAAGCGGAAGCACCCCGTTTTGCGCACGACAGGCCTGGAGCGCTTTGACTTATCGTAGGGAAAAGAGCGAAGGACACTAGCCGCTGGGGTGGTGGAGCTAGACAGATAGAAAAGCGAAAGCGCCCGGTTAGCGGCGCTGAGCTAGATAGAAAGCAATGTTCGGGAGATAAACAATCGACATAGGGGAGAGGGAGACCGATGGAAAGAAGTTTAACGATGGAACTTGTCCGTGTCACCGAAGCTGCAGCACTAGCTTCAGCCCGTTGGATGGGACGCGGGAAAAAGGATGAAGCCGACGGTGCAGCTACTTCGGCTATGCGCGATGTGTTTGACACCGTGCCAATGAAGGGAACCGTTGTCATTGGTGAAGGGGAAATGGATGAGGCACCGATGCTTTATATTGGTGAAAAATTGGGGACAGGCTATGGTCCGCGTGTAGACGTGGCCGTTGACCCGCTCGAAGGCACCAATATTTTAGCATCAGGCGGCTGGAACGCTTTGGCAGTGCTAGCGATTGCCGATCATGGCAACCTTCTTCATGCTCCTGATATGTATATGGAAAAAATTGCGGTGGGTCCCGAAGCTGTCGGACATATTGATATCAATGCCTCTGTTTTGGACAACCTAAAGGCCGTGGCTAAAGCAAAGAATAAGGATATTGAGGATGTCGTGGCGACTGTCTTAAATCGTGAGCGCCATGCGCATATCATTGCTCAGCTTCGTGAAGCCGGAGCGAGAATCAAGTTAATTAATGACGGGGACGTGGCAGGTGCGATTAATACAGCATTTGACAACACCGGCGTTGATATTCTCTTTGGTTCCGGCGGGGCTCCTGAAGGCGTTCTGTCTGCTGTTGCCTTAAAATGTCTTGGCGGTGAAATCATCGGTAAACTATTGCCGCAAAATGATGCGGAGCTTGAGCGCTGCATTAAAATGGGACTCGATGTCAATCGTGTCCTACGGATGGAGGACCTTGTCAAAGGGGATGACGCCATTTTTGCTGCAACTGGGATTACCGACGGAGAATTGCTGCGCGGTGTCCAATTTAAAGGATCCTACGGTTCGACCCACTCAATCGTTATGCGTGCCAAATCAGGCACCGTTCGCTTTGTCGAAGGTCGTCACAGCTTAAAGAAAAAACCTCATTTAGTGATTAAATAGATACAGCAAAAAACGGATGCTGGTGTCAGGCACCGTTAAAAGACTAGGGTGTGCAGATTTGCACAGTCTAGTCTCTTAAATTAAAAAACTCCTATAACTCAGGTTAGGAATTTTGAACGAACTCCTTCTCAGAAAAAATTCCCAATGAATGAAAATAGAAAAATAAGTTGATTAATTTTTTGCATAGAGGGTAAAATAGTAATTGTTTTATGCATTATTTCTGCAATTCTATTCATTTCTTGTCTACTTCTATCACAATTCCTCAACTCTCTTAATTAATATCTGATTGAAAAAAATAAAAGTGTGGTGCACAAATGGACTTAACAATTTCAAGTTTAGAAGGTATGAAGCTGAAGGAACTTTATGAGCTTGCTCGCGAATATAAAGTGACCTATTACAGCAAATTAACAAAAAAAGAATTAATTTTTGCCATCCTGAAATCCCGTGCGGAACAGCAGGGCTATTTTTTCATGGAAGGCGTCCTAGAAATCATCCAATCAGAAGGATTTGGATTCTTACGACCAATTAATTACTCGCCAAGCTCAGAGGATATTTACATTTCTGCTTCGCAAATCCGCCGCTTCGACCTCCGTAATGGGGATAAAGTTTCCGGTAAGGTACGACCTCCAAAAGAGAATGAGCGCTATTATGGACTATTGCACGTAGAGGCTGTTAACGGTGAAGATCCGGAATCCGCGAAAGAACGGGTTTATTTCCCTGGCCTCACACCCCTATATCCAAACAGAATGATGAATCTCGAAACCACGCAAAAACATCTTTCTACGAGGATTATGGATGTGATCGCACCGGTTGGTTTTGGACAGCGTGGCTTAATCGTCGCACCGCCAAAGGCTGGTAAAACGATGCTGTTAAAAGAAATTGCTAACAGCATTACCACCAATCATCCGGAAGTAGAATTAATCATGCTGTTAATCGACGAACGTCCGGAAGAAGTGACCGACATCGAGCGTTCAGTTGCCGGGGACGTCGTTAGTTCTACGTTTGACGAAGTACCGGAAAACCATATTAAAGTAGCCGAATTGGTCCTTGACCGCGCCATGCGTTTGGTCGAGCACAAACGTGATGTGGTCATCCTGATGGATAGTATTACCCGTCTGGCTCGTGCCTACAACCTTGTCATTCCGCCAAGTGGCCGGACACTTTCTGGTGGTATTGACCCAGCAGCCTTCCACCGTCCGAAGCGTTTCTTCGGCGCCGCACGTAATATCGAAGAGGGCGGTAGCTTGACGATTCTTGCAACTGCGTTAGTCGATACCGGCTCGCGGATGGATGACGTCATTTATGAGGAATTCAAAGGGACAGGTAATATGGAATTGCACCTTGACCGTCAGCTGGCGGAGCGCCGTATTTTCCCTGCGCTTGATATCCGTCGTTCGGGAACACGGAAGGAAGAATTGCTCATTCCAAAGGATCATTTGGATAAATTATGGGCAATCAGAAAATCAATGTCAGATTCACCAGATTTTGCTGAGCGCTTCTTGAAAAAATTAAGACAAACGAAGTCTAATGAAGAATTCTTTGCTCAATTGGGAGAAGAGTTGAAATCAAGACGTTCGTAGCTACTTGGGGAAGCTGTGAAAACAAGCCCGTTCCTAGCAAGATAACTTTGGGACAACCCTGGTAAAGGGGAAGATTATAGGTTCCTTTTTAAAAAAGAAACCAACAAATCCCAACTTGCCAAAAAGAGCTTTGCTTGTTATAATGGGTGCAGTGTGTTTTTAGTATTTCAGTACTTGTTTTTGATAGGTGCTTTATATAACTCTGTTTCGAATGATTCAGGGCGGAAGGAGATGAAAAGAATGAAAGCAGGAATTCATCCAAATTATAAAATGGTACAGGTGACTTGTGCATGCGGAAACACTTTTGAAACTGGTTCAGTGAAGAAAGAAATTCGCGTTGAAACTTGTTCAGAATGTCATCCATTCTATACTGGTCGTCAAAAATTCGCTGAAGCTGGCGGACGTGTTGACCGTTTCAACAAAAAGTACGGCATCAAATCTGATATACCACAACAATAATTGTAAAAAGTACAGGCAAGAAGCAATTTACTTGCCTGTTTTTTATTTAAATAAATTCGATTTTCAGGATAGATTATTTACGGATTTGCTAGGAAGGAGACGCCGTTTTTATGTATTTAATGAAGCAAAGCGGATGGGTTGAGGTTATCTGTGGCAGTATGTTTTCTGGAAAATCGGAGGAATTGATTCGCCGCGTGAGACGTGCTCAGTTCGCCAAACAAAAGATAGCTGTATTTAAGCCGAAAATTGATAATCGCTATCACGATCAATCGGTTGTTTCCCATAATGGATCTTCTTTTGATGCGAAGCCAATTGTTCATTCGATTGAGATTCTTCATCACGTTGAAGCGGATATCGATATTATTGCGATTGATGAGGTTCAGTTTTTTGATGAGGGAATTCTCCGGGTGGTTCAGCAACTGGCTGACAGCGGCCATCGCGTTGTTTGTGCGGGTCTGGATATGGATTTCCGCGGGGAGCCGTTTGGGCAGATGCCGGCGTTAATGGCGATTGCTGAATCGGTGACAAAGCTGCAGGCGGTTTGTTCGGTGTGTGGTTCGCCTTCGAGCCGGACGCAACGTCTGATTGATGGACATCCAGCATCCTACCATGATCCAATTATCTTAGTTGGTGCCTCAGAAGCGTACGAGCCTCGCTGCCGTCACCACCACGAAGTACCAAAAACGGCCGTCTACCGCTCCAAAATCGAACAAGAAGCAACGCACTAACGTCAGGGTGGGTTTAGTTTACATAACTAGTGCCTGACACCAATATGAAAACTGTCTGAGAAGGAGATTCTCGGGCAGTTTTTTTGTTTGTTTAGGGGAGATTTGAGGGGTTGGCGGAATAAACATGGCATCCGGCGGAATTCCAGTGAGGTTTGGCGGAATAAATAACGAAGTTGGCGGAATTCTTTTCAGATTTGGCGGAATCATGTCCAGGAACTTGGAAAGATTTCACTCGTTCTGTTGCGAGGAGTCCGGGCATGATAGTAATGGGAGGTGTATGATGCAAAAATTTGTGCTGTTTCTCTCATTAACGATGTTATTTTTAGTCGGCGGCTGTGCGGGGAATCGAAATGAAGAGGCGTATGACCTTCGAAAAGACAAAACTGCGCCTAATTATATGTCTATCCAGGACAATGACCGCAACACTTCAACGAATATGTCCAACCAAAACACCCCTGCAGATAGAAACAACCGGGGCAAAAACAAGCAGCATATGGTCGAAGATGATATCACTAATCAAAATCCGAACTTTCTTGACCTGAAGCGGACAGGCAGCGGGTCAGAGGCTGGCGCGAACAATCATGGCAATGATATTCAAAAGGCTAAACAAGTCATCGCAGATTCGGATGAGTTTACGGCAGATTCCATTTGGATTAATGGCGACCGGATGTGGGTCTCTGTTTATAAAAAGGGAATGCAATCTGAGCAGGGAAAAATTAATGCGGAAGCTAGGCTTCATCGCAAGTTGATTCAGGCCTTGCCACGCTATAAAATTGAAGTGCGCGTCAAAGAGGATCGAAGGTAGCATGCTCTGATTATCAGGGCATGTTTTTTTCTATGGCCGCAGCTAGAGTTTCTTTTAAAAAAAGATTTCCACTTGAAAAATGACCCGCAAAAAAATTTTCCCCAGTAATTTGGTTTTGACGGTTGTTTTCACCTATACTATAATTAGAATGTTATGGACAAAAAATTGAGGTGAATAGACCGTGTTTGATCGTCTTCAATCGGTGGAAGATCGTTATGATAAGTTGAATGAACTTTTAAGCGACCCACAAATTATTAATGATTCAAAAAAACTTCGTGAATATTCAAAAGAACAATCTGATATACAGGAAACTGTGCAAACTTATCGTGAATATAAAGAGACACGTGAGCAGCTTCAGGATGCTAAAGCGATGCTTGATGAGAAGTTGGATGCGGATATGCGTGAAATGGTGAAGGAAGAAGTTAATGAGCTGGAAGCGCAAATCGTGGAGTTGGAAGCGAAGATGAAGCTTCTCTTGATTCCGAAGGATCCGAATGATGACAAGAACGTTATCTTTGAAATCCGCGGGGCAGCAGGCGGGGATGAAGCAGCCTTGTTTGCTGGGAATTTGTATCGCATGTACAGCCGTTACGCGGAGGCGCAGGGCTGGAAGACGGACCTTATTGATGCGAATCCAACAGGTCTTGGCGGTTACAAGGAAATTAGCTTTATGATCAACGGTCAGGGTGCTTATTCGAAATTGAAGTATGAGAACGGGGCACACCGTGTGCAACGTGTTCCGGAAACGGAATCAAGCGGTCGGATTCATACGTCGACAGCGACGGTTGTTTGTTTGCCGGAAGCGGAAGAATTAGAAGTGGACATCAATGATAAAGATATCCGGTTTGATGCGTTTGCGTCCAGTGGCGCCGGCGGACAGTCGGTTAATACGACGATGTCTGCAGTTCGGTTAACGCATATTCCAACCGGGATTGTGGTTTCGATTCAGGACGAGAAATCGCAGCATAAGAATAAAGATAAAGCGATGAAGGTATTACGAGCACGGATTTATGATAAGTATCAGCAGGAAGCACAGGCGGAGTATGATTCGGTCCGTAAATCAGCGGTTGGTACGGGGGACCGTTCGGAGCGGATTCGGACCTATAACTTCCCGCAAAACCGGGTGACAGACCACCGCATCGGTTTAACGATTCAAAAGCTCGATCAAATTTTAGAAGGCAAGCTCGATGATGTCATCGATGCGCTGATTATGGATGACCAAGCGCGCAGGCTGGAAAGTGCCTCTAATGAGTAAAAAAGTCTATGAAGCTCTTCAATGGGCTTCTTCTTTTTTAGTTTCTGCGAGTCGTGATGAGAATGCGGGTGAGTTGTTACTTCGCCATTTCACAGGGATGTCGCGGTCGCAGTTATTTGCGAATGTGCGCGATGAGTTGGCGCCGGGGGTGTGGGCTGAGTTTGAAAAAGCGGTTGGTGAACATGCGAAGGGTACACCGGTGCAGTATATTATCGGGTCTGAGGAATTTTATGGGCGCCCGTTTATCGTCAATGAAGAGGTGCTGATTCCGAGGCCGGAAACCGAAGAACTCGTCTACGGCGCACTCCAACGGATCAAGCGGCTTTTTGGCGGTAAGCAGGTTATCCGGTTAGCAGATATCGGGACAGGAAGCGGCGCCATTGCGATTACCATGAAGCTAGAAGAATCCGAACTGCGAGTGGTGTCAGGCACCGAAAGTACTACGGGGCGAGTAGAAATGGTGTCAGGCACCGAAAGTACTGCGGGGCCAGTGTTAATGGTGATAGGCACTGATATTGCGGAGACGTCACTCTCTGTGGCGCGGGAGAATGCGGCACGGCTTGGGGCGGAGGTTGAGTTTGTTCAGGGCGATTTGCTGGGTCCGTTTATTGAGAGCGGGGCAAGGTTTGATGTGATCCTCTCAAATCCGCCGTATATTCCGCTTGGTGATATGACAACAATGTCGGAGGTTGTAACGGAGCATGAGCCGCACAGGGCCTTGTTTGCAGGGACGGATGGCTTGGATTTTTACCGCCGCTTTATGATTGAGCTGTCGCAGGTGCTGGAGCAGCGAGCGTTGGTTGGTTTCGAAATTGGGGCGGGCCAAGGCGAAGCGGTAGCGGAGCTTATACAAAAGGCTTTTGAGGATGCAAAGGTAGAGATAGTGAATGATTTGAATGGCAAGGATCGCATGGTATTTGCGGAAATCGGCTTCGGGGCTTAAGTCCCGAGGCTTTTTTAGAAGGAAATCTTCTAGATGTTTGCTCTTTGCTTTATGGAAAATATCAAAATTTAATAGTTTAAGATTCTGGCATTTTGTCCAAAATGAAGATATCGAAGGGACGGTGTTAGAATGAGAAGTAAATTAGTGGTTTGGAGTTATCTAATCGTGTTGTCTTTAGGGACAATGTTGAGTTTATATATGCCGAAGACGGAAGCAGCTGCAAAGGAATCGATTGTGATTCCGGGTGAAGCGATTCGGCTCAGGATTCTTGCAAACAGTGATTTTGAAGAGGACCAGGCAATTAAGCGGAAGGTGCGCGATGCGGTGAACGCGCAGATTACACTGTGGGTGCAGGATCTAACGTCGATGGAAAAAGCAAGAACGGTCATCAAGGCGAAGCTTCCTGAGATTCAAGCAATTTCGGAACAGGTGGTCCGTGAGCAAGGGTCCGATCAATCGGTGAACGTCGAGTTTGGCAAGGTTCAGTTTCCGACAAAATTATATGGTCAATTTTTATATCCGGCTGGTGAGTATCAAGCGATATTAATTACGCTCGGGAGCGGTGAAGGCGCGAACTGGTGGTGTGTGCTTTATCCGCCATTATGCTTCCTTGATTTTTCAAATGGTGTTGCGGTGAGTGATGGCTTTGAGGAGGAGAAAAAAGCTCATGCAAAAACCGTGAGTCCTGACAAGCCGGTTGAAAAAGTAAAAAGGGAAGCAAGCTCTAGTGAGGAACCGAAAAAGTTTAAGACTGAAAAAGTGGAAGCAAGTTCAAGTGAACCGAAAGAGGTTAAGGTGGTAAAAGAAGAACCGAAGGCAGTTGTGGTAAAGGCTGAAAAAGTGGAAAAAGCGGCAACTGATGACGAAGAAGAAATGAAGAAACCGGAGCGGTTGATTGAAAAAAATGCGCCCGTCTTCAATGAAATCGTGATTGAAGATGTGGAAGAGACGGTGAAGGTAGCTGAAAAGGCGGCGCCTGTGTATACCTCGGAAGATGAGAAGCCGGTGGAAGTGAAGTTTTTCGTGGTAGAGATGTGGGAAAAGATGTTTAATTAAGCCAGTTCCAATTAAGGGGCTGGTTTTTTCGTCGTCTAGGAAATTATAAAATCAAATGTTGTGGATAACTTGAATAGTTCTCTGAATCCAGCTCCAGCGCCCAGCTGCTAGTGGGCTTCGCTCTCCGCCCTACGATAAGTCAAGCACGAATGCGCTATCGCTCTCCGTGTTTCCTTTATCTCAGTGGGAGCGCTCCAGCCCATACGCAGCTAAACGGGCGCTTGCGCCTTTTGTTCCGTGAAAAAACGGGTCGTATGCCTTATTAATTTTTACTAGATTTCGGGAATCTAGCGGTTCTATTTTTTCTATCTCATCAATATTCATAGAGTAGAATCTTAAAAAAGAGGTGGATGGGATGCGGGCATTGATTCGTAGAGCAAATAAACAAGATTTGGACGGTTTACGAGAGTTTTTATCTAGAGCCAAACTTGGGACGGATGGACTGATAGAAGAAACGGTTGATTATTTTTTGTTACTAGAGAATGAGCATGGTACAATAAAGGGTTCGCTCGGGATGGAAGCCTTCACAGAGTTTGGGCTCTTGCGTTCGCTCGTAGTTTCACCTGGACAAGCGGAAAAGGAAATCTTTATTCTTTTTGATCAAATGATGCAATTAGCAAAAGAAAAAGGGATGAAAGGTTTGTTTTTGGCAACAAATAAGAGCGTAGCCTTGCCGTTTTTTGAAATAATGGGCTTCCAGAGAATTGATCGGGCGGAAATACCCGGCGAATTTTATCAATCTGAACATATTCGACACGTTTTAAATGTGGATAACTCATTATTTTTAAAATTTTCACTATAATTGTGGGTATATCCACAAAGTTATCCACTTTTTCAAGGAAGTTGTGCACAATTTGTGGATAACACTTGTTTTTATGCCCACCTTCTTTTATACTTTCAAACGTATTGAGTGAAAAATATGAGTCTAGGTGACTAAATTCGCCAAATTTCGCTAATAGACTCATTCGTGATAAAGGTGGATAACTATGAACACAAAAGTTTGGAAAGTGGATAAGTCTGTGGATAATCTTGAAAGTAATCCACAAGTTGTGGATGCAGCAAATTTTTTAAGTGATAATGAAGTGGTTGCCCTCCCTACAGAGACGGTTTATGGTCTTGGAGGTAACGCTGAAAGTGATGTGGCGGTAGCGAAGATTTTTGCAGCCAAGGGCAGGCCAAGTGATAATCCACTAATTATCCACATTGCGGATAAAAAGCAGCTGAGCACGTTTGTGGCTGAGGTCCCCGACAAGGCTGAAGTTTTAATGGAGGCGTTTTGGCCGGGCCCGTTGACAATTATTTTTAAAAAGAAAGAAGGCGTGCTAGCGGAATCGGCCACAGCCGGGTTGGCAACGGTCGCGGTGAGGATGCCGGACCACCCGGTCGCACTGGCATTGTTGAAAAGCTGTGGACTGCCGATTGCCGCCCCGAGTGCCAACAGCTCAGGCAAACCGAGTCCAACTAATGCCCAGCATGTCTTGGACGATTTAAATGGAAAAATTGCCGGCGTGATTGACGGGGGTGCAACAGGGATTGGCGTTGAATCAACAGTCATCGATTGCACGGAAGCCATTCCAGTTATCCTACGACCAGGCGGGGTAACAAAAGAGCAGCTCAAGGCCGTAATCGGTGAAGTTCGTGTCGATGCCGCATTAACCGATGAGGCGGCCCGCCCAAAAGCTCCGGGCATGAAATACCAACACTATGCCCCGAATGCACCGTTATTTATGGTGTCAGGCACCACGCAATTTCTCCAGAGTTTAGTAGAAGAAAAGCGAACGGCGGGTTTGCGGGTCGGGGTGCTGACAACGGAAGAGCAGGTTGATGTGTTGGAAGCAGATGTTGTGCTGGCCTGCGGGAAGCGGGTGGAGCTGGAAACTGTCGCCACGGCGCTATATGATACGCTGCGAAAATTTAACCTGGAACAGGTTGATATAATTTTCAGCGAGGTGTTTCCGAACGAAGGTGTCGGAAATGCAATTATGAACCGCTTGCAAAAAGCGGCTGGAAATAAGTTGATTGCTGAATAACACCAGGTTCTCCGCGGAGGGGACCTGGTGTTTTTTTGGTGTCAGGCACCATCGTTGCGGGAGCGAATTTTTTGGTGTCAGGCACCAACCTTGGCATGAGTGAATTAATCGGTGTCAGGCACCATTATGTAACAAATTTTGGAAATGATCAGGCGGTTTGCACGCTATAATAGACGTAGGTAATCAAATTTTCAGTTCCCCAACCAGACTTCTAAATTCATTAGGACTTGCATATGCTAGGGTAGTTAGTCCAAGGAGGCGGGGGCCGCATGTCTGAAATGATTGGCGAAATAGTTACTCTTATATTAATGGCGTTTGCACTAGGGATGGATGCATTTTCAGTCGGACTTGGCATGGGAATGTACAAACTTCGGCTTCGGAAAATTTTTAATATTGGCATCACGATTGGCTTATTCCACGTATGGATGCCGCTGCTTGGCTTAGTTGCGGGAAAATTTTTATCTGAGAAGTTTGGTACTTTTGCGACCTTTATCGGTGGTTTTCTGCTGATTCTGCTGGGAGTGCAAATGGTGTGGTCGACCCTCAAAAAGGGCGAGGAGAAAGTCATTTCTCCGATTGGTTTTGGCTTGCTGCTGTTTGCCTTGAGCGTAAGTCTTGATAGTTTTTCCGTTGGACTTACCTTAGGGATATACGGGGCCAAGACAATTATGGTTATTTTGTGCTTTGGAATCATGGCAACCGTGCAAACCTGGGCTGGACTGCTGCTTGGCCGTAAGATGCAGGGCTGGGTCGGGTCATACAGCGAGGCTCTTGGCGGTGCAATTTTACTTGCCTTCGGCTTAAAACTGCTTGCCCCCTTCTGGTAACAGGCCGATAGTCTAACCCTTTCGAATCCCAAACTTAAATATGATAAGATAAATTACATAAGATCTTGAGTAAGGAGGCAAACACATTGCAACGCATTTTATTTGTATGTACAGGAAATACATGTAGGAGTCCTATGGCTGAAGCAATTTTGAAAAATAAAGAAATTGACAGGGTCGAGGTACGGTCGGCAGGAATCTATGCTGCGAACGGCAGTGAGGCTTCCACTCATGCGAAAAGGGTGTTGGAGGACAATGGGATTACACACAATCACCGCTCCAGCTTGTTAACCCGTGCCGAGGTCGAATGGGCCGACCTTATCCTTACGATGACATTCTCACATAAGATAGCCATTCTGCAGCAATACCCGCAGATGGGGAAAAAAGTATTTACTTTAAAAGAATACAGCGGTGAAGGCTCAGGTTCAGATGTGGTCGACCCTTACGGTGGAAGCCTAGCCATGTACGAAGAAACCTTTCGTGAACTAAATGGATTAATTGACAAAGCAATTGGAAAACTAAAGTAACTCAGGCTCTCTTTTTTGAAAAGAGGGCTTTAATTTTTGGCTGGGCTTTTTAGTTTAATTGAAACTTTATTTTTGGTTGGAACTTTATCTTTTTATAGCGGTATGTCAAAATTAATCACGAGAGCATAAGCCCCTTAGTGGGGGTAGTTCGTTAATAAGATATCGGAGGTTTTTAACATGAAAGTGGCACTAGCGTCAGACCATGGCGGGGTTAATCTCCGCAAAGAAATTGCACAATTGCTTAAAGAAATGGGAATGGAATACGAGGATTTTGGCTGTGACTGTGAAACATCTGTCGATTATCCTGATTACGCACTGCCAGTTGCAAAAAAGGTGGCGAGCGGCGAGTTTGACCGCGGCATCCTAATTTGTGGGACTGGAATTGGCATGACGATTGCCGCCAATAAGGTGAAGGGGATCCGCTGTGCCCTAGTTCATGATACATTTAGCGCAAAAGCAACGCGGGCCCATAATGATTCAAATATTCTTGCGATGGGTGAGCGTGTCATTGGACCCGGTCTTGCCCGAGATATTGCCCAAATCTGGTTAACAGGTGAATTTGAAGGCGGCCGCCATGCCGGGCGTGTTGGAAAAATTGGCGAATATGAGGATAAGCACCTCTAACTAGGCTTGGGTTGGACTGAAAATCTGTTCGGGGAGGGCGAGGTTTATGATTCTAAAGTGTGAACAAGAATTGGAAGCAATACTAACGGAATTCAAAGAACAGGCAGCATTCAAACAAGGGCAGCTGCTAGTGATTGGCTGCAGTACGAGTGAGGTCATTGGGGAGCGAATTGGAACATCGGGGACCGTTGAGGTGGCGGAAATGATTTACCGCTGTTTGAAAAAACTCCAAGAGGAAACGGGGATTGCACTTGCCTTCCAATGCTGCGAGCATCTAAACCGAGCCTTGGTTGTCGAACGAGCGGTTGCAGCGGAAAAGCGCCTCGATGAAGTTTCAGTTGTCCCTGTCCGAACAGCTGGTGGGGCAATGGCTACGTACGCATTTGGAGCGATGGATGACGCCGTTGTCGTCGAGTTCATGAAGGCGGATGCCGGCATCGATATCGGCAACACACTCATTGGCATGCATTTAAAGCATGTCGCCGTTCCCGTCCGCGTCAGGCAAAAAAGCGTCGGACAGGCCCATGTCACCCTGGCCAAGGTACGCCCAAAGCTGATCGGCGGAGTGAGAGCCGTATACGAACGGAATCAGGAAAACACGAGCTGCTCTTAATGCAATTGGGTGTCAGGCACTGTCAGTCATTAAAGTTTAATATGCCTGTGAAATTTTATGGAGTAGAAGTGGTTTTGTTAAAAACACGAATATTATTTTAAAATAATATGTGTTCGTTCGTGAAAAAATGTCCTCGCATTTAAAAATGTTCACTTTTGGTGAAAAATATTATAAAAAACCGAAAAATGTTTTTCTTTTAATTTGAGAGTGTTTCTGCTAAAATAAAAAAGAATTTTTCGAAATTTATAAGTTACTTACATATAAAGGGGGATTTTTTGTCATGAAGCATTTGTCTCAAGCCGATGAACAGGTTTTTCAAGCGATTCAAAAAGAATTAGGTCGTCAGCGTTCCAAAATTGAATTAATTGCCTCAGAAAACTTTGTTAGTGAAGCAGTCATGGAGGCCCAGGGGTCTGTGTTAACGAATAAATATGCAGAGGGCTATCCTGGCCGACGCTATTATGGCGGCTGTGAATATGTCGATATCGTCGAAGACTTAGCCCGCAACCGCGCGAAGGAAATTTTCGGAGCGGAGTATGTAAACGTGCAGCCGCACTCAGGTGCACAGGCCAATATGGCAGTTTACTTCACGGTTCTTGAGCAAGGTGACACCGTGCTTGGCATGAATCTCTCTCACGGCGGCCATTTAACACACGGCAGTCCGGTTAACTTCAGTGGTGTTCAATATAACTTTGTTGAATACGGTGTCGACGAAACCACGCACCGCATCAATTATGATGATGTTCGTGCCAAAGCACTCGAGCATAAGCCGAAAATGATTGTCGCCGGTGCCAGTGCCTATCCGCGTGAGATTGACTTTGCGAAGTTCCGTGAGATTGCCGATGAAGTCGGTGCGTACCTCATGGTCGATATGGCGCATATTGCCGGGCTTGTAGCGGCAGGTTTGCATCAAAACCCAGTTCCTTACGCTGATTTTGTGACAACAACCACTCATAAAACCTTGCGCGGTCCACGCGGCGGGATGATCCTTTGTAAAGAGGAATTTGGCAAGAAAATAGACAAATCAATCTTCCCTGGAATTCAAGGCGGTCCGCTTATGCATGTGATTGCTGCAAAAGCTGTTGCCTTTGGTGAAGCACTGCAGGACAGCTTTAAAGCATATGCTGGTCAGATTGTCACCAATGCCAAGCGTTTAGCCGAAAGTCTCCAAAAAGAGGGCTTGAAGCTCGTTTCCGGCGGAACGGACAACCATCTGCTGTTGGTGGACGTGCAGACCCTTGGCCTGACAGGCAAAGTTGCTGAAAAAGTCCTTGATGAAATTGGGATTACAGTCAATAAAAACACGATTCCATATGATCCACAAAGCCCATTTGTAACAAGTGGTATCCGCATCGGTACGGCGGCAGTAACAAGCCGTGGCTTTGGTGAAGCGGAAATGGACGAAATTGCTTCAATCATCGCGTTTACCTTGAAAAATCATGAAGATGTGGCGAAACTTGAGGAAGCAGCAGGACGCGTCGAAGCGTTAACAAGCAAATTTACACTTTATCCGGAATATTAATAAGAAAAGCGCAAGTGCCCTGGAGCTAGACAGTTATCTACTTCAAAAACTTATATTTACCTTTTTATCAGCAGAGAATCGACCTAACTATTTAAAGTGGGGTCGATTTTTTTTGAAAAATCTAACTAGTTGATCTGACCGTATTTTGATTTGCTCATTGCATTTTTTTTCTGTAAAATGAGACGAAGTGTATATTAATATAAAATAAGGGGCGATGATTATGGCCAAGGTATTTGTTTTTGACCATCCATTAATTCAGCATAAACTAACATACATACGTGATAAAAACACCGGAACAAAGGAGTTCCGCGAGCTCGTGGATGAAGTTGCGACCTTGATGGCGTTTGAAATTACCAGGGATATGTCGCTTGAGGATATCGATATCGAGACACCTGTTTGTCCGGCGAAATCAAAGGTTCTATCCGGCAAGAAAATCGGGATTGTTCCGATTTTACGTGCAGGAATCGGAATGGTGGATGGCATCCTGAAATTAATTCCGGCCGCGAAAGTGGGCCATATCGGTTTATACCGCGACCCTAAGACCTTGATGCCGGTCGAGTATTATATTAAGCTGCCAAGCGATGTCGAAGAGCGCGATTTCATTGTGGTTGACCCAATGCTGGCAACAGGCGGTTCGGCGATTGAAGCGATTCGCTCCTTGAAGAAGCGCGGCGCCAAGCACATTAAATTTATGTGTTTGATTGCTGCACCTGAGGGCGTGGAAGCGGTAAAGACAGCCCACCCGGACGTGGATATCTATATCGCTGCCCTAGATGAGAAATTAAATGACCACGGCTACATCGTCCCAGGCCTTGGTGATGCAGGAGACCGGTTGTTTGGAACAAAATAAGATTTAGTTTGAAAAAAAGGTCGGGCTTGCTCGGCTTTTTTTTGTTGGTTTTTATTAAAATAGGTCATTGTCTTTTGGAAATTTGATTTGAAACCATCTTTTATTGAAAAAGTAAGAAATTGCTTCAGAACTCTAAACTAAATATGGGAAGATACTTATTCCTTTCTGGAATAAGGTTCCTTTTAAAAAAAGAGAAAAACCTTAAGAGGAACCCTAATTTATTTATTGAGAAATACAAATTTTTTACAAAAAGGAGTTGGATTTTGGAAAAAAATGTCTAACGGCACGAAACACCTTGTAAATGGTACGTAACTCTTAGAAATGACACGTAAATTTAAAAATCGGCACGTAACCAACCTAAAATGGCACGTAAATCTCTAGATATAGAATAAATTTAAAATAAACCAAAATTCCCCTTAATTAAATCGATAATTCATAAATTATCCTTAATTTTTAAGCAGGGAAAACCAATATTAAATAGAATTTACTTTGAATATATAAAATGAGGTGATGTGTATGGTCGTATTAGAATTACAATTACCAGTTCAAGCCTATCAATGTATGGCGCTACTCCGCAGAGTATCGAAAAATCATCCAATTAGGCCGACAGTTAAACTAGATTTACGATCGTGGCTGAAAGGATACTACGGTGAGAAGGAATGCAGCTATTATCTGTCGTTTTTGCCTGAAGATCAATATTACATATTTCATGGCCTGCGGCTAACTGACGAGAAAGCGTTTCAAATTGATTTAGTGATTCTTTCACCAAGGTTTATATTTATGGCAGAAGTGAAGAATCTATCGAAAAAATTGATCTTTGATAAGAAAACCAACCATGTAACGAAGGAATTTAATAATGAACAAGAAGGTATTTCGAATCCTCTTCTACAGGTGAAAAGGCAGCATCTGCAATTTGTAAATTGGCTCAGAAACCTGCATATGCAAGGTTTGCCAATTGAGAGGGCAGTAATCCTTAGTAAACCTACGACGAAAGTGGAAACAACCCCGGACAATCAGCAGATTTTCAATCAATTGATTTATGCGGAATCACTTCTCGACAAATTGGAAGAGCTTGAGATGAAGTATCCAAAACCCTTATTTAGCAAAAGAAAAACCTGCCAATTAGTGGACCTCCTCTTAGCCCACCATCAAACTCCTATTCCGGATATTCTCCAGACTTATAAATTATCCAAGAATGATATTAGATCAGGTGTTTTCTGTCATGATTGTGAAACGATTCCGATGGACTATTATTCAGCCAATTGGCACTGCGGCTATTGCGGGTTAATCTCAAAAGACGCGCATCTTCCAACCGTGGATGATTTCTTTCTCCTGATGGGGCCGACGATGACAAGGAAGCAGTTTACTGATTTTACACATCATAAATCCATTTATGTGGCGGGGAAACAATTACGGGCGCTTAATCTTCCGTCCATCGGGATTAACCGTGGAACAAAATATACCCTTCCAAAAATTCAACTCCTATGCCCACTCAATGAAAAGGAAATCAACGCCTACACGATTCCGACTAGGTAAAAGAGGCGTTCACGATTTCCACCGTATAAAAAGGAAAACGACACCCGAACAAGGTTCCGATCCAATAATTAGGTGTGCATACTTTCCCCCTTCAATGAAAACGATATGGAAAAAGGGGAATTCCGTCGATGAAACTTCTACTTGCGTTACTGCTGGCTTTTCAAACTCCGAAAATACTCATCCATCCTTCTATTACAAAAAGCACGCAGGAAACAACCGCGATTATTATCCTGGACAAAGCGCATACTGACCGGGAAATCCGGCAGATCATCCAACCCTACAAAGACGTTAAATTGCGCCGAGTTTTTCACCATGCGCTGGATGGATTCTCAGTCGCAGGCAGTGCGGAATCACTTGCGAAGCTCGGTCGCAGCCATGAACAAATTCGCAGTGTCTCACCAGTGATCACCTACCAGGTGGAAACGGAAGAGAGCGTCAAGATCATTGGCGGAGACGAGGTCCGCAGTTTTTTTGATAAAAAAAACCAAAGGCTGACAGGAAAAGGGGTCACGGTCGGGGTCATTGATACCGGCGTCGATTACACTCATCCCGACCTCAAGCGCAACTACGCTGGCGGCCGGGACCTGGTCGACAACGATCGCGATCCGATGGAAACGCTCGCCATCGGGAAGGCGACGATCCACGGAACGCATGTGGCTGGCATTATTGCGGCCAATGGGAAAATAAAAGGTGTTGCCCCGGAGGCGAAAATTGTCGCGTACAGGGCACTTGGACCTGGCGGGGGAGGGACCACCGAGCAGGTGCTCGCGGCGATTGACCAGGCGATAAAGGATAAAGTGGACATTGTGAATCTCTCGCTGGGAAATGATATTAACGGGCCTGACTTGCCAATCAGCCTTGCCCTCAACCGTGCCGTCGACCGCGGGATCGTCGCTGTCGCGGCTTCAGGAAACTCTGGGCCTGATGTTTGGAGTGTCGGCTCACCAGGGACAGCTTCCAAAGCAATCTCGGTCGGGGCATCTACCCCGACCCTAGAAACACCTTATTTATTAATAGAAGGAAGCTGGGATAAATTCCAGATTGATCCGCTTGAAGGCTCAGCCAATTGGGCACTCGACCGCTCAGCTGACATAGTCGATGGCGGGATTGGCAGGCCGGATGAACTGAAGAATGTTGATGGGAAAATTGCCCTCATTAAAAGAGGCATCTTAACTTTTTCAAAAAAAGCAGAAAATGCGAAGCGGGCGGGGGCGAAGGCGGTCCTAATCTACAATAATATGAGCGGCGGCCGCTTCATGGGAAACCTTGACACCCAAATGTCGCTCCCGGTCGGCGCCATCTCGAAGAAAGACGGGGCTATTTTACAAAAAGCTTTAAATAGCCAGCCGACCTCAGCACGAGTCACAGTCCGTGAAGACCGGGACCAGCTCGCCGACTTTAGCTCACGCGGACCTGTGACAGGAACGTGGGAAATTAAGCCGGATATTGTTGCGCCCGGGGTGGCGATTCATTCGACGATTCCGGGCGGCTATTTATCGCTTCAAGGGACGAGTATGGCGGCTCCGCATGTGGCGGGGGCGTGCGCGTTAATTAAGCAGGCCCATCCGGATTGGACGCCCGAAGAAATCAAAGCGGCGTTGATGAACACCGCGAAACCTCTGGCCGAGTCCGGAACCACAGCCCACGTAGGGAAGGGGAACCTGAGCAGCGGCTCGGCCTACTACCGCACGTATGAACAGGGGGCAGGAAGAATCCAAGTGGATGAAGCCATCAAAGCAACCTCCCTTGTTTCGCCAAGCAGTCTCCGTTTTGGGAAATTTACCGAACAAAGTGATGACCATAAAGCCTATTTGCGTGTTGTCAATACAAGCAACCAGGACCAGCGCTATTCATTTGCCATCCCGCCCCATGTCGTGGGAATCGACTGGCGGCTGCCGTTAACGTTTACATTGAAGCCAAAAGAAACAAGAGACATTACCGTTGAATTAACGGTCGACCCAGAGCTGTTTAAAGAGAAAATTTATGACGGCTACCTGCGCCTCGAGGGGGGCGGGTCCACGATCAGAATCCCCTATCTCTATGTTTTAGCGGAGCCAAATTACCCACGGGTCATGGGCTTTGATTTTGCAGAGGGAGACAAACCCGGGCAGTACCGCTATGAGGTATATTTGCCAGGCGGGGCGGAGGAATTTGGGATTGCGCTGTTTAACCCGGAGGATTACCGTTTTGTCGGTTTTTTAGATACGATTACTAATGTAAAAAAAGGACTCATTCGCAAGGACATCGGGGCTGAAATGCTGCCGGCAGATGGGAGCTATTTAGTAAAAGTTTTTGCTAAAAAGGCCGGTAAGGAGGACCACATGGAACGAATGATCACCATTGAGAGGCAAGAAAACTAAAATAGCATGATGAAACAGACCATGTTCTCACCAGACATGGTCTGTGTTTCGCAAAAACCATAACAAAAGTTCATAAAATTGTACCATTAGTATAATTCTAAACGTTCACAAAATGGACACAAATTAGGCAAAAATCCTTCACAATTTCCAATACAATAGGATTGTTGAGTTAATTCTAAATTGGGAAAAAATTATGGGAAATACTTTGTGGTATAATTCACGTAAATTCATTGACAATGCCAGGGTGCTATTGTATGCTAACAAAGGGTGTAAATGATAGGGTTTTCATGCAATTAAATCTATCTGAGGATAGTATTTAGGTAATGAATTTTACTTTTTGCCCGCTTGGCATTCTCTAAGAGTGAGGATGTGTAATATGCGTCAAAACAACCGCAACCCATTACAAGCTATGGCTTTAATGTCCGCAATTGTCTCCCAATTAGTAGGTTCCATTTTAATAGGTATTTTCTCAGGCAGATGGCTGGATCAACATTGGGGTACCGAGCCTATTTTCTTAATAATCGGACTGCTCATAGGTCTAGCAGCTGGTACCTATTCCATGCTTCTTTCAATCCGCCATTTCTATTCAGGAGATAAATAACTATGCCAGATTTCAGAGTCATGTACAACAGGCAGCGAAAATGGATTTTTTACTTGTTGTCCATTTATGTTCTAGGCTGGGGCTTCACTTCGTATCAACCAATCTTTTTAGGGCTAATTCTTGGGACATGCTTTAGTTATCTGAATCTGTGGATTCTGGTGAGAAAGACGGAAAGCTTTGATAAAAAGGTAACAGAGGGTAAGAAACCCAAGTCCTTAGGGTCGCTCTCGAGGATGGCTGTGGCGGGAATTGCTGCGTTAATCGCCTTACGATATCCCGAACAATTTGATATGATTAGTTTAGTGATAGGATTAATGACATCCTATATTGTCATTATGATAGATTATTTTTACCATGCATTGCATGTACATAAATGAAGCGGAAGCGAGGTGAGTTACATGGAACATGGTATTCCACAGTTTGAATTTATGGGCCTTTGGTTTAATGGCGCCAATATGCTGATGATTACGGTTGCTAGTTTAATCGTTTTCCTTATTGCTGTTCTTTCGACACGGAAGCTGGCAATGAAACCTACTGGTATGCAAAACTTCTTTGAATGGGTAATGGACTTTGTTAAAGGAATAATCAACAGCACGATGGATTGGAAAGATGGCGGAAGATTCCACATCCTGGGGATTACATTAATTATGTATGTTTTTGTATCCAATATGCTAGGTCTTCCATTTGCAATTGTGGTTGATGAAAAGCTTTGGTGGAAATCACCAACGGCTGATCCAATGATCACCCTAACACTAGCAGTTATGGTATTGGTACTATCCCATTATTATGGGGTCAAGCTAAAAGGTGTAAAAGGTTATGCAAAAGGATTCTTCAGTCCGATGGGATTCTTATTCCCATTGAAAATCATTGAGGAATTTGCCAATACTCTGACTCTTGGTCTGCGTCTATATGGAAATATTTTTGCTGGTGAGTTGCTTTTATCCCTATTGGCAGCTGGATTAGCACATCAAGGTATTGTCGGCACCATCGCAGCGATTCCGCTGACATTGGTATGGCAAGGGTTCTCTATTTTCGTTGGTACCATTCAAGCTTATATTTTCACAATGTTAACAATGGTTTACTTGTCTCATAAAGTGAGTCACGACCATTAATAATAATACACCCGTTCATTTTTTGTGAACAAAATAAAAAAATAACCTATGTTTCATACATTTAAGGAGGAAAAAAGTAATGACAGGATCAATTGGTGTTTTAGCAGCAGCAATCGCAATCGGTTTAGCAGCAGTAGGAGCAGGTATTGGTAACGGTCTTATCGTAGGACGTACAGTAGAAGGTATCGCTCGTCAACCTGAGCACCGTGGTTTACTTCAAACAACAATGTTTATCGGGGTCGCGTTAGTAGAAGCATTACCGATTATCGGTGTAGTTATCGCGTTCATGGTATTAAACAAATAATTCTAGGCAAATACACTTTGGCGATGATCAACAAATCCTCGCCATTCATTTATGTGTTTTTTCTATCGTTAAGCAACTCTTGAAAGGAGTGAACCGAGGGTGTTAACAAACAGTTTTGTATTAGCGACTGCTGCTGAAGGCGGCGGCCACATTAATACTGGAGATATCTTCTTCCAGCTCATCGTATTTATTATTTTGTTAGCCTTACTCAAAAAGTTTGCATGGGGTCCGTTAATGGGCATCATGAAGACTCGTGAAGAGCATATTGGTAATGAAATCAGCGCGGCGGAAAACAGCCGTTTAGAAGCAGAAAAGATTTTACAAGAACAAAGAAATCTTTTAAAAGAAGCACGTACGGATGCTCAAAACTTAATCGAAGCTGCGAAAAAGCAAGGGGAACTTCAGCGTGAAGAGATCGTTGCGGCCTCACGTACAGAGTCTGAACGCATTAAAGAAGCAGCCAAGCTTGAAATTGAGCAGCAAAAAGAAAAAGCTGTTGCCGCGATTCGTGAACAAGTTGCCTCGCTATCTGTGTTAATTGCTTCTAAAGTAATTGAGAAAGAATTAACTGCAGCAGATCAGGAGCAATTAATAAACGAATATATTAAAGAGGCAGGAGAAGAGCGATGAGCAACTCAATGGTAGCAAAGCGCTACGCGTTGGCTCTTTTCCAAATAGCGAAAGAGACGGGTGCACTCGGAGTAATTGAAGAAGAACTTCGTGTAGTGAAGGAAGTTGTCCAATACAATCCTGACTTAAAAGTCGTCTTAAATTCTTCCAAGCTTTCAAAAGAAGAGAAAAAAGAGATTATAAAAGCAGCATTCACATCAGTAAATGTAAATGTACTTAATACATTGTTGATCTTAATCGACCGCCACCGTGAAGACCAAATCGTTGACGTGGCAAATGAATTTTTAGAGTTAGCGAATAATGAGATGGGTATTGCCGAAGCAAAAGTGTACAGCATTCGTGAATTAACGGATGCGGAGCGCGAAGCAATCTCTTCTGTATTTGCTAAAAAAGTGGGCAAGAAGTCCCTAAAAATTGAAAATATCGTAGATTCCAACCTGCTTGGCGGCATTCGCCTGCGAATTGGAAATCGTATATATGACGGGTCATTAAGAGGCAAACTCGATCGTTTAGAACGTAAATTGTTAAGCTAGATTCGAAAGATTAGGGGTGAAACTCATGAGCATCAAAGCTGAAGAAATTAGTGCCCTGATAAAAAAGCAAATTGAAAACTATCAGGCGGAAATTCAAGTAACGGATGTTGGTACAGTTATCTCAATCGGTGACGGTATCGCACGTGTTCATGGCCTCGACAATGTCATGGCTGGAGAACTTGTTGAATTTTCAAACGGCGTTATGGGTATGGCACAAAACCTTGAAGAAAATAACGTTGGTATTATCATTCTTGGACCTTTCACAGAAATTAAGGAAGGCGATGAAGTACGCCGTACAGGACGCATCATGGAGGTTCCAGTTGGTGAGGAACTAATCGGACGCGTGGTAAACTCACTTGGACAACCGGTAGATGGTATGGGTCCAATCAATACAACAAAAACACGCCCTGTTGAAGCAGTAGCTCCAGGCGTAATGGCCCGTAAATCCGTTCATGAGCCATTACAAACAGGTATCAAAGCGATTGACGCCCTTGTGCCAATCGGACGTGGTCAACGTGAGTTAATCATTGGTGACCGTCAAACAGGTAAAACATCTGTTGCCATCGATACAATCTTGAACCAAAAAGGTCAAAACATGATCTGTATCTATGTTGCAATCGGTCAGAAAGAATCGACCGTTCGTAATGCCGTTGAAACACTACGTAAATACGGCGCATTAGAATACTCCATCGTTGTTACTGCTTCTGCATCACAACCAGCTCCATTGCTTTACTTAGCACCTTACTCAGGTGTTGCAATGGCAGAAGAGTTTATGTATAACGGCAAACACGTATTGATCGTGTATGATGATCTTTCTAAACAAGCGGCTGCTTACCGTGAGCTTTCCTTGCTGCTTCGTCGTCCTCCAGGTCGGGAAGCCTATCCAGGGGATGTATTCTACTTACACTCACGTCTTCTAGAGCGTGCAGCGAAAATTAACGATACACTTGGTGCTGGTTCGATCACTGCGCTTCCGTTCATTGAAACACAAGCGGGCGACGTTTCTGCATATATTCCAACAAACGTTATCTCGATCACTGATGGACAAATCTTCTTACAATCAGACCTTTTCTTCTCCGGTGTACGTCCGGCGATTAACGCGGGTCTTTCCGTATCACGTGTAGGTGGTTCTGCACAAATCAAGGCAATGAAAAAGGTATCTGGTACCCTACGTCTTGACCTTGCATCTTACCGTGAATTAGAAGCATTTGCTCAGTTTGGTTCAGACTTAGATAAAGCAACACAAGCGAAACTTAATCGTGGTGCCCGTACGGTTGAAGTACTTAAACAAGACCTGCACAAGCCACTTTCAGTTGAAAAACAAGTAGCAATCCTTTACGCATTAACACGCGGCTTCCTTGATGAGATTCCATTAGAGGATATCAGCCGTTTTGAATCAGAATACCTTAATTGGTTAGACCACAACCGCAAAGAGTTGTTAGACCATATTACAAAAACGAAGGACCTTCCTTCGGATGACGATATGGCTTCTGCAATCAACGCCTTCAAAAAGACGTTTGCAGTTTCCGAATAATAGGGTCTGACATTTAGAACGGTGAGGGTGTCAGGCACCATGTGAATTGTTCACACAGTGCCTGACACCAAACCAGACATTCTTTGAAAAAGGGTGGTGAGAACCTATGGCTTCATTACGTGAGATAAAAACTCGTATTAATTCAACGAAAAAGACGAGTCAAATAACAAAGGCAATGGAAATGACCTCTGCTGCAAAGTGGAATCGGGCCGTCGTGAATGCAAAAGCATTTGTTCCTTATATGAATAAAATTCAGGAAGTAACGGTATCGATTGCAATTGGCTCAGGCGGAGTAAATCATCCCATGCTGACACATCGACCTGTTAAGAAAACTGGTTACATTGTGATGACCTCTGACAGCGGACTTGCCGGTGCTTTTAACAGCAACGTGTTACGTCGAGTCAGTCAAACAATCAAAGAACGTCATAAATCGAATGATGAATTCGCCATTATTGCAATCGGACGCGTGGCACGTGACTTTTTTGCCAAGCGTGGCATGAATGTAATCCTTGAAACAATCGGAATTCCGGCCCAGCCGAACTTCGCTGACATTCAAGACATTACCCGAGCAACCGTTGGAATGTTTGCCGATGGAACCTTCGATGAACTATATATCTATTACAGCCATTATCTAAGTGCCATTTCACAGGAAGTCCTTGAGAAGAAGCTCCTTCCACTATCGGATTTAACCGCTTCTGACAAGCTCATTTCCTATGAATTTGAGCCATCTGCAGAAGAAATATTAGAAGTTCTCCTGCCTCAATATGCTGAGAGCTTGATTTACGGCGCTCTATTAGACAGCAAAGCGAGCGAGCACGCTGCCCGGATGACTGCAATGAGAAATGCAACCGATAATGCTAAAGAATTAATAAACCACTATACATTGGTATTCAACCGTGCCCGTCAAGCATCGATTACCCAAGAAATCACGGAAATCGTCGGCGGTGCGGCAGCGCTAGAATAGAGTTTAGAATAATTCTAATCTGGTGCCTGACACCAATGGTGCGAAAGAGTAAGTTAGGAGGGAAAACGATGAGCAAAGGACGCGTTCTTCAGATTATGGGTCCGGTAGTTGACGTTAAGTTCGAAAGCGGTCATCTGCCTGCGATTTATAATGCGTTGAAAATTTCAAGTAAAGCGAGTAATGCTTCCGAAGTTGATATCAACATTACCCTTGAAGTAGCTCTTCATTTAGGTGATGATACGGTTCGTACAATCGCGATGTCAACCACTGATGGTTTAACTCGTGGAATAGAAGTTGAAGATACTGGTGCACCGATTTCTGTACCGGTTGGTGATGTAACACTTGGTCGTGTATTTAACGTATTAGGTGAAACGATTGACCTTGCGGCTGATATTCCGGCAACTGAGCGCCGTGATTCAATTCACCGTGAAGCACCAACATTTGAAAATCTTTCTACTCAGGTAGAAATTCTTGAAACTGGTATTAAAGTAGTAGACTTACTTGCTCCATATATTAAGGGTGGTAAGATCGGTCTATTCGGTGGTGCCGGTGTAGGTAAAACCGTTTTAATCCAGGAATTAATCAACAATATCGCTCAAGAGCACGGTGGTATTTCCGTATTCGCCGGTGTTGGTGAGCGTACTCGTGAAGGTAACGACCTTTACCACGAAATGACGGATTCAGGCGTTATCAAGAAAACAGCAATGGTATTCGGACAAATGAACGAGCCGCCGGGCGCACGTATGCGTGTTGCTCTAACTGGTTTGACAATGTCTGAGTATTTCCGTGATGAGCAAGGACAAGACGTGTTGTTCTTCATGGATAACATTTTCCGTTTCACGCAAGCAGGTTCTGAGGTTTCCGCGCTACTTGGCCGTATGCCATCTGCCGTAGGTTACCAGCCGACTCTTGCAACTGAAATGGGTCGTTTGCAGGAGCGAATTACTTCTACAAACTTAGGATCAGTAACATCGATCCAAGCGATTTATGTACCGGCCGATGACTATACGGATCCGGCTCCGGCGACAACATTCGCTCACTTAGATGCAACAACAAACCTTGAGCGTAAGCTTTCTGAGATGGGTATTTACCCTGCGGTGGATCCTTTGGCTTCCACTTCTCGTGCCTTGTCACCTGATATTGTTGGCGAAGAGCACTACAATGTAGCCCGCCAAGTACAATCAACTTTACAACGTTATAAAGAGTTACAAGATATTATCGCAATCCTTGGTATGGATGAATTAAGTGATGATGATAAGTTAACGGTACAGCGTGCGCGTCGTATCCAAGTGTTCTTATCGCAAAACTTCCACGTGGCTGAGCAGTTTACTGGCCAGGCGGGTTCTTATGTACCTGTTAAGGAAACGGTTCGTGGTTTCAAAGAGATTCTTGAAGGTAAGTATGACCACCTTCCAGAAGATGCTTTCCGTCTTGTTGGACGGATTGAAGATGTGCTTGAGAATGCAAAACGCATGGGCGTTGAGGTCTAAACTGAGCCTGGAGGGTAAAAAATGAAGACGATTAAAGTCAGTATTGTTACTCCCGATGGCCCGGTGTATGAATCAGATGTTGAAATGGTAAGTACCAAGGCAACTAGTGGTGATTTGGGGATTTCCCCGGGCCACATGCCGTTGGTTGCTCCGCTCGAAATTACGTCTGTTCGTCTCAAAAAAGACGGTAAAACGGAGTTTGTCGCGGTTAGTGGTGGATTTTTAGAGGTCCGTCCTGATCAAGTGACGATTTTAGCTCAATCAGCGGAACTTGCTTCTGAAATTGATGTGGAACGTGCCGTAAAAGCGAAGGAACGCGCCGAACAGCGTATGAAAGATCAGCATGTCGAGCATATCGATTTCAGACGTGCAGAACTTGCTTTACAGCGTGCCATCAATCGCCTCGCCGTATCGGAAAGAAGAATGTAGTTTTATTAAATATAGTTGTAGAACCCCTGTGGCGACAATTTCGATTGTTCCCGGAGGGGTTTTTTTGTTGTGTATTTTTGGGTTTGAGCTTTTTACCCAATATCTTGGGTGGTTTTTTGCATGAAATGGATGGGGGTGAATAGGATTGTAGTGGGACATGTTTAGATAATGTGAGATGGTGTTTGGCTTCGTTTTGTAAATTACTTTTTTAGTAAAATAAAAGGTTTGGGTTGAAAAAGAGAAATTCGGTGAATTTTTAATGACAAATCTCACTGACAGTGTTCACATTTTGTTGTTTAATAGGGGTTGTTGTCGAACTTTTTTAGGATGTTAGTTGGTTCTAGCGAACTGCATCCGAAGTCTCAGCACGTCATCTTCAGCTAGCGTTGCAACTTGCTAAAATTTCCTATTTTAAGCCTCTTTTGAAAGCGAGCTCTCAAGGGCCTTAAAATGTGAAATCTTAGTGGAGTTATATTCAAATTTTTATGAATTTGGCTTGTCGACATGGGTTTGTAACAATGCTATAATGAATTCGGTTACAATATTAATTAGTATGAAAATTTACAACATTGGAGGGGATGGACATGGAACTTCTAAATGTATATCAGAATAATTATCTGATTGTTTTTGCGTTTCTATGTCTTGGGGTGCTGCTGCCTGTGGTGGCGTTATATTTAGGTAAGCTTCTGCGTCCGAATAAACCGAGTGATGCAAAGTATACCACATATGAGAGCGGTATTGAGCCATTTCACGATTCCCGTGTACAGTTCAATGTCCGCTATTATATTTTTGCCCTGATGTTTGTTATTTTTGATGTAGAAACCGTGTTTTTATATCCTTGGGCAGTGGCCTATGATAAACTGGGAATTTTTGCATTAATCGAAATGTTGATTTTTGTTATTATGTTACTAATTGGCCTTGTGTATGCTTGGAAAAAGAAGGTGCTCCGATGGAATTAAAACTAGATGGCATTTCACAACAAGAGATGAATGAGTTACAGAGAAGTGTATTTATGACTACGCTAGAGCAAATTAAAGCTTGGGCTCGAAGCAGTTCGATCTACCCGGTGACATTTGGTCTGGCTTGTTGTGCGATTGAAATGATGGGTGTGGGCGGTGCGAATTATGACTTGGACCGTTCGGGCTCCTTTTTCCGTACGTCACCACGTCAGTCCGACTGTATGATTGTGTCTGGAACGGTGACGAAGAAGATGGCACCAATTTTACGAAGATTGTATGACCAAATGCCTGAGCCAAAATGGGTCATTGCGATGGGTTCTTGTGCGACAGCAGGTGGGCCGTATGTAAAGTCTTATTCCGTCGTTAAGGGAGTCGATCAAATCGTTCCTGTCGATGTCTACATACCTGGATGCCCTCCAAACCCAGCCGCTTTAATTTATGGAATCAATAAATTAAAGGAAAAGATTCGCTATGAAGCGAAGACTGGGAAGAAGGTGATCTAACCGATGAGTGGGGAAAAAGATCTTGAACAGTTAAAAAAAGAAGCAGTAGCGAAGGCTAAGGCAGCGGCGGCAGCGAAACGGGCGGCTAAGACCGCAGGGGAAGCCGCACCGGTTCCGAAGCCGGAGGAAAAACCAGTTGAGGAGCCTGTTAAAGCGGAAACGCCAGCACCGACTCCGTCTGAACCCGTAAACGCCGAAGCACCCGCGGCTAGTGACTCAGATGATCTCGCGAAGAAAAAGGCAGCGGCGGTAGCGAAGGCGAAGGCAGCAGTGGCGGCGAAACGTAAAGCGATGGAGCTCGCGGAAGGCTCAGCCCCAGCCCCAGTCGAAGATACTGCATCACCAAACGCGCCAACTGAACCGGAAGCACCAGCATCAGACGACGGTGATGATCTCGCGAAGAAAAAGGCAGCGGCAGTAGCGAAAGCGAAGGCAGCTGCGGCAGCGAAGAAAAAGGCGATGGAACTAGCAGGTGGAGCAGCCCCTGCGGCTGAAACAGCCGAAGGCGACAATGTCCCGGCCGGAGACGATGCGAAGGCAAAAGCGGCAGCCGCAGCCAAGGCAAAAGCAGTGGCAGTAGCGAAGGCAAAGGCAGCCGCAGCGGCGAAAGCGAAAGCAGCAGGAACAGGCGCCGATTCAGATTCCGACGCAGCACCAATAGGCGGAGATGATGAAAAGGCCAAGGCAATTGCAGCTGCCAAAGCAAAAGCGAAAGCAGTAGCAGCGGCGAAGGCAAAAGCAGCAGCCGCAGCGGGAGGGAAAGCTGATGCAACAGCAGCTCCAGCAGTTGAAGCGAAGCCATCCGTAAACCAGGCATTCCTCGATAAGTATGTGAAGGTCATTACCGAGCATCTGGGATCGGATGTTCTAGAAGATTCTTATATTAATAAACTCTCGAAGGACGTTCCAACCCTTGTGGCGAAGCGTGATACATATTATAAGGTAGCTCAATTTTTAAAATACAATGAGCTATTAGGATTCGATTATTTATCAGAGCTTCATGGAACAGACTTTGAAACACATATGGAAGTTTATGTTCACTTGTTCTCATATAAAAACCGTCAGTCCGTCGCCCTCAAAGTGAAGATTGACCGCAGCGAACCAACAATCGAGTCCTTGCAGCCACTTTGGGCAGGCGCAGAATGGCCTGAATGTGAAGCCTATGATTTACTAGGAATCAAGTTTCCGGGACATCCGGACTTACGGCGCATCTTGCTTGGCGAAGACTGGGTTGGCCATCCACTGCGAAAAGATTACGAGCCGTACGACGTGGAGGTGTAACCAATGATCAGAACAGAAGAAATGATATTAAACGTCGGTCCTCAGCATCCAAGTACGCACGGAGTTTTTCGCTTAGTTGTTAAAATTGATGGGGAAATCATCACCGAAGCGAAGCCTGTCATCGGATACTTACACCGTGGGACAGAAAAATTAGCCGAAGACCTGCAATACACACAGATAATTCCTTATACCGACAGAATGGACTACTTGTCCTCAATGACCAATAACTATATCCTCTGTCATGCCGTTGAAACGATGATGGGGATTGAAATTCCTGAACGAGCTGATTTCTTACGCGTGATTGCGATGGAATTGAACCGGGTTGCCAGTCACCTCGTGGCCTGGGGTACCTATATCCTTGACCTTGGTGCAACCAGTCCGTTCATTTATGCCTTCCGTGACCGCGAAATGATTATCAATATGCTTAACGAATTATCAGGGGCACGCTTGACCTTCAACTATATGCGTGTGGGCGGCGTCAAGTGGGATGCACCTGAAGGCTGGATTGAAAAAGTAGGCAGCTTTGTTCCGTACCTGCGCGGCCAGTTGAAAGGCTATCACGACCTAGTCAGTGGAAATGAAATCTTCCTTGACCGTGTCAAAGGGGTCGGAAAGTATACAAAAGAAGAGGCGATCCAATACTCGCTAAGCGGACCCAATCTGCGCAGTACCGGCGTGAAATGGGATCTTCGCAAAGATGAACCCTATTCGATTTACAATCGTTTTAACTTTGATGTTCCGACTTCAGAGGACGGCGATTGCTTAGCTCGCTATCATTTGCGTCTACAAGAAATTGAAGAATCATTAAAAATCCTGGAACAAGCCGTGGAACAATTTCCAGGTGAAGGTCCGATTATGGCGAAAGTGCCGAAGATCATTAAGGTGCCTAAAGGTGAAGCCTTCGTCCGAATTGAATCACCACGCGGAGAGATTGGCTGCTATATTTACAGCGACGGCAAAAAAGAACCGTACCGCTTAAAGTTTAGAAGACCATCCTTCTATAACCTGCAAATTCTCCCGAAACTATTAAAGGGTGAAAATATTGCAAACATGATTGCTATTTTAGGGGCAGTGGATATTGTCCTTGGGGAGGTTGACGGCTAATGATAGAAGAATTGCTCCAGTCAAGTCCGGGTTGGGCTAACTTTGGAATTTTCTTTTTACTCGGCGCTGTCTTGCTTTTAATCGTATTAGGATTCGTTACCTACGGAATTTTAGCCGAACGGAAAGTCTTAGGCTACATGCAGCTCCGCCATGGTCCAAACCAGGTGGGCGGTAAATGGGGACTATTACAAACCGTAGCTGACGTTCTCAAGTTGTTACTAAAAGAGGACATCATTCCAAAAGCAGCTGACAGGCCATTATTTATCATTGCACCAGTCATCGCCTTCGCACCATCCTTTATGGTCTTGGCAACGATGCCGTTCACAGACAAATTTCAGTTCGCTGATATCGGTGTTGGATTACTTTATTACATCGCCGTAAGCGGATTAACCACCTTCGGCATGCTGCTTGGCGGCTGGGCCTCGAATAACAAGTACGCTCTCCTTGGAGGCATGCGTGCATCAGCCCAGATGATTTCCTACGAAATCCCGTTGGTCATGTCGGTGCTAGGTGTTATCCTTTTAACAGGAAGCTTAAATCTAAATGATATGGTCGAAGCACAAAAGCACGGCTGGTTCATTATCTTACAGCCAATCGGCTTTGTTGTCTTCTTCATCGCATCGATTGCAGAATTAAACCGGACACCATTCGACCTACCGGAATCGGAAAACGAACTAGTCGCTGGATACCACGTAGAATATTCCGGATTCCGCTGGGCCTTCTTTATGCTCGCTGAATATGTGTATTTATTCGCAATGTCCGCCCTAATTACCGTCGTCTTCCTAGGCGGATGGCTCGCACCAATTAGCTTCCTGGACTTTATCCCAGGTGCCGTCTGGTTCGCGCTAAAATTCAGTGTCGTCGTCTTTGTATACATCTGGCTGCGGGCAACACTACCGCGTTTCCGCGCCGACAAGCTCATGGAATTTGGCTGGAAAGTCCTCTTGCCAATCGCCTTAGCGAATATATTCTTAACAGCATTAATCAAGTCATTATTTTTCTGAAAAATTTATGGTGCCTGACACCAAAAACCATCTTTAAAACGTAAAAGGGGTGAAAAACGTGCTTGGATTAGCAAAAGGCTTGAAATATACCCTGAAAAACTTGACGAAGGAAAAGGTTACGTACGATTATCCGAACAAGCCGCTTCCACTGCCAGACCGGTTCCGCGGAATTCAGAAGTTTTATCCGGAGAAATGTATTGTATGTAATCAGTGCATGAATATCTGTCCGACCGAATGTATTAATTTAACGGGCAAGAAACATCCGGATCCAACGAAAAAAGGAAAGATCATCGATACCTATGATATCAACTTCGAGATTTGCATCCTTTGTGACCTATGTACAGAGGTATGCCCGACCGAGGCGATTATCATGACGAATAACTTCGAGCTCGCTGAATACAGCCGTGACATGTTATTTAAAAACCTAGAATGGTTAGATGAAAACGACGAAAACATACGGCAGGTGAATAAACCATGACCTTTTCAGGCGAATTCCTCGCTTTTATGGGAATCGCACTTGTTGCCATTATCGGCGGTGTGCTTCTTTTAAACCTTACCAAGGTGGTTCATATGGTCGTTTCGTTGATCTTCACCTTTGTAGCCATCGCTGGACTTTACGTTCTGCTGTCAGCTGAATTTGTGGCTGCCGTGCAAATCTTAATCTATTCAGGTGCGATTACCATCATTATGCTTTTTGGGATCATGTTAACGAAGCATGATGATGAACATGAACCAAAAACAGGCAAATGGCGGAAAATCCTCGTCTTTTTGGGGGTTCTCGGCTTTGCGGCTGCGGTTTACCTTGGCATTTACAATTTCAATATCGAACAGGTTCCGACCACCTTGCATGAGAATAACACGATGCAAATTGGTAAAGCACTTTACTCAAAATACATCATACCGTTTGAGTTAACGTCGGTTTTACTATTAGTCGCCCTTGTCGGTTCGATTATCTTAGCGAAAAATGAGAAGAAGGAGGCGGACGATCAATGAGTTCTGTTCCCGCTTCAGCCTTCCTGGCACTTGCACTGATCTTGTTCTGCATCGGTTTATACGGTGCGCTAACCAAAAGAAACACGGTTATTGTCCTCATTTCGATTGAATTAATGCTGAACGCTGTCAATATTAATCTCGTAACCTTCAGCAAATATGGAATGGCGCCGTCAATTACCGGCCAAATCTTCGCTCTGTTCGCAATCAGCGTCGCAGCGGCTGAAGCAGCTGTTGGTCTAGCGGTCTTAATTTCACTTTACCGTGCTAGAAAAACCGTCAATATCGACGAAATGGACACATTGAAAAACTAACATAAAGACTTTTATAAAATAACTTTCGACAAAACTCGGGTGGTGCCTGTCACCGCCCGTGTCTAAGGGGATAGTGATAATGATGGAGAATGCATGGCTCATACCGCTTTTCCCGCTATTATCGTTTTTGATCCTTCTTCTTTTCGGGAAGCGACTGAAAGAGGCGAGTGCTTATGTGGGGATTCTTCTCACACTGGCATCGCTTGTCTACTCGATTTTGGTATTATTCGAGCGCTTTTCTGAGCCAACCTTCATTACGAAATTTGATTGGCTCACGATAGGAGATATGCATCTAACAGCGGGCTTTGAAGTGAATCAATTAAATGCATTAATGCTGTTTATCGTATCGCTCGTAAGTTTCTTAGTACATACCTACTCCAAAGGTTATATGCAAGGGGACGAGCGGTTTCCAGTATTCTATGCCTATTTAGGACTGTTTACGTTTGCAATGCTTGGTCTGGTCATTTCACCAAACCTACTGCAAACCTATATTTTCTGGGAACTTGTCGGTGTCGGTTCCTTCCTATTAATCGGTTTTTATTTTTACAAGGACGAAGCGAAGGCTGCCGCGAAAAAAGCATTCATTATGACCCGGATCGGGGATGTAGGCTTATTTATCGGCATGATTCTGCTATTCTGGGAAACCAAAAGCTTCGAATATAGCGAAATTTTCGCAAGCATTGATGCCGGTGCGGTGTCAGGCACCATGATTACGTTGACCGCCATTCTCATCTTTATTGGGGCCGTTGGTAAGTCGGGTCAATTCCCGCTTCATACGTGGCTTCCGGATGCGATGGAAGGTCCGACGCCTGTTTCGGCGTTGATCCACGCCGCGACAATGGTTGCTGCCGGGGTTTACTTGGTTGCAGCACTATTTCCATTGTTTGCAGCGAGCAAAACCGCCCTTCTAACGATTGCCGTGATTGGCGCGTTTACTGCAATTTTTGCGGCCAGCATTGGTCTTGTACAAACGGATATCAAACGCGTTCTCGCGTATTCAACGGTCTCACAGCTTGGCTATATGATGCTTGCTTTAGGGTCGGCAGGCTATGTTGCTGGAGTGTTCCACCTGATGACACACGCTTTCTTCAAGGCGCTTCTATTCTTAGCAGCCGGTTCTGTCATCCACGCGGTACATACACAGAACATCGAGGAAATGGGTGGCCTTTGGAAAAAGCTCAAACTAACTGGACCATTATTCTTAATCGGAACACTTGCGATCAGCGGTGTCCCAGGTCTTTCTGGATTCTTCTCAAAAGATGAAATTTTAGCAGCAGCATGGGAAGGCGGACATCCAATCCTTTTCTTGCTCGCACTTGCGGCTGCATTTATGACCGCCTTCTATATGTTCCGTTTGTTCTTCATGGTATTTACTGGTGAAGCACGCGGAGAACAGAAGCATGTGCATGAATCACCAGCTAATATGACCTACCCGATGATTCTCCTCGGAGTCCTGGCGATTGTTGCCGGTTATGTAAATACACCATGGTTTGGAACATTCTTTGGCGACTGGCTCGTTGATGGCAACGAAGCACTAGCGCACCATGGTCACGCCGAAGGTCCAGGATGGATCATGATTGCTGCAACGGTTGTTTCCTTAGCGGGAATCTACCTTGCGTACTTGATGTACAGCAAGCGTTCGCTCAAGCGCAACTGGTTAAGCGGCTCAGGTGATACCCTGCACACGATTTTAACGAACAAATATTACGTTGACGAGTTTTATCAAATGACAGTCGTCGCGTTCACAAAAGGACTCAGTTACTTCTTACGCTTCATTGATGTCTTCCTTGTTGGCGGACTTGTCAAGGGCGTAGTCGGGATTGTCCAAGGTCTTGGTGCAGCAGGCTCAAGGCTGCAATCCGGACAGGTTCAAACGTACGGTGCCGTCGCCTTTATTGGACTTGCGGTACTCGTTGTCATCTTTGCATTAACAGGGGGGTACTTACGATGAATTTAACAGCTGTTCTTTCAATCCTAGTATTCTCCCCTTTACTAGGTATCGTGGTTTTGGCGCTTATGCCGAAATCAGCAGAAAAAGCGATTAAAGCGGTAGGCTTTCTAGCGACATTGCCGGCCTTGCTGCTGGCACTGGCGGCCTATCTTCATTATCAATTTGGCAAGGATTTAGCTGACTTTTCGGTGTCGGTGCCATGGATTCAATTCCGCGGCATGGCCGGTGTCGACGAGCCCTTCTTCTCTGTCAATTATGAACTTGCCTTAGGCGGCTTCCAGCTATTGCTGGTCGTCCTTACAGCGGTTGTTGCGACACTGTCCGCGCTTGCGGCGGCGAAGTTTGTGAAAAAGGAATGGAAAGGCTATTTCATGCTCTTCCTTCTCTTAGAAATTGGTATGCTCGGCGTGTTTACGGCCGAAAACTTAATTTTGTTCTTCATCTTCTTTGAAATCACGCTCATTCCGACCTTCTTCTTAATCGGAAAATGGGGTTATTTTGAAAAAGAAAAAGCTGCCTACAGCTTCTTAATTTATAACGGCTTGGGTTCTGCTGTTCTACTTATCGTCATTATGATTCTGTTTGCAAAAACAGGCACAACCAATATTGATTCACTTGTTCAAATCATGGCTGATCCAAGTGCGCCGCTCTCCGGCGACTTAAAGCTTGGCTTGTTCATTGCATTATTAATTGCCTTTGGTGTAAAATTACCGATTTTCCCATTACACAGCTGGATGTTGAAGGTGCACGTTCAAGCGCCGCCATCGGTTGTTATGATCCACTCTGGGATTCTCCTGAAGATTGGTGCGTACGGATTAATCCGTTTTGGAATGGGTATTTTTCCCGAGCAATTCGGAAAACTGAGCGTCCTCATTGCTGTCCTTGGAGTCATCAATCTCCTTTACGGGGCGTTTCTAGCGTTCATTCAAACCGATTTTAAAATGGTTTTAGCGTATTCATCCATTTCTCATATGGGTATTGTGTTAATCGGACTTGCGGCGATGAATGAGGCCGGGGTTCAGGGGGCGATCTTCCAAGTAATTTCACACGGATTGATTTCCGCGCTGTTGTTCTTCTTGGTGGGCATCCTTTATGAACGCACCGATACGTCGCTCATCGAAAATCTGGGCGGAATGGCGAAGGGTATGCCGATTGCCGCGGGCTTCTTGCTTGCTGCAGGAATGGCGTCGCTTGGCTTGCCAGGGATGTCTGGATTTGTGAGTGAGTTTATGGCGTTCCTTGGTCTGTTCAAAGAAATGCCGTGGATTGCCGCGGTTGGTACAATCGGAATTATCATGACGGCGGCTTACTTGCTGCGCGCGGTGTTAGGCATCACGTATGGCAAGTCGCATCGTGAATTTACCGGTGTCCTTGATTTGAAAGGCGTGGAATTCGTGCCAGTAGTTATTTTGATGTTGTTAATCGTGTTAATTGGGGTTTACCCAAGTGTCCTCAGCGCACCTTTAAAAGCTACACTTGAAACCATCATGCTAGGGATAGGAGGGTGATGAAGGATGAGTCTTAGTACCTTGCAGCAATTTAATTGGAGTGCGATGACGCCGGAGTTCATCATCCTTGGTGTGTCTGCACTTCTTACACTTTTAGATTTATTTATGCCAAAAGGTCTTGATCGAAAAATTCTCGGCTGGATCGGAATTGCGGCGATTTTAGCAGCGATTGTTTCAGTGCTTGGCATGGTCGGCGGACCTGTGACGTCGATTTTGGATAATTCGTTCCGCCTAGATAGTTTCGCGATGGCCTTTAAGTTATTGCTTCTTGCCGGTTCTGGTTTGGTCTTATTCTTGGCCGTCAGCTACAAGGCAAAGGATGGCTTGGAGGAATATCACGGCGAGTTCTACTATTTGTTCTTATCGGCATTGCTTGGTGCAATGATTATGACATCAAGCGGTGATTTAATTACGTTATTTATCGGTTTGGAATTGTTAACTGTGTCTTCTTATATTTTAGCGGGTATCCGCAAATATAATTTAGAGTCGAACGAATCGGCGATGAAATACGTTATTAATGGCGGGATTTCGACTGCGATTACCTTGTTTGGGATGAGCTATGTGTATGGTTTAACAGGCTCAACTAACCTGATTGAAATTGCCGGCCGGTTGTCATCGGTTTCGGATGGCCAACAAGCCTATTTGTTAACCTTGGCATTCTTGATTGTCTTTGTCGGGTTATCCTTTAAACTGGCTGCGGCGCCGTTCCACATGTGGGCACCTGATGTTTACCAGGGCGCGCCAACCCCGGTTACTGCTTTCTTGAGTGTTGTTTCAAAAACAGCTGGCTTTGTGATTGTGCTCCGTATTTTGTTAACGGTATTTGGCTCAGCGGCATCGGTCGGGGATCCAAGTAAGCCGATTTTGCTGGAGATGCAGGACTATCTCGCCTTTATCGCTGGGGCAACGATGATCATCGGAAACGTGGTCGCGCTTCGCCAGTCGAATATTAAGCGGATGTTTGCTTACTCAAGTATCGCTCATGCCGGTTATATTTTAGTGGCGTTCACATCGCTTAGCTCGAATATGTTTTATTCGATTTGGTTCTACCTGCTCGCATACATGTTGATGAACCTTGGTGCCTTTGCCGTCATCCAGGTGGTGTCGGAAAAGACAGGCTCAACGAAGATTGCGGATTTCGCAGGATTGTATCGCCGTTCGCCGGTGTTAGCCGTCGTCATGGGAATATTGCTTGTTTCGTTGTCAGGTTTTCCGGGTACCGCTGGTTTCATTGGAAAATTAAACATCTTTATCGGAGCGTTTTATGGAACGCCGCATTATGTGCTCGCATCCGTGATGATTGCGACGACGGTCGTTTCGTACTTCTATTATTTCGGCGTGATGACGCAAATGTTCTTCCGTCCGGCAAGTGATGACAGCAAGTTCAATCTTCCATTCGGAATCATTGTCGTGTTGATCGTGGCGGTGGTTGGCTCGGTACTGTTTGGAGTCATGCCAAATATTGCTTTAGATTTTATGCAAAATAATCTTGATGTTCTAGCAGACTTTTTCAGCTAGTCAGTAACGTGGATGTAGGCTGCTTGGGGGAAGGCGGCCGGTCAAATTAAAGGGGTTTTATATAGGAAGAAGAGGAGGTTGGGGAACCTCTTCTTTTTTTATATGCTTCTTTTAAAAATTATCGGTTGCTTATTACATATTTTCGAGAACTTATTACATAATTCCGGACGCTTATTACACATTTTTCGCAACTTACGACATTTACTGGAAATTAATTGGTAATCTTCTCGATATCCCAATACTTACTACATATTTTTCTTCACTTATTACATAATTTCGGTCTCTTATTACACATTTTACGAAACTTACGACATTTGCTGGATATTAATTGGAAATTACATCATTGTTCAAATATCCCTTTATATCAAAAAAGCTGCAGGCAACGTGATCGTTGCTGCAGCTTGCTTGTATCTTTCATTAGAATTTGTTACTCAAGGCTGGATTTCGATCCCTTACTGTCTGGAATCTATCATCTTCTTTATCAGCAGTGGGTTCCACATCTACAGGAATATCTTTCTCCATACCCCCGGCAGAAACGTCTCGTTTATTGACCAGGACTAGGATCTTTCCTTCTTCAACTGACTCCCCATACAACTTGGCGTCGTCGTCCGGAATTCCAAGTCCGATCAGTGCGCCAGTTAATCCGCCTAAACCTGCGCCAGTTAATGCACCCATGATGCTTGCAGCAATCGGACCTGCGGCAACGATTGGACCTATTCCCGGTATCGCAAGCGCGCCCAATCCAGCTAATAGTCCAGTTGCCCCGCCAAGTGCTCCGCCAGTGATCGCGCCGGTAGCGGCGGTATCTTCGGCTGCAGTACCAGTCTCCTCGGTGATGGAATCAACATGTTGATGATCCTTACCGATGACACTGATTTCTGACTTATCATAGCCCCATTTTATTAAATCCTCAATCGCTGCGATCGCTTCTTGTTCGGATTGATAGACACCTACAATATTTTTTCCATGCTTGTCCATTCTTTCTCCTCCTCTTACTTAATTTTTGAGCGTTTTATAAAAAAGTATTTTACTAGTTTCATCAATACGATACCGACAACTTTCAATAGTATTCCTTTTACTTTCACGATAACCGATCTTTTACTTCGCCAACGCCTTCTTTTACTTTACCCTTTGCCTTATCCATCTTTCCCTCTGCTACCTTTGATTCATCATCTGTTAAACGACCCCATTGCTCTTTAGCTTCACCTTTTACCTGATCTACATTACCTGACAATTTATCTTTATTCATTGTGTTTAGCCTCCTATAATTATTTATTATTTATTATCCAGTTCATCTTTCTTTTCACCATCGGAAATACCATTATCTTGATCTACGCCATCACCGACACCGTTATCTTTTAATTTTTTCTCAACATTATTTACAGCCTCTTTAATGTTCTCTTTTGCATCCTGTGTCGCTCCGTTGGTTTTCTGCTTTGTATCAGTATCTATGGCATCTTTTTTTTCTCCATCACTAATACCATTATCTTGGTCGACTCCATCTCCACATCCAGCTAGTCCGCCAAATGTAAGTGAAACAGCCAATCCTCCATACAATAATCTCTTCTTCCAATCCATATACATGGTTTACTCCACCTCCTAATTGAATAGTTAAACATCTTTTAGAAGTTCGTGAGTTTTCTTATCTGTTTTTAAGTATCTTGTGTATCCAATAAGGAGTTGAGATAAGAATGTAAGGATAATCTAGCTAATCTCGGAATTGGACGTGCTGTTAAACTCATACCTTTCTGCTCCTTTCGTTTGGTATTGCCTTGCCTATTGGTTATATTCCCCGTCTAAGAAATACGAAACCTATTTTTCCCTTCGAATAATGAATGGCTGAACCTAAATGAATCCAAAAAGGGGTCAATGATCGGTTTCTTTCCATTAAATGCCCTTTTTTACAGACTAAAATCAAGATTCTAAAATAATTTATTTGATCAGATTTGTCCCAACTAGTAAAAAAATAAGGTTTCATTTTTTCGATAAAGGTTATATACAAAATATGAAAAGTTACTAACGTAAATTAGCTAATTACGATTCTACAAATCTAGGAGGAAGTAGTAATGAAGCAAATCAAAATAGTAGAAAATGACGTGGAAGTAAAGAAGTCAGTGGTTCAATTATTAAATCAGGGATTTACAAAAGAGGAGGTCTATATATTAGCTCATGACAAAGACCGTTCGATTGAACTAACAGTTACGACCGATACAAATGATATGAAGGTATCTGAACCAGGAGTCTTTGAATCATTGGCAAATGTATTTCGTTCTCGCGGGGATGAACTGCGATCCAACATGGAATCTTTAGGTTTGTCGTATTTTGAAGCTCAACAATTTGAAGGAGAATTAGATCTGGGACGTATCGTCGTTGTCGCTACAAAAAAAGTCTCATAACAAAAATAGGAAAAGGAGATCGATAGTATGGATATGAATCAAATGATGACGGGATGGTACTCTTATTTTAATCAACTTCCGAACCTGCTATTTGCTCTACTCGTATTATTGGTTGGCTGGCTAATCGCTAAGAGTATTGGAAAAGGTGTGGAAGCGATTTTAAAGAAAACGAACTTTGATGATCGCCTGTTTTCAAACCTTGGTAATAGAAAATACTCATCTGAAGTAATTATTGGAAAAATTGTTTATTATATTTTACTAGTTATTGTGTGGATTATCTTTTTTAATATCCTTAATTTAAGCTTTATTGCCACACCGCTCGTTCAGATGTTATCAAGCATTACAGGAGCTATTCCCAACGTTTTAAAAGCAGCGTTGATTTTACTGCTAGCATGGGCGGTTGCTTCCCTGTTGCGAATTCTCTTTAAAAAGGCTGCAGCCATGTTTCATTTCGAACGTCTCTTGGTAAAGTGGAAGATGACCAACAATCAAGCAGATGCTGTCCGCAAGGTTGACAGTATTGGCAAAGCTCTTTTCTATTTTGTTTTCTTATTATTTTTACCAGGGGTCTTAGATGCGTTGCAAATGGAAGGTGTTTCTGAACCTTTCGCTAACACCCTGTCAACGTTGCTTGCCTTTATACCTAAGTTATTTGCGGCTGCCCTGATTGTTTTTGTCGGCTGGCTGATTGCGAAAATTGTCCGTGATATTCTAACAAACTTTTTAAATACGATTGGAGCGGAGAGAATTGGTCAACGGTTTGGGTTAAGCCGGGCAGGAGAGGGAACCACTCTCTCAAGTATGATAGGTAATATTGCGTTTATCTTCATCTTAATTCCGACGATTATTACAGCCCTGGAAAAATTGGAGCTAAAGGGAATTTCTGACCCGGCGATTGCCATGCTTCATCATGTGCTCGCCTTAATACCAAACATCGCTGTCGCGGTCATCTTAATCCTAGTGGGCTTATGGCTTGGAAAATGGGTCGAAAAAATGGTGACGCAAATGCTTTGGCGCTTACGATTTAATAATATTTTTCACCATATGGGTATTGGTTCGTTAAATCCGGAGCCATCCAAGTACAATCTTTCGCAAATGGTTGGGTTGCTTGCAAAAATTGTGATTGTTTTATTATTTACAGTGGAAGCATTACAAATTGTCCACTTAGAGTTCTTAGTGACTCTTGCAACAGGCGTGATAGCTTATTTACCAATGTTATTCGCTGCACTAGTTATTTTAGGAGTTGGCTTATATTTAGGTCATTTAGTCGAAGGTATTTTACAAAACATTTTAAAGAACAGCTATTCTCGGACACTCGCCGCTGTTGGGAAATATGCCATCTTTGCAGTGACGGTCTTTATGGCATTAGACCAGCTTGGAGTTGCTCATTCCATCGTAAACGCGGCCTTCATTCTCGTATTAGGTGGAGTGGCCCTAGCATTCGGCCTTGCCTTTGGCCTAGGTGGTAGGGAATTCGCTAGCAAATATTTAGATAGACTCGATCAAAAGATAGACAAGAAAATAATAGAATAAAAGAATATGCGCAAGGATAACAATCCGAAACTCAGATGATTTCGGGTTGTTATTTTTAAAAAAAGAGAGGGAGGGAGTGAAGCTTCTCTTGCTAATAGTAAATTTACTGTTAATCGCACTGTTAATTGCTCTTACCGGTTTTTTTGTAGCCATCGAATTCGCCATTGTTAAAGTACGCCCCTCGAGGATCGCCCAATTGATTGCCGAAGGAAAGAAGGGGGCTGTTTCAGCAAAAAAGGTAGTATCACATCTAGATGAATATCTTTCAACCTGCCAACTGGGAATCACAGTAACGGCACTCGGGTTAGGGTGGTTAGGGGAACCAACGGTAGAAAGGCTGCTGCACCCAGTGTTAAAGGTACTCAACCTCAATGAATCGGTCACGCATATTTTATCATTTGGCCTTGCCTTTGCCTCAGTTACCTTTTTACATGTAGTAATGGGTGAATTGGCGCCTAAAACAGTAGCCATCCAAAAAGCGGAGGCAGTAACGCTTTACTTCTCACGGCCCATCATATGGTTTAATAAAGTCATGTTTCCATTTATTTGGATCTTAAATGGCTCTGCCCGGCTGCTGGCTGGATTATTGGGCTTAAAGCCTTCATCAGAACATGAAACTGCTCATTCTGAAGAAGAGCTGCGGATCCTTTTATCAGATAGCTTTCAGAGCGGTGAGATTAATCAGAATGAATTACGATATGTAAACAATATTTTTGAATTTGATGAGAGATTGGCAAAGGAAATCATGGTTCCCCGCACGGAAATGAGCTGCATAACGATTGATGATACGGTGAATGAGGTCTTAAAACGGGTGAAATGCGAAAATTACACCCGCTATCCAGTAATGGATGGGGATAAGGATAACATCATCGGCATCATTAACGTGAAGGCGTTGTTAACGGCTATCATTATGAATATGAACCATAAAGAAGAGTTAAAGGTAAAGTCCATTATCCGGCCTGTTATTCATGTGATTGAAACCACTCCCATTCATGACTTATTGGTGAAAATGCAAAGGGAACATACACATATGGCCATTCTAGTGGATGAATACGGAGGGACTTCCGGTTTGGTTACGGTGGAAGATATGATTGAGGAAATCGTCGGAGAGGTTAGAGATGAATTCGATACCGATGAAGTGGCCGAGATTCTAAAGATCGAGAAGAACCATTATTTAGTCGATGGAAAATTATTAGTTGAGGACGTGAACGATTTACTAGGGATCAACTTAGCCAATCCCGGCATAGATACCATCGGCGGCTGGTTTCTAACTCAAAACTTTGACACTCATAAAGGCAGTAAAGTGGAAACAGAAGGATACGTGTTCAAGGTCATGGCTAGTAAGGGGTATCACATTGTGAATTTAGAAGTGAAAAAGATTTAACTGACACTTAACGTAAAAAAGAAGCTTGGAAATTTTCCAAGCTCTTTTAACAGCGTCGCAATCATCGCAATCCTACACCAGATAATCATTTAATGTTTGCTGTAATGTCGCTTTTGTTTCTGTATAAGTATGTAGATCAATTCCTATTTTAACCATTTTTCTAACAAGTTCTGGGCGTAATCCGGTTATGATTGATTGTGCACCCATCAACGTGATGCCAATCAATACTTTTTGGAATTGAGCAATCGTTACTTCGTCCATGTCCGATATACCGGAAAGGTCAATGATCAAGGTTAGAATCCTTAACCTGGATATATCCGTTAATACTTTTTCTTCAATGATCTCCATTCGATAAGAATCAAACGTACCAATCAACGGCAAGACAGCTACAGTTGGGCTGACCGGTATAATTGGAACCGATAAATGTTCAACTAATTTCCTTTGCGCCAGGAGTAATTCATCTTTATAAAAAGAATAGCTAATGAAAAAGGTGTTTAGAAATTCATCAATGCCATCATTTACCTTATGTTCCAATTCGAAAAAATCTCCAACACAATTTACATTCTTATTTAATTGATCATAAAGTTTTATGAAATGCCATAAGGAACGTCTGATCGCATGTACCCATTCCAGTTTGAACGCCAAAGTTAAGGAATGTTTTGCCCAAGCAACTCCTTCTACTTCAGCAAAATCAATGAGTTCTTCTGTTCGATTTTCCACAACATAAAGAACCAGCCTTTGCGCATTTTTCAAAAGGTCAATATTTCCGGCTTTTAAAATACGATCAATATTTCCGGCAACATTGATCGCCTCGGATAAAAGTTTTTTTTGAAATTCTTCATTGTTTTCGATAAGATAAGCCGAAATATTACTTGCATCATAAATAGTACCCACCGTTTGTTTCCTCCTCATAATAAAAAAAATTTCTAAGCTTCTGCTCTACTTTGCCAATTATGACATACCCACTATTTAGGATAATTAAACATTTTTTTGATAGGCTCGGTTAAAGATAGACATCATTCGATTTTAAATGTTTCAAGTGGATCCATCCGGGGTAGATATACTATAAATGCGGATGTAACCTATATTCCACATTTAGTATATTTTAGGAGGTTTGATAGAATGAGTATCGAAAAAAGAATCGTTGGAGCCTTTAATTCAGAGCAAGAAATTTTGTATGCGATTGAAGGGTTGAAACGCCAAGGGCATCGTGAAACAGATATGATGGTGGTGGCAGAAACTAGAAGTAAGATTCCATTGATCATTTCACACACTGGAGTCATGGTAGAAGCGGAAATAGAAATGACTACCTTAGCAGGCGTTATGATGGACAGCTTTTTTACGATGATGACTGCAGGAATGGGTGGAAGACCGGTAAACACACTGTCTAGAAGGCTTACTGAAAGAGGACTACCAGTATTTACGGCAAAACGGTGTGAAGAGGAAATAAATAAGGGGAAAATGATCTTGCTGGTTGATACGAATGGAACTTACGACAGCTCTGTTAACCAGGTACAATATGAGACTGAAGAAACAAAATCTTATGAAAGTCCTGTTAATCATGTACAATATGAGACTGAAAAAACAAGAGCTGTCCGACTCCGTGAAGAACGGCTTGATATTACAAAAGAGCGTGTTCAAGTCGGAGAAGTACAACTCCATAAAGAAGTGGTTGAAGAACAGCGAACCGTTCATGTTCCAATCATGCGAGAAGAATTATATATAGAACGTCGTCCTGTCATTGATGGAAAGTTTGATGGCAGCCCGTTTACAGCGGATGAAATTATTCGTATCCCCATTATGGAAGAACGAATTGAAGTAACGAAAAGACCGGTAGTCGTTGAAGAAGTGATTGTAGTCAAGCGAAAAATTCAAGAAACAAAGCAGGTACAGGACATCATTAGAAAAGAAGAAGCGCGAATTGAGCGTTCTCTCCCTCCGGCAATGGAAACAGAGAAACTGGTTCCCCCATTGACCGATGGAGGGCAAGAAGAAGTTATTACCGAAAGCCCAAATAGTTTGGTATTGGAAGAAAATTCTAATAGTGCAAGCAAAATGAATCAGGATAAAAAGGAAGAAACCCGCGAAAAGCGCACAGGCACCCTCACTGTACAAGGAGAGAAAAACAAAACTGAATCATCTGCCGGTAATAATGTGAAAACGAGCGGGACGCTAACAGATTCTCCTGTTCATAAGGAAAATGAAAGTGAAAGTGAAAGTTATTTACCGATTGCAGCAGGTACTATGAAAGAAGCGGCAATTCACAACAACGAAAATTCTTCCATCGGCGAGGATAATAAAAATAATAAAAGAAATGAAAAAAAGAAAAATAAATAAGAATGGAAAGACCATGAATTCATTAGATACGATACAAAAAGGGCTGATTTCAAAGATTACTAAAATGCGATCTTTGAAGTCAGCTTTTATCCTATTTGACCATATCCTCATTAAAACTATCTTGCCTTGTTAACGGTGTATGATTCTGATTCCTTAAATTTTTCTCCATCGTGCAAATATCTTCTTTAAAAAAATCGCTGATAACTCCTTTTTCTCCAAATAAAAAAAGCTGATCTCCTTCATGGATTTTTTCGTTGTAAATATCTCTTCTAATCTTCACTTCGCCTCTTTTGATAAATAGCACCACAAACTCAAGCCGCTCATGCTCCTTTATCACTTGGTTCACTGTTTTATATACAAGAAAAGAGTTCGTGTAGATATGCAGATTAAGCAGATAATCATTCTTATCAGTTAAAAATACGTCCCGGATCGGCAAATCGCCCAGCTCCACATTCTGTTTCATCTGTTTATGAAATAATTTTGCTAACATTGTCTGAACGCGGGCAAGTTTTAAGACCCCAAAGACAAGCATGACAGCTCCGGCAATGTATAAGATATGATTCAACCTAAGATCGTCCGAAAGGAAATTACTAATCGTTGAAATAATCACAGCGAGGGAGAAGGCCCCAAACAGAATAAGGAATGTAGCAAGTTTCCTTCGAATCGGGTGGCCTAAGATGAGCTCAGATTCCCCTGTCGTAAAGCCGGTACCTGTCATCAAAGAAATGACTTGAAACCTGGAAACCTCTAATTTGAGCCCCGTTAACCGAAACAACACCACGTAAATTTCGATAACGGCTGTAATAATGATGAAATAGACGAGTAAAAAAAATAAATTCATCCTATCACGCACCTTATTTTAGTCAAAAAATTAGTTGGGGTAGTTATCGCTACCCCAACCGGCTATCACTGCATTTTCTCGTTATAAAATTGAACAGAATACATCGCTCCTTCACTGACCATATTATTATCTTCCAGATCATGTGGATGAGGATGTCCTCCTTTTTTAATCGGGAGCTGTTCACTTTTAACAAAAGGAGAAGGTTTAATTTTACGTTTCCAGTCTCTAAGGACACTCTCTGCTTTTACTCTGTTCGGTTTTGACGATAACCACATCGCAGCAGAAGCTCCCATTCCAACTACAACCAATGATGTAAGCGGCAAAGCTCGTTTCATATCAAGACCTCCTTCAAATTTTGAAAACATAGGACTTTACGTTCTATTAATCCTTTCATACCCGTTTTATCCCATTTAAAACTTATTTTTTAGGTTTCATTTTTTAAAATTAGGGGATTTAATTAGGAAAACTTTTACGAAAGGAGATTCTATGGAGAAAACGATCGGACCGAACCAATGGAAGTGGTATCAATTTAATAAAAACGATCACGAACGAATCGGGGCAATTATTGAAAGGATTAACTGTGGCAGCACCGGGTGGCTGGAACAGCTGCAGGAGCATAAAACAAATTTCTTACGGGTAAAAACACTTGAAGATGGAAAAAAGGTTGTGACAGGTTCACTTATTTATCAGCAAAATTTTGAAGAGGAACTAGATTATAAGATCTTTCATTTTTATGTAAGTACGGATCAGTTAATTACAGTGGATCTGAGACTGTCTTCCTTTAAACATATTCATAAGGAGGACCTTCTTAAGCTCATTGAACGAACGGAAAACCCGGTGGATGGCTTTTTAACCTTTTTAGCAGAATTAATGAATGAAATGTTGTATGAGATCGATCAATTTGAAGCTGCGTTAAAAACCCTGATTTGGAGCGTTCGGAAGCGAAATGAAACGAGTCTTCTTGAAAAAATCTATGCGCAAAGGCATGAACTATTAGTGTGGAAGAATCTATTAATCCCAATAAAGGAGTTAAAAATGGGGATAGAGGAGATCCATCTGAATGAGGTAAGTACGGGGGATATTTTTCAGACGACATGCAAACGGATTGACCGGGCGGTTGAATTGCTCAATGAATATGAACATGAACTGGATTCGATCATTAATTTAGAAGAAGTCATCTCATCCCATCGCGGAAATGAAATCATGAAAACCTTAACGGTCATCACGACCATCTTCACCCCGGTCATGGCATTCGGGGCATTATGGGGGATGAATTTTAAGCATATGCCAGAACTCGAATGGAAATTCGGCTATATCATGTCCGTCATCCTGATTGCAGTCTCAACCATCCTACTCTATGGATTTCTGAAATTTAACGGCTGGACAGGGGACCTTTTACGAGGGAAAAAGAAAGGCTCGTTTTTTAAATAAAGCGTTATGTGAAAGCTTATTGTTGATTTTGGCACCCTGTTGATTGGAGCGGAAGGAGCGAGACTCCTGCGGGGGTACGGGGCTGGGGAGACCCCGCAGGCGCTTTAGCGCCGAGGAGGCTCCCCCGGCACGCCCGCGGAAAGCGAAGCGCCTGGAGCGGAAATCAACAGGTAAATTTAACAGAGCCAAAATAAAAGTATTTCGAACAATGATAGATCGTCCAAATATAACAAATCTATCAAAAAGAGGTTTAGGTTCCTGCAAAGGGTGGTACAACATAATCAAGGTTACAAGTTAACCTGAAATAAATTTTTAAAAATTAAAAGGAGGAAAATCAAATGGCTAAGAATACTAGTGAGACAATCAGTAGGGAAGAAGCAAGCCGGAAAGATGATACTACTTTTAAGAAACAAGAACAAGATTCATATCTGGAATTTGAAAACGACCAAGGTAACGAATCCAACTCTGTCAATTTCGGTGGAGAGATGAGACAGCCTGGTAGTGAAACCGAGTCTAGGAATTCCCCCCAAGAACTGGGACAACAGGATAGACAAAACGAGTCTAGGAATTACGATCAAGGGATGGGACAACTAGGCGGACAGAACCAGGCTAGGAATGGTGATCAAGAGATGAGACAGCAAGGTGACGATCCCAATTCCAAGAATGACAAGCTGGAGTCTTATCAAGAGACTGGAAAACAGAGTAACAAATCAAAGTCTTCTAATCAGGAACCGCGATCGGAACTATAAGCCGGCCTAAATGGTGATGAAACGCCTAAAAAGCATGGTAACAACTACTAATCTTTAAAAATACAACTGAATGAAATGGTTATGGCGGGTGAGTGATCACTCGTCATATTCATGTTATCGGTCCAAACAAAAGGAACGGTCCCCTATAGAGGGACCGCTACTAAAATACTTCAGCTATTGCTGTGGATCGGGGATCAGATGATCATCTTCTACATGCTGACTCCCGGTTTTCATCTGATTCATTTCCTTGCCGAGTTTCTTCATTTCTTCTAAGTCCCGGGCCATCGAGCCATTATTGTTTTTGGCAACTGATTGGGATGAGGCACCATGTTTTTTTTCGACCGGCTTGGGATCCTTAAACAGTTGTTGCCTATTCTTTTTATCCATAGCGTTTCCTCCTATTTGAAAAATTTTATTTGCTTGAAGATAGAGTTCTATCCTGTATATACCCCTTTTTTTTCATTTGAAACATGGAAGATATTAGGACTAAATATCTATGCCATTTTCTTCATTTTTTAACTTGCATAAATTGGTATAATTCGAGATAACAAATAATTCTTCGAATTCCGAAGATATATTCAGGTGGGAAATAATGGAAAAAACAAACCAAATAGTGGAATATGTTCAAGCCAACAGGGAGCAAATTTTAAAAGAGTGGTCTGAGAAACTAATCCTTATGGATCAACAACGAATAGTACCTGTGATATCAGAGAAAGTCTATATCAATATTTGTAATGATTATATAAATTTACTCATTACAAGTTCTACCAATCAACAGAAAAATAATGAAAGTATGATCAGTGAATTTACACAAAAAATAGTTCAACTCGGCTGGACATTAGGTTTTATTATGGACAGTTTAAGTGAATTTGGAAAAATTGTTTTCTTTCCGATGGCAGATAAGACTTCCGAAAAGGAACAAGTGGAATTTATTTTGGATTATGACAGATGGATTAGTCCAATCAACGTTGCCGTGTATAATCAGTATGCGGAAACTTGGCAAAGAACGGTATCATTACAAAAAATTGCGCTTCAAGAGCTGTCTGCACCGCTTATCCCGATTTTTGATAATATTACGATCATGCCGTTAGTGGGAACCATTGACACAGAAAGAGCAAAGTCGATTATGGAAAATTTATTACAAGGGGTGGTTAAGCATCGCGCGGCAGTCGTGTTAATAGATATCACAGGAGTTCCTGTCGTTGATACGATGGTTGCTCACCATATTATTCAGGCATCCGAAGCCGTAAGATTAGTCGGAGCAAAATGTATAATCGTTGGGATTCGTCCCGAGATTGCACAAACCATTGTTAATTTAGGAATTAATTTAACTCAAGTCATGACAAAAAACAGCTTACAAAAAGGAATTGAGGCTGCCTTGGAAATGACAAATCGAAAGGTCATATCAACGGAGGATTAATCATGGTCGCTAGAATACCAATACTAAAGTTATATAACTGCCTGCTTATTTCGATTCAGTGGGAGCTTGATGATCAAACCGCCATTCAATTTCAAGAAGACTTGCTGTATAAAATCCATGAAACAGGAGCGAAGGGTGTCGTCATCGATTTAACGTCGATTGATGTGATTGATTCATTTATTGCAAAAGTACTGGGCGATGTGATTAGTATGTCCAAATTGATGGGGGCAAAAGTAGTTTTAACAGGCATCCAACCGGCGGTAGCCATTACATTAGTTGAACTGGGAATCCATCTTCAAGAGGTGCTTACAGCACTAGATTTAGAAAAGGGGTTAGAAACACTACAACGGGAGTTGGGGGAGAAAGCATGGAGAACGAATCCTATGTGAAAATTATTAGCGAATGGGATATCGTTGCAGCTAGGCAACTAGGCAGAAATGTTGCCAAAGAGCTTGAATTTGGTACAGTTGACCAAGCAAGAATCACGACAGCGATTTCTGAGCTTGCGCGTAATATTTATTTATATGCAGGGCAAGGTGAAATTCGGATTGAACGCATAAATGGACGTGATAAACGTGGTATAAAGGTGATCGCTGCGGATAATGGACCGGGAATTCAGGATATTCGAAAAGTGATGGAGGATGGATATTCTACATCAGGTGGGTTAGGAGCAGGATTACCGGGGGTCAAGCGCTTAATGGACGAATTTGATATCACCTCTTCACTCGAGGAAGGCACAATAATTAAGACCGTAAAATGGACTCGTTAGGAGGATGCTAGCGTATGGAAATTTTTAAATCAAGGTATCGGCATTTGCTTCGCAGTTATCTGAAAGAATCATCCGAAAAGGCTTTGTACCAAGCACAACTATTTAGTAGAAAATCGATTTTACAGCAAATTTCTCCTGAGGAAATTATCAGTTTACATAGTGAAGCGTTGAAAGAAATTTTTCCAGATATGCAAGAGGAGGTCTTATTGTCCTTTGATTTTCTGTTAGAGGTGATGGTCGACTATGGTTTAGCCTACCAGGAACATCAAAGCATGCGAGATCAACAGCTTGAAATAAAATCGGAAATTGAGATTGCAGCAAGCATTCAAGAAAATTTACTTGAAACATCGATTCCTCAAATAGCCGACTTAGATATTGGGGCAACTAGTATTCCTGCCAAACAAATGAATGGCGATTTTTATCATTTTATTCAAGAGGGGCAAAGTATTCATATCGCCGTTGCAGATGTAATTGGTAAAGGAATTCCTGCAGCCATTTGTATGTCGATGATCAAGTATGCAATTGATAGTTTACCGGAGTCCCGGAAAAGTCCTCACTTTGTTTTAGAAAGTATTAATAGAGTCGTAGAAGATAATCTCGAAGAAGGTATGTTTATTACCATGTTCTACGGGATGTACGATACAGTGAACCATTCCTTTACTTACGGGGCAGCAGGGCATGAGCAGGGATTCTATTATCATTCGGCAGCAAATTCCTTTGAGGATCTTGCAACAAAGGGTCTAGTCTTAGGCGTGGATCCAAACTTTACATATGAGCAGTATCAAAAACAAGTGAAACCAGGGGATATGATTGTCTTATTATCGGACGGAGTGACGGAGGCAAGAACAGATGATGGTTTTATCGAACGTTCGGTGATAACGGACTTAATTGAAAAATATAAGCAATTAACCGCCCAAGAAATGGTTGAACAAATTTATCGTGATTTGGAAAAAATGCAAAACTATGAAATGAATGATGATTTTACTTTAATTATTTTACGAAGAAAGGTTTAATCTTGATTGGGACGGGGTAAGTACATAAAAATAAATTACATTCCTGAGGTGATAATGAATGGATATAAAAGTGGATAAACAGCACAGTAATGGGAAAACATTCGTTTTTGTTGCAGGAGAAATAGATGCATACACTGCACCAAAGCTACGAGAGGAATTATTACCACTTGCTGAGGAGCAAAACCAATCACTGATTGTCAGTTTAAAAGATGTGTCATACATTGATAGTACTGGTCTGGGTGTATTTATTGGTTTATTCAAACTAATAATGAAAAATGATGGTGAATTAAAGCTAGTGGACTTGTCAGATCGCTTGGAACGACTCTTTCAAATAACAGGTTTAAGCAACATCATTGATATTTCTACGAATTCAGAGGTGGGGTACAATGAAACAATTAGTTGATTATATTGAAGTGAAAATGCCTGCAAAGCCAGAATATGTGGGGGTTATCAGATTAACGTTATCAGGAATTGCCGGCAGAATGGGGTATTCCTACGAGGAGATTGAAGATTTAAAGATTGCCGTCAGTGAGGCTTGTACGAATGCCGCCCAGCATGCTTACAAAGAGGACGGCAGCGGTGAAACAATTGTTGGATTCGGTATTTATAATAACAAGCTGGAAATTATGATTTCCGATAGCGGCGAGAGTTTTAATTTTGAAGAAACAAGAAACAAACTTGGCCCATATTCCGCAGGAAGTACGACCGACCAACTGGTGGAGGGAGGGTTGGGTCTATATTTGATGGAAACGCTCATGGATGAAGTCCATGTATTTGATCATGGAGGAGTAACGGTCTTCATGGTGAAGTATTTAAGTGGGGAGCGTGCAGGTCATGACACAACCATTTCAAGCTATGAAGAGAACTAAGGAAGAAATCAACGCCCTAATTAAAGACTTTCAGCTAAATGAGAGTAAATCCGCTCAAGAAATATTAGTCGCCCACTATACTCCGCTGGTCGGAAGCCTGGTGATGAAATATTCAAAAGGCGGGAACTATCATGAGGATCTCATGCAAATCGGAATAGTCGGGCTATTGGGTGCGATAAGAAGATATGACCCCGAACTTGGATCAGCCTTTGAAACATTTCTAATACCGACCGTTATTGGAGAAATCAAACGATACTTAAGGGATAAAACCTGGGGAGTCCATGTCCCGAGACGGGTAAAGGAATTATGGACGAAAATAAAGACAGTTGTCGATGAACTGACCAATCAACATCAAAGGTCACCAAAGATCCATGAAATTGCTGCGCATCTGGACGTTTCGGAAGAAGAAGTATTAGAAGCGATGGAAATGGGTAAAAGTTATCAAGCCGTATCTGTGGATCGTTCGATTGAAACGGGCTCAGACGGCAGCACGGTTACAATTCTCGACACCATCGGATCGCATGATGATGGTTTCAAAAGAGTCGACCAAAGGCTCTTGCTTGAGAGTGTTTTGCATGTTCTGTCAGAACGTGAAATAGAAATTCTCAAGTTTACATTTATCGAGAATAAAAGTCAGAAAGAAACAGGCGAGTATTTGGGGATCTCTCAGATGCATGTATCTCGTCTTCAAAAAAAGGCGATTCAAAAACTAAGACAGGCACTAAACAAAGAGGATGCCAATACAGGAGTAACAAATGCTTGAAAGCCAATCAAATCAATATATTCAAACCTTAGTTTATCAGATTCAAAAGGAAGGTAATGTGTGTAACGGCGACAGCTTCTTTATTAAGTCAACGGATGATTACTTCATTTGTGCCGTTGCCGACGGTTTGGGAAGCGGGCTGTACGCACATGCCTCGTCTAACGCAATTCGGGAAGTGGTCGAACAATACCATTATGAAGAGGTCGATGTATTAATCGATTATTGTAATAAAGTCCTTAAGGATAAAAGAGGTGCAACCGTCTCTCTTTTTAAGGTAGACTTTTTACTGAAAAAAATTACTTACAGCTCCGTAGGAAACATTCGCTTTGTCCTTTATTCGCCCTCAGGTCAATTTTTCAATCCAGTCCCTGTCTATGGATATCTATCCGGTAAGCCGCAAAAATATGGGATCGAAACGTTCACGTATGAAAAAGATGCGAAATTTATTATTCATACGGACGGGATTTATATTCCCGCCATTAAACATTTATTATCAAGTATTCGGTCAATTGAAGAGATGTCGAATTATCTAGAAATCTATACTCATGAACGGAATGACGATTTAACCTATATTATAGGACAACTCTTTTAAACTACTATTATAAAAAGTAACAAAACACGTATCCAATCCGTTTTTTTGGGGGTTTGGGGATACGTGTTTTGTTTTATTGTGTTGCGGACAGTTCCTGTGGTAATTCAACGAGATTTGTCTGTAATAGCGCTTATTGCGGACAGTTCCCGTGGTATTTCAATGGGATTTGTCCGTAAGGGTGCTTATTGCGGACAGTTCCCGTGGTAATTCGGTGAGATTTGTCCGTAAGGGTGCTTATTGTGGACAGTTCCCGTGGTATTTCAATGGGATTTGTCCGTAAGGGTGCTTATTGCGGACAGCTCCCGTGGTATTTCAATGGGATTTGTCCGTAAGGGTGCTTATTGCGGACAGTTCCCATGGTATTTCAATGAGATTTGTCCGTAAGGGTCCAAAGAGATGCTTTCTTATAAATTTTAAGGGTGTCAGCATTAAGGCTGACACCCTTTTTCAAAACATTTACTCTGCCAAATAGGCCTCGAGCATCCATCTGTGCTTTTCTAAGGACGTGCGAATCGCGATGAATAGATCGGCTGTCGGTTGATCATCGTTGTCCTCGGCCTGAGTGATTCCCTCTGTCAGTTCGCTGCAGACGGTGTTAAAATCATCAGCCAGTGACTTGATCATCCCCGCGGCGTTTTCGTCGCCTGCTGCTTCCTTAATCGAAGAAATCTGCAATTGTTCCTTTAAGGTCGCCGTAGGCAAAGCCCCTAGTGACAGCATTCTTTCAGCGATGGTATCAAGATGGAGCGCCGACTCCTTATACAATTCTTCAAATTTAGGATGCAGGGTGAAGAAATTTTCGCCTTTTACATACCAGTGGAAGTGGTGCAGCTTCATATAAAGAACTGAAAAATTAGCGACCTGGGTGTTGAGCGTCTCGGTTACTACACTGTCTTTTTCTTTCACTTTTGCCATGTTCATTACCTCCGTTTAGTGGAATAGTGTTGCTATCTATTCCATACCCGGGACTTCATCAGATGAAACCATGAAAATATTTTTTCTAAGTAAGTTTATTAACAGGATTAACCTGAGCGTAAATCGGGTATTACCCTATAAGGGTATTTAGATAAGATTTTGGGGGAGATCGACATGATGAAAAAACGGAGAATGGAATTTGTCTTTGTCATTATTATGATTACGCTCGTCTATTTGGTGTTTTTTACAGACGTTTCGTTCCTGTCGAAAGTGATCTCACTGACATTCTACGTGGGAATGATATTGATCACCGTCTTTTCCTTAATGCTGGAAAATCGGACAGCACAAAATACGCTTTTATGGATTTATATCTTGGTGTTTTTACCTGTGCTCGGCTATATCATCTATGTCTATTCAGGGCAATTATTTTTAAAAGGCCATCTTTTTAAAAGCAAGCGCATCAAGGATCGTGAAGTATTTGCAACATTGAGCCGGAACACGGACAAGATCAATTTTTCCAAGCTGAATTATCACCAGCACCATTTCACTCACTATTTAGACCGGGCGACCTTCACGCCAACCAATACCAAGACCAAGACCAAGACAAAGATATTAAGAAATGGCGAGGAAACGTTCCGAGAGATAAAAAGCGCGCTGAAGGGTGCAAAAGACTTTATTCATATGGAATATTACATATTTCGCGATGACCGCTTAGGGAATGAGATCATCGACATCTTAATCGACAAAGTGCAAGAGGGAATAGAGGTGCGAATGATGTACGATGCGATGGGAAGTATCACCCTTTCGAGCGGCACGATAAAAAGAATGAAGGAAGCCGGAATCAGGGTCCATCCGTTTTTGCCATTAAAAAGCGGCCTCTATAATCAGAAGTTTAACTTTCGAAATCATCGAAAAATCGTAGTGATTGACGGGAAGACAGGGTTTGTTGGCGGGCTGAATATCGGGGTCGAATATCTCGGAGAAGATGAGCGATTTGGATTTTGGTGTGATACACACGTCCTGCTTGAAGGGGAAGCCGTGCAAACGCTGCACGCCGTTTTTTTATTAGATTGGCGGTATGTGAGTGGAGAAATGCTTGTGATGGATGAACGTTATATGAACCCCATACCTGCCGACGAAGATGGTTTAGTTCATGTCGTCGCCACCGGCCCCGAAACCGAACAGATGAGTGATCATTATTGCGCCATGATTTCCTGTGCGACCCAATCCATTTGGATAGCGTCGCCGTATTTTGTCCCCAATCAAGCGATTCGAACCGCACTTAGGATAGCTGCTAAAAAAGGGATTCAAATACGAATCATGGTGCCTGACACCAATGACGGTTTTCTCACGCAATATGCCACGCGCTCGTATTTGCCTGAACTATTGCGTGCTGGAGCGGAAATTTATGCGTACCAAAAGGGGTTCCTCCATAAAAAGGTGATGATTGTTGATGGGGACCTGGCCACGATTGGCACGGCGAATATGGATATGCGCAGTTTTCGCCTGAATTTTGAAGTGAATTTATTTTTAATCGGAACGGAATCGATTCAAGACCTAGTCGCCCATTATGAGGAAGACCTCGAGGATTGCCTGAGAATCCGCCCAGTGGAATTTTACAAAAGAGGAATTGCTGAGAAGGCAAAAGAATCCTTTGCACGGCTGTTTTCAGGAATCCTATAATGAAGGGCTATTTTTAAAATCTAGGCTGTGTTAAAGGTTATTGTTGATTTTGACACCCTGTTGATTGGAGCGAAGTGCCTGGAGCGCAAATCAACAGCCAAGTTTAACACAGCCAAAATCTAATAAAATGGGGGGATGACATGCCGATAACAAAAGCGTTTCGATGGGGCTGCGGACTATTGCTTATTTTCTTAATTATCTTTGTAGGAATGAAAATCAATTTTGTTTTTCGGCCGGTTGGTTTACTAATACAAACCCTCTTTTTTCCTTTTTTAATTGCAGGGGTTTTATATTACTTATTTCGCCCTCTGGTCAATTATCTTCAATTGAAAAGGGTACCGAGAGTGCTCTCCATCCTTCTGATTTATTTACTGGCTGCTGCCTTAATAGCTTTATTGGTCTATTTTGTTGGACCCATTTTGCAGAAGCAAATCAATAGTTTAATAGAAAACACACCTGTTTTTTTAGAATCAGTCCAGGTGAAAATAACGGAACTTCAACATAATGAATGGATACGGCGTTTGTACGAAAATAATCGTTTTAATTTTGAAAAGGGTACTGATTCTATTTCAAAAAAAGTACCTTCAGGCCTCGCCTTCATTGGATCAAATATTATGGACTTTATCGGCTTTTTGACACGAATTATGACAGTCCTAGTCACGGTTCCGTTCATTTTATTTTATATGTTAAAGGAAGGAGAAAAGGCGCCCAGACAAATTCTTCGTTTATTACCAGCCATGCAACAGAAGAATGGTCGAAGAATATTAACTGATTTAGATGAGGCACTCAGCTCCTATATTCAAGGTCAAATTTTCATTAGTTTTTGTTTAGGGACATTGCTTTTCAGCGGATATTTAATGATCGGCCTAGACTATTCTCTTCTTGTTGCCATTGTAGCCATGTTAACCAATGTCATCCCATTTCTCGGTCCAATCATTGCCAGCATCCCTGCCTTAGTTATTGCGATTTTAAATTCACCGATGATGGTCGTTAAAGTCTTCATTGTTATGGTGGTTGTCCAACAAATAGAAGGGCATATCATCTCTCCGCAGGTAATGGGAAGAAAGCTAGAGATTCATCCGCTCACGATTATTTCGCTGTTGCTTGCAGCTGGAAGTATGGGAGGCGTTCTCGGGTTAATCTTGGCCGTCCCAGTGTATGCGGTATTGAAAGTGATTGTCCATCATACCTATCGTTTATGGAGGCTTAGAAAAGAATTATCAATAGAAGAAAAAATGATAAAAGGGGAAAACACAAATGGAGAGAAATCATACGATGATGCAATTTTTTGAGTGGCATTTAAACCCAGATGGTAACCATTGGAACCGCCTGCAGGAGCTTGCGCCCGAACTGAAAAAGAAGGGAATCGATTCCGTGTGGATTCCACCCGTCACAAAGGGCCAATCGGCCGAAGATACGGGTTATGGTGTATACGATCTTTATGATCTGGGTGAATTTGATCAAAGAGGGACAGTCCGTACGAAATATGGGACAAAGCAAGAATTACAGGAGGCTATTGCCGCATGTCATGATAATGGTATTCAGGTCTATGTAGATGTCGTAATGAATCATAAAGCCGGGGCAGATGAAACCGAAGAATTTCAAGTGATTGAAGTGGACGCAGAGAATCGAACAGAAGAGATTTCAAAGCCGTTCAAGATAGAGGGATGGACAAAATTTACATTTCCTAAGCGAAAGGATAAGTACTCCACCTTCAAATGGGGCTTTGAACATTTTAATGGAATCGACTACGACGCAAAAAAAGATAAAACAGGAATTTTTCGGATTGTTGGAGACGGTAAAAAGTGGAATGATCATGTTAATGATGAATTTAGCAATTACGACTATTTAATGTTTGCTAATCTTGACTACAATCACCCGGATGTACAAGCGGAAATGATCCGGTGGGGCAGCTGGCTTGCAGATACATTACAATGCGACGGTTACCGTTTAGACGCGATTAAACATATTGATTATCATTTTATTAAAAACTTTGTAGATAATGTAAGGCGGCAGCGAGGGGAAGACTTTTATTTTGTCGGTGAGTTTTGGGTCCCGGAGCTTTCGGCATGCCAAACATATCTGGAAAATGTAGATTTCAAACTGAATTTATTTGATGTTCCGCTTCATTATAAATTACATGAAGCATCTAAAGATGGGGCGGATTTTGATCTGACGACAATTTTTGAGGATACTTTAGTTCGTTTGAATCCAGAACATGCTGTCACTTTTGTAGACAATCATGATACCCAGCCCAATGAATCGTTAGAATCATGGGTGGAGGATTGGTTTAAGCAGAGTGCTTATGCGCTGATCCTAATCCGCCAAGATGGTCATCCATGTATATTTTACGGGGATTATTTTGGCATCGGCGGAGAAGAACCCGTTGAAGGAAAAGCAGAGGCGATGGATCCGCTCCTTTATGCTCGTTACCACAAAGCCTACGGGGAACAAGAGGATTATTTCGACGACGGCCATCTGATTGGATGGGTTCGTCTTGGCTGTGCGGAAATAGAGCGTTCGGGCTGCGCCGTCCTCATTTCCAATCGGGATGAGGGCGAAAAAAGAATGTTCGTCGGTAAGGAGCGTGCTGGAGAAGTATGGGTCGACCTAACAGAAACCCGAGATGAGAATATTTCCATTGAAGAAGATGGATTTGCTACATTCCTTGTGAACGGAGGCAGCGTGTCGGTGTGGGCACAACCTGAAGCGGAGCTATTAATTGCTATATTAAAATAAAAAGTTCGGGCACCTTTTAGGTGTTTTCTTTTTGTATAAAAAACAGTCAAATAGAAAGAGACTGCGTGATTGGCAGTCTCTCTCGAGTGAAACTTTTTATTAAGCTGTACGCTTCATACTTTTCAAAAGGAAGCCGACGATTAATGTAAGAAGAATCGCACCTAAGATCGCTGGAATTAGATAGAAACCTCCAACTTCAGGTCCCCAATCGCCTAATATCAACGAACCAAGAAAGGCTCCAATAAATCCAGCGATGATATTTCCAATGACACCTCCTGGAATATCACGCCCAATGACGAGACCTCCTAACCACCCGATGATTCCTCCGATAATTAAAGACCAAATAAATCCCATGAAAATTCATCCCTTTCTACTTGTAATGTGAATCTACTAATGTACATACCCGATAATTCAGTGGACAAACCTGTTTTTAAAAAAATATACCGCCAGAATTTTTTCTTTCTATAGTTTTAGAATTTCTCGATATAGGGTATCTACCCAGTAAGAAAAGAAAGGGAGGGAAAATCATGTTGTCAGAAAAAGATCTGCTTGTTTTTAAGGGGAAATTACTCCAAATGAAGACCGATACAATGGAAATGTTAGAATCCAACCGGCCACTATCGTTCGAGGATTATGGGGAGTTAACCAGCTATGACAATCACTTTGCTGATACAGCTACAGAATTAGATGAGCGTGAAAAACAAATGTTTGTTTTTGAAAATGGAAAAAGGATCCTAGAAGAAGTGAATGAGGCGTTAGAGCGGATCTCTGACGGAACATATGGAGTTTGTGTCGATACCGGAGAAAACATTCCCTATGACAGGCTTATGGCGCTACCCTATGCGAAACGAACCGTAGATGCACAAGAAAAATTCGAGAACCAGCCAATCCCAAGTCGTCAGGAAGATCAATCATTCTCCACTCCAAAGGAAGATGTTAGAGGTGATAAACGGATTCAAACGGTGGATGAGCTTCAATCCTTGCATGGCAATTCATCGTACTAACCAATTTGGAGGGATTCCTTCTTAAAAAAACGAGCTATTTTAAAATAAAAGGTTTTAATTAAAAAAAAACGGTTATATACCAATAGAACACCAAGTACCATTTCAACTTACTAACGAAATCAAAAATTTAGGAGGTAGTTTAAATGAGACAGGTAAAACTAGTGGAAAATGGTTTACAAGCAAAAAAGGAAATTGAACAATTTTTAAATCAAGGGTACACCAAAGATGAGGTCTACTTATTGGCCCACGGGGAAGAACGTTCAGAAGATTTGTCTGAGGCACTGGATACCAATGAGATCGGGGTAAACGAACAGGGTTTCTTTGATTCAATCGCAAATGTGTTTCGTTCCCGCGGGGACGAGCTGCGTGCGAAAATGGAATCTATAGGATTAACCGATAGAGAGGCGCAACAGTTTGAAAAAGAATTAGACCGGGGACGCGTAATGGTTGTTGCGGCAAAATAAAAGTTTTACTAGGTCAGTATAATGATAGGAAACAAAAAGGAACTTTCCTTTTGTTTCCTATCCACAAACTTAACAAGAAAGGGGTAAGTGTAATGAAATTTTCAAGAGTGAACTTAAGTGATTTTTTTGGAGGGAACATTAGGGCAAAGCGCAAAATCAGAGAAGATCATTGCTGGGATTCGAACTTTGAAAATCCGATCATCCACAGGGAGATTCAGGGAGAGAAAGTGTATGTCCCATTAGATCTTGGCAGGGTTTGGAATCAAGTAAATTAGTGGTTGATCATTTGATGTACCTTTGCACAGATTTTCAGAATGAGTTCGGTTTACACAACCGGTTAGAACCATAAAAATTCGCCTTCTATTCGAATCATTGGAAGGTGAATTTTTATTTTACGATAGATTATTGCGGCGATAAAAAAGTGAAATGTGTTTATTTTTTAAAAATGGATACAAAAGGAAACTCTTCTAGCCTTCTTTGTGATAGAATAAACATTGTGTGAAAAAAGGGGGGCTCAGATTGATAAATGATATTGGGCAAATTGCCATGTTAAGTATCCTGTCTCATTTAATTTTTATAGCGGTAGCCTGGTGGGCATTACAGGCGATTCGTTTGGAAAAATTGCTGAAATCAGGTCATGTCTTTCAGGCACGCTTACTCTACATAATATTAGCCATTATCATGGGTTCATCTGTTAGTAATTTTTTCCTTGATTACCTCCAATGGTCGCAGCAGCTGCCTTTGATCATGCAAACAATACAATTGGTAAATATTTAGGTCTTCGTACATGTATCTATTTGACGACAAATTGAGTAAAATCGTCTTTGTGTGGAAAAAATAACTTCAATGTGAACGACCACAATGTTTGAATCGTGTCAAAAAGTGACGACATTTCCCAAGTATGCGATTCCTCCAGCCGGTAACAATGGTAAGGAGGGGGAGTAGAGATGAAGAGAAATAGTCAGATTCTTTTGAGCGTGATAACGATCATCAGTTTGATCCTGGTTGTGATTGGAAACCAAACGACTGAAGCGAATAGTGGCGGAATCCGTTCCATTTTTCAAAACGAAATGGACTTAACGAAAATAGGCTCGATTTTACAAGCAGAAAATATTTTGCTCGATGAGTGGACTTTTTATGCAAGAGAGCATTTAGATGGAATGAAGAGTGAGCAGGAAGTAAAGGAATATGCGAAAAAGCTTCAAGCAAAGTTTCCTGATTGGGAATGGTCTGTTAACAATACCAGTCAAAAATGGGAAGTAACAGCAATATCTCCAACATCTAGACACCACAGAGAAAAGCTTCAATTGATGGCAACCCACACAAAACAACCTGTTAATGCGTATATAGTATATAGTATCACTGGTAAAGAGTGGAATAAGTCTTCGGAGGCCTTTTTCACCACCTCTGATTTTAAAACTAGGCTGTCTGACATATTTCGAGGAAACCCAACAATTTTCTCTTGTATGAAAGGTACGGTCGGTGATAAGATGGATAAGGCTTTACCTAAGACAGCGAATCATTTGCTGTCCGTATTTAATGCAAAAGAGATCGAAGCGTTAAAAGAGGAGACATTCATGTCTGTTTCGGCGAATTCGCCGTTGTTTACAGGCTCGATAGAAAATCAAAGAGATAACATGAATTTACAAATTGGGATACGCTCCGAAGGATTGGGCGGTAAGACTACCATCGTAGTTGGCACACCAATCATTACGATTGAATATTAATATAGAGAAAATGGACGCGGAGGGGAATACTCTTGGAAAAGATTATCGTCCGCGGCGGAAAAAGGCTTGATGGAACTGTTAAAGTAGAAGGCGCAAAAAATGCTGTCTTGCCTGTACTCGCTGCAACATTATTAGCAAGTGACGGAAAAAGTGTATTACGTGATGTACCTACACTCTCCGATGTATACACAATTAATGAAGTTTTACGTAACTTAAACGCTGAAGTATCATTTGAAAACAATACAGTCGTAGTAGATGCATCCAGAGTGTTAAAGGATGAGGCGCCGTTCGAATACGTTCGCAAAATGCGCGCGTCTGTGCTTGTCATGGGATCATTACTCGCTCGCAACGGCCGTGCACGTGTGGCTCTGCCTGGTGGTTGTGCAATTGGATCCCGCCCGATCGATCAGCATCTGAAAGGCTTTGAAGCCATGGGTGCTAAGGTTAAGGTAGGAAACGGATTTATTGAAGCGGAAGTAAATGGCCGCTTACAAGGTGCAAAGATTTATTTGGATTTCCCAAGTGTTGGGGCTACTGAAAATATTATGATGGCTGCAACGCTTGCGGTTGGTACCACCATTATTGAGAACGTGGCAAAAGAACCAGAAATCGTCGACCTTGCCAACTTCTTGAACAAAATGGGCGCTAAAGTTCGCGGCGCTGGCACTGGGACCCTTCGTATTGAAGGGGTGGACGTGTTATTTGGCGCAGACCACAATATTATCCCTGACCGCATCGAAGCGGGTACCTTTATGGTGGCTGCTGCGATTACGGGCGGAAATGTGTTAGTAAAGGGCGCAGTTCCTGAACATTTATCTTCATTGATTGCAAAAATGGTTGAAATGGGGATTACGATTCAGGAGGAAGAAGATGGCGTACGTGTCATCGGAACTGATCGTTTGAAGGCTGTCGACATTAAAACAATGCCGCATCCGGGTTTCCCAACCGATATGCAATCACAAATGATGGCGTTATTGCTTCGCGCAAACGGCACCTCGATGATTACAGAAACGGTGTTTGAAAACCGTTTTATGCATGTTGAGGAATTCCGCCGCATGAATGCCGACATCAAGATTGAAGGCCGTTCTGTTATTTTAAATGGTTCTTCAAATTTACAAGGTGCGGAAGTGTCTGCGACCGACCTTCGTGCCGCAGCAGCATTAATCCTAACCGGTTTGGTTTCTGAAGGCATGACACGCGTGACTGAGTTGAAACACTTAGACCGCGGCTACGTCAACTTCCATGGCAAGCTAGCAAGCCTGGGTGCCGACATCGAACGTATCAATGAAGCAGACGAAACGTTCACAGAAGTCCAAGACTACGTATCAGATATGAACGCTTAGAACTACAATAAAAATGAGCATTCGCAAAACAACGGGCCCTGATGTACAATCATCGGGCCTTTTTTGCGTTTCCGGGAGATGTTAGGTGTGGGTGTCCGCGTGTAAAGGACAATGGTGCTTGATTTGTGTTTGTGTGGTGCCTGACACCATGGAAAGACATTTGTCCACGAGTGGTGCCTGACACCATAGAGTGAAACCATAAAGTGAAACCATAAAGTGAAATGCATATAGTAACAGTATATAGTGACCCCATAAAGTGAAAACCGATTGGATTTTTATATAAAAAATCCGTAATAAATGCTTGTCCGCCTCCATATGTATTAATTGAGACGCATCCCGCCGTGGAGTAGGTGTGGTTGTGAATTTGCAAACTGGAGGCACTATCATGATAAAAATCAAACCTTTCGTCGTACTAGCAGCAGTCCTCATTGCCTTAACATTAATTATTCCTGCAGTCCTTGTATTACCCTTTTCAGATGAGCACCGAGCGAGCGGAAAGTTAGGGGAGGATTTAACCAAGACCCCTGGAAAAGAAGCGAAAGAGGTGGCGGCTTCCGCAGATCCTGCCGTCGAAGTATCCGTTTTTCGCACCTCAAAATCACAAATTGAGAATGTACAATTAGAAGATTACCTCGTTGGTGTGGTGGCAGCTGAGATGCCCGCAGAGTTTAAGGAAGAAGCCCTGAAGGCCCAGGCACTAACAGCGAGAACCTATATCGTGAAGCGGCTATTAAGTAAGGATACACTCGGTGTTCCTAAAGGTGCCCAGGTAACGGACACCCAAATCCATCAAGTTTACATGAATGATGATGAACTTAGACGGGAATGGGGGATGGATTACGACACGAAAAGGAAGAAGGTCTTAAAGGCTGTCCGGGCAACAGCAGGGCAAATTTTGGCCTATGATGGCGAGCCAATTGATGCCTTGTTCTTCTCCACAAGTAATGGGTATACGGAAAACTCAGAAGATTACTGGTCAGGCAAATTTCCATACTTGAGAAGTGTTTCAAGTCCCTGGGATAAAAAATCTCCCAAATTTAATAGTCAAAAGGTCATGACGGTCAGTCAGTTTGAGGCACGGCTTGGGGTGAAGCTCCGTTCGGGGTCGACGATTGGAAAAATTGTTGATCGGACGGAAGGCAAACGGGTTGGCAAGGTTGATTTTAATGGGAAGGTTTTGAGCGGGCGGGATATCCGCGATAAACTGGATCTACGGTCCTCTGACTTTGCGTGGAAACGCAAGGGGGACAATATCGTGATTACGACCAAAGGATTCGGCCATGGCGTCGGAATGAGCCAATACGGGGCAAACGGCATGGCGATGGAAGGAAAGAATTATCAGGAAATCGTCAAGCATTACTATCAGGGCGTGGAAATTAAATCGGCTGATCATATGCTAGATACAGTTACTGCGAGGAAGTAAATAGGAAGTTAGGGGAGCCAGGCTGAGGGGATGCCTGGCTTTTTCTGTTATTTGAGCCCTCGATTACAAACGCTGAGTTGTGACAATTTCTGCAGATTGACTCCCCTAAATGTGCAAATAAAACCCTAAAATCAATAAATCTATTCTATACAGGGACTTACAAAGGCAGCATTTATTTTCCAAAAAAGCCATAAGTGGCTACACACGCTCCAGTACCTTCCTAAGCCCTCTAAACTTCCCTAGAAACAATGCCCCTCTGATAAAATAAAAACAAAACAAGATCCCTGTGAAGTCTTTGACAAGGTCAAACCATGATGCAGAGCGGTAGGCATAGAAGCTTTGGTGGATTTCGTCGCTGATTCCGTAGAGGGCAGCGAACAGTGCACAGGCTAGATTCAACCTTGGTGTGAAGTCCCCGCGGCGGGTTAACATCGCCGGCACCAGCAATACATACAAAATCGCGAACTCTATTAAATGCAGGGACTCCTTAATCGTGTGGTCGATTTTGGAATCAGGCAGTTTAACGAAGTGGTCCGCTGGCAGACTCGACATAATAAAAATGGCCGCCATATAGGCAAACGGGAGCACCCGCAGCACCCACTTAAAAATATTCCTACAAAATTTCTCCTATATAATAAAAATAATTTTTCCAACTTCATGCATAAAAATATAGACACTGTTAAAAAATAAGTTCAAAAAAATTTTTTTCACCCCGTGTATATAATTCTACTTATCTGTTCAGAATGATTGCTGAGGTGATGAAAATGAGAGAGGAAGAAAACAAACGATCTTCTCAAAGTTCCAGCGTAAAACGCTTTTTCAAAAAGCGTTGGGTATTTCCAGCCATTTATATTGCAAGTGCAGCAATCATTTTGACCGCAGTTCTATGGTATCAAACTAGCAACAACGCGTCAGACAAATACGATTACAAATCCACGGATATTGCCGGTAAAAAGAACCAAGAGCCAGCGATTGAAGTTAGCAAAACACTTGAAGACTTCAAAATGCCTGTGGAAAAAGCAGATGCAGCTATCGTGAAAACGAAATTCTATGATTTCAATGGTAAAGCAGAAGACCAGGAAGCGGCATTGGTATTCTACAATAATACCTACCAACCAAACACTGGGATTGACGTAACCATGAAAGACGATGAGTCATTTAATGTCGTTGCATCATTAAGCGGTACGGTCACACGAGTTGATGAAGATGCAGTCCTTGGGAATGTCATTGAAGTGGAACACGACAAAGGTATTGTGACACAATATCAATCCGTAAAAGACATAAAGATCAAGGTTGGCCAAGAAGTAAAACAGGGACAAGTTCTTGCCACGGCTGGACAAAGCTTGTTCAATGAAAAAGCTGGAACCCATGTACATTTTGAAATTCGCAAAGATGGAATTGCTGTGAATCCTAGTGACTATTTTAACAAATCGTTAAGCACGTTACAGGAAGCAGAACTTTCGACTGACAAAGCAAGCGAATCCGTAGAGACTCCACAAATGAAGGAAAAAGAGCAAATGATTGAAGATCCAGATAGCTCTCCTGACGTGGACAAAGAATCTACTTCTACAGAAAAAGCAAATTCATAAAAACGTTACAAAGGGGAAGGGGAATTCTTTCCTCTTTTTTTTGTACTCATTTTTCAATTACCCATTTTATGTATATTAACGGTATAATTAAGAGAATTGGTGCCTGACACTCGTATAACGTCCGTCTACCATGGACAAATTGCCGAATGTGTCTTTTTGTGGTGCCTGACACCAAAAATGTTTGAAAAGGAGGGATCCCATTGAGAAAAATAGCAGCGGTTTTGCTTCTCGTTTTACTAGTCGCAGGCTGTAGTAAGGAACCGACGCCGCAGGATCGATTGACGAAATACATAGCTTTATGGAATGAGCAGAAGTTTGAGCAGATGTATGATTTCCTTTCAACGGATGCCAAGGAAAAAATCACGAAAGAGGAATTTACGAACCGCTATCATAAAATCTACAAGGATTTACAGATTACTGACCTGAAGATTGACTTCAAAAAACCGAAAGAGGATAAACAGGCAGAGAAAGAACAAGCTCACTATTCTTTTGATGCGAAAATGAATAGTATTGCGGGACCTATTCAATTCACCTATGAAGCTAAGTTGCGGAAGGAGGAACGAGCCGACAAGAAGAATTGGTATGTGGACTGGAATACTGGGTTCATTTTTCCAAAAATGCAGAAAGGCGATACGATTGGGATTGATACGATTGCGCCGAAACGGGGAGAGATTATCGACCGCAATGAGATTGGGCTGGCGGTGAATGGTCAGGTGTATGAGGTCGGCGTGGTGGCCGGGAAGGTGACGGACCAAGTTCTGGAGCCGTTAGCCTCGCTTTTAAAAATGAGTCCTGAGCAGATAAAGAAGGCGCTCAGTGCGAGTTGGGTGAAGCCGGAACTGTTTGTACCGCTGAAGCGGGTGGCGATACAGGATGAGGAGCGGATTGCGCAGTTGATTGCGCTCGAGCCGGTGCAAACGCGGAAGGTGGAGGCACGGATTTATCCGTATGAGAAGGCAGCGGCGCACCTGATTGGTTATGTGGGGGCGATTACGGCGGATGAGTTGGCGAAGCTCAAGGATAAGGGCTACTCGAGCAATGATATGATTGGAAAACGAGGGCTCGAGCAGGTGTATGACGAGCAATTGAAGGGGAAGCCCGGCGTGAAGATTACGATTAAAAAGAAGAGCGGCGAGGCGGAGCTGCTCGCTGAAAAGCCGGTGGAGGATGGAAAAACGGTCAAGTTGACGATTGATGCGGATGTTCAGGCGGCTATTTATGATGAGCTGGGCAAGGAAGCAGGCACAGGAGCGGCGATCAACCCTGTGACGGGTGAGACGCTGGCGCTTGTCAGCTCGCCTTCTTTTGACCCGAATCAAGCGATGCTTGGGTTCTCTGCATCCGAATGGAAGGCACTGCAGGATAATAAGAAACAGCCGCTCTCAACGCGCTTTAGGATGACCTATGCGCCGGGTTCGGTTATGAAGCCAATTACGGCTGCGGTGGCGTTGTCGAGCGGGGCGATTACGCCGGATGTGGCGGTGCCGATTCAAGGGAAGAATTGGCAAAAAGACAAGTCGTGGGGCAATTACTTTGTGACGCGGGTCCATGCGGGGACTGCGCCGGTTAATTTGGAAAAGGCGTTTGTGTTCAGTGATAATATATATTTCGCCCAGGCTGCGTTGAAGACGGGGAAAGATGCGTTCGCAAACGGGCTGAAGAAATTTGGCTTTGAGGAAGACTTGGCGTTCCCGTTCCCGCTTGAAACATCAACGATCGGCACGCTGGACCGGGAAATTGCACTCGCTGATTCGGGGTACGGACAGGGACAAATCCAAATGAGTATTGTGCATCTGTTATCGGCTTATACGCCGTTTGTGAATAATGGGAACATGGTGAAGCCGATTCTTTTGGCGGAGGAGCAACAGGGCCAGGTGCTGAAAGAAGCGGTGGTCTCAGCTGAACACGCCGGAGTGATTGCGGCCGATTTACGGAAAGTGGTTGGCGATGCGGGCGGGACGGCTCATGCCGCTGATATCAAGGGGCATCCGCTCGCGGGTAAAACAGGAACGGCGGAGATAAAACAGAAGCAGGGTGAAACCGGTACGGAAAATGGCTGGTTCATTGGATACAATACGGAATCGCCGAGCTTGATGGTAGCGATGATGATTGAGAACGTCCAGGGCCGGGGCGGTTCACAGGTGCCAGTGAAAAAAGTGAAGAAAGTATTTGAGATGGTGCGGTAGATGGGGTAAAGGTTGGTTGGTGTCAGGCACCAGAGTTCGGTTCCACAGTTGCGGTGTCAGGCACCGCGATGAAATAGTTTTAAAAAACACCTAGGAAGCTAGGTGTTTTTTGGTTGGTCTGGGGTTAAGTTCACTTTACAATATATCGGCCACTTTACTTTTCCCACCCCTCCCTTGATTCTCTCTATGCCCCCAATTATTCCGGCTTCCACTGATACCGCTCCAGATCAATAACTCCGTTCAAGCCAATCTCAACCCCTTCGGCCTCTAACGACAACACTTGCTCATTGTAGGACTCGTCATCCTGGAGGGCGATTTGCCCTTTAGCGTTGATGACACGGTGCCAGGGGAGGCGGTGCTTCTTACTCATAGAATGTAGAGCGCGGACGACTTGGCGGGCAGCACGAGGGCTTCCAGCGAGCCGAGCGACTTGGCCATAGGTCGCAACCTTTCCTTTAGGGATACTTCGAATAATTTCAACGACATTTTCAGTAAAAGGTGTCATTCAGGATCATCCTTTCAAAAAACACATACCAAAAAGGTATCAAAAATATAATATTTTTAACAATACTTTTTGAAAAAACATCTTCCAATTATGCAAAGTCACGGGTCTAGAAACCAATTTTAAGCCCCATTCCAATCAGAATCACCATTTTTGAATAATTTTTCTCTCGACAAATTTCTTGGGAAATAAAATCTGTATGCTGGATATTTCCAACCAAAAACCGCACAACGACGCCATTCTGGGCACATTCAAATGAATGTCGAAAAAAAGTAAGAAGTCCAATTTTCAAAAAACTTTGAATAACATCTTGTCCCGATTAAGTATTTAAAGCATAATCCCGTATCCAAGCTAATAAAATGGTTACAAACCTTTACAAAGAGAGTGTTTGAGGTGAAGAGTCGTTTGAAGTTAGCGGATATTCAGTCGGGGACATGATTATTCATCGTATAGACAGAAGGTAACTTACTTTCTGCCGTTTGGTGCCTGACACCCATCAAAGGGGTGTCCTTCGGTGGTGGACAGATGTATTTTAATGGTGCCTGACACCAACACCAAAACTGGTGACACCAATACGGAAGCAGAATTCGTCGAAGTGATAAGCGGGTCTCATTTCACACTTCTCACATCCAATTTAGGGAGGGCGAGAGTGTGCACGATTACATCAAAGAGAGAACTATCAAGATTGGAAAGTATATCGTGGAGACGAGGAAAACGGTTCGCGTGATTGCGAAGGAGTTTGGCGTATCCAAAAGTACAGTCCATAAGGATCTAACTGAGAGACTTCCTGAGATTAATCCAGAGCTAGCCAATGAGGTTAAAGGTATTTTAGATTATCATAAATCGATCCGTCATCTCCGGGGGGGAGAGGCAACAAAGATGAAATATCAGAAAGAAGAAAAGGAAGGCGAGGCTGTAAAATAGGTCTCAATTTCCGAAGCATTCAGTGTGGATAATCCACAAGTTATTAAAGGCATTCTCTAGAATCCTCCAATTCGACATCCTTCTGCAATATTTGTCATCTTTTTTTTCTAAAAGTATGGAAATTGTAATGAGTATGGTACAATATACAATTAGGAAAAGTATGTGGATTCCGTTTTTAAGGAGGAAAGAAAAGAGAATGTTTGCAAGAGATATTGGGATTGATTTAGGTACGGCAAACGTGTTAATTCACGTGAAGGGCCGTGGAATCGTATTAAATGAGCCGTCTGTAGTGGCAATTGACAAAAATACAAATCGCGTACTTGCTGTTGGTGAAGAAGCTCGCCGCATGGTTGGTCGGACACCTGGTAACATCGTCGCGATCCGTCCATTAAAAGATGGCGTGATCGCTGACTTTGATGTGACAGAAGCAATGTTAAAGCATTTTATTAATAAGTTAAACGTAAAAGGCTTTCTATCGAAGCCGCGCATCCTGATTTGCTGCCCAACGAATATTACCAGCGTGGAGCAAAAGGCAATCAAAGAAGCTGCCGAAAAGAGCGGCGGGAAAAAGATTTACTTAGAAGAAGAACCAAAAGTAGCAGCAATTGGTGCGGGAATGGACATTTTCCAACCGAGCGGAAATATGGTAGTGGACATCGGAGGCGGAACGACGGATGTGGCCGTTCTTTCAATGGGCGATATCGTGACTTCCTCCTCCATCAAAATGGCCGGTGACAAGTTCGACATGGAAATCCTCAACTACATCAAGCGCGAATACAAACTTTTAATCGGTGAACGCACATCTGAAAATATTAAAATCAGCATCGGGACGGTTTTCCCAGGGTCACGCTCGGAAGAAATGGAAATCCGCGGACGTGATATGGTGAGCGGTCTGCCTCGTACCATCACGGTTCGTTCTGAAGAAGTCGAGGGCGCTTTACGTGAATCGGTTGCTGTCATCGTTCAGGCGGCAAAAAGTGTTCTTGAACGCACACCACCAGAACTATCGGCTGACATTATTGACCGCGGCGTTATTTTAACAGGCGGCGGCGCATTATTGCACGGCATCGACATGTTGCTAGCGGATGAATTAAAGGTTCCCGTCCTAGTTGCTGAAAATCCAATGGATTGTGTGGCAATTGGAACAGGAATTATGCTCGATAACATCGACAAGATTCCAAATCGTAAGTTTGGGTGAGTTTTTTGAAAAAATTGTCCTTGACCTGCGAGTTGAAATTGATTTCATTGTTCATTCTTTGACCCTTTTTTGGTTTACTGTTGTAAGACATCATACCTTGCATACAAAAAGTCTAATGAAGCAGGCAGGACAAGCCTAAATCATTGGGCTTTTTTATTTGTGCTTAGGGATAATTTATCAAAAAATAAATCATAAAAACCTAACAAAACGACATATATTGAGCAATTTTGACTATTTCCTGTAAAAAGTTGATGAGTATTTTCCATTTCTTTTTTATAATAGACTTGAGGAATTGTCGAAATTTATTATATAAATATAAATTGAAATACCCAGCGATATGAGTTGAACAGAAAAAATGGATATAATATGTATAACTCTCTCTAGTCCGGGGTATCCCATGCCAGATAAAAATAAATGGTCGGACTTCAGTTAAAGGGGAATTAAGGAATGTCAGTAGATAATCCAAATCAAGAATATAGAACGAGAGAAGAATATAAGCGGGCCAAAGCCGAAGAGCTGCAACGAAAGAAGGACGCCGAGAAACGAGCCAAGGACGAGACTCGGCAGCAGAAGGATGCCGAGAAACGGGCCAAGGACGAAGCTCGGCAGCAGAAGGACGCGGAGAAACGAGCCAAGGACGAGACTCGGCAGCAGAAGGACGCGGAGAAACGGGCCAAGGACGAAGCTCGGCAGCAGAAGGACGCGGAGAAACGAGCCAAGGACGAGGCTCGACAGCAGAAGGACGCCGAGCAGCGAGCCAAGGACGAAACTCAAAAAACAAAGGATGCTGAGCAGCGGGCCCAGGCAGTGGCGCGAAAAACACAAAATGCAAAGCAACAAACCCAGGCCGTGACACACAAAACACAAAATGCCGAAAAGCAATCCCAGACCGTGGCACCAAAAACACAGACTTTGGATAAACAAGCAACAACCAAAGCTCCGAGCCAAAAAGGAGAAAAAGGCGGGACCTCGAAGGTCAAAAAAACAGAAAAAAGCGCTACTCGTGGGGCCCAACGAACCAAAGAGTCAAAAAATGGGGAGACGGAACCGGTGTCCCATAAACGGATCAGAATTCGGCTCATTCCGATTTGGCTGCGGATTATTCTTATACTCGTATTGGTCATCGTCAGTGTGATGACAGGCGCAGTGGTTGGCTACGGAATGCTTGGCGGCGGAGAAATTGCCGAGGTTTTCAAGGAATCGACCTGGACACATATCCTTGATTTAGTTGAAAAAGGAAAATAAATGGAGGGAGAGACGTAAATCCCTTCCTTTTTGTGTACCTTAAGTAGTAGAATAGGTAATAAATACTTGTTACTAGTAGGAGGTACTAATATAATGCTCGATATCGAACAAATTAAAGAAATTATTCCCCATCGCTACCCATTTTTATTGGTCGACCGCATCTTAGAAGTTGAAGATGGAAAAAGCGCGGTTGGGATTAAAAATGTCAGTGCCAACGAAGAATTTTTCAATGGACATTTCCCTGACTATCCAGTCATGCCCGGGGTTTTAATCGTGGAAGCACTCGCACAAGTCGGGGCTGTTGCGATGTTGAAAAAAGAAGAAAATCGCGGCCGTTTAGCCTTTTTTGCAGGAATTGATGGCTGCCGTTTTAAAAAGCAAGTTAAGCCAGGGGACCAATTGCGGCTTGAAGTGGAAATCGTACGCCTGCGCGGCCCCATCGGCAAAGGAAAAGCCGTTGCGACCGTTGACGGTGAAGTGGCATGTGAAGCGGAAATCACTTTTGCCTTAGGCGAGAAAAAAGATTAACCAGATCGAAGCGGCCGGAGAGAAATTTCTAGCCGCTTTTTTGTCGCCGCGTTTTGCGGAGGCTGCCTGCTAACATTTTTGTAAAAAAATGCTTGCTATCATTTGAAAAACGCCGGGAACCCTAAAAACAGACCGATAAAAGATAGGTCAAATTATGTTTGGAAGGGGTTTCTTTATTTTGAAGAAAAAGTTATTTCTTTTGCTCGCAGGTTCCATTCTCTCTGCTGTTATGTTAACCGGTTGCAATAACAATGATGATCAAAATCCACCACCGCCAGCCGTCAACAATCCGACAGATAACAATTTATATAATAATGACAATCTTAACAACAACGATTTAAACGACAACAACCGAACAAATCTGAATAATCCCAATGGTGTTAAATATGACGATGACAACATGGATTTAGACAACAGAAACAACCATTATCCAAACACAGAAGACAAAAATACCGATACCGACAAAGACCCAATTAAAGATAGCAACACCAAAAAGGAAGACATCATCGAAGACGATATTGACAGACATGATGCCGATAATAAGGACGAGTAATTCAACAAAAAAGGGACCGGCAACTTTTCTGCCCGGTCCCTTCTCGTTATCTTCTATCTTCTATTACGACTTTATTTTCAGCTTTGGTTTGCTTTTTATTTTATCCCTGAACTCGGTAAGCAGTGCTGGACCTTCTAACCCCTTTTGCAGGAGATTTTCAAGCAGCAGCTCCGAATAATCACTTTTGTTTCGGCGGATTTTGCCTTCGAACAAAACGCTAATATGTTTTTCAAATTTAGTCAATGAGCAAATTTTTGTTTGAAAATAAGCTGGGGCATTTTCCTTCTTGGTAATCACGGCTTCGACAATAATGTCGCGGTCTTGCTCAGAAATTTTTTTGAAATAATCATAGAGGGACAAATCTGTATACGCCTCAAGCAGCCAGGTGGAGCGCTCGTCTTCCTTATTGAGAATCAAACCATCCACCAACGGAACTTCCACTGAAGCATCATCTTCGACCACATCTAATGAGTACAATTTAAAAGATTTCATCTCAACCTCCTGATTTCCTTTTCCTAAATTATAACATAGGTTCACGTAAAGCAAATGTCGAATAATATTTGTCGAAATTTCAAAGATAGGATTTTCTGTAAAAATCGACACCACTTTTTGACAAAAACCCTCGAGATAAACCTATTTTCCTCCAAAAATCAACCCGAAAATGGTCATTTCACGATTTTACAACCATTGAGCCTGCAAGATATGATAGCATCATCAAACAAAGAAGGAGATGAAATAATGATCAATCAAGTCACACTTGTTGGCCGGTTGACGCGAGACCCGGAGCTAAACAAGACATCAGAAGGAACGTCAGTGGCCCACATCACTTTAGCGGTGACACGTCACTTTCGCAATCAAAACGGCGAAATTGAGTCCGATTTCGTTCAGTGCACCCTTTGGCGGAGGGCGGCGGAAAATACGAGCCAATATTGCCGGAAAGGGTCAGTTGTAGGGATTACCGGGAGATTGCAAACCCGGAATTACGATAATAAAGAGGGAAAAAGGGTATATGTGACTGAAGTTATCGCCGAAACGGTCCGCTTCCTAAGCTCGAAGCCGCATACTGAGACTGTGCCTGCGCCTGAGCCGAAAAAGGAGGAAGTGGCAATTGGGGGATAACTATGAAATGGTCAGGAACCTTGAGCAATTACTGGAAAGCTTAATAAAAATGGTTGGAAATGCAAATAAAAACGTCGATAGCCTCCAAAGGCGCGTCAGCCAGTTGGAATGGGTCATTAAGGAACAACAACATGAAATGAACGAAAGAGACAACCTCATCAGAATGTACTCCACGCATCCACACGAATCTTCACAAAACATTCCTTTACGATTTTGAGTGATATTCAAAAAAATTTGCCTCGGTTGCATGCAATATCAAGCTTCCCGGCAACTATTTTTTAAAAAATATCCCCGCAACTGACTATTTTGATAGAGAAAATCAACCACATCTTCGTGTTTCATCTCCATTATTCCGGCTGCCGTTTGCCGGTTTTTTTTGTTTACATGTATAAAACCAAACTAACGGGATAAACTAATATAAAAACCCCCCTGTTTTTTTAAAAAGAAGCCGCTGAACTTGTCAGTGGCTTCTTTGATGTTTATACAGTAGGAAACGTAAACATCATTTTTCCTTAAAATTTGTCTTTATGATGCTTGTTCACCTTAATTTGACTTATAAATGAATCAATGTAAAAGGACCTCCGCTTGGGCGGCATGAGATAAAGCTCTATGAGGGACATTTTAAAATCAGGTTCATTCTGAAGAAACTGGTTAATAATCAACAAATCGTGATCATCGCTGGTTTCCTTTGCAATAAATCCAGGCCCCTCCGTTTTAGGCAGCAGTTGGTCGAGTTCCTCCACTAAATATTCCTTATCCACCTGATAAATTTCAGCAAATCGAACCACCGTTTGATAGTTGGGAATACTTCTACCCGTTTCGTAGCGACTAACTGTGGACCGATCCATCCTCATCATGTCCGCAAGTGTTTGCTGGGGCCAATTTCGGTTGTCGCGTAATTCCCTTAATTTTTCCGATAAAGACATCCAATTCACCGCCAATCAAACAATTCATAGGTTTAACTTAACGAGAAACTGAAGTGTTAGGTTTGATTGTGTGAATTGTGCACAATGATTTCTGTGAAAAAACTACACGCTGTCGACAGAATACGAGCTGGTGGAAAATCACATTAAAGGAATTAAGGAATTATTGTCGAATAATGATAGTCGGTGTAAAAAATTGTAATATTTGGAGGTAGTTATATTTGTGGAAAAAAACTCAATAGTATTTATCGGTGAGCAATACAACAAGCAGCAAGTTGAAATCAAAAGTAAACCAAGCTTTTTCGATGCTGTACAACTCGCAACCCAGTCGCCCCATACAACAGAGGATTCTGATTCTCCCTATCAATCCATCCCTTTTTACAAAAAGGCAATCATTCCTATCCAAATTTATAATTCCAATATTCAAATCAGTTACGACCGTCACAGTCATTCGCTACAAATTGTTAAAGAAAATAATGAACTAACCGAAAAAGAGGTGTTCGAGCTCCTCCATCATTTTGCAATAAAAGAAGATAATAAGGTTTCCTTTTTAGCCGTATTCCCGAATGGTAAAAAGCGACTAACAAAAGCGAGAAAAGCGCACACATTGTCGGAGTATAAGAAGTTAAATGAGGAACAGCGATAAATAGAGGGATTTTGTGGTGAAATAAGGAGGAAGCAATAGTTATGGATCGCCTTACTTCATCGCTGGTTCCTGACAACATAAACGATAAACAAGGTTCCGAAGGATTTTTCGGTTCCTTTTTTTTATTTCAGGCAATTTTCCACCACCTGGTGCCTGACACCAAAATGAAATCAAAAAATTCCACCTCCAAAAAAAGCCACCTACAACTGACATCTCCCTCAAAAAAGTTGACACTGTTATGACACAGAAATGACACTTTTTATTGTAATATGACAAAAAGTGATGTACTTTTAATCTTTTTGTAACATTGCTGGCATATTCTTCTGGTATAAATAAGAGTACTAAGGAAAGGAGAAAGCGTATGCAAACGACAAAAAAGCGTATCATTCTCGTGTTACTTACCATCATGCTATCAGTAACGGGGTCTATGGTTACATATGCACAAACAAGCAGTGAAGACCTACATAACGCGAAGCAGCAGCTAGAACAGAAACAAAAAATTGTGGAGCAAAAAGCCCAAGAAAAGCAAACCGTTAATCAAGAAATAGATAAAATTAAACAAGAATTGAGCTCTCTTTACAGTGAGATTACAAAAAACAAAGAGGTAATGGCGAACACGCAGCAAAAAATAGACGAAACAAACCAACTGATTGAAAAAAAGAAACAAGAAATTGTTGCCCTCGAAGATAAAATTCTTGCTCGGACAGGAATCATGAAGCAGCGGGCCGTCGCACTTCAACAAAATGATTCCATCGATGTGATGATTAACCTATTCTTCGAGTCTGATAGTATCTCAGATTTTATCCAACGCGCGAGCGCCGTTTCAACCCTGATGGATGCGGATAAAGATATCTTAGGATCCCAGAAGGAAGACCTGCAGCAGATTGAAAATGATAAAAAAGAGATTGATAGACAAGAACAAGTATTATTAGAAGACCAAGAGAAGCTTTCGAAACAGCAAAATGATCTTGATCAAAACATGCAAAAACGCCAACAAGCTTTAACCGTAATGCAGCAAAAATACAATCAAATCCTTCAACAAATGACGCAGGCGGAGCAAGAAAAAGCAGGCGTTGAATCACAACTGAAAGAGATTCAGGCACAAATTAAAAATGAACAAGAAGCGGCCAAAGCACGTACCGCTCCAAAAACAAAATCAGCTCCAGCTGATGAAAACAATACAAATACAAATGCGAATACAAATACAAATACAAATACAAACACAGCCGTAAGCGGTAAAGAGATGTATGTCACCGCCACAGCATACAGCCCGGAAGAGTCCTATCACATTACCGCCGCTGGCTACAATATTCGTAAACATCCGAATATGAAATTGATTGCCGTTGACCCAAGAGTCATTCCGCTTGGAAGTAAAGTCTGGGTGGAAGGATACGGCATCGCCGTTGCCGGTGACACAGGCGGCGCAATTAAAGGTCATAAAATCGACGTGTTAGTGCCAACCACATCAAAAGCATTACAATGGGGCAGAAGAACCGTGAGGATTATTGTCCTAGACTAGAAGTATCATTCCATAATTACAAGATCTGACACAAAAAAGTGTCAGGTCTTTTTTCGTGGACACTAACGACAATTGGTGCCTGACACCGAAAACACTATAACGACAGTTCCCATGCAGAAAACGGTGCCTGACACCCAAAACTCCATTATCACGAGTATAATGCAGAAATTGGTGCCTGACACCGAAAACACTATTAGCACTATCTATTTAAGATGATCATTCAAGACATTTTCCTCAAGGACTGAAAACATATCCCCGTATACCTTCTCTATATGATTTTCACCCCAGGTACAAAGCGAATTCAGAATACCCTCCAGACTCCGACCGTACTCACTCAGTTCATATTCAACCTTCGGCGGAATCTGATTATAAATAATCCGATTAATCACGCCGTCCTCCTCCAGCTCACGCAGCTGCTGCGTAAGCATCTTCTGTGTAATATTCGGCATCAGTCGCTTCAACTCACTCGTCCGCTTTTTCCCATGCGTCAAATGGCAGAGAATGACACACTTCCACTTCCCGCCTATTACCTCCAGCGTCGCCTCAACTGATATATTATATTTCTTCTTTTCCATTTTCATCTTCCTCCTCAATTCACCTTCAGCCAGGATTATAGGAACCAAAAAGTATCTATAGCACCTTGGGGTACCTATATCACTTTAAAGTGCGTACTTCCGATAATCTCTCATATCCCCCATAATAACATTTGCCGGATGAAAACAATCATACCTTTTTAAATAAACCTACACAACTGAGGAGGAAAATTCATGCCTTTAAATAAACAGCAAAGCACATTCGCATTACTGGCCCTAGCTGTCAGCGCCTTCGCAATCGGAACTACCGAATTTATCAGCGTCGGCCTGCTGCCGCTCATCGCCGAAGATTTGCACATTCCCGTCACAACCGCCGGACTAACAGTCTCCCTATACGCACTCGGGGTCACATTCGGAGCACCGGTTCTAACATCCCTAACATCGAGAATGTCACGCAAGACCCTTTTACTATGGATCATGATCGTCTTCATCATCGGTAACGGAATCGCCGCAAGCGCCACAACCATCAGCGTCTTGCTCGCGGCCCGCGTGATTTCCGCACTGTCGCACGGCGTCTTCATGTCGATCGGCTCCACCATCGCCGCTGACCTCGTCCCGGCCAACCGGCGCGCCAGTGCGATATCAATCATGTTCTCTGGCCTCACCGTTGCCACTGTCACTGGCGTCCCGTTCGGAACATTCATCGGCCAACAATACGGCTGGAGACTTGCCTTCATCCTCATAGTCATCGTTGGAATCATCGGCTTTATCGCCAACTGGGCTTTAATACCTTCTTTTTTGAAAAAAGGAACCCGAACGAGCACTCGAGATCAGTTCAAGCTCCTGACCAATGGCCGGCTCCTACTTTTATTCGCCATCACCGCCTTGGGGTATGGCGGGACATTTGTGGTCTTTACTTATTTGTCACCATTACTACAGGAAATAACTGGTTTTAAAGAAGGATCAATCGCGATTATTTTACTGGCATACGGATTGGCGATCGCGCTTGGCAATATGATGGGCGGCAAGCTCTCCAACCGCAATCCGATAGGTTCACTATTCTATATGTTTATCGTCCAAGCCGTTGTTCTGTTAGTCCTAATGTTCACGGCACCGTTCAAAATTGCGGGCCTCATCACGATTATTTTGATGGGCTTACTTGCTTTCATGAACGTTCCAGGGCTGCAAGTATACGTCGTCATCCTCGCGGAACGCTACGTCCCGAGTGCCGTCGATGTCGCATCCGCCCTCAACATTGCCGCATTCAACGCCGGAATCGCGATCGGTTCCTACTTAGGTGGTATCATCACCGACTCCATCGGCCTCATCCATACCACTTGGATCGGAGCCCTAATGGTACTGGCAGCCGCCATCCTCACAGGGGTGAGCCGAGCGCTGGAGCGGAAAGATCAAGCAACTGCAAAGGTGACAATGGTGTCAGGCACTACTAAAACACAACTATCCTCCTGAGGAGGACAGATGGGTAATTAAACTTAATTTTTTTTGATTCGCTGATAAATCCTTAATTATCGCTGATATATTGAATTTTCCGCTGATAAATGACCTGGCATCGCTGATAAATCCTAAATTCCACTGATAAGGTGTAATTTTACACTTCGATTTGGGCAACCTAGAGCTTGATAGTAGTTAAAAGCAGTAATCTTTATGATAACTTTCTGTACTAAAGCTAAAAATAACAAATTTTTGTAAAACGATCACGCAAAGGATAAATGAACAACTTAAATCACGAGGAGGAACAACAAAATGAACAACTTGCAAAGTACAACCACACTAAATAACGGAGTAAAAATGCCATGGTTTGGCCTTGGCGTCTTTAAAGTAGAGGAAGGACCTGAGTTAGTGAACGCGGTGAAAACGGCGATCCAACATGGCTACCGCAGCATTGATACAGCGGCCATCTATGAAAACGAAGAGGGAGTCGGACAAGGGATTAAGGAATCAGGAATTAGAAGGGAAGACTTATTCGTCACATCGAAGGTTTGGAATGCCGATCTCGGCTATGAATCAACGTTAGCCGCGTATCAAACCAGTCTAGATAAACTAGGATTAGAGTACTTAGACCTCTACTTGATTCACTGGCCAGTAGCCGGTAAATACAAGGAGGCGTGGAGAGCATTAGAAACGCTTTACAAAGAAGGGCGTGTCAGAGCAATTGGGGTCAGTAATTTCCAAGTCCACCACCTGGAAGACCTGATGAAGGATGCCGAAATCAAGCCAATGGTGAACCAAGTCGAATATCATCCGCGCTTAACGCAAAAAGAGGTCCAAGCATTCTGCCGTGAACAGGGAATTCAACTGGAGGCCTGGTCACCATTGATGCAAGGTCAACTTTTAGACAATGAAGTTTTGGTAGGAATCGCCGCAAAATACAATAAATCTGTCGCCCAAATTATCTTGCGCTGGGATCTGCAAAATGGCGTCGTTACAATTCCAAAATCAACAAAAGAACACCGGATCATCGAAAACTCTCAAGTATTCGACTTTCAGTTAGCGAAAGAGGACATGGACCAAATCGACGACCTAAATCAAAACCACCGCGTCGGCCCGGACCCTGATAATTTTGATTTCTAAATTATCTTTGATTCCATCCTTAGTTTTATCTGGGTGTCACATCATTGGTGTCAGGCACCGGACAAATTCACTTATTTGTCCGTGTGGTGTGTACAGGCCAATCTCGCTAATGAGATTGGCCTTTTTTCTATTTTTTCATTTCCCGTCCAAAGGGAAAATTTTCTCCTGGGGTAAATGGAGGACCCTTTCATTTACCATTCAAACACACTTGTCCATATCGAGAGGACAAAAGACAGGTGCTTTTGAACACTCCTTTGTTATAATTATGATATGTAAGTATTTATGATGAAGGGGTTGTTTGAATGGTTGGCAAAGTGCAAGTGGATTGTTGGAATGCGAGTTTGTATGATAAAGAGCATTCCTTTGTTTCTCATTTGGGAGGGGAATTGGTTCAATGGCTTGCACCGAAGCCAGGTGAAAAGATACTTGATCTTGGTTGCGGAACGGGGGATCTTGCCAATCAACTGAGTCAACAGGGCGTAGAGATTACGGGGATTGATAAATCCGAAAATATGATCGAGCAAGCACAAAAGAAGTACCCAGATCTCACCTTCATAGTCGAGGATGCTGTCAATATGCGGTATAGTAAAAAGTTTGATGCTGTTTTCTCTAATGCGACACTTCACTGGATTAAAACGCCGAAACAGGCGCTGCAGTCGATTTATCAGGCCTTAAAACCTGGAGGAAGATTTGTTGCTGAATTTGGCGGAAAAGGCAACGTCCAAACAATTATCGGCGCAATCATGAATCAATTAGGCGAGCAGGGAATTACGTATAAATCAGCGCAGCTCCCTTGGTACTACCCAAGCATTGGTGAATACACTTCCATAATGGAACAAGTAGGATTTCGCGTCACCAACGCCCAACATTTTGAGCGGCCAACGCCATTAAACGGAGAACAGGGTCTGCGAAACTGGATCGAGATGTTTGCCACTAGCATGTTCGAAGGCGTGACAACCGAAACAAAAGAGGTAATCGTCACTAGTGTTGAAGATTCACTAAGACAAGGATTATTCATGAACGGTGAGTGGATCGCTGATTATAAGCGGATTCGTGTCCTGGGGGATAAAAGAGTAATCACGGGGGCCTGATGAGGCCCTTTACCTGGTTATAAGGCCAAAGAAAAAGTGAAACCAAAACATGGAACCTTTTTAAACAAAGATCCGTATGTAGAGATAACCATTTTAAAAGGGGGAGGTTTGAAAAAATGAAAAGACTGATTACGATCGTGATTACGTTTTTAATTTTAACAGGATTGAGCTACGGGATAACGTATTATACCCAGACAAAATTCATCGACTGTTCATTCTTTATTGGATTAGCTGTTACCGTTTTTATATGTTTTTTACATCAAAAGGTGGGCACACATCTAGTTTTTTAGATATGACAGTTCAAGGAACTACTGGGATCAAAGTCGACCAACAAAAATATGAGTTTTCACCAAATCTTGTTTTCCTTACCTCTCTGGCTTATACCATCATTTCACTCGTTGCAATGCTACTTTATTATAGAAGTTATATATAAATTTACCTCCTCTTAAATTGTGCTAAAGTTAAAGCGTTTAATTTAAAGAGGTAACAATGACTTTTTTTTCAAAAAATAAATGGCTTTGGTTCACTGTCATCCTCGCCTTCGTGCTCGGTTCGAATCTATTAATCTATCGCCTGGAAAGTATAGGCCCCTTCCCAATGGGTATCGCCTTAGGAACCCTATTTTATTTCATCATTACGGTATCTTTACTAGTGTATTTTTTTATCATTAGAAAGTGTTATTCGATAAAATATATACTCCCGGTCATGATTGCGGGATATGGCGCTGCAGTCCTCATCATTCCGCATGGCCTCTTGTCGACCTACTTCTTTGTAAAATATATCTTATTAGCGGGTGAGGTAGCTTTTTTCCTGCTCGAGCTCTATGTCGTATGTAAGCTGGTCGCAAAGTTGCCGAAAATAAACAAGAGTTTTCGGACCGACGAAAGCCAAATCCCCACTTTTCCTTTCCGAATGAAACAGGCATGGGATCAGCATTTTCAGCCATCTCGGGTCCAAGATGTCTTTTTCTCTGATATGACGATGGTTTACTTCAGCTTATTTTCCTGGCGAAAAAAGTCAGCAAAGCCCATCTTCGTCTCGATGAACCACAGAAATTCCTTCATGCACTTACTACTAAAATAACTACACAATAAGAACACACAAAAAATGAGATTGGGATTTCCAATCCAATCTCATTCAATTTCCTATATCTTCATCACAGAAACGCCGTCACTAAAACATCAGTAGGGACAGGGCAAACTGTCCCATTTTGGTTACTTATTATGACTTTTTTGAGCCTTTAAAGCTACTTTTTCAAATCCATTTCCTCGCTCTTCCGCAAATTCTAAATCCGCTTTAGGCAGAGCTGTATTATGCTTCTTCTTCAGTTGGTTATTCTTATTTTTCGCCATTTTTTTCACCACCCACCTCGTTTTCCTTCAGGGATGCTAACTATACTGTTATCGACACCCACAATGTTAGTTTGCTTTCTATTTCCTAGGGCTATGCTAGTTGATTTTTTTTCAAAAAAAAGAAGCCCTTTCTATTAAGAAGGGGCTTACTTGAATGGTAAAATGGATTAATGAACACGAATAATTTCATTCATATATTGATCATGGTGGACTCTGGTATGTTTGGATTCAAGCCGTTCAAATTCCTCGACTTCATCAAATGACTCGCCAAACCACCAGTTTTTAAGCTCAAATAAAAAGTCTGTAAGCATCATAATTTCCTCCCTGAATTGGGTGATTAGATTAGATTCTTTATATTATTATTATTATACATGTGAATCTATTCACATGAAAGCGGTTACGTAATAGGCGGAATAGCAAAATTATACAGAAAAATGAAATAAGACTGCCCCAAATCTCGCTCGTTCCGGCGGGAAAGGACAGTCTTTTTCTTTTTTAAAAAAATAGTCTTTGAACTAACCAAATGGCTCCCATCGCAACAATCACATACGAGCCATAGATGACGATTTTTCGGGAGCTTTTTAACTTGAACATATAGGACAATAATGGGAGCAGTAAAAGGACAAGTGAGAGTTGAACAGCCTCAATTCCCAAATTGAAATTCACCAAGGCGACAGCAAGGTGGCTTTTTGGGATCGACATTTCGCGTAAGATACTTGCAAATCCTAGTCCATGAATTAACCCGAATAGGAAAGTGATCGTCCAACGGTGGCGGATTTCCTTCCTGAAAATATTTTCTGCGGCCACATAGCAAATACTAAAGGCAATCACTGCCTCGACAAAACGGGAGGGTAGTGTGATCCAGCCTAATACGGCCAGACTTAGCGTGATACTATGAGCAATCGTAAACGATGTAACAATGGCTGCATATTGCTTAAACGTTTGTTTGCGAAGTAACAAGGCAAACAGAAATAATAAATGATCATAGCCGGTAAGGATATGAAGAGTTCCTAGTTTGAAAAATGAAAACCATGAAGAAGTCGATGATTTCTCAGCGGGTGCAACCGACTCAGGTTGATCTTGCGCTGTACCAGTATTAGGCTGAGTGGTTTGATCTTGGCCTTGCTCTTGCTGCACTTCCGTTAACAGAATAGTCCAAGTCCGTTCCTTCCCCTGTAAAACCGCCTCACTCGTCTGGCCCATCAAGTCGGCGGAAATTAGGTCAACATAATTAGCACTGGTATCATTAAAATAAAAGCCATCATTATAGACAATTGTGTCACCTGGCGAAAAAGCAGGAAATGTCAGAGTCGTGGAAACAAATTCTTTATTCTCTTTTTTAACAAGGTTCATTTTCACGACCTTAGGCGTTACTTCTTTGTTGTTCTTGTCCAACGTCAAACCTTCAGTAATTAATTCCTCTAGATGATGCCGATCCTTTTCCAGTTCTGATTTTTCGAGGACCCAGTTTTTATTACTGTCAATATTGGGTATTAGTTCTATAAGCGATAAAGTATCAAGGGTAAATACCAATTCGGTTTTCTTGTCATCCATTGTTATTTTTGTATAACTTGCACTGTATGCGTGTGCATCGGCAATCATAGGGAAAGAGATGGATGCAATAAAAAATATAGAAAGAAAACTACATATCTGACTTCTTACGTAAAAACTCCCTATATGTCTAATTGCGGAGAAAAATGAAAGCACAGATGAACCTCCTGAATGTTATTTTAAAATAGTTACTTAAATAGTCCGAGAGCGTTAACAAAGGTGAAACCACCTTAATATAATCACATTTTATCAGTCTTTGTATACCTTTGCTAAATAATTCAGTCTTTTTAGAGAATAATTGTATAAAAGTTTCTATATCCATAGTCCTAAAAATTTTGTAGAATAATAGAGTAATTGAAAACATTCAAAAGAGACAGTTATGTAAGCGTTTCTTTCAATGTTTGAAAAAGCAAATTACGACAAAGGGTGGTAGATGGATGAAAGCGAGACATCAGAAGTTTAAGCGCTGGACAAGCACGGTCACGGCAGCACTTCTCTTGATCAGTACCTTTTTGCCAAGTGGTCTAAGCATTAGAGCACATGCAGAACAGGCTGATCATATTGTTATCTCTCAATATTTTGGCGGGGGAGGTAACGCAGGGGCACCATTTAATAAAGATTTTATCGAGTTATATAACCCAACTGATCAGCCAGTTTTACTTGATGGATGGTCACTGCAATATGCTTCAGCAGCAGGTGTAACATGGACGCCAATTTCTTTAGCTGGCACAATTCAGGCTCATGGTTATTACTTGATTGCAGAAGGTGGAGGAACAAATGGTGCGAACATTCTAACTCCTGATGTTTCAGGTTCCATCGCAATGGGTGGTACTGGAGCAAAATTAGCTCTTTTTAAGGATAAAACTACCGCAGCATCAGGTGCAAAGCCAGCAGATACCATTGATTTTGTTGGTATGGGAGCAGCAAATGGTTATGAAGGTTCCGCAGCAACAAAAGCTCCATCTAATACTACAAGCGCCCAGCGCCGTCCGTACGCAAACACTGATCCAGCTACTGGCAAAGGAAATGCATGGGACACTGACGATAACGCAGCAGACTTTTTTGTAGGACCGGTCGCTGCACCTAAAAATACAGCAAGCACTCCGGAAGCCCCAATGGTTCCAGTAATCAGCTTGCAGCCAAAAGGAAATAATATTCAATTTTTACAACAAGATACTTCAGCAACAGTTAAAGGTGGAGCCGAGTCGGCTGAATCAGGCTCAACTGTTAATGTATATGAAGCAGCAGCAAAAGGAACAGCACTTGGTACAGCAACAGCAGCTGCTGATGGTTCCTTTGAAATCAGCTTTACACCAACAACAGCACTTTCAGCTGTTTATGTTGCTGCCAAACAAGGCGACATGACAGAAAGTGCAGCCATTCAAATTGATAAAGCAGCAGCATCAACCACTGTTCTTGTTGATAAATTAAACTACATGGTCACAAGTGGTGCAGGAAATTTAATTGGTAATGCAGGTGCAGCCGTTAAGGATTCTGTTATCAAAGTTTATCCAAATGACCAAGCAAATGCATCTGAAGTCCTTGCAACAGCAACGGCAGGCACAACAGGCGATTTTAACATTAATATTAACTCTAATGCTCCTGATAAAGTTTTTGTAACGCAGCAAACAACAACAGCTAAAGGGATCATGCTTCCAAGTGCTCCTGTAGCGATTGAAAAAGCAGTATTAGATACGATTACACCGCTTAACGAAGTGAAAGCAACGGACTCGAAAGGGATTTTAACAAATTTAAACGGGTTCTTCACAGTCGAAGGTATCGTAACGATTCAAAATGGTGTTCTTGGTACACAGAAAAACAACTTCTATATCCAAGATGCAACAGGCGGGATCAATGTTTTTGGAAGCTATGATTCTGGTCTTACCGTACAACGCGGTGACAAGTTACGAGTAACAGGCAAGGTCATTGTTTATAAGGGTATGACTGAATTTGAACCAACTTCTATTAAAAAGTTAGATGAAGGCCTAGCACTTCCAACGGTTAAGGATGTAACCATTCCAGAGGTAACCACATTTGCAACAGCGGAACCTCTTGAAGGAAGCATTGTCAAAGTAACAGGGAAAATTTCAGCAGTCGAAGTCACTGCACCGAATTACAATGTTACGATTGTTGATGAAAATAATAAAACGACTATTTTAAGAGTAATGGAGAAGACTGGCATCAAACCAGATACCGATCTCATGATTGGTAAAAGCTACTCAATTACAGGTATTGTTGGACAATACACTTCAAATGCAACACATGTGAGTGGATACCAAGTATTCCCACGTGACGTTAAAGATATCTCATCCATTTTAGGAATTACACACACAGCATTAACAGAAGTTTACAAAGATACAAATGTTGAATTTGTAGCCAATGCTGATGGTGCAGAAAGTGTAACTGTTTACTATCGTGCCACAGGAGCAACTACAGAGTATACTCCATTAACAATGGGCAATGACGGCACCGGCCGTTACACCGCAACATTAGACGCAGCGAACGTTCCAGCTAACGGCTTTGAATACTATATTGAGGCAAAAGCTGGTTCAAAGGTACAATCTGCTGGTACAAATGCAGCACCATATGCCGTCGCAGTGATTGAAGATACAACAGGTCCAGCGTTCAGCGGGGAGACACCTCAAAAAGGTGCAAAAGTGGAAACTCCACATCCAGAAATTTCAGCATTAATTAATGATCCAAGCGGAGTTAATGAGTCATCTGTTCAAATGTGGCTTGATGACCAAGAATTGAAAGCTCCAGAAGCAACCTTAACAAGAATGCAGGTTAAATATACTCCAACAGAGGATCTTGCCATTGGGATCCATACGGTAAAAGTATCTGCAACAGATTCAAAAGGAAACACGAATGACAAAGAATGGACGTTTGAAGTCGTTCCTCGTTTTGATGGTGGAAACCATTATCGTGGAACAACACATAACCATACGAACATTTCACATGATGGTGCTGGTTCACCTGAAGCAGCATTACAAGCTGGTCAAAAATACAATTACGATTGGTTTGCTTTCTCTGACCACTCACATGATATTGACCCTGAAAAATTGGGAACTGATACAGTCAACCGTACAGCAAAAGATGGCAAAACTGTCATGCAGGAGCGTTCAGGTGGAACTCAGTGGCAAACAACCAAAGATCTTGCGGCAAAATATACAAAGAACGGTGAATATGTAGTATTCCCAGCATTTGAAATGACTTCGACTACATGGGGCCACTCAAATATCTTTGGAACAGATAATTTTATCGACCGTAACATCAATGGTAAGCAATACCAAGACTTAAACCAATATTATGCATGGGTATTAACGTATGACAATATCGTTGGTCAATTTAACCACCCGGATATGTCAGCGAATGCCTTTAACAACTTTAAACCTTACAATAGTGATGTAGACAAATTATTTACGATGCTTGAAGTGGGTAATGGTTCTGGTCACTATGGCTATGCCAATGCCGAAGCAAAATATTTCTCGACACTAGATTTAGGCTGGCACCTTGCTCCAACTTATGGTGAAGATAACCACGAAGGAACTTGGGGTCAAATCAATGCTCGTACAGTAATTGTTGCAGACGATCTTTCCCAAGATTCCTTAATGAACTCGATGCGTAATATGCGCGTCTACATGGAAGAAGATCCAAACTTCACATTAGATGTATCAGCGAATGGCTATTATATGGGATCCACAGTGGATAGTAAGAAACTAAACTTTACGATCTCAGGTAGTGATTCTCTTGCAGAAGCAAAAAATACTACTGACTACGATTATCTTCCATCATCTTATAAGTCAGATGATAGAATTCAAAAGGTTGAATTAATCTCAAATGGTAACAAAGTAGTCGATTCGATTACACCAATGGAAAAAGATTTTACATGGTCACCAGAATATACGGTAACAAGCGGTCAGCAATGGTTTGTCGTAAAAGTTACCCAAATGGATGGCGAACGTATTTACTCTTCTCCAATCTGGTCAAAAGAAGAATCTGTTGATGTAAAAGTGAACGGAATCGATATTGATGGCGGAGTCATCGTTGGCGGTAACCCTGCGACATTAAAAGCAGCAGTTGCAAACAATGGTACAGAAGTCGTGAAAAACCTAAAAGTAGATTTCTATTATGATGAAGCAAAAACTGAGAATATTATAGGCACAAGTAATATCTCATCCATTTTACCAAAAGCTTCCGCAACTGCGACGGCCACATGGGCAAGCCCAATTAAAGGCGACCATAAAATCATCGCGGTTGTTACATCCTTAGACGGACTTGATCTTGGTGATGTTCAATACACATTACCGGTAAAAATTAAAGAGCCGCTTGGTATTAAAGTATTAATCGATGCCAACCATGCCAACGAGAATACTAGTGGTGACAGCGGAACGTACAAGGATAACTTAAAAGCCTTTACGCTCTTGCTTCAAAAAGAAGGATACACCGTGGCTGAAAATAAAGCAGTCTTAACCGACGAAGTATTAAGCACAGCAAAAGTATTAGTGCTTACTCACGGAAAAGCGTTAACAGCGGATGAAAAAACAGCTGTTGCTAAGTTTGTGAAAAATGGCGGTTCCTTATTAATGGCTGGTAAGAGCAATAACAGCACAGACCCTTCTATTAATAACGGAGTACTCAGCGAAATGGGTTCAAGCATTCGTATGGGTAACGATGGCGTATTTGACGATAGCAAAAGCGGAAACTTCTGGAGTGATCCAGCGATTAGCCCATTTGCAGTCAGAGTACATCCAGGCTTAGTAGCCAACCATATTACGGATCGCGTTTCGTTTGTTGATTATTACAGCGGAACAAGTCTTGCTGGTGTGGATAATCAGGCGTTAACAGAAACGGGTAAAGCAACCATCCTTGCCAAAGGAAATGAAACAACGTACCAAGGAAAAGTTTTAGGCGGATACACGTATGATGCCGTTTCTGATGCAACAGGTGGATCAACGATTCCGTTAATCGCATCCGAAGAAATTGGTGAAAATGGCCGTATCATTGTTTCAGGTATGAACATCTTTAACGACAAACAGATGGATGAATCCTATGAACCAAAAGGCAACGACGAATTAATCTTTAATGCAGTCAATTGGTTGGCCCATCGTGAAATGAAAGTGGCCAACATTGCCGATGTCCGTAAATTAGCTGATGACACAGATGTAGTCGTTGAAGGAACCGTTACAACTGGAGCAGGCGTCTTCTTTGATGCCTTCAACCTACAAGATGAGACTGGCGGTATTATGGCTTACCTTGAAGTTCCAGATGGTTCATTAAAAGCAGGCGACAAAGTACGTGTTTATGGTCATATTAAGAGATTTGATAATAATATTGAATTAGAGTTTACTAGCTTTGCGAAGGATGTTATTAAACTTGGATCAGGCGATCCGGTTCAACCGAAACAAGTAGCCACTGGAGAAGCAACATCTGCTGCCAACCAAGGATTCCTTGTCAAGGTGAAAGGTCAAGTCGTATCTAAGTTTGACGAAAATTCTTATGTTATCAATGATGGTTCTGGTGATGTGTTAGTATTCACAGATGGTTACATTGTGAATCAAAGTAATGTTCAAGTACCAGTTCTTAAAACAGGTGACACTTTAGAAGCCGTTGGTTTATCAGGTGCGTTTGCACAGGGTACGCGGATTCGTGTAAGAGATACAAGAGAACTAGTTGGGACAGCTGATACTACTGCACCAACAGCACCGGTAGTAGAGGGTGTAACAGATATAAACGTATCTATTGAAGGAACAACTGAAGCAGGTGCGAAAGTTGTTGCAAATGTAAATGGACAAGAAATTGGTTCGGCAACAGCGGATAAAGAGGGTAAATTCACGATTTCGATCGCTAAGCAAGCGGCAGGCGTGAAGATAACTGTAACAGCTACTGACGAATCAGGAAATACAAGTGAAGCAGCTGAAATAATCGTAAGTGACGTAACTGCACCAACAGCACCGGTAATAAACGGTGGTGTGAACGATAACGATTTAGTTATCAACGGTACAGCAGAAGCTGGAGCAACAGTTAGTGCTCAAGTAAACGGTCAAGAAATTGGCAAAGCAACAGCTGATGCTGAAGGTAACTATACAATGACCATAGCTAAACAAGTAGCAGGTGCGACGATTACTGTAACTGCTACTGACAAAGCGGGTAATGTAAGTTTATCAGCTGAAGTAACTGTAAGAGACGTAACTGCACCAGCAGCACCGGTAGTAAACGGTGGTGTGAACGATAACGATTTAGTTATCAACGGTACAGCAGAAACTGGTTCAATAGTTAATGCTCAAGTAAACGGTCAAGAAATTGGCAAAGCAACAGCTGATGCTGAAGGTAACTATACAATGACCATTGCTAAGCAAGTAGCAGGTGTAAAGATTACTGTAACGGCTACTGACGAAGCCGGTAATGTAAGTGAAGTAGCTGAAGTAACTGTAAGAGACGTAACTGCACCAGCAGCACCGGTAGTAAACGGAGGCGTGAACGATAACGATTTAGTTATCAAGGGTACAGCAGAAACAGGAGCCACAGTTAGTGCTCAAGTAAACGGTAAAGAAATTGGCAAAGCAACAGCTGATGCTGAAGGTAACTATACAATGACCATTGCTAAGCAAGTAGCAGGTGTAAAGATTACTGTAACGGCTACTGACGAAGCCGGTAATGTAAGTTTTGCAACTGAAGTAATGGTTCAAGACGAAAAGGTTACTAAAGTGAGTGTATCAACACTTAAGCCTGGTACACAGGTCTTTAAGGAGCCAATTCAGTTTACTGCTGCCTCTGAAGGAAGCAGGACTCCAGAATATCGCTTCTATGTCCTTGATAAAAAGGGAAACCTCATGGTATTGCAAGATTATGGGGTCAGCAATACTTTGACATGGACAGCAAAAAATCCAGGCACCTATACTATATTTGTGGAATCAAAGGACAAATATAATTTCGGATTATCCTCATATTATTATGAAGCTCGGACGGAATTAACCTTTGATGTGGTAGCAGGTAAAGCTAATACGCAGAGATAGAAATTTTTACAAAAAGAAAAAGGTGGGGAGAGTCGAAACATGACTCTTTCCACCTTTTTTAGTTAGCCTTTCGGGGAACCACGATCAGCCCAGATAGACCAAATCCTTCAGTTCATCCGTCGACAACTCGGTAATCCAGTTCTCACTTTGGATAATCTGGTCATTCAAAAATTGCTTTTTCTCGAGCATCGCATCGATTTTCTCCTCAAGCGTACCCGTGCAAATCATCTTATGAACGTGAACGAAGCGTGATTGGCCGATCCGGTAGGCACGGTCCGTAGCCTGGTTCTCAACAGCCGGATTCCACCAGCGGTCGTAGTGGATGACGTGGTTAGCTGCCGTCAGATTCAGCCCCGTTCCGCCAGCCTTTAAGGACAGCAAGAACACCGGGAACTCCTGGTTCTGGAACCGCTCAATCATCTCGTCACGCTTCACTTTCGGCACGCTACCGTTGAGAAATGGCACCTCGATGCCAAATTTCTTCTTCAATGTGCTTTTGATCATTTCGCCCATTTCGATATATTGGGTGAAAATCAGACAGCTTTCGCCCTGTTCCAAAACCGCGTCGATCAATTCGACCAGTTTCTCCAACTTATTTGAACGTTCCAGAAGTTGGCGACTGGCTGATTTTTCCTTCAGATAAAGGGCAGGGTGGTTGCATAACTGCTTCAAACGGCTAAGCATTTGTAAAATTAACCCCTTACGCTCAAAGCCGGACAGTTTTTCAATTTCCGCAAACGTATCATGGATGAGCTGCTCATACAACGAGGCCTGTTCAGTGGTAAGCGGGCAATATTCCTTTTGCTCGAGCTTATCAGGGAGGTTGAGGGCAACCTCTTCATCCTTTTTCGTGCGGCGCAGTAAAAACGGCCGGATCAATGATTGAAGCTGCTGTACTTTGTCCTTCTTCTCATCCTTTTCAATCGGAATGACGAACTTTTTCTGGAAATGGCCCAAACTGCCGAGATAGCCATGATTGGTAAAATCAAAAATCGACCACAGCTCTGATAAGCGGTTTTCCATCGGCGTTCCAGTTAGCGCAATATGGTGGCGGCCGCGCAATTTTCTGACCGCTTTTGATTGCTTCGTCTGCGCATTTTTAATGTTTTGCGCTTCATCAATCGCAATTGAGCTCCATATCAGCGATTCGAACTCCGCGAGGTCAATGTGGCTCAGGCCATACGAAGTTAAAACGATATCAGCATCCATGGCCTTTTTCACAAATGAATCTTCTTTCAGGCGGTTCGATCCGTAATGCAAATACACGTTCAGCTCCGGTGCAAAACGCTCCAGCTCCTTCTGCCAGTTTCCAAGCACAGAAGTCGGGCAAATAATCAGCGCCGCCTTCGTCGGAACCTTTGCAGCGGGCTTGGCATCCTCATCCTTTCTGGAGCGCTTTTTCACCTTATTTTGAGTGTCATTTTCGGTTTTGGTGTCAGGCACCGCGGGTTTCGTTGCAATACTCTTGGTGTCAGGCACCAAAGATTTAATGGCACCATTCTTGGTGTCAGGCACCACAGCCAATTCATCGCCGACGACTTCTTTCACCTTTAATAGATAGGAGATTAGCTGGACGGTTTTCCCGAGACCCATGTCATCGGCGAGGCAGGCGCCAAATCCGTATTGGCGCAAGAACCAGAGCCAACTCATCCCAAGCCGCTGGTAGGGGCGGAGCTCGCCTTGCAGTCCTTGAGGCACGTCCTCGAGCGGAATTTCGTGCACTTCGGACAGCTGCTTGATCATTTGCTTCCACTGCCGGTTCAACTCGATTTGAATCTTCGCAAATGCCTTCGGATTCTCCAGTTCATCCTCAGTTGCATCCTCCTCAATTAGCTCTTGCTCGAGCAAATCGCGGACATGCAAGCCTTCTTTTTCAGCACGTTTCATCATATCTTGAATCTGTCGAATAAACTGCGGGTCCAGCTTTACCCAGCGGCCGCGAATGAAAACAAGCCGTCGTTTTTCCTCGACAAGTTTCCCAAACTCATCCTCGGACAAGTCGACACCATTCATCGAAAAGCGCCAGTTAAAGTCAAGCATTGCTTGGAGCCCGACGAAGGATGGGCGGTGACTCGAAGTCCCCTTCAGCGACGCCTTCACCTTCAAATTGGCATTCTTCATCGCCTGCCACCAAGAAGGGAGGAGGATTTCGACATCTAAGGCCACCAAGGTCTCACTCGCCTCCGTCAAAAACATCCACGCTTCTTCCTCGCTAAGATGCGTCTTGAAGGAACCGTCTTCGCCTAACCACGGAATCAATCGTATCCAGCGCTCGCGCTCACGGTCGACTTTTTCCAAAAATGGACGCCACTTCGCCGGTATCTTGGCGGAGCCATCGACATCATGGACCTCATCGACATTTTTCTTTCCTCGTAAAAATAAATCCAAGCTCCACGCACCTTCGCCATCAAGCGGCTCATCGAGACGGAGCCCGATCGTAAACGGCGTGTCACTTTCTTTAATCCCGACCCATTCCAGCCAGCTTTCCTCATCAAAATAGCTTGCGAGTTCGCCGCCCGAAATATTTTGCTTGCGGAGCAAATCGAGCTTCGGCCCGAACAGCTCCTTCATTGCTGCATTCCGCGTGAGGTAGCCATCGAGGGCCTCGTTGTAGAGGTCGGAGATATAAGTCTTGGTCGTCCCAAGCCTTTGGTCTCCGAGCTCGTCAATTGGGGCTTCGCGGGGTTCTTCGGAATCCTCAATCTGTTGTTCCCAAAACGAGGGGTCAAACTCTTCCTTCACGCGCTCTGGAAGCTTCCAACGGAAATCGCCATGCTCCCAGACCGAAAAGTCCGGCAGCCAATCTTTTTCCAAGATACCTTCATATAGTGAATGGGCTGCCGCTAGGCAAATCTCAGATTGCTCATTCCAATCCCATTCGATATAGCGGTTAAACGACTCCTTGGCAAAAAGCGAAACGAGATGCCAGCCGCTCAGCGCCACACCTTCCACGCCATTGACAGTCTCCGTCTCAAGGAGCGTGCCAAAGAAGCTTTCTTCATGACTGCTGAAAACGAGATTCTTCCACTGAAACGGGTTCATCGTGCGTCCTTTTTCATCCTCAGCCGTAAGAAGAAAGCGGCCGTCCCCTAATTTAGTTGTCATCAATTTCATAAACCTTGTTTTAAGCATCGATATAAAAACTCCTTTGTTGTGGAGAGAACACAATAGGCTGAAAACCAGCTGGTAATTTCCAATAAATGTCTAATGGTACTGAACCCCTTGAAAATGGCACGAAAGTATCCCAAAACGGCACGTAACCCAGTCAAAACGGCACATAAAACAGTCGGAACGGCACAAAACAAAATTCAAATAAAAAAAGTCCCACGGTTCTAAATAAAAAAAGAGAAAAATCAATAAAAAGTCCATTCCATGCGTACAAAATCACAAAAGTGTCCACGGACGGTGCCTGACACCATAAATGCACCATAAGTGACACTATGAATATCACCAAAATGACATATAATTGATAAATTAAATGACTCCATAAAAATCCATATCCTCTATTATACCCAAAAATTACAGGTTAGAGGAGAGCGATGCTTGAATTATCCTGAAACAAAAGGTATCTATGATCTAAATGATAACCCATCTTCCTCCAAAGCCTTCCGAAGTTTGGGCAAAGAACCGGGTCCCATCCCGTGAAATTGCAAAATCTCTTTCTCAGAATAATTGGATAGCTGTTGCAAAGTGGTTACCCCATTGTTTTCCAGTGCACGTCTTGCTGGGGCTGAGAGTAGGGATAGAAATCCATGCGCAGGCTTGCGTATTTGTTCACAAGTCGGACAGGTTGGACAATCGCTACTTTTATAATATGTGTGACCATTGTTGCAAGTCCTTAACTTTTTTCCAGAAGTAGTCATTAAAAAATGCCTCCTTTTGTTATGAAATTATCAGTTGAACCTTCACAAATTACAATAGTAAAGAACTAGCTTAACACGCAAGAACTAATGCAAAAAACAAAAACAAAAGGTGCCCGAACCAACGGCACCTTTAAAACCATCAACCCTCAATCAGCTTACTCCGTTTACACTCCTCATGAAACGCCCGCAGCCGCTTCGTCCGCTCCATCAACGTGTCCAAGAAATATTCCCAATCATCGACCCGTTTCAGCTTCTTATAAAGCGTCCGCAGCTTCTTCAAGTGGCGCACCGCCACCCGGTAGCTAGCCCGGTTCTTCTGATCAATTTCCTTCTGGGCCGTCTGATGCAGCATCCCGAGCAGCACCTCAGGCCGCTCCTTTTCAATCAGCTTCAACCGATCCTTCGGCAACTCGTAATAATCCAAGCCGACAAACGCCTGGAGCTCACCCCAGCGATCATACTGCTTCCGCTCAAACAACACATACTCGTAATCCCCAAAGCTATACGGCAGCATCGAAAGGAGGGCCCGCTCATATAAATCCCCCCGGTCACTCTCCGCACAATAAGGCGCAACCGTCCGCAGCGCATTCCGCACAAACGTCGCACAGCTATGATAACCGCCGAGCCACTCCAAATACCCCTTCACTTTTTGCAAAAACAATTCAACTACCGGACCGACCCGCTTCCACGCCTTCAGCCCCGACAAATACTCAATCCAAAACACCAAGTAGGGCGCAATCTCCTCATCATTAAACGGACCCGTCAGCTTCAACGCCGCCTCATCATCCCCAAGCAAGAAATTCAAATGAATCCCGGCCAAGAGCAGCGGCGCAGGGCTCTCCCAATCCTGTAGCCCCTTCAGTCGAGTCTGAATCTTCACCAGCTCTTCCTCACGCCACGCCTTCTTTTTGAAAAAATGAATCCACAACAGCCGGTACAAGAAAATCCGCTCATACGCTAGCCCCTGCGTACACGTCAGCAGCTCAAACGTATCCAGTCGCAACTTTTCGACAAACTCATCAAAATCAAACGGCAGCGACTGCACGCCAATTTTCAGCGAAAGCTCCTCCGCATCATCCATCAAATTATGGAACAAATGAAGATAAGCACGCTTCACCATTTCTTCCTCATGACCGAGGTCGTCACTCAGCCGTGCCAGCTTCCGAAACGACACGACAATCCCAACCAGTTCATACAGCAAGCGCCACTCCTGCTCGACCGGCGCACTTGCATGAATCCGGCGCTCATAAATCCCAAACAGCTCCGGAATCACATAGGGACTCGTGTACTTCTTCGTCGCTAAAAGCGTATCAAAGCTCACCTCAAACGAATGAACCCAGCGGCTGTAATCCGGCTTCGACACCCCATTTGCCTTAATCAAGTCCTTCGCCGTCTGCAGCCCCCAGCCAGAAATCGACTTCGATTCACGCATCGGCTCCCGCCAATCCGTCACCCAATCGGCCACACTGCCGACCCGAGCATACGCACCAAAAAACACCGCCATCTGATGACGGCAAAATCCCTCCGTCGGACACGTACACTCACTCTGCGACAAAAACTCAAAATTCAACTTCACATAACACGGCGTCACATCCTGCACCGTCGCCGTAATCTGCTCATTCCATATCTGTATCTGTTTCACCAGCCCTTGCCGGTACAACATCAAACCCTTCTGAACGAGCCGCGCATCCTCCGTCACCGTCGGGTGCAGCATCTCCCGCACCTGATCCCCAAAAAGCTCAATCCGTTCACTCGCAGGCGTCAACTCCAAAGCCACAACCCCCTCTAAAAAATCCATATTCCTCTATTATACCCAAAAACTCGGTATAAGAGGTAATTGGCGTTCATTTTTGGGGAACTTGGTGCCTGACACCATGTGGATTTTTCACATGTTGCCTAACACCAAACTTTGAGGGAGGTTTTTATAAAAAAGGTAACTTAAGAAGGGGTTGTTTTTGTATCAACGAAACCACGCACATAAAATAAATACTTCAATTATAAAACAAAAAAGGGTAGAAACCCTCAATAATTATGAGAGCTCTATCCTTTCTGGAAAAACAACTTGACCTAATTCCCGGCAGTTCCCCACGAAGCTAGTGTTAGTTAAAATTTAATCTCTTTTAACCTATTCCCTTCGGTATAGAGGAATTTTCCTGCTTTGGCATCGATGGTGATGAAGTTATAGAACCAGCTTGGTGTTTTGCTGCTTTTTAGGGTCTTGATTTTTTTGCCATTAAAATCGTAAAGTCCAATGGACCAAGAATCATTGTCATTTGAGTAAGTCATACCGATGATCCTTTTCTTACTGACATTGACATCGAGTATATGTATATAGACGTCTTTTTTAGGCAGTTTAGTTACTTTGTTTGTTGAGAAATCATAGAAATAATTATTTTCCACTGAATCTTCATGATAATCCTGGAAAGCAACTCCGTTTTTAGAAGGGGTGTAATTTCCTTCTCCACAGCCATTCATGCCGTAAAGTTTAGCTTTAACCGCAGTAATTGTCTTCACACCTTTTCCATTTAAGTCCATGCGGTAAAGCTTTTCGCCTTCATAATTTCCCTTTGTGAAATAAATAAATTTCCCGCTTACCCAGAAATCATCGACGCCCTTCTGCAAGGTAGTTTTTTTCTTACCGTCCAGGGAGGCTTTGATGATTGTAAAATTGCCAAAAACGCCGTTTGTGATTTTAGAATAATAGAGAGATGATCCGGAAATCACAAACTGGTTAGTAGCATCCGCTGAAATTTTATCAGATATAACCTTTGTAATTTTACCTTTGCTGTTTCTTTTATACAGTTCAAGGATATCGGCACCGCCACCTCCACAGCCACCGGCATATTCAGTGGCATACAGGAATTTGGTGAAATAAATATCTTTCCCTGAGATTTTTACCTCCTGGATTGTATCAAGGTTCACTCCCCATGGATACTTCATTTCCGAAGACTTTGCGACGCGATCTTTACCATAAAAAAAGGTGATATCCTCTAGCTTTAGCGGATTTTTGCTGAGTCCCTTTAATTTGTAAACCTTTTCTTTTGTTACTGCCTTGCCAGTTTTATTCGGTACCGCTTTGTAGATACCAGGGGTCGTCTTACTAGCGCCCACCACTGGATAATAGATCTCTTTAGAAGCTGCTAATGCCGAAGTAGGCAAAAAGCTGCTGAGTCCAAGCAAACTCACAAGTAAAACGGATAATATTTTTCTCATAATTTTCCTCCTTATCTACTATATTACAAAATTATAATAGAATTCCACCTATGTGTATAGGATAAAATAACTATGATTTGTTCGTTACTGTTTGATTTAATAGACATATGGTTAGTAAAAAAGAATGGAGCCACTCCCGAAATCACGGGGTTGGCTCCATCTTCACACCATCATTTTTTGACAAACTAGAAATATATTCAAATAAACTCGTAAGATAGCTATTAAGCTCAAAACCTTCCTCATTCGCAAACTCCGACAATGACAACTGGCTTTCCTTCATCCGGATATCCCCCTTAATTACGACTATCCTCATTATCGCCAAACTACCATTCTTCTATACATACAATCTCAGGAAAAATGACCTGATCCAGGCTAAAAGCCTGGATTTTTAGTTGGTTGGAGGTGGAAGGAAGTAAATCCGCCGGGCCTAGGGGGTTCTCCCTTTCAGTAATACCGAAATCTAGGCCCAATCTATCTTAAAATAGGTATCTTAAAAGGGGGTTGGCGGAATTGTAGCTGAAGTTGGCGGAATCCCTTCGCAGGTTGACGGAATAAATCTAGAAATCGGCGGAATCCCTAATCCAAAGGAACATCGAGCGTGATCGTGGTGCCTGACACCAAGCCTCCGTCTTGTATATTTTCATTAACCAAGTGCGTTCTCCTCGATGTACTTATTTAAATAGATAGGCGGAATCCCTTTGGGAAATTTGCCATTGTGATTTAGTCAGACTCCTGTATTTTCGTTTATTTTTGAAAAACCAACGAAAATTGCGACAGAAAATGTTGGAAAATGTCGAATAATACATAGGGGAGGTAAATGGTCATGGGCCGCATTGAGTGTTAATCATGATCATCTACCTTAATAAAAATATATCATCGTCCATTTTTCTTAAATGACAACAAATGATTGACCCTAAACAGGAAATAGGAGAACAAAGGTATTATGACAAAAGAATTATTTGTAAATGGTGAATTAACACGAATCAGAAAAGAAACCCACGGAAAAAGTAAACAAAACAAAACAGTACCAGATTTCACCTCAAGGATGGAAAAACGTGAATACTATCAAAATATCAATTATTTTGATATTCGAAATGTATTAGACGTCAAAGGTTTCTTACAAGATATTCGTGCAAATTGGAATACATATGTGTCACAGGTTAACCAATGGATACAAGCTAGCCCAGTAAAAAAAATGGTCGTGACGGGCATTTTTACCGTAGTACTTAGCTTTTTTGCAAGCACATCTAATGCAGCATTTATTCAGGAATATACATATCAGGTAAAAAGTGGTGAAAAAATTGAAAATATCGCCGCAGCACATGGAATAACAGCACAAGAAATATTAGAGGCTAATGGGCTAACTTCCATTAACGGTAAAAAAATTCTTTTACCAAAAGTACATAACAGAACGGTAACCGCCACTACACTAAATGTTCGCTCACACCCGACGACAGAAAGCAGTATCATTGGAACCTATAAACAAGGGGATGTAGTGAAGGTTTCATTCGTAGAAAACGGCTGGGCTGGCATTCTGATTAAAGGAAGAGTTTGTTTTGTGAGTGCCGATTATCTTACCACACAAGAAGAAACGACGAAACCAGCGATCGCTCAAGCCAAACCTATGTATGTAACGGCCACTTCATTGAGAGTGAGAGAGGCTGCCTCTACGAGTAGTGCGGTAATAGGTACGTTAAAAGTAAACGAAATTGTTTCTGTCAAATCATCTATAAATGGTTGGGCCCAGATTCATTTCAAAGGCAAAGTAGCGTATGTGAGTGCAACCTATTTAACAACTAACCGACCAGCAACAACAAAACCAAGTACATCAGTGTATGTGATAAAGCCCGGTGACACATTTACAAAAATCAGTAAAGCCCTAACTATCTCTGTCTCAGCCATTCAACAACTAAATCCAACCGTAGACTCAACAAAGTTGAAAATTGGCCAAGAAATCAAAATCCCTGCCACAACGGCAACAGCAACAGCAACTGCTACGAATCAAATAAAAGTTGCAGCGCGTATAGGAAGGGTGGACCCTCAAGGAACGTTTCGGTTTATCACACTTAATGGGATTACGTATACTGCCAAAGCATCAGGCAGCTTGTTAAATCAATTATTCGAACATCAAGGGGAAAAAGCAACCCTCACACTTGAAGGAAAAAGGGGTCAGCAAATGACTCTACGATCTTTACAATAAATTGTACAAAAAAATTAGCCTCAGATTTGAGGCTTTTTTTATCAATCTTGGAAAGTAAATCAGCACTTCCTAGCGGATTCTCCCCAATACCGAAATCTCGGCATAATACATCTTTAAATAGGTATTTAAAAGGGGGTTCGCGGAATAGTTGCTGAAGTTGGCGGAATCCCTCCGCAGTTTGGCGGAATAAATCTAGAAATCGGCGGAATCACGTCTCAAGTTGTCGGAAATCGTCACTAAATCGGCGGAATCTCCCAATCCAGAGGAACCTCGACCCGTAGGGAAAGTGAATAACTATCAATCATGCTAATAGTAAGGATAGTACCCAGGATATCCATATCCATAATAAGGGGTACCGTAACCATAACCATAAGGAGAGAAAAGTGGGCGGTTAAACCATCCATTCATAAACCCGCCGAACAAAGGGGCGCCGAAATGTGGTCCCCCATACCCATAGTGAAAATGGTGATAAAACCCATGAGGGGGCAGAAATATCCGTCTTGTATCATTTTCATTAAACAAGTGCATACTCGGTTGATCCATTTCAAACCAGTTCCTTTATTCAATATAGTTGTTTAGCCATGTAACAAGTTATATCCTCAAACTTCAACCAATCCATAACCGTTATGGAAAGAACTTGATCGGTTCCAATTCATTCTGTTTTTCCTCCAGAATAATTTGCGTACCTGCGTTTGCCTCTAATAGAGTCCCTAAGGTTTGGAACCAATCTCCCAAATTGGTGATTTCCTGCGCTTCCAGCGTGAGCGTTTCCTCATCTGTTAATATTTGTTTCGTCGTACCGAAGCCTTCTAGAAATTGTCCCACGGCTTGAATCCATGCTCCTAGTAATATCTGTCGTTCATTGGCATCCGATCGGACTTCCTCACTAACCAACATAATCTTAGATAAATAATATGCCTCCATGATTTGGCCCATAAATTGAATCCAGACAGCAACGGAAACTTGTTTTTCAAGCTGTAAAAGCACTTCTTCGTTGTCAGAATTACTATTTTCCTTGGCGGCCTTTGTATTTTCTGTTTGAGCATTCACTGTCATTCACCCCACTCTATATATCCTTATGCAAATAGATAGGGGAATGTCTTTAAAAAAATGGCCAGTTACCGGATCACGATAAATGGCCTCATCATCTCATAATCCTCATGCTCCAGCATATGACAGTGCCAGACATACAAGCCTGTGAAAGGTCCAAACCTCATAACAATTCGCGTCACTTGCTTCGGATCGGCGCGAACCGTATCCTTCCAGCCGCGTTCCTGCGGTTCGGGCAGATGCGCCGGCCCCGTATAATGGATCGTTTTCTCCTTTTTATACCTATCCACATCAAAATCCCGGCGGTCTAACACTTGAAAATCAATTAAGTGAATATGAATCGGGTGGGAATCCGGAGTTAAGTTAATCAAATACCATATTTCTGTCGAGCTCAATTTTGGATTTTCAGAGATGGGCGCATCCCACGACTTGTTATCAAGGAGCATCCATTCCCGGCCGTACGAATCCATCTTGTCATCTAACGTGAGGTATCGTGACTTGGAAGATGACTGTTCATGAAGCCGCGGAACAGGCATCAGAACCGCAGGAATCACACTCGTATCCACACGAGCCAAGGGAAGCACCACTTGAAACTGCATCACAGTGCCCGTATCTTCATCAACGGGATCTCCACTTGGAAAAGCAGCAGGCGCATCATTTTTCATAATAATATGTTTGCCCTCAAGATTCGTGAAATCAATAATCACCTCAGCCCGTTCAGCCGGCGACAACAGGATTTCATTCACACCAATCGGCTCCTGCATGAATCCACGTTCCGTCGCAATGAGATACATCCGCTGCCCCGAATCCAGCTTCAGCCTGAAAAAGCGACTATTGGCAGCATTAAGGAGCCGAAATCGATATTTACGCGGTTCCACTTTTAAAAAGGGAAAGACCTTGCCATTCACCAACAGGGTATCCCCAAAAAACTCAGGAACAATCGACGCTTCCAGTTCAGGGACAGGTTTTTTGGGCTGTTTCGGGTAATAAAGCGACCCATCTTGATGGAAAGTCTTATCTTGAATCATCAGCGGGACCTCATATTTCCCACTTGGTAAATTCAATAACCGCTCCCGTTGATCTCGGATCAAATAGAATCCTGCCAAGCCTGCATACACATTAAGCCTCGTGATCCCCAGGGCATGGTCGTGATACCAAAGGGTGCAGGCACGCTGACAATTATCATAGCAATAGACCTGCTTTCGAAAGAAAGGACCAACCTTTTCGAAGCCCTTCGTAAACCAAGCCTCCGGGTAACCATCACTCTCCCATTCCACACAGGCACCGTGAACATGGACCACCGTCCGGACCTCCGGCACATCCTTATGGGCGCCATGTACCGAATAATCCACTGGCAAAAGATGCTGAGCCGGAAGATCATTGATCCATTTGATATACACCTTTTCACCACTTTCGAACTCCAGCGTCGGGCCCGGAAAGCCGCCTTCAAAGCCCCACACCGTCGTATCATTCAAGTCACGATGGAAGGAGTGCTTGAAATCAGTCATCTTCACTTCATAATAACTGGAGGCCGCATCCTTCCACCGAGGCTTTAAAATCGGGGGAATCGGGAGTTCATCCACAAATTTAGAGAGATTTTTCAAAACATACACTCCCTTCGCTTGATCAGGTCGTCGTCACAGTAATTTATGACGCAGATTCCGAAGATATATCAATTCTAGTAAAATGAAATTGGCTCAGTATTTTAAAAAAATGGGAAGGAAAAAAAACTGCCCCCCAATATTCTAGAGAGCTTTGGAACAACATGATGTTTCACCCAATGAAAGTATATTTGTGGGGGGGCATTCTGTTAATGATGTGAAAGTTGCTCAAAATGCAGAGATGATAGGAATGAAGAGTGTTATGCATTCTTCATAATAATTGTTTCAAACGTATTAGCCACTGCTTTACTGCAGTTAGCGATTTCTTCTAGACCTTCATAGATTTGTTTGTTTTTAATAATTCGGATAGGGTCTTTCTGGGCGGTAAACAAATGTTTAATCGCTTCACGCAAAATGTTGTCGCAATCAGACTCGATTTCTTTAATTTTGATTGCGTGTTCTCTTAAATGAAGCCAATTCTTTGTTGATAGCAGTTTAATAGCTGTATCAATTTCGGTTACACAATTTTTGATTGCTTCCACAAATTTAAGAATATAATCGTCTAATTCTATCATAGAGTACATTTCAAATAGAGCAGCTGTATGGTATAAACCGTCCAAAATATCATCGAGGCTTATTGAAAGTGCTAAAATATCTTCACGCTCAATCGGAGTGATGAAAGCATTATTTAGTTCGCTAATAAGATCATGTACCATGGTATCCCCATAAGATTCAAATTCTTTCATCTTCTCAGAAAAAATTTCAAGATCACTAACAGTTTTTAATTTATAGTCAGCAAAGTAGATTGTACTTCCTTTTAAATTTAAAGAAATACCCATTAAATAATTAAAGAACTTGTCTTTCTTTTTTGCCATTAAATTACCCCCACATGATCCCAATTAGTGTATCTACCTAACAAGGTTGGTGTAAAGCCATTTATCAAAGCGCTTTTAAATACAATTACTATAATAAATGCAACAATTGGTCAACTAGTAACGGCTTACTTGCTATATCTATTCGACAATAAAGATTGCCGAATTGGATTTTACGTCAGATGGGGTATGAACCACCAAATACAGATGTGTTAGGAACGGAAGATTAAATTGAGTTATTTGATTTTTTTACCTTGTCTATCAACACGTGTAAGAGTGAGAATCCAGCTGCCCTCTAGGTGGCTCCTGAGCCTCCCTATCGAGTCTTTCTTCTTACTGACGACGTGATGTTATTTACATATGGGTGAATGTCTAATCCTAGGACAACTGTGGAACATAGGATAAATTTGTAGTCATTAAAATCGGGATAATAATACCCATGTGAGGGGAATGTGTCAAAATGGAAGAACAACTAAAATACCGTGAAGATTTGTTGGATTGGTGTAATAACCTCTACTCTTATTGGAATAGCATGAAACCAAAGGTTGCCAATCACGTTGATATGGAGAGGTTAGGGGAATGGGAAGGATCGTGCCGTCAATTACAAGAGAAATTACAGGCAGATCTAAACGTGGACTTCGATGACTATCTGACAGCTAAAAGCCTTTATGAACATTGGGAACAAATATTCAGAGAATCGAATGCTTATCAAGAAGAGACTGAAGTCGGCTCTGATAATCGTTTGGTATGGGAAGTGCGAACCCAAATCAATGAAGAATTAGTGGAAACGGATGCTTATCAAGAAGAGATTGAAGTCGATTCTGATAATCGCTGGGAAGTGGAGGAGCAAACCCAAATCCAAGGAGAATTATTAGCAACGAATGATCTTCAAAGGGAGCTTGAGGTTGAAACAGATAAAAGTATCGATTTAGAGGAACAATTACAATACCGTGAAGGGTTATTGGAAAGGTTTAACAACATTGATTATCATTGGGAAAGTATGAGACCAAATTTTGCGAAACTTTTTGAAAGTTTAGTGGAATGGGAGGTATCTTACCGGCATTTAAAAGATAAATTACAGGCAGATTTAAAAGCGGACTTCGATAACTATCGGAAAGTTAAAAGCCTGCTAAACAATGACAACGGCTATTCAAACAATCGGATGCATATAAAGAGGAGATAGAAGTTAATCTGCTGGAAGGTATAGATATTCTTAGACGAACCATTGTGGTTTCCATGCTTCTGAAGGTGTGCTCAGAATACAGTTAACATAGGAAAAAGGACAGGTAATTCCAACCTGTCCTTCATTCCTTTCCAATACTAAATTAGTAGCCGCTCATTAAAGAAGCGCCAACAATGATCAACAAAATGAATAGTACAACGATTAAGACAAAGCTGTTACCGCCGCCATAACCGCTACCGCCACCGTATCCAGATCCGTAACCCATATATGATTCACCACCTTATACCACTTTAAGGATGCCAACAATCATCCCACACTTAGTATATTTTTCCCAGACCAACATGATTGGACAAGTTCACATTTCTTATAAAAATCCGCAATCATCCCAGAAAATCGTACAAAACCATTTTTCAAACCTTCTTTTTTAAAAATGAACTCCATTTCATACTCGACCACTCATGCCACGCCGAAACCCAATCTAGACAGCGAACAATATTTCATCCTTTGGAAACCTAAATTTCGCATTATTTACGATAAAGGGTTCAAAAATTTTTAATGAAAAAAGGTAACTTAAGAGGTTTAGGTTTTGAACTTCGGAACATCTGGAAATGTAACTGCTTTTTTATCTTTGGACAGGTATCCACACTTTGATACAAGTCCAATCATAGTATATCTAAGAGAGTAAAAAAGGAGGTGGGCGAGGTAATTGGACGGGAAGGATCATCATCAAAAAGAAAAATCGACGAGAGAAATGGACCCCTTTTCAAGATTTATGTTTGGCAACCGTAGGCCAAGAGGCTCAAACCATTCAGAAGAAAGAACGGAACCAAATGATTTTAAAAAAGATCAGTTTTTCGGGCGTAGAAGAAAGGGGAATGAAAACAAGGAAACTCAAACGACTCAGAATAAACTAGAAAACATGATGAACAATGTGGATATAGAGTTGCTTTTGGAAACCTATGACACCCTCGTAACAACAACCCAACAATATAAACCAATCTTGAAAGGAATCGTACCGTTTTTTAGTAAATTCACTAACAAATTTAAAAGGTGATCCAGGCTCAGGCCGCCTGGATTTTTTAACAATTACTAAAGAAAATACCTACATTCGAAGTGTAGGTATTTTCTATTAAAATTCCACCCCATACAACTTAAGCTCTTCCGTATCATTTGGGAGCAAAATCATCTTTTCGTACTTCATGCCAATCTTCTCAAGAAGCCTTGATGACCCCACATTATCGACAGAGGTAATCCCAACAATCCGCTGCAGTCCGATTTGATCCCTTCCAAACTCCAATGTTGCAGCGGCTGCCTCAGATCCATACCCCTTCGATTGAAACCGCCCTAAAAAAGCGAAGCCCAAATCCACATCTTCTAATCCATCCCGTTTGATCAATCCGCACATCCCAACCGGGGTCCGTTCCGCATCCTTAAGCTCCGTCAAAAAGAGACCAAATCCCAGGCGGGAGTACATCTCCATAGGCCCTGTTACAATATAGTTTCGAGCATCCTCTATAGTCTGCACACCGCGATCACCGATAAAACGCACCCAAGAAGGATCATTCAAAAGCTCGAGAATAAACGCAGCATCATCTGGTGTTAACCAGCGGAGAATTAAATGTTCTGTTTCCATTACCTTCAATTAAGATACACCTCATTTTATTGCTATTCATGAAAAATTTTACTCAAGTCAAACTATATCATGTATCCTAAAAAGGTGGAACTTTATTCCTGTGGAGGCAATCAAATGGAAAACCCCATCTTCATATAAATTGGCTGGCTCACAAATCGAAATGTTTAATAAAGGAAGAGGGAAAACAGTGCGGGCTCAAAGAAAATTATTAATTTTAGCGCTGATCAGCAGCACGTTAGTTATATTAAATGGTTTTTTCCAATGGAATTTGATTGAAATCATCACCCCTTTTCTCATGATGCCAGTTTGGCTAGTGGTGTTCGGGTTTTTTATTGTGATAACAATGAAGCTTGTTTTATTTTATTATACATCCTGGGCTTCATCGGCATTATTGCAGCTAGTGTGATTTTATTTTTTCATGGGTAATACGATGCGATTGTGAAGTTAAAAATGAAAGGGTGGAGTTTTATGAAATCCCTGTTTATAGGTCTTATAACAGTTTTTGTTTTGTTAAGTGGTTGCTCTGGAGAGAAAGAAGAAGTGATTCAAATCAAAAATAATAATTTTTCGGGTATGTTATTGATTCAAAAAACTAAAGATCAAACATCCTCTGAAGAAATGACCAAAATGGTTACAGATCAACAAAAAATAGAAAAAATATTAACAATGGTTGAAGGACTCAAAGTTAAAGAAACCGATACGGATTACATGTTAGCGGAAATGAAGGCGCAAGATTCCTATTCTTTCAGTTTTGCTGAAGGCGAAAAGATGGAATCCGGAAAACAAGCTCCTTATTCTTTTGTCGTCTTAAATGATGGTACCTTTTTATTCACCCACAAAGATGTTAATTCCCCAGAAAAACCTCGTATGACAATTGAAAAACATAAGAATTTATTAAAAGAAATGAAAGATCTATTAGAAATGGACTTTTAGGTATTGGTAAATTTGTGCCCAAGCAGTTATAAAAAAGGTAACTTAAAAAGGGGTTTGGCGGAATCACATCATAACTTGGCGGAATCACGCCACCGTTTGGCGGAATAAAATCAGGAATCGGCGGAATCACACCCCAACTTGGCGGAATCCTCACACCCCAGGGGATTCTCCACCTGAAACCAAGTAAATCTAAGCAGTCCAAGCAGTTATAAAAAAGGTAACCTAAAATGGGGTTTGGCGGAATAGTCATCCAAGTTGGCGGAATCCCACCCCAACTTGGCGGAATCCGCACCCTAAACTACTATTCTCCTTTCTAATAAATATACAAAAAATTACAAATGGGGAAATTTGGGGTTAGCTTTGATGGTGGTGCTGGACTACAATGGAGGGAAGGAGTGGTAAAGTTGAAAGAAATTATTCTTATGCTTACAGAACTATTAAATAATATCCATGATTTTATAAATGTCTATGCCAATCAATCTTTAAATCTTGGTTTGAATGATAAAGACCTGCACTTTTGGATTATGGGTATCATCGGAATCTTTGTATTTCTGATCGTCCTGGTCATATCTAAATTCATATCTAAAATGCCCTATGGGATCACTATTCTATCTTTTCTTTATACGTTTACCTTCATGATAGTTTTAGTTTTTGCCATCGAAATACAGCAAGCAATCACGAATAGAGGCAACATGGAATTTCAAGATGCGATTGTCGGATTATGGGGATACGTAGTATTTTTCCTAGTCTTCGCCATTATTGGATTTGCCTTCCTCACTGCTAAAAGATTTATAACGAACCTCTTTAAAAAAGATTCTAGTAAAAAAACTTACTAAATGATCAACCGAAAAGCCCTTTGCACCTAGCCATGGTGCTTTTTTTAGTTGGATGATTAACAAAAAACAGGCCTCTCTGAGCAAAGGGAGGCCACGCATTCTAGAATTGTAATAAAAGTTAAAGAATCTAAATAATAATATTGATAGATAAATAAATACATAGAGCTGATGCTATAAAGAGGAGGACAGAAGTAATTCGATTCCTCTTATACTTCATTCCATAGGCACAAAAAAAGATAGCCGCTGCTAATTTGGAACCGCTTTGATAATAAGGATTATAGGAAAAAAATGAGCTACTAAAAATGATTGAAATTAGCAAAGTGGAAGAGATGAGTAGTTTAAACCATAAAGGCTCGTGGAGGAACTGTTGGATCATAAATTTAACCCTCTGCAAACGGATAACTCCCTTCAAGGAAACTTTGATTAAGCATATGGTGTTTCTTTCAAAAGTATCACAACGCTCGATGTAATCCAACCGCCAGAGGGTATTTCTTTAGCTAAAAAAACTATTTACAGTTAATGGCAATATAAATTATTATTACCATTATCGATAATGATAATAATAAAAAGAAGGCTTTATAGGGGGAGATCACATGGTTAGTACGGCAACGATTATTTCGATGTTTGTTCCGATTGTGTTTGCGTTTGTATTATTTATTGGGTTGATTTTGTATTACGTTCGCCCCCTCTAATGTACCCTTTTTCTTGAAAAATCCTGCCAATTTTTTAGGTGAAAAATTTTTATCTGTCGCTTTGGGACATTTATCTTCCTCTTTTTCTTTTTATCTGCCGCTTTACGAATATATCTGCCACTTTCACCATCTTATCTGCCATTGGCCTTTTCTCTTTTGACCTCTAGCGCAGACACCACTAAAAGCAGGATTGCTGCTCTTTTTGGCAACCAATTTTTATAAAAATAAAAGACCCTTACGCCCTGTAAAGGTCCTTTCCTAGTTATTGTAACGATCCCCTGGCCTTCTTGATCAACCAAAAAGCAATTATCCCCCCGATGGCTACATAGAGTTCCACAACCCATAAATTAGTATTTGAAATTCAGCCCGTTGAAAAGTTTTTCTTCCCAATAAAGTTTAAATTTCAATTTTAGGCAAAAAATAACATGAAGTGTAAAGGGGGGGCATTCCAATGGCGATTTTCAGAAAATCAAAGACCAATAGCTTAACTGCTGCAGAGGTATCAGCCCTTTGGCTTCAATATTTGGGTGATAGTATGGCTATATGTATTTTTAAATATTTTCTTCACATTGTTGAAAACAAAGAGATAAAACCTATTTTAGAAAACGCATTACAGCTATCTGAGAGTCATCTTACGAAAATTACCGAATTCTTAACTCGTGCTAATTTCCAAATACCAATCGGATTTACAGAGAAGGATGTGAATGTTAATGCCCCTCGTCTGTTTTCTGACCAATTTCTCCTATTTTACTCCTATATTATGACCATACATGGGATTACAGGTTATAGCTTAGCATTTACAAACTCCGAACGGCCGGATATTCAAAATTATTTTTCAGAATGTCTGGTTTCAGCGAAAGATTTATTCCAAAAAATAGTGGCATTGGCTAAAAAACAGCCAAAGCATACAAGTGTCCCTTCTATTCCCTCCCCTCATGGGACGAAGTTTGTGGAATCACCAGGCTTCATTTCTAATTTAATGGGAGACAAAAGACCACTAAATAGTTCGGAAATCAGCACCCTTTTCTTTAATTCAACGAAAACTGGATTTGTCAGCTCGTTAAGTTTGGCCTTTAGTCAGGTGGCGGTCCGTGAAGATGTTCGTAACTTTATGTTGAAAAATGTTAAATTAGCAGGAAAAGATGCAGAAAGCTTTGACGCGCTATTACAACAGGAGCATTTAACAATTCCCGAGAAATGGAATGACGAGATTACAGAATCTACGGTAAGTCCATTTTCTGACAAATTGATCATGTTTCACGCGGGGTTTTTAGTCAATTCAGCACTGACTTATTACGGTGCATCCTTAGGTTCCAGCTTAAGGTCGGATATCATCGTAAACTATAGTAAAGTATTTACCCATGCGATGGAGGCAGGTGTAATTTCTTACAACATTATGGTGAAACATGGATGGATGGAAAAACAACCTGAAGCCGATTGAGGGAAGTTACTATTAAAAAAACTAAATTGAAGTTAAGAATTAATTAAGAATAATGAGCTATTATTAGGATAATCTTTTTCAAGACCCCCTTTTGATATATTACTTGATGCCATCGATGATTGTTTCCGAACAATCTTGAGGGCTATTTTTTTTGGAATCAAGGTGGTGGCTTAAATCTTATTGGGTTCACGTGTAATCCGGGGAGTAGGCTCCCTGGCAAGAAATCCTGTCCGGTTTGACTTTGGGCTCTCTTAAAAGGGAATGACAATGACCTGATCCAGGCTTAAACGCCTGGATTTTTTAGTGGGTTTGGCAAGTGGCTGATAAATTGCTGAAAGGGGCAGATATAATCCTAAAAACAGGTAACTTAAAAGGGTTTGGCGGAATAGTCATCCAAGTTGGCGGAATCATGCCACAGTTTGGCGGAATAAATTCAAGAACTGGCGGAATCACACCACGAGTTGGCGGAATTCCATTCCAACTTGGCGGAAACCTCGCAACCACAGAGGACTCCCCAACTGAAAACAAGTAAATCTAGGCCCAGCAGTCATAAAAAGAGCTAACTCAGTTCAACTTTTCAGAAAATTATGTACACTAAACGATGGATATGTTATAGTAAGTGAAAATTACATATCGTGTAAGAGTTGGTGCCAAGCTACGGCTTGGCTTAATAGGGAAGAACGGTGTAATTCCGTCGCTGTCCCGCAACTGTAAATCGGAGCGAATCACAAATACCACTGTCTTAGGATGGGAAGGTGTGAGGAGCCATGATGATAAGCCAGGAGACCTGCCAAATTCTAGTACACACCAAATACCTACGTGGAAATAGGTGGTGACAGTCATTTGTACGACAAACGAGTTATGAGCAGCGATGTTTATGCAAGTTTTTATTAGCATATCTATAACTTGATTGTAGAGCCATTTCCATTTTGGAGATGGCTTTTTCGTATTTGGAAAATGTAGTTTAAAAAAGGAGGAATGAAACATGAATTTAGTCAGTACAAGCATTGGTTACCCGTACATTGGGGAAAATCGCGAGTGGAAACGTTGTGTCGAATCTTTTTGGAAGGGGGCGAAATCAGAAGAGCAATTTATCGCCGAAATGAAAACGATTCGCTTGAATAATTTGAAGCGCCAACAGTCCTTAGGCTTAGAATTATTAACCGTTGGGGATTTTACCTTCTATGACCGGATGCTTGATCTTGCGACAATGTTCGGACTGGTTCCAAATCGTAATCAGTGGACAGGTGAAGAAGTCGACCTAACAACCTATTACGCAATGGCGCGTGGGGCAAAGGATGTGGTCGCTTGTGAAATGACCAAGTGGTTTAACACAAACTATCACTACATCGTCCCTGAATATGAAGGCCAGTCCTTACATTTAACGAAAAACTACCTGTTAGATTATTTTACAGAAGCCAAAGAAGAATTAGGTGTGAACACAAAGCCGACAATTATTGGTCCGTATACGTTTGTGAAACTATCAAAAGGATACGATGCAAAAACGAAAGCATTTTTTATTTTAAAACTCATCCCGCTCTATGCACAAGTATTCCAGCAGCTTGTCGATGCAGGGGCAAGTTGGATTCAAGTGGAAGAACCAGCCCTAGTCCTATCACTTACAGCAGATGATGTAAAATTAGTCCAAGTTATTTACAAACAATTAGCAGCAGAAGTACCAGCTGCACAAATTATGTTACAAACCTATTTTGAAGGATTATCAGCTTATGAAGAACTTTCTCAATTACCGGTTGCCGGGATTGGTCTGGATTTCATCCATGGTGCCGAAGAGAATATGGTTTCCCTTCGTAAACACGGCTTCCCGCAAGATAAAGTATTAGGGATTGGTGTGGTCAATGGACGTGATATATGGCGGGCGAATTTGGCTGAAAGAGCAACCAATACGAAAGCTGTTTTATCCTTAAGTGGTGTAAAAGAAGCGTGGATTCAGTCTTCATGCAGTTTACAGCATGTCCCTGTGACGACAAAGTCGGAAACGCGTCTAGATGCCATCTTAAAAGACGCACTGTCATTTGCCGATGAGAAAGTCGTTGAGTTAACACATATCACATCCTATATACGTGACGAGGCATGGGCTGGAAATAAGAGCGTGTCACAAAGTATGAAAGCGACCCAAGCCTTAGCGCAACATAAGGCAAGGAAGAATGCGCGTGTGAAGGAGCTTGTATCACAAATAACACCTGAACATTTTGCACGTCCAATGACGTTTAAAGAACGTCAGCCTGTGCAGAAGGAGGCACTAAAGTTACCAGACTATCCAACCACAACCATTGGCAGCTTCCCTCAATCCGATCAAGTAAAACGTACACGGACAGCATGGCGTAAAAAAGAAATGACGGAAGCAGAATATACAGCGTTTCTAAAAAGTGAAACAGCCCGTTGGATACAGATTCAGGAGGAAATTGGACTGGACGTTTTAGTCCATGGTGAATTTGAACGTACAGACATGGTGGAGTACTTTGGAGAAAAGCTAGAAGGCTTTGCTTTTACAGAAAAAGCCTGGGTTGTATCCTATGGGTCACGCTGCGTAAAACCACCAATTATTTATGGTGACGTCGAGTGGATAGCCCCAATGACAGTGAGGGAAGTAGATGAGGCACAGCAATTAACGTCTAAGTATGTGAAAGGGATGTTAACAGGTCCTGTCACGATCTTAAATTGGTCGTTTGTCCGTGATGATCTTTCACGTGAACAAGTCGCCAACCAACTAGCCTTAGCACTAAGAGAAGAAATTCAAGCGTTAGAAGATGCTGGCATTGCTATTATTCAGGTCGATGAACCGGCATTACGTGAAGGATTGCCATTACGGAAAGAAAACTGGGCCGACTACTTGGCATGGGGAGTCAATGCCTTTAAGTTAGCAACTTCAAGTGTGAAGAATGAAACACAGATTCATACACATATGTGCTACTGCGAGTTTAATGACTTTATTGAACCGATTCGTGCCCTTGACGCAGATGTGATTTCGATTGAAACGTCTAGAAGTCATGGGGAACTGATTCAATCGCTGAAACAAAATCCATATGAACTTGGTATAGGTTTAGGAGTATATGATATTCATAGCCCGCGAGTACCAAGTGAAGAAGAAATCGATGCGATTTTAAACGATAGTTTAGAAGTTATTTCAAAAGATCAGTTCTGGGTAAATCCAGATTGCGGTTTAAAAACGCGTCAGGAAGAAGAAACCATTGCCTCGTTAAAAAACATGGTGGCGGCCACCCGGAAACTTCGCCTATTACAACAGCAAACAGTTTAATGCGAAAGACAAGGCGATATATATCAATATTTTGGCAAATCAAGATGTAGAAAAATTCGTATCCTTTGCTACCTTATATGCGGCTCTGACATATTATGGAGCATCTTTAGGCTCCAGCTTAAGATCGGATCTCATCGTAAACTATAGTAAAGTTTTTACCCATGCGATGGAGGCAGGTGTAATTTCTTACAACATTATGGTGAAACATGGATGGATGGAAAAACAGCCTGAAGCCGATTGAGGGAAGTTACTATTAAAAAAACTAAATTGAAGTTAAGAATTAATTAAGAATCATGAGCTATTATTAGGATAATCTTTTTTCAAGACCCCCTTTAGATATATTACCTGATGCCCTCGATGATTGTTTCCGAACAATCTTGGGGGTTATTTTTTTGGTAATTATTTAGCATTATCCAATGAACTATAAGAATAATAAAAGCCCAAAGAAGCACCCGTTATTTGAACAAAAATAAAAGATATTATTCATTTTCAACTTCACCATAGGAAAGAAAATGACATTCAAATCTGATATTTAAGTCAGCTATTGCCCGTATAGTCTTGGGGTGTAAATCAAAGCCGAATTGCCCTAAATTTGAGCGTAAACTAAAAAATATATACGCATCATAAACTTCAGAAATTTTACTAACAAAGGCTTTATAAGGAAAAAGAATGTTTAAAAATCCCTCTAACTTTGGGATTAAATCATCATAACCTTCAAATGATACATTGTAACTCCAATAGGAATCCTTTATTCTTACATCTTTGGTGATTAATTGACCTTTTCTTCTTACTTTTGAAGGTTTAAGTTTTATTTCTTTCGTTATTTCATCAATGTCTAAATCTTCTCCCCGAATAATGAATGTAAATGACCCTGCGACAAATCCCTCTTCCATATTGCTACACATCCTTAAAAATTTAAATCTAAGGTGCTATTCTATAAACAGGTATCAAAGTCCTTCTTCTAGGAACCTACCACGTTGGTGGAACAAGAAAAAAGGCTACTTTGATGCAGCTGGATCTTTTACTATTGAATCCGTTAATTGAAGAAGGCATATAAAGAAATTATTACATTTTAAAAAAGTTTTGTCTTTCGACTTTGCTCACTCGGAGGGCAAAATCTTGGTACCAAATGGATTTCCCTTTTTCTTGTGCCACTTTGTGAGCAGCGTTTTCTTTCCAATTTTTAATCTATTCTAAAGAATCCCAGTAGGAAACGGTGATTCCTAGCACATCGTCACGAGCACTTTCAACCCCTAAAAATCCTTTTTGCTTTGATGCCAACTCAACCATTTTATCCGCCATTTCACCGTAACCATTGTTACCTTCAGTACGCTGTGAAGAAAATATCACCGCATAATAAGGTGGCTCTGGAGTTTTTGCATAACCACTCATATTTCGTTACCCCCATATTTATATAATTCAGTAAATTATCACCCTTATATTTTAAATTATATTGAAAATTTTTTCATTTCCTTTGTTCCACTAATCTGCTCCGTTAGAACAACAAGAAAAAAGACCGCCACAGCGATCATTTATTTAACTATTGCACCCGTTAGTGTAAGTGTAATGTTTCACAATCTCTTCTACACTTTAATATAACTCCAATCCCTAATATATGTTGTATTAGATACCTGAACATAACAAAAAGACGCCTTCTTAAATACTTGAGGAGTTTTTAAAAGGGTTAAATTTATCATGAATTTAACTTCTTGAATATAAATTTTTTTATTAACAGTCCTAATGTAATACCAAAAATCATGGCACTGAAAATATGGGAATAATAATCATTTATGGGTCTAATAGGTATATACTTGCCTTCTATTATTGCTGTGAATAAAAGTTCACATACTAACCAGACCAGTAAACTGCACAAAGTAGTTTTAATAACTAAATGGCATGAACCGAACTTTTCGAATATAAAGTAAAGTAAGATTGCAAAAACACTACTAACTAAAAAATCTACAATTAATCCTATGGTAAATACAGGCCTGTTAAATGTAATAATAAGGCTCGCTAATTCATAAATACCATACTTACCAATGCCAAAATAAGCAAATATCCTCGAAGCAATCTCTCCTGGTATTGTTGACAGAACACCTAATAAACCAATTATTAACACTTTATCTTGGATCATATCATCAATTCCTTAATCTTAATGTGGATAAATTTAGTTTACAAATTATATATAATTTTATACGTAATAAAAGAAGACACCTTTTATTCAGAAAGGCACCCGATGGCAGAATATTGAATAATACGAAATCACTTCATTAATGGTCCTTATTTTTTACTAAGGCACCCGTTTGTTTAAGTACAGTTTTTCACAAACTTTATTATGTTCCTTGTATTTGAGTTTTAATAACTAAACAATCTTTGCATAAATGATAGTAAATATTCATCTCACCTAATTGAAAATCAACAACTGAAATAAGTTTCCGTTCCCCAAGGTCTTGTGTTATCGCGGCAATGTACTTCATTTCTTTAGAACAAGTTGGACATCCCAAATGGTCTGGAACATCATCGTATAAAGGGGCACCTAATAATCTACATAAATATTCCGAACCGAATAAATCAAAAGCTGTCCAATAGCTTTCTTCATCTGTAGGTATATCTTCATCTTTCATATTAATTAGCGTTACATTAGTTCTAGGAAGTGGAACAGGTAGCTTATCTTCGTCTTCCTGAATCCAATCTTCTGTATTATCCTGACTAATTATTTCAACCTTTTTACCCTCATTGCTTAACTTGAAATATTGAGGCTCCCACACCATTGCACAGTTCAGGCAAGAAACCAATGGTAAAATAGTTAGTTCATCAGCTTTTAGTTCCGTAAGCCTTTCGTCTTTCATGTCAAAACAAAATATTTGATGCATTTTATTCCCGCATAGCTTACATACGGGTAAATCACAATCTTGACCACCGAAATAGTGATTATATAAATCGTTTCCTTCAATTACCCTATATCCTTGAAGTCCATTCCAGTGTTTCCCATAAGGTTTCTTTGTCATATTAAATCCTCGCTTAAGTAAAGATAACTTCAAAACAGTATTTAATTCTTCATTCTATTAAGTATTTCCTTCTTACACTAAACTGCTCCGTTAGTGCAATAATAAAAAACAGGATTGCCGTAGCAATCCCGTTTATTTTACCTTTTAATTGCTTTAAAAATGAAATAAATAACTACTACACTTACTCCGATAGATAACAATAATGGTATCCAAGTTCCTATTCCGACCATTTTATTCCCCCCTGTGAACTATTACGATTCATATGTAAAAAGGTTACAATTTTTTTATAATAATGGGCTTGCTTCTTCAAGTAAACTGCCCCTTTAGTTTAAGAATAAAAAAGGCTGCCAAAATGACAGTAAGTAGTTCCGATACTGTGGAGAAAACTTTAAAAAATAGGTCAAATAACACATCATTTAGAAGTATAATTGACAACTAAAATAAATAAAAAAACCGCAAAAATTTAGTTTGCGGTTTTTTTATTTATTTTATCATTTCATTGAACTGTTTATTATTCAACTTTTTTCAGTACAACTGTTTGAGTAGCTGCTAAAAATCGAGCGTTTTCTATACTCAGTTCATATTTTATTTCATCAATAAGTAGAGTGGAAATCTTATTACCGGTCACTTTATCAGCAATTGAGATTGTTTCTACTTTCTTCCCCTCTTTTGCAAGGTGCGAAACAACCGCATTATGAAACTTCTGAGGTTCTTTGTACCACTTATACCAATCATCTAACTCAAATCGGATAACATTCCCACTCTCAAATAAAGATTTCTTGAATTTTTCTAACATAATTTACTTCTCCTTTCTTATTTCATAAAAGAAGTCCTTTTTTCATTTACATTATTATACAACAACTTTTTATTCTTTGAAGAATTTATAACTATAAATAGCAACTTAATTAACGTAGTAATTTTTATATTGACAATAGCTATTGTCATCCAATTATTTTCTATGCTAATTCAAGTGTCAATATGGAGGTAAATAACATTAAAATCCCTCAATATCAATAAAAAAGCCTACAGAAATTCTGGTGTGAATTGGTGTGTTGTTTATATGCTATTTACAATTTTCTCCACAAAAACGGAACCACTTAAAATGACAGCCGAGATCTTAAACAAAAGCACCCTTTAGTTTAAGTGAAAACCCTCACAATCTTTTGTGAAGGAGCATATAAAAAAGACGCCTTCTTACTAAAGAAAAGCGCCCTATAATGGAATATCTAAAATATAACCTGAAGATAAAATTTCTAATTCTGCCTCCGTTTACTTTAAGTACACTATTTCACAATTAACTTTTACTTTTGAAAAATCCTCATTTTTATTTTCCATATAGTTAACTATATAAGGAAGAATTCATAAACCAATAGCAACTGTAAACAGCCGAATGATTTCAGTCATAAAAACATAATCAAAAGGAAAATAGGTAAACTCTACCTATGTTTAACTCTACGGAGCGTTTGTTGCTGCTAACCATATAAACCCCTAAGATGGAAATAGATCGGGAGGAGAAAATGATGGATAATCGTAAAGTTGGAGAGTTAATTTATAATTTGCGGAAAGAAAAAGGGTTGACACAGAAACAATTAGCTGATCAAATGAACATTTCTGATCGAACAATTTCAAAATGGGAGCGTGGATATGGCTGTCCAGATGTCACGCTATTACCAAGTTTATCTACCCTATTGGGAGTTAATATAGAAAATATTTTAGAGGGTGAATTAACGTCGAATGAATTTGTAGGAGGAAATATGAAAAATTCGAATTATTTTGTCTGTCCGTCATGTAATAATATTGTATTAGCAACTGGAGATATAACCCTATCTTGCTGTGGGAGAAAATTAGAACGATTAGCAGCAAAGAAAACAACTGACGAAGAAAAGCTATCAATTACAGAAATTGATAATGAATGGTTTATTTCAAGCGATCATCCTATGACAAAAGATCATTATATATCATTTATTGCTGTTGCTACTGGTGATCAAATTCAGATTATTAAACAGTACCCTGAATGGGGTTTACAAACACGTATCCCGAAACGTAAACATAGCAAACTGTTATGGTATGATACTCAATTTGGTTTATATTATCAGCTTTTATAATAATTTGTTATATAAATATACACGAGTTATGACTTAAATGTTCATACTTGATGACCTTTCCCTCACTTTGTTCATAATCTTGATTCAAAAAGTGAGGGCTTCTTTTGAATGAAACCTATTAGGAGCTGTATGAAATGAATAAACCTTTAAATGAAACGATTGTCTTAGCAAAACCTATGCTTGCCTTCCTCATACCTGTCATTTTTGCAAGTGTATTGCAATCTTTAGGTCAAGTATTTGGAATTATCATCGTTGGGCAAACACTTGGGGTAGATTCTTTAGCAGCTATTTCTGCCTTCTTCCCACTATTCTTTTTCTTACTATCCTTTGTCATCGGAATTGGGTCTGGAAGCTCCATTCTAGTCGGGCAAACATACGGAAGTGGAAATATCAAAAAAATGAAGGAAGTAGTAGGAGTTACTTTAGCATTTACGATGATTATTTCCATTGCTGTCGCCCTAATCGGAGGACTCTTTACAGAAGATATTCTAAAGTGGATGGGAACACCTGAGAATATTCTAATTGAAAGCGCAGAGTATGCACGTATATTATTTGTTACATTACCCATTACCTTCTTATATATGTCCTATACAACCTTTATGAGAGGTGTTGGCGATTCAAAAACACCTTTTTATTTTTTATTGATTAGTATTATCTTAAATATTGCCATGCTACCAATTCTTATTTTCGGTTGGTTGGGTTTACCAGAATTCGGATTAAATGGTGCTGCATATGCAGCTGTATTATCCAATTTCATTACATTTGTAATTCTATTAGGGTACTTACACAGAAGAAATCATGTACTCAAATTAGACTCTGTTATTTTGAAGCATCATCACTTGAAAGGCTCTGTATTGAAAACCTTACTGAAATTAGCCATTCCTACTAGTATAAGTATGGTTTCAATAGCGTTGTCAGAAATCGCAGTCATAACTTTTGTAAATGATTATGGATCCAATGCAACGGCTGCATACGGAATCGTGAATCAAATTGCAAGCTACGTTCAAATACCAGCAATGAGCATTTCAATTGCCATTTCAGTTTTTGTTGCACAAGCCGTGGGGTCCGGGAACATTTCGAGCATTAAACATATAACGAAAATAGCTATTACACTGAATTATCTACTTGGCGGTATTCTTATTCTCATTCTTTACCTAATACCAACCCCTATTTTAAGTATCTTTTTAGACAACACTGAAACAATTCATATCGCTAAAAGCCTTATAATGTTCTCATTTTGGAGTTATGTTATTTTGGGTCACACACAGGCCATCTCAGCAACAATGAGAGCAACAGGTACTGTATTATGGCCAACAATTTTTACAATCACAAGTATTTTGCTGATTGAAGTTCCGGCAGCATACTCCTTGTCACATTTTACAACACTTGGGATAAATGGAATATGGCTTGCATATCCAATTGCATTCATAGTCAATTTCTTGGCTCAATCTACTTATCATCAATTTTTCTGGAAAAGGAAAGCCCTAAAAGCACTATTAAACTAAACTTACAATTAATGAAGCTGTTTGTTTCTCTTTAACAAATAGCTTCATTTACTCAATTGATTATCAAAGCATTTATTTTCTTTTTATACACTAACCTACTTTCATAAGCCCTTCCTCCGTTAAATGGCCCGATTGTTGAAAAAAAGCTAATGACAATTGTTCAACCCCGTTTCCTCAATAAGAAATGAGGTGCCTAAGTACCTACTTTGTTAAACGCAAGCACCCGTTAGCTTAAGAAGGAACTTAGAATCGGAGGTAACAACATTAATATTATTGAAATGGAAATAAGCACTTTTGATACATTTTCGGAGAGTTTTTCTCGTCCTTTACCTGTGTACCATCCACTAAACTGATATTTATTTTTATACAGTACAAATAATAAAATAAGAATCGCCATAAGTCCCATCCAGCCATAGGTGTCTATGTTTGTTCCTAATTTTGAGTACACATAATTTATAAAGGCACTTATAATTCCTCCGATAAATACAAGTAAAAACACTATTCGTATTAACTCCAACAGTAACTTCATTTGTACCACTCTCCACATATATCATTTACCATATATTTTACCATACATTTCCAAAGTCTTGTTAAACTAAACTGCCCCATTACTTAAAGTACAACATTTCACAATGTTTTCTGTAGAAAAAGAAAAAGGCGACCTTCGTCTTGAAGTATCGCACCCGTTAGCTTAATAACTCGAACTAGTTATTATTACTTTTTGTTCTTTAAAATCAACATTTCAAAGACGAAAGCAATTAGGCATAATCCCATTACTGAATCAATTATATTTTGAACCAACATTGAATCAATTTTTAAAATACGAGTGATAATTTCAGTAAATAGAATAAGAAAGAAAAACAACCGCAATATTTTTTGCTTTTTTGAAAGATTAGAAACAGGTTCAAAAAAAGTATTTATTAACTTCATAAAAATTCTCCAATTTACCGTTTATTTATTAATTTCATTATAACTAAATTATGGTGATAACCTGTCTTTTTATTTGACCAATTATTGGTATTGCATCTTCAACTATCCTGTCCGTTAGTGGAACAAGAAAAAAGAGCTGCCACCGCAACTCTTTGTTAAACATAAGCACCCAGTTAGTGTAAGTACAATATTTCACAATCTCTTCTACACCTTAATATAACCCCAATCCCTTAAATGTGTTGCTCCAGAATCTGATTAATTACAAAAGACGCCTTCTTACTAATGGAAGGCGTCCTATAATGGAATAACCCCATGCCCATCAAGTCAAGACAAACCATTACCCCCATAACGAAAAAACGCCATTTTTTCTGTAATTTAGTGGAAATGATGGTATTTTTTAAGTGCATTGAGGTTTCAAATGCAAGAAACAGGGGTGTGTAGTAGAATAGATAGGACTGGAGGGGGATTGATGAAAGAATATATTTATGTGGAAAACGAAAAAAAAGTGAAATTGAAATTTGGAATTTTAAAAAAAGACATTGTATTTACCATATCACTCTTGTTAGCAATCGTAAGCTGTTTATTCCATGCACCAGAACTAGAATATATAAATTTTAAAGTATTAGTCAGTTTATTTAATCTTATGCTCGTAGTGAAGGCTCTGGAAGATCTTAAACTATTGGATAAGTTCGCCATTGCTATACTGAGTAAATGTCATAATAGTAAAAGTGTTTCAGCAATCCTAATTTTATTATGCTTTTTTAGTTCCATGCTTGTAACGAATGATGTGGCATTAATAACATTTGTACCATTAACACTTATAGTTAGTAAGATTATACAAACTTCTATGTTAGATACTATTATACTAGAGACAATTGCGGCTAACATCGGAAGCAGCTTAACTCCAATGGGAAATCCTCAAAATCTTTTCATATTTACTAACTACGGAATAAGGCCTATACAATTTTTTTCAACAATCCTTCTATTAGTGGTTCTTGGAATTATTCTGTTATTCTTTCTTAATCAAAGATTGAATAGTAAAGCATTGGAAATGGAACTTCCGTATATTCCTATAATAAATAAAAAAAAGGCAACAGTATGGGGAATACTATTTGGCATCATATCTGCATCCATACTAGGGGTTTTAAGCTACAAACTTGCGTTTATCATCGCATTGGGAACCGCATGTATACTTGATATAAAATTATTGAAGAAAATTGATTATTTATTGCTTATTACTTTTATATGTTTTTTTATATTTATAGGAAACATATCGGAATTAAAGGTAGTACACACATTTGCCAGCGAAAATCTCAAAAGTCCCACATCAATCTTTTTCAGTTCCATAATTTTAAGCCAACTGATAAGCAATGTACCAGCTGCGATCTTTTTATCAAAATTCTCCGTGAATTGGCAACCTTTATTAGTAGGTGTGAATTTAGGTGGACTTGGTACGATTGTTGCTTCCCTTGCAAGTGTAATTTCATTTAAACTTTTTATTAAGAGAGATCCACAAAAAAGTAAAATGTACCTTATAAGGTTTAGCTTTTATAACTTTTCGATTTTAGCTCTTTTAACTCTTGTTTATTATTTTACGATGAAATATCAAAATTTCTTTTAATACAAAGTAATAGGTTTAAATAACTTTGGGTCCTACCTATATAAAAAACCCAATTTCTCAAATTTTAATACTGAGAAATTGGGTTTTTTATATTGGATTTGCCTTAACATATGTCTATAGGAGTACCACCCCATGCCTATCTAGCTAAGGCAAATCATTATCTCCCAAACGACAAAAACGTTATTCTTTCTGTAATATCATGGAAAGGATGTGTTTTTTTATGTGTAGCGAGGTTTTCAGTAACATAGACATTGCAATTTAGAAACGGTTCTATTCTGTGCATTCGTTAATGTTTAGCTTGATGGGCATGTGGAATAACCCCTGAACTTCTGACAGCAAGTTTAGTTAAAGTATTTTTAATCCCATTGTTATCTAAAGGATACAAACAACATTACTTCTTCTAATATTTTTTTACCTCTTTTACAATAGCTCGTTCCACTATTAATTGATAAAAATAAATAACGATTACTGTTACAACTGACAATATGTAAAAATGTTTTGGTCGCATTTTCTTGAATTCGAATACTCCAACTTTAGTAAAAAATTTTGCGATAGGGAATGCAAGAAGATAATCGAGTACAATATTTAATGTTAAGTACTTTATAAAGCTTCCGTACGTTAATTTAAATACCCAAATAGTTGTTATAAAAAATAAACCTAAAAGGTAAGAGAAATCTAAACGATAATTTGGAAATAAAGCATTTTTTACTTTCCACCACTTGCGTCTATCAGCAATTTCGCCTAACAAACTAAAGATATAACCAATAAAAGTTGCTACTGGAAGAAAGCGAACAAAAGAATTTTTCCCTAGCAATGGAGTAGTTAACCAAGGAATAACTAATGTACAAAATGATAAAGCCTTTCTTTTATTAATCATAGGACCCCTCACAAGATACAATTTATCATTTATTATTCTCTTTTGTTCAGAAGTTTTATTCCATTTAATAGCCCGATTGTTTAATACAAGTTAAACACCGTTTTTCAACTATACTGCCACTTTAGTTGGACAAGAAAAAAACCTTACTCCTTATTGAAGTAAAGCACCCGTTTGTTAAGTGCATTTCTTCACAAACTTGTTGGCAATTATGTTGTCTCATAACAATAGCCACTAGTATGTCGGCAGCCTTGTTTTTAGCAACTTCTGTATTTTTCTATTTCACACAGTATGGTGAACCCATTAGAATAAAAGAACAGCTAAGCCTTGCGACCCGAAGTAAGGAGAGTTTGTCCAGGCAGCAACCTGCAACTTTACCAGACTACCATCAACTTGGATATTAAACACTGACACTGTACCCTGATTTCCGTTAAGGGTGTAAAAATGGCGTCCATCTTTACTCACTCTAACATCTATCGGAAGACCTGGTGGTGTACTGTCAATATGCCTTACCACTGACAGTGCTCCCATTGGGATCGATTCGGTAGGTGGAGATGGTGCTGCTTAAGGTGTTGGTAGTGAATGCAAAACGTCCATCCCTCGTTGTTACAACCCAACAAGCGGTCTTATATCCGTTTGGTACAGAGCCGCTGATCACATGAGGGATACCGTCGTTGCTCAATGAATAAGATGACAGCGCATATGAAACTGCTTCTGTAACTGTGAAAACCAGTGATATTGGATGCAAAATTGTTTGCGGCATGACCTACATTGGAGACATAGAGAAGATTACCAAACACATCTACGCTATTGGGCTGAGCACCTCCTGATGGCTTTACATCCACGAGAACGGGTGATCCGCTGTTGGTTATGATGAAACTACTGATACTATGGTTATGGCTGCTTGCGTTAACTGCAAGTAGAAAACGTCCATCACGGGACAAAGCTAGGGCGCCTTGTGACGCTAAGGGGTCGACGCCATCGTTTGCTGTTGCAGTAGAGACCTCGCTTGTACCAGTACCTCTACCATAAGTTGGGTAGGCACCCACAAGGTGGGCATTCCATTCATGTCCCTGTAAAAGGCAATGATTTGATTCATTACTTCATGATTGATCATCATGTACACCATACCCGCAAGCGCACGAAAATAATTGTTCATTATCTGCATTATATGACTCTCCTCCTATCATAATATTATGTGGTTCTTTTGCCATTTAAATTTTCCAAATGGATGTAAATTGGTTTTACAAACAGAGGAGGACTATACAATAAGATCGTTAATCCTTCTTGAATCAACGCTTAGCTTTATATCCCTTACTGTTTTATTTCATATTATCTTCGTATTATAATTTTACCTTAAACAAAAATTGAATTAATCAATTCTAAAAGTAAAAACTATTTATTAAAGGAGGATAATTAATGAAATACAAAGCAGAGAAAACTATCGAAATTTCATCCTGGATAATTGTGTCATTATTATTAATAAAATTTACACCAAAAAATAAAATTCGTGGATCACTTGTTGTATTTTTATTTAAACAAGCACTAACATGGATTTTTGGATTACTAGTGGTAGAAAAAAACTTAATTTCCTATCCATATCGCATATTTTTCAAAAAAGCAAATAAAACTACTTTTTCATTTGAATACTTTATATATCCTGGACTGTGCGCTTTATTTAGTTTGTACTATCCAAAAAATAGATCTAACCTTTTAAAAACCCTGCATTGCTTTATTAGTACTTCTGTAATAGTCATCTTTGAAATAATTGCAGTGAAATATACAAAATTAATTAAATATAAAAAATGGACTTGGTATTGGAGTTTTATAACAATTTGGATAACTGATTACTTAACACAAGCTTTTCACAACTGGTTTTTTAAAACTAAATTTCATGAATAACAAGGGGCAGTTAGACTGCCCCTTGTATTAAGTTAAATGCACGCTATCAGTCAAGTGCTTTAAAAGATAGGACTGGATTTTTAACTCTCTTGTTCCACTCCACGTTACTTTACCAAGAAAAGCTGTCAGAGTTGGCAGCCCTAATTATTTAGGTTACCCTTTAATTTATCTAATTTCTTTAAAAGTCCGACAAAAACTCTAATTGTAAACATTGTGAAAGTACACTATCCGAAAGTGTGGAAATGTATCCATTTATTCCATTTGAATAATCCAGAATTCTTTTCAAAGTACCATTGACCGACTCATGGGGACAGTAAATAGCAAACCTTTCAAAATAATTTAACCCATATTACAGTTAAAATTCGGAAAAACAATACATCATAAATGATGTTAGTTTTAAAAATTCTAGGAAAAGGACGAACCGGGTATTCAACCCTTTTTTTAGCAACAACCTAAATTAGGGTTGCTAAAACTCCTTTAGAGAAATAAACAAATAGATTTCCCCTCATTTTTGATCCCCTGAATAGGAATGGAAAAGCAGCAAGACATAATACAATAAGTATGTTTAACAACTTTTTTTCCATTTTTTTATCCTATCAACATGAATATGATACTACTACAATTACCCAAAACTATTTATCAAGAGCCTAAGTTTTCTATGCTTTTTATAAGACCATGTCGATAGAAGCACGTCTTTTTATTGGATATCTCTGTTTATTAATATTTAGAACTGAAATGCCATCACTGTACTTTTCATCACATTTTTTATGTTAAGCAGGACATTCTAAGGTTACCTTGGTGTAATGTTAAATTTTATTTCCACAATAAAAAACTAATTAAGTTTTTTATGAATAATGATTAGTGGGATTGCCTTTTTTACAATTGACATAATCACGCTATAAGAAACTTGGTAAGGAGCTTGAATTAGGTGGCTAACTCAAAAGAAGTATTACTATGGAGTATTGCTCTTCCTGGCTTTGGTCAATTTTTAAATGGCAAACTAATAAAAGGTATTGTTTTTGTATTTTTAGAATTCCTTATAAATGTAAATGCAAATTTTAATGTTGTTATAATTTCTAGTTTTCATGGAGAAATCGAAAAGGCCATTGCTCAAACTGATTACTTATGGCTGATGTTTTACCCTTGTTTATACTTTTTTGCTATGTGGGATGCTTATAAAGATGCTGGTGGAGGAAATAGAAAATATTCTTATTTTCCATTCGTTTTTTGTGCTTTCTTTGTAACAGTGGGGTGTATATATTCATCAACTTTCAAGATATTCGGATTTTTATTTGGCCCAATATGGTTACCAATTTTGTGCGTGATACCAGGAATTTGGATCGGCCTTTTACTAATGAAAATCATTAAATAAGCTATTGAGAAACCTGAGAGCCAGTGAATTTAATTAGTATTTCTTTTAACAGAAACTCTAATTAAATTATATAAATACAATAATTAATAAAGTTTGAGATTGAGACTAAATGTATTAATTAGAAATATACCCTGAATAATTACCAATATTTTTGTCATTCTAATAAGAGAAAATAAATAATGAAGGAGCCTTTTGTATGAACGTAAATGAGTTCGGCTTTCTTTGGTATCTACAATCAAGTTCGAATCTGGTTAATATTATTTTAAAAAATCTTATTGACACTGCTGAGGATAAAGATTTGAGAAGTGTTCTAGATGAAATCAATTCATTATCTACATTTCAAGAAAAAGAGGCTACAAAGATATTAAATGACAGCGGTTATAATGAAACGCCATTTTTCAGTGAAGTTGATTTATATAACTCCTCAGTTAAGCTTTTTACCGATCAATTAATCATTGAAATTCTTAAGCATATTACCGGAAATGGGATGCGGATCCTCGCTTCTCAATATTCAGAACTAGCGGATATGAATGTAAAGAAATTCTTTAGTGAAGTCCTCACTAAGATTATTCAAATTGATGAAGCTCTTTTAGGTTTATTAAAAGAAAAGAACTTGTTACAAAACAGTCCATTTTTATACATGAAAGCACATGAAAGAGAGAGTAAACTGTTTAAGGTTGTATCTACACAATTGAGACCACTTAATGCGGTAGAATTGGCACATATGTACAGTCCACTTCAATGCAATAATGTTGGTGTTGCTCTATGCGCTGCTTTTGCTGATGTTGTAAAAGATGAAGAGTCAAAGCAATTATTTAATGATGGCAAGAAATTAGCATTTCATCAAGCTGCTACTTTATCGGATATTTTCAGGGAAAACGGAGTTAGTACTACAACTGGACTAGAGAGCTTCGTTCATAGGGTCCATGAATCTCCATTTTCAGATAAGTTAATGACGAACCTAATAATGTTTTTAAATCCTATTGGAATAATAAATTTACAAAACGCTGCTGTATCTAGTTATAAGAAGAATCATGTCAAAATACTAAATGAATTAATGGAACAGGTCCAAAGTTTTTCAGAAAAAGGGTTTAAACTATTGGTTAAAAAAGGTTGGTTTAATGAACCACCATTAACTAGTAGGTCAATTAAATAATTATAAGCTGAATCCAATAGTGTAAATAATAAAGAAGGAGGAATTTTATGGAGAAATTAATCGATTCTATAGAGCAAAATTATAAATTTTCCCAAGATAAACTTACACATTGTGAGGATATAGAAATTTAAACCCTCGAAATATTAAAGGGAAGCAAATTATTTTTATGTATTGTGAAAATATTGCTGACGAAACATTATTATACGAATCCTTGCTTGAAAAAGTTGTCAAAAATTATCCTCACGGAAACGATGATGTCGATATCACAGTATTAGAAAATGTGTTTCCCACAGCATCAGTTTTTTTTTCAGATAAAATTGAGGATATATTGTCGTACTTATTATACGGTTTTTGTATCATCTTATTTCCTAACAAGAATAAAGCAGGAATAATCTGTTACTCTAAAAAGACTTTTAGGCAATGGGAGAACCACAATCTGAAGTGGTTATAAGGGGGCCTAGAGAGGGATTGGTTGAAGTTATAAGAACGAATGTTGCCATGATTCGCAGTGGACTACCCAGTACCAACTTGAAAATACGCTTTAAAAAAATCGGATCTGAATCAAAGACTTTTACTGCGATAATCTACATGGAAAATAAAGTTCCAAAAGATACGTTGAAAAAAATTATTGATCGCATTGATAGTATTAAATTAGAAAATACTCATGACTCAGGTACGATTGAACGTTTATTAGAAAATCATCCACTTTCTCTGTTCCCACAAATAATCACAACCGAAAGGCCTGATAAGCTTACATCTGATATATCAGAGGGGAGAATCGCAATACTCCTTGACGGGAGCCATCACGCTTTAATTTTGCCATCTACGTTGAAAATGTTCTTGCAAGCATCTGAGGATTATTATGAGAGGTTTTGGTTAGGAGTTACATTAAGAGCTGTACGATTCGCACTTTTAATAGCATTATTATTGCCATTATAACGACTTAAAAAATGAATGAACGTTTATTCCTTTATCTAAACAAAAAGAACAAGCCTAGAAGCCTGTTCTTTTTGCCTAACAAATGTATTTTTCAATTAATAATGCTGTTAATTGCAGTATCTTTGATTGAGCTGAGGGAGCTACTTGCAGCTCTGGTGGTTTTTGTTCTTTTGAAAATTGCTTACCAAGCAATTTTCCGCATTTGTTCTTTTCATTTGGAACATTGATCTTTTGAAATTGGTCCACCAATCAATTTCTAAAATACAAAACTTCGTTTTAATCACCACGTTCTTTAACACAATAAGAAATAAAATTAATAAGCCTAAAAAATGCAAGTTTTTATTCATACATGAGTATTTTGGCTTTTTTTACTTCTGTTATTATTCATTTATATCTAATCCAGATAAATTTAAAGAAAGTTCATCTAATACTAAAAATACACAACCAAAAACGGTTCTGTAATCGATATAGTCCCCTTTAACTTCAACATTTATCTCAATAATATTCCTTTTATTATGTATGTATTTTTCTTCAAATTGATTAAAATTAATACTTGTAACAGATACACTAATTTCCTCTAAGGCTTTTTTTAGCTCTCTTTCAAATATTGAATTATTAAAGTTTTCCCTGAAGAAAATACGGATAGTAAATTTCATTTCAAATCCTCCTTCTACTTAGGATTTGCCAAATCTTCCTTACTTAACCTTTTTTCGAATAACTTGTGTATCTTTTATCCCATTTAATTTATTCAACTAAACTGTACCGTAGCGAATAAAAAAAAGCGATCCTCTAATATACATTATTGCACCCGTTTGTGAACAAAATGAGTTGTTTTCTTTCAACTTCTGTCCACTGTTGACTTTGAATTAACTATTAGCCTTTACTAACAATGTAAAGAGATCCGCAATGAGAAAAATACTACGGTTTTTCTTTCCGTTTTCGTGTTTGTCGTTCTTCCATTAACCTGCACCGTTACAAAAAAAATGCCTTGCTATTTTATTGGAAGCAAAGTATCAAAAGTTTAAGTACTTCTCACCCTCCTTGTTGTTTCGTAGCCTGTGTTAACGGTACCGCTCTTCTTTAAATGGATTTGCTGTCATTGAATAGCCATGCTCTTCCCAAAAACCGGCCTCGTCTACTTTCATAAACTCAATCCCTGAAACCCACTTTGAGCCTTTCCATAGATAAAATACTTCTGGTGGAATAAACCTTAGTGGATAACCATGTTTTTGATCAATATCATGCCAATCATGATTTTTATCCTTCCAACGGTATACAAACAAAGAATCGTCCCCTAATAAAGGCTCTAGCGGCAGGTTTGCAGAATAACCAAATCTGTCCCCATTGTAGTAACCGTAAATTTTAATGTATTTTACACCTTCATTAATTTCAACAAATTTCAATAACTCTCTAAGTGCAATTCCTTCAAAAGTTGTATCAAATTTAGACCAGGTGGTAACACAATGCATGTTAACGCTTGATATGGTCTTTGGAAGCTCCATGATTTCCTTATAGGATAAGGACTTTTCTTCCTTCACCTCACCAAAAAGTCTGAAATTCCATGTGATTTCATTAAACTCGGGAGCATCCCCTGTGTGCAGTATTGGCCATTTTTCTGTTTCGAATTGGCCAGGTGGAAGCTGCTTTTTCATCCTACACCATCCCTTTTTCATCTTAAACGTTAATTAAATCACAGTGCTTTGAATAGTATGCTTCAAAATAATGAAAGCATACTGTAGTCAAATCCGTTAATTGAGATTTACCTGAAATTTGGAACCAGTATATTCCCATAAATTTCTTATTCCATTATCCTGCCCGTTAGTTTCTTAACATAAATATCAAATAATATTTCAGATTCAACTTTCTAATGATTTCACCGTCATTTGGGAACAGTCTAGAATAATTTAGCATTCTAGACAAAAAAAGTAAGCTAGACCAGATATGTCATTAAGATATATCTGGTCTAGCTTATTTTTTGTTTTGCTTACGATCATCATTATTTACTTTTGTTATTAAAGTACTGGTTAATTGTTTGACAAGTATTATGAAGGGCAGCCGCAAGCTTCTCTTCCTTGCCATAAAAACGAGTAGATGGGAGCGGAATCGAAATTGCTCTTAAATTCCCCATTGGGTCAGAAATAACTGCGCCAACCGCACATATTCCTTGAATATGTTCCTCCTTAGCAAAAGCAATCCCCTCTTTACGAACCACTTCTAGTTCCTTTAACAATTCATACCGGCTGGTAATCGTATGGTCATTGTACCGTGGCAGCTCTTCAGGTAATAATCTCTCAACCTCATCTATCGGCAACGCGGCTAGTATGGCCTTACCATTTGCCGTGCAATGTAGTGGAAAAGATGCACCGGGTTGTGAAGTCGCTTGTAATGGATGCGGAGCGATAATTTGATCCACGAAAAGCACCTTCCCGTTATCTAATACGGACAGGTCCACCGTTTCATTGACTTGGCTTGATAATTGGATTAAAAATGGTCTAACTTCTTCCCTTAAATCACTCTGGACAGCAGCCCCAAGTATCGCAAGCTCAGGCCCAAGACGGAATCCTTCGTCAGAGGAAACGGCTGCCACAAACTTTTCCTGTTCTAGTGTAGCAACAATTCTTTGAACCGTAGATCTAGCCAGGCCTACTTCTTTGGCAATTTTCGACAGGCTTAATCCTTTGGGATGATCTTTAAGTGCCCTTAGAATATTAGCCGCACGAGAGATCACTTGAACCGTAGATAGTTTCGTTTGATCCTGTTTATCGTTGTTCAAAAGTATGAACTCCTTCCACAAATATATCCATCTATTATACCTGAAATATGAATTGCTTTTGTATATTGAATCGTGGAATACATATGTTTTAAAGAATCATCAAGAAAATTGTGGGAAAAATTAGTGATTGACAGATGAATTTCCTAACTAATATACTATAGTTAACAGAAATGATACAGCTGTATCACAATGTGGTTAATTACTTCGTCGTTAATATTGAACATTTTTAAATAAATCCTCGGGTTTTCATATAAAGAAAGAATCCAACAAAAAATGAGGGATAGAGATGGGTTTAGTTAAGGTTGGCGTAATTGGAATAGGAAATATGGGCAGTTCACATGTTCAACTGTTGAACAACGGACAAATCAAGGGGGCAGCTTTAACTGCGGTTTGCAGTAGTAATGAAAGCCGGATTGAATGGATAAAAAGTCATACAAAGGGTGATGTGAAAATTTTTAGGGATGAAGACACCTTTTTTAATGAATCAGGAATTGATGCCGTTCTTATCGCCACACCACATTATAGTCACCCCGAACTCGCCAAAAAGGCCTTTTCGAAAGGGATTCATGTCCTCATTGAAAAACCGGCAGGAGTCTTTACAAAAGATGTGCTAGAAATGAATGAGGCAGCGAAGTTGAGTGGAAAAGTATTTGGTATTATGTATAACCAAAGGGCAAACCCGCTTTTTCAAAAAGTACGAGACCTTATTCAGTCGGGTGAACTTGGCGAGATCAAACGGACCAATTGGATTGTTACCGATGTTTACCGTTCACAAAGTTATTACGATTCCAGTAAATGGAGAGCTACATGGAAAGGTGAAGGTGGCGGTGTTCTATTAAATCAGGCGCTTCACCATTTAGATATTTGGCAGTGGACCACAGGGCTTTTGCCAAAGAGCATTCGTGCTACGTGCAGTATCGGAAAGTATCATGATATTGAAGTCGAAGATGATGTGACTGCCTATGTGGAATATGAAAATGGGGCAACAGGAGTATTTATTACTTCAACTGGAGAAGCTCCAGGAACGGATCGATATGAAGTTGTTGGGGACCGCGGGAAACTTGTCGTTGAAAATGATGAACTTACTTTTTACCGATTAACACAATCGGAACGTGACTTCAATGCTATGTATACAGGCGGTTTCGGGTTGCCTGAATGGCAGAAAGTCAAGATTCCTGTAAAGTCTGAAAATGCAAATCATTCCATGATTGTTCAAAATTGGATTGATTCGATTGTCACAGGAACACCGTTATTGGCACCAGGTATAGATGGGATAAAGGCGTTAGACATCTCAAATGCCATGTACTTATCCTCTTGGCTTAACCAAACGGTAGAACTACCTGTCGACCCAGACCTTTATTATGAAAAATTACAAGAAAAAATCAGCACCTCCACATTTACGAAAAAGTTGGTCACGAACACAACATTAGATGTAACTGGCACGCATTAGTGCCAAGGGTAGTGCCAAGGGGACGGTTCTCATGGCTTAATTTATGGTTACTCCGACCAATAAAAAGCCATCAGAACCGTCCCGATGGTTCTGGTTCTTACTGATGGCTCAATCCTAATTTGTCGGCATTCCTGAGGCAGCAAATTGGCGCTGATATTTACTAGCCAAAGCAGGTACATTTCGAATATAGTTTTGGGTCTCAGAGATATACAAATACCTTAAGTTGAGAACTCTTCCAGGACCGGCATTATAAGCAGCCAACGCCAGTTCAAGACTTCCAAAACGATTAAGTTGAATGGCTAAATATTTTGTACCGCCTTCAATGTTCTGCGCAGGGTCGTAAGGATCAACGCCTAAACCCTGGGCTGTTCCAGGCATTAATTGCATCAATCCGATAGCTCCAGCCGGACTTTGGACATCTGGATTACCCCCGGATTCTTGTTCGATAACCGCAGCTATTACAGCTGGGTCGATTCCGTATTTATTAGAGGCTGCTTGAATTTCATTACCCCATCTCATTACTTTATCAGATGAATCAAAATCGACAGCGACAGGTTTGTTCTCAACAACCTTCACAATTATTGGTTTACCATCTTCAGTCATAATTCTAACAGTTAACATATCCTTAAGGGCATTAAAACCGTCGTTTAGGTTGTTTTTAATAATATCCCAATCAGATATGGCAACTTTTGTATCCTCTGCCTGCTCATCCTCTAATTCTATTTCATTTACGAGTAGATCCTTGAATTTGCTTTCCTTAGAGATCTCTTTACTCAAATTTGTTAAGTTGTTATTTGGGTCGTTACTTTGAATCCCGACTTTTGAGGCTAACAACTGGACAGTAATTTTGATGTTGGTCTTAAAAATCATATACTTTTCCTTTTTATAAGCTTTAGTGTCGATGATATCCACCTTATCTCGAAATGGCAGGGAAGGTTGATTACCTATGGGTTCCTGATGGGCCAATTGGTCAATTACCCAGTTTTCAATAGGCTCCCAATTGATCTTCCCGGCAACATAAATCAACACAGCCAAAATTCCTATTAGTATTAAGACTTTGCGAAAAAATGGCCAAATCCAGCCCTTTATTACTAGATTGATATTTTTTTGTAGTGGCACAAGATATTTATTCAAAGGTAATTCCTCGCTTTTGTTTCTGACAATAGAAAAAAATCCACCCTATTTTCCGAAGAAATTTTAAGGTAGGATTTGTTATTTCATATTAATTAATTATACCATCTATTCTATTACTATCTTGATGGCATAATTTCGAATCTTTTTCGCTGTTACCTATGGTTTTTTTCCTACTCGTATGTTTTGATCGTCGGAGGAACATAGTTTACAAATTTATCGAGTAATGCTTCTGGCTTTTCTTCGATAATAGCCATCGAGCGGAATTTTTCCTGAAGGAATTTTTGCTCAATCATATGGTCAAACAGGCTGATCAATGGGTCGTAATAATGATTAATATTAAGAAGCCCGCATGGCTTTTGATGCAACCCAATCTGACCCCAAGTGAACATTTCAAAAAACTCTTCAAGTGTTCCGGTGCCTCCTGGCAAGACAACAAATCCATCAGCTAAATCAGCCATTTTTGCCTTCCTCTCGTGCATGGTTTCAACGGTAATCAATTCCGTTAATCCTTTATGAGATATTTCACGTTCCTCCAACACTCTTGGTATCACACCAATCGCATAACCGCCCTCAGTCAATACCGTATCTGCGACCACACCCATCAAGCCGTTACTCGAACCGCCGTATACTAACGTAATGTCCCGTTTAGCAAACTCTTTTCCTAGTTGGATAGCTCCTGTTCTATATGCCTCTGAAGCACCGAAACTTGAACCACAAAAGACAGCTAATCGTTTCATATGCTGTTGCCTCCCCCTTTTTTCTATCTATTATAAAATATATATGATTCCCATTGGAACTAGAATACAGATATACCGACGATTACTGACTTCATTTCTGTGAAACGAAGACTTAAAACAAGAGAGCCATACCTAAAATTCATAAGCAAAAGACCTGCAATAACTTTCCCTTTTGGGTTAATGATTTGCTTGAATTTTTTTGCGTAAACTTCCAACAAACCATAGTAAAAGTGGAATACCCACCATATTGACAGGCAGGGCAAAATAGGTCCAATACGTTTTCATATAGATGAAAGTGTATGTAGGGTTTGGAAAGATGACAGCTAAAACGAAAAAGAATGGTGAAGTGACCCAGATTAATTTCCGCCAGTTTTTTATATGGAGCAATTGTGCTGTGCCATAATTAGCTAAAAAAAAGTAAAGCGATAACTTAATAAAAACACTAAGGATCCAGACTAGAACCGCCAGGATTTCTAAGTTTTGAATAAAATCCATTACGGTAATATAGCTGACTGTATCAAAAGCAGGGTGACGCAGCTTCGATGCAATTTCCGGACCCAAAATCAGCAATACCCAAATCGCGACTGTACTAACTAAACTGGAGGCTGCCGCTATTCCCCAAACGGCTTTTTTTGGACCCTTATGCGGCTGGTCCATGAATGAGAGGAGCATCAACATCATGACGGACTCTCCCAAGAAGGACAGCGGATGCAGGGTCCCTTTAAGAATCGGCAGGAGGCCGGTATCTGAAAATACAGGAAGAATATTCCTGTAATTGAAAACTGACACAGATAAAATCAACAAAATGAACATGGATAGGAGAATGATGGGACCAAACACTTCGCTGCACCGTCCAATTCCTTCAATTCCACCGCTGTAAGTAATATAAATGAGTAACAACAGCATCGTTAAAACCAATACCCACTGTGGTGTGGTGGGAAGAAGGATGGTAATCGCAAAATCGGCAAATTCTCTTAAAATATTGCCGATTACGGAATACCATTGGACAAGATAGACAATCACAATGAGCATCCCGGGCCACTTTCCCAAAATTTGCTTACTGTATTCAATAAGTGTCTTACCGGGATATAGCAGGGCTGCCTTTGATGAAACATAGACTATCAGGATTCCCATTATAGCTGCGATGAAATAGGAAATCCAAACATCTTGTTTAGCCTCTTGAAAAGTTGGAGCAAGAGTAAGCAGGATCATATTTCCCGTTTCGAAAGTGAACATCAACCAAAAAATTTGCAGCCCTGAAAGTTTCATTTTTTTATCTCTCACTTTCTTTTAAACAATATTGAGGGTCCATCCATTCCGAGCTCCTTGATCTTTATATCTGTCTTGACTAAAATGTCCGCCTCTGAAAATTTCTTGTCCCAATCATGCTTCATTGATTTCCACTGGTTTGGATTCTTTCGGTGGATCACTTCACCCAATCCAAAGATATCAAGGCCGTATTCCTTTTGGACTTTTGTAATTGTTTGTTGAACTTGTTTTTGCGAAATTTTTTCAAATTCCTCTTCTAGCCGTTTAAGATTATTTAGGTACTGAACGTCCAAACCTGAATTATTTTCCTTCAGAGAACCTTCACCTTTTAAGGTGACAGTGAATGTAATCTGCTGATTTTTACTTATTTTTGGTTCGATTTTACTGCTGAGTTTGTTTAAGGTGAGGCTGGCGTTGATATCCTTTTTTTTAACAACAATTGTCAAATTTTTTAGGATTCCCATCACCCAAAGCATATGTCTGTTTTCTTCCATATTCAAAATTCCTTGCATTTTAAGGTTTTTATCAAATATAGCAACACCAGCCAGCCGAAGTAGCGGGGGATTAGCTGAATCTGCTTTCCTTCCCCCCCCCCCTTCTTGAGAACTACTAAATTCAAGAACAGGAATAGAAGGGCGTAAACCGTCACTGGTAGCGGCCATGAGGAGATTTAAATAAGCCGTGTTCCCTCTGCCGCCACTTAGTTTATGTTCACCTAAAGTGGCGGTAATAGGTGTTTTTTCTAATGGATTGGATACAGAAAGAGCTTTCTTTGCTGTTGCCCCTTTGATTACAAAGACATCCGTCCGCAAACTAACCTCGGCACGCCGTTGTGTGTTGTCGAGTTCTCTCTTAAGTCCCCGTCTGGCAAATGGTTCCCCAAATATCATTACGCGCCGCTGTCCAGAAAAAGCCTCCCTTGGTAGTTTTGTCTGTATGTTTTGCAAGGCGTCACTTAGATTTTTTCCGCTCGCAGATATTGTAAAAAAGCCCTTTTGCATTGTTCCTCCAAAGCCGCCTTGGGTCTGAATGTTGGAGGGAATAACAATTTGTCCGCTGAATTCTACACCGTCATTATTGGCAACATCCCAACCTGAACCAATCCAAATGGACAGTTCATTTAATTCCTTGCGATCCCAGCAACCAGAGATAAAAAGGACTGACAAACATAGTCCTAAACGAAGAATGAACTTCTTCAATCGTCTCTTCCTCCTTTTTTGGGGTCTGGCTTTTGTCCTGGAGGTACCCGCTGTTTATCCTTGCCGAAAGTAAAGATTGGCCCAGTCTGTAAAGCCCATCTTGGTGACCGAACTAATACATCCTTTAAATCGCGGGGAATCTGTGGGGCTACCGGAGTAAAGTACGGAACCCCAAAAGAGCGCAGATTAACCAGATGGATTGTCAGCGTAATAAAGCCTAGGGTAATACCGTAAAAACCAAAGATTCCCGCTAATATCAGCATGGCGAACCTTATAAGCCGGAGTGCAGTTCCCAGATTGTAACGAGGAATCGAAAACGAGGCAATTCCAGTTGTGGCCACCACAATGACCGTCGGAGCGGAAACGATGCCTGCTTGTACAGCAGCTTGGCCGACGACAATTGCCCCGACAATACTGACGGCTGAACCGACCGCTTTGGGCAGTCTAATTCCTGCCTCCCTTAGGCCTTCAAACACAAATTCCATGAGCAACGCTTCGACAATTGTTGGAAACGGGACACCTTCCCGGGCAGCCGCTACACTAATAAGAAGTTTTGTCGGAATAAGTTTTGGATGATAGGTTGTAAGGGCGACATAGATAGATGGTAAAAAGAGAGTTATATTAAACAAAATATAACGAACCAGTCGAATAAAGCTTGTATAAATTGGCCGTTCATAGTAATCTTCAACCGCCTGCATTCCATCCCAAAATGTCATTGGGACTATGAGGGCAAAAGGAGTGTTATCGACGATTATCGCCACCTTTCCTTCCAGCAGGTTGGCAATGACAATATCGGGCCTTTCGGTATTTTGAATTTGCGGGAACGGGGAATACGGCATGTCCTCAATAAACTCTTCGATATATTCTGATTCTAGTATCGCGTCAATTTGGATGCGACCTAATCGCTTACGAACCTCTACCAAAAGAGAATCAAGAGCAATTCCCTCTATATAAGCAATCACAACATCAGTTTGAGAAAGCTCGCCAATCGAGATGGGCTCGAATTTCAGTCTTGTGCTGCGGATTCTTCTGCGTAGAAGGGTGGTATTTGTCCGTATTGATTCAGTAAACCCTTCTCTCGGACCTCTAATAGCAACTTCTGTCGCTGGTTCTTCAACATTACGCTTTTCAAATCCGGTTAAACTGGCAAGTAAAGCCTCTGACTCTCCATCTATTAACATCCCGACATTCGCTTTCAAGATTCCGTTGACCAGATCGTTAATATGTAAAACAGTTTTAACTGGAGTGGCAGAAAAAAGTTGCTCCTCCATTATTTGTACAATTGGACGAATTTCACCTAATTCGTTGGGAAAACCATCCGACAATATAGGCTTTAACAGAATATTTTCCAGTGTTATTGTGTCCGTTAACCCATCTAAATAAATTAGAAGTATTTTAGGTTTTCCAGTTATATAAATAGGACGAATAACAAAATCAGAGCATTTTTGAAACAAAGCTCGTAAAATTTGCTCATTTTTTGAAAGATCCGAACTAAACGGTTCGTTATTTTCTTCTTCAGAAGGCAGTGAAGTCATCTTTTTCATTTCGTGAAACTTAATTCGTTTGCGGAACCGAACCATCATCAGGGCCCCCTTTAATTAACTATGGATATTTTTCCAATTAAAGGGGTTAATATGCGCATTGGCCGAACCTAAGATGGAATATTATTAAATGATATCTAGAAAACTTTCACTAATTTAAATCCTCTTTTTATTATGCTAGAACTGTGCAGCATGTTTTTAAGTAGGATAGAATAGAATCGAAAGAAGGACAAGTACAATTCATTGGAAAGGTGATCAAAGTGAAAGAAATTACCTTTAAAGCATTTGCCATTACGCATGAAATTGATTTGAACAAGATTGCCATCCATTGCGGTATTCCTAAGAAATTCACCTGGGAACAGCCTTTGATCTTAAAAGGCGAGATTCTAGAATCGATCCTTGGTCAGGAAGTGGACGAATCGCAAATGGTGCTAGTTTTTTCGTTTGGCAGCATTGTCTTTACTAATCACACACACGCTGATGAAATAAAGAGCTTATTGCACTACATCCATTCCTTTGAACCGGACTTTGACATTGAACAGGCCGATAGATATACCGATGATTACTGCCTTCATATCAGTGAATCGGAGAGTATTGAATTAACCGACGAATATGTGGTGGTGCCTGAATATGAGGATTTTTACCCTGAATTGATTTCTACAGTGATCGCTAAATCAGTGGCGCTTGAGAAAACAGAGGAACAACTCGGAAAAATCCACGATAAGCTCGAAACCATGATCGACCGGCTGGAGAAAGGCAAGCTCCGTATTGGTAACAAGGAATTGGCCAGGACCACTGCAAAAATCGTCCGCCACGAGTATAATACGCTAGCTTATATCATGATTTTGGATAAGCCTGATATAACCTGGACGAGCAGCACAGCAGGCGATTTCTATGACCGGATGGTTGAGTTTTTTGAGTTGAATGATCGATATAAAATTTTAAAAAGCAAAACGGATATTTTATATAATATCATGGATGGATTTTCCACTATTAGCCATTCGATCCGTGGTTTATTCGTGGAATGGATCATCGTAACTCTGATTGTCGTGGAGATTGCTCTGACAGTCTTACAAATTGGCGGCTGGCTATAAAGGATTTGCGTTTTAAAAAAGAGACACCATGGGACTTCGGCCGTGGTGTCTCTTGCTGTGATTTGGTATTACAATAAACCCTCTAGCTAAGGCTAGCTTTCATTTCTTCTACGGATTCTACTTCAAATCCTAAATCATGTAACATTTTGTGATCTTCCGTTTCAGCTTGTCCGGCAGTTGTTAAGTAATCACCGACAAAGATGGAATTGGCTGCATATAAACCCAATGCTTGGAGTGAACGAAGGTTGACTTCTCGTCCACCTGATATTCGAATTTCCTTTGTTGGATTGATAAAACGAAATAACGCCAAAACCTTTAAACAATAAAGTGGGTTCAATTCTTTTACTCCTTCTAACGGAGTACCATCAATCGCATGTAAAAAATTAATCGGAATTGAATCCGCATTAAGAGCTTTTAAGCTGTTAGCCATATCGACTACATCCTGCTTTGACTCCTTCATCCCTACAATAACACCTGAACATGGGGACATTCCGTATTCTTTTACCGTTTCCACCGTAGTGATTCGATCATCGTATGTATGTGAAGTTGTGATGTTTGCATGATTGCTTGCAGATGTATTGATATTATGATTGTAACGATCTACACCGGCTTCCTTCAGTCGCTTTGCTTGGTCAGGTTTTACCAGCCCTAGGCAGGCACAAACTTTCAATCCATATGTTGTCTTTATTTCTTTAACTGCGTCCACCACGTGATCTACATCTTTATTAGATGGCCCTCTACCACTAGCAACAATACAGTACGTCCCTATATTTAAATCATGTGCACGTTTTGCTCCTTCAATTATAGTATCCTTATCTACCATTCTGTAAGAATTAATCGGTGCTGTCGAAATCGAAGATTGAGAACAATAGCCACAATTTTCGGGACATAGTCCGGATTTTGCATTCATGATCATATTAAGCTTTACTTTTGTTCCATAATATCGCTTTCTAATTTGAAAGGTAGCATGCATTAGTAAAAGTACGTCATCATCAGGACAATCTAAAATTGAAAGGGCCTCCTGATTTGTTATTTCCTCCCCATCTAACACACGATTTGCAAGTTCCATCCATTTATTCATCTTTATCCCTCCATTTTATTTCATTTACCATGCCAATCAGATAAATTCCCAATATTCCAAAGTTCCGAAGCTCCAACCATATGCCTTTTAATTGTAAACTAAAATTACAACAAGGTTAACAATTAAATAATAGAATCATTAAATTATTCTGTCAACCTTGGAAACCTTAAAAGGACAAATATCATTTAAGTAAAAGAAAGTGTCGCCGTCACATACCAGAAGACTGGGAACTTAAAGATTATATTAGAAATCTCGATAAGGTGGCATCAGGTGAATTGGAGGTAGTAATTGGATTAAGCCAGAAAGATAAGGTTCCATGAAAACTTCAAATACCAAAAATACCACAGCCTATGCTGTGGTAGATAAAAATTTTCTTTTTATAAAAAGCCCTGCTTCCCCAAAAATAATATCCTTACTATACTCTAACCGATCTCCCTGTATAGCACCTTTTGTTTTTTATCCAGTTGCCGGTCTAACCAGCCAACCAAATCTCCTAAAAACTTCTCTCTTCCCACTCCATCAAAGGGACGATGCTTGACTAAAGGGTACTCATATAGCTGTTTATCCGTGGAGGCGACATGGTGAAAAAACTGTCGCAGCTTTGTTGGCGGGGTAATTTTATCATCCAGTCCGTATTGCAATAATAACGGCAGTTTAATTGACTGCGCCTGATTTACTGTTCGTGAAACCGCCTGAATTAATTCACTTCCCAATCCAGGTGTAACGGTATTATGACGTAAGCTGTCGCTATAATATTTCGCATGCAGCTCTGAATTTTTTTTCAAAAGCATTCGAGTATTTGTCAATTTATTGATCGTATAGTCTGGTTTAAACTTACCCATTAAGGTTATCCCAAACTGTTCAAATGGTGTCACTTCGTAAGAAATAGCCGGAGAAATTGCGATCATTCCTGAGATACCTGCACTATAATTTAATGCATACTCAAGTGCAATTAGGCCACCCATACTGTGCCCCACAATATATAAAGGCAGTTCGGGCTGATCGAGTGAAACATGTTTTCGAAACTCATGTAAATCTCCTCTAAATTCATCCCAAGTCCGTATAAATCCCCTTTTACCGGTGCTTTTTCCATGACCGCGTAAATCAAGGGCGTAAACAATATATTCATTATTAACCAAGCTTGAGCTAAGATTCTTAAGCCCTCCACTATGATCACCATGTCCGTGAACTAAAATAACCGCAGCTTTTGGAGCTGATAATGGTTCGATCACCCGAAAAAATAGTTCTGCTCCATCGACACCATTAAATGTCCCTTCTGTTGCCATGTTCTGTAATCCTCCAGTTGCAAACAATATAAAAACATGTCTTTGTAGTTTAAAAAGTTTTTAAAGTTCATTTTATTATAAAGCTAGAGGCTAACCCTGTCACGCTCCAACGGCTACAATTTTTTTATATAGTAGTGTCAGGCACCATGTTGGTGCCTGACACCACGCCCTTTTCCGCAACCAATTTTAGGTAATTTTTTATTATGTGTGTTTTCTTGGTATAATAGATAATGTTTTTAAATTTCACATCTGGTGAAGAGTTGGATAAGCTCTTATAAGAGTTTTTATGCTAATAATAGATTACAATTTGGGTATGAAAGATAAATATTAGTAAGTTGTATCGTTACGAAAAGAGGGGAACGTATGAATAAACAGTCTATATATGGATTAACTATAGATCAATTGGAAGCCTGGCTTACCCAGCACGGTGAGAAGAAGTCGCGGGCACAGAAAGTTTGGGAATATCTTTATCGAAAACGTGTTACAGCATTCACGGAGATGACGGATGTCAATCAAGCGTGTCTTCAATTACTATCAGACCACTTCGTCATCCAAACCCTACAGGTGCATATTAAGCAGGAATCAGCGGACGGCACGATTAAATTCTTGTTTAAATTACAAGATGGAAATTTAATTGAAACCGTGTTAATGCGCCAGAAATACGGCCTTTCTGTTTGTGTGACAACGCAAGTAGGCTGTAACATCGGCTGTAGTTTTTGCGCGAGTGGTTTATTAGCGAAAAGCAGAGATTTATCAAGTGGAGAAATTGTTGAGCAGATTATGAATGTGCAACTGCATCTGGATAAAAAAGGCCACGGAGAAACGGTCAGTCATGTGGTTGTGATGGGCATCGGTGAACCCTTTGATAATTTTGAAAATCTATTAGACTTCATTAAGGTCATCAAAGATGATAAGGGTCTCGCGATTGCGGCTAGGCGGATCACCGTATCCACCAGTGGTCTTGCTGATAAGCTATATGAATTCACGGATACGAAGCTGCAAGTAAACCTAGCCGTCTCCTTGCATGCGCCGAACAATGAGCTCCGGACGCGCATTATGAAAATAAACCGTGCCATTCCCATTGAAAAACTAATGAAGGCAATGGAGTATTATATCGAAAAAACAAACCGCCGGATTACGATCGAATATATTCTGCTGCGGGATGTAAACGATCATAAGCAAGAAGCCGAACAGCTTGCCGAGCTTCTTCGTCCGCTTGGTCAGCAGGTCTATGTCAATTTAATCCCCTATAATCCGGTGGATGAACATAGTCAATATCAACGAAGTGAACAGGAATCGGTGCTATCCTTTTATGATACGTTAAAAAAAGGCGGGGTAAATTGCAAAATCCGCCAAGAACACGGAACTGACATTGATGCCGCCTGCGGCCAGTTACGTAGCAAACAAATAAAAAAAGCGTAAGTGCGGTAATTTTATAAAAAAAGGGAAATCCAGCACAATAGATGCCTGGATTTCCCTTTTTTTGTTAATTTGGATACCTTCGTTTTCGTTACTTACTCTCGTTATTCGGTAATTTTTTTAAAAATCAATGTGGCATTGTGTCCGCCAAATCCTAAGGAGTTCGATAATACTACTTGGACATCCTTTTTCTTTGCCACGTTAGGGACATAATCTAAATCAAGTTGTTCATCTGGTGTTTCATAGTTGATGGTCGGAGGGATGATTCCTTCCTTAATGGCTAAAAGAGAAAAAATGGCTTCAATAGCCCCTGTTGCTCCCAACATGTGGCCAGTCATTGATTTCGTCGAGCTTACAGATAAAGTATAAGCATGTTCTTTGAAAACTTCTTTAATGGCTAATGTTTCATACAGATCATTATAAGGAGTGGACGTTCCATGAGCATTGATATAGTCGACTTGTTCCGGGGAAATGCCCGCATCATTTATAGCAAGCTTCATTGCCCTACCTGCACCTTCTCCTTCAGGTGCGGGTGTGGTAATGTGATGGGCATCACCGGTAGCTCCATATCCAATTAGTTCGCCATATATGGCAGCACCACGGGCGATTGCGTGCTCTAATTCTTCCAGGACGACAATCCCTGCGCCTTCCCCGATGACAAATCCATCACGATTCTTATCAAACGGACGGCTTGCTGTTTTAGGGTCTGGATTTTTGGAAAGAGCGGTCATATTAGAAAATCCAGCAACGGTCATCGCGGTAATCGTTGCTTCGGTTCCACCGGCAATCATTGCATCCACATCCCCCTTTTGAATCACACGGAATGCATCACCAATGGAATTGGCACCTGAGGCACATGCGGTTACGGAACAATTGTTGATTCCTTTCGCTCCAAGTGCAATCGAGACTTGTCCAGCTGCCATGTCAGGGATAAACATCGGAATCGTAAACGGGTTAACCCTTCTTTGACCTTTTTCAATAAATTTCCGATGTTGTTCTTCGAATTCAGCTAACCCGCCAATCCCCGATCCAATCCAAACACCGACTCGTTCAGGCTGAATATTCCCACCGATTTGGATGCCTGCATCCTGTACAGCCATTTGACTTGCGGCAATCGCAAACTGGCTATAACGCCCCATTCTTCTTGATTCTTTTTTATCCATAAATTCTTCTGGTGCAAAGCCTTTTACTTCTGCTGCAATCTTAACGTCCACTTGGTCAACATCAAAAAGGGTTGCCGGGCCAATCCCTGAAACACCACTTTTAATCTGTTCCCATGTTGTATGAGCATCATTCCCCAAAGGAGTGACGGCCCCAATACCTGTAATCACTACTCTTTTATTCATCCAATGCTCTCTCCCACTCTTTATTCAAAATAATTTACCGACAAATGTTCATCTTTTATAGTTTAACTAATTTAGAGTGGTTGGACAAATTGATTTCGGACTATCTTTATTTTGTTTTTGTCAAAATCAACATGTTATAACGATACATCATCTATTTTGGACAGGTGAACGTGGTTTTCATTTTCATAAACCCGTACATTAAGCGTGCATTTCTACCTTTTTGCGTATGCGGAGTAATTTTTGACTTTAGGCATTTCATAAATTGCTTATCACAGTAACACGGTGAATTCCCTCGGCTCAGACAGCGGTCATGCTGGTAGCAGCAACCATCCACATCATTAATCGGTCTTCCCGGCCCACTGCACCCTGGCCCGCACCAACGATAACCTGGAAAAAGGCAAAATGAGAGGAAGCTCTTTTTTCTACTTTTCACTAAGTTTCCACCTCCTAGAAGTTTATTACTATATTAATATGAAAAAATACTGCATCGGTTTAGACTCATTTGCTAAGACCCTTTCGGAAAAAAAAATATAGTAAACGCTTTATTTGTTTTTGCTATGCTTGATCATGGTTCTCTAACAAGCTATGGCGGAATACAAATATATAAAGCATTTTTTGATTATTGAAAACACTCACACGAAAGGGGAATCTATACCTATGGATGTTTGCATTTCTTGCGGGATTGAATTGTCTAAGTATGAAAGGAATAGAAGCGAATGCTGGGAGTGCATGGATACGACCACCGAAGCCTATACAGAAGAGGAATAATTATTTTATACAGACGAAAAACCTATTATAATGGAATAAAAACGGCCCCGGTCCTCTAGACAACATGAGGACGGGGCCATTGTTATTTTATCAACTTTTTTACATAACAAAACGTAGGGATTAGTTTAGAAAATCACTTGTAATTTTCCAAATATTTGTTTACCTTTAAAATCAAGGAGGGATTGGAGATGATTAGAAAGCTTACATACCATGATCATGAACAGGTTCTCGCTTTTTTAAGTGAGGAACCGTCTATTAATCTATTTATCATAGGGGATATTGAGGCGTTCGGATACTCATCTGAGACTCAAGAAATTTGGGCAGAGTTTGATGAACACGACACCATTAAAGCAGTTCTTCTTAGATTTCATCAATCCTTTATTCCCTATGCTAAAGGAGAATTTGATACAGACGGTTTTGCATCCATTATGAAAAAGTACAGCCAACCGATACTTCTATCAGGAAAGTCCGATATAGTAGAGAAATTCGAAGTCCTTGCTGACCTGCATCTCGGTAAAAAGCAAGTTACTTACTTTGCTGAATGCCGCACGAATGAATTGCTGTCTTTAGATAACGTGGAGTTTAAAAAGGCCACTATCGGGGATGTCGTTCAAATCGTAAAACTTCGTGAATCAATTGATGAATTTTCTGTCAGAAGTGATGCCCGGGATATATTAAAACAGTCGATGGAATCAAATACATCAAGGACCTATTTTACAGAAGAAAATGGTCTGATCACTTCTTGCGTTTCAACCACAGCGGAAAATTCCATGTCGGCAATGATTGTTGGTGTCTGCACCAGGAAGGAATATCGCCGGAAAGGTCTCGCCACATCGATTATGAAGCATGTCGTTCAGGATGTGCTAAACGAAGGGAAAACACTTTGTCTTTTTTACGACAACCCCGAGGCCGGCCGTATTTATAAGCGCCTTGGTTTTAAGGAAATTGGAATGTGGACCATGCATCGCTAATTGATCCATTTCATTCCATGCAATAGCAAGCCAAATCTTAGCGAGCTTATCCCCATATATTTAAAGGCGCGACTAACTTTTTTCTGATCTTGAGGATATATCCTTGGGATTTTTTTTGTGGTCACATTCCTGTTACAATTAGCTGTTTTTTTATTGATTAAAGCGTTATTGTTGTAGCCTAACGAACATCATATAAATTATTATTAACATACTACTGCTTTATTTTTACAAACCTTGAGGTGGCAATATCATGAGTGAAAAAAAACCATATTATATAACTCAATCAAAGAAAATGTGCGAAGAGATGGGCATGGACCCCAACGAAATAGCTAGTCCAAAAAGGTTTATGACAAAAATAGAACTAGATTTGAAAAGAAAAGCATTTAACGAGGTTTTGTCTGTTGTTAGTTATTTCTCTCATAAACTCTTGGATGCATTAATAGGAACACCTATATTGATCAGCGTCTCTGATTCTGAAGGATACTTGTTAGATATGGTGGGTGACGAAACGATCAAATCTACGGTTGAAAAATTGGGTATAAAGATAGGATGCCTTTTTTCACAGGAAGATATGGGGACAAATGTTATTAGCTTAGCTTTACAGCAAAGAAACCCTGTGCAATTAATCGGTAAAAACCATTATCATCAACACCTATCTGAAATAGCTTGTTATGGAGTAGCATTTCATTATACAGATGAGGATAGCTTGCTCGGCAGTGTTTCAATCATGATGCCAATCGAATTTCAAAACCCCTTATTATTAACGATGTTATCTCAGGTGGTAGAATCGATTGAAAGAGAATTGCTGCTTAGAAAGCAAAATAGAAAACTAAACATTTTAAATCAAATCATGTTAAGCAGCACAAAAAACGGCATCATCATAACGAATGAAAAAGGAATTTTAATTGAATTTAATGATTTTGCACAGCAAATTTTTAATAAAAGTAGAAATTCTGTTATTGGAAAGTCGGTATACCAATTTACATTGGTTGGAGATTATTTTAAACAAATAATAGAATCCGAACAAAAACAGGAAAATGTGGTACTCAGAAGTAAAAACAATAACAGCGACTTAGTTGTTTGTCTTTTTGATGCACACCCCATTTATGAAGGAGAAAAAGTAGTGGGTGCATTTGGTCAATTCAGGGATATAACCCATAGGTATTTACTTGATGAAAAAATAAAAGAGGCCGAAAAGCAAGCACTTGCAGGTCAAATTGCAGCTGGAATCGCCCATGAAATTAGAAATCCACTAACGACTGTCAGGGGATATTTACAATTTCTCGGAAGTGATGTCGATGAAAAGATATCCAACATCTTTTCTAGTTTGTTAATACCCGAGATCGATCGGGCAAATAAAATCATTTCTGATTTTTTAAGGATTACGAAGCCTTCAGATAAGGATTTAGAAGTCATAGAAATCCACCATTTTTTAATTGATTACTTGTGGGAGTTCCTAAAGAGTGAATCCTTACTTTATAGCGCTGATATCGATGTAAAAATTCATCCTGCAACTAAATATCTATCCATCCTGTGTGATCGTGGCGAGTTGTTACAGGTTTTTATTAATCTGTTTCAGAATTCTCTTCAAGCTAAAGGAAGTGCTCCTTTAAAAATTACCATTTCCACAAGATTAATGAACTCGCATGTTCAATTTATTTTTAGTGATAATGGAAAAGGAATCGACGCTTCGATCCTCACTCATATTTTTGAACCGTTCTTCTCGACCAAAGATACTGGAACTGGCTTAGGGTTATCGGTATCCAGAAAGATTGTGGAAAATTATCGAGGGACGATGCATGCCACTAGTAATGATAATGGTACGGAATTTATTTTAGAACTTCCCGTTTTTAATACGACCAATTGCTGACAGATAACAGCCCGTGCATCTATATTGCTAATCCTTTTTCGGGCTTGTGGAAGTAGAAAGCCAGAGAAATATTATTTATTTTACGTCGAATGTAGTATAAATAATTTTTTTGATGGTCTTTTTATTTGGATAAGTTAATAAGAATAGTACGGACGTAGTATATTCAGGGGGGTTGGAAATGAGTAGTGATGAACGCGCATTACATCCTGATACCGGTGTTACATCCGGAATGTTCGTAGAGCGCTCTTTAAATGAAATTCGTTTTTGGGCTCGAATCATGAAAGAGCATTCTTTATTTCTTCGATTGGGTTTTAGAGCAGAGGATACTCAACTAATCCAAGAGGCGAATCAATTTTACCGATTGTTTGAACGCATCGAACAAACCGCACATTCCTATACAAATCACACAGATCCTGAGCAAATAAGAAGGTTTAATTCAGAAGTACAACAAGCAGCAACTAATATTTTTGCATTTAAGCGAAAAGTACTAGGATTAATCCTCACATGTAAATTGCCAGGGGCGAATAACTTCCCTCTATTAGTTGATCATACAAGCAGGGAGGCTAATTATTTTAGAAAACGTTTAGTTGAATTAAATGAAGGTAAGTTGAAACCGCTTGCCGATGCCATTATTAAAGAAAATGTCTTCTTCTTAAGGATTATGGCAGACCATGCTAAATTTATTGGGCATCTGTTGGATCCGTCCGAAAGGAAATTAGTTGATACAGCCCAGAACTTCAGCAATGATTTTGATCAATTGCTGTACCAAGCACGGGACTTAGAATCTATGAAGCCACAATCGCAAACAGTTCCTCTTTTAGATCAATTCCTAGATCAAAATCGTGTGTCGGTCACATCGCTTCGGGACTTCAAGAAAACCGCTCGGGATTTAATTGAGCAATGTAAAATACAAAGTATCATTCATCCATTATTAGCAGACCATGTTTTCCGTGAAGCTGATAGATTCCTAGAAATCATTGATATGTTTGATGCGCACCTTACAAGCGTTAAGCCCCAATCAAGTTAGCCCATAAATATCTATTCACTCACAAAGAGGCCCCCTATTATCTAGGGGGCCATTTTTATGGATTAATTATTCATTTATCTATGAGTACCCGAAGGGAATCCAGCAAATTTAAATTACTTCCTTTTCTTTCCTAATAGCAGGCGAGGCAACTGTAATACCTGTTGTTTCCTCAAAATTAAAGAGGCTGGTTGGGATATCGGTAAAACGTTCTAATTCATTGTAAGCAGGGATCCCGTGATAAGACATATCCAACCCCTCGTCTTCTTCCCGTTCCGTCGCCCGGAAACCCACAGTCTTCTCGCATACCTTTGCAATAAAAGTTCCCCCAATTAACCCCCAGACAATAACCACTACCGCACCTAGCAACTGAACCTTCAAAAGCGAGAAATCACCAGTTGTTAGGAGGCCTTGTGACTGATCAAGGAATCCAACAGCAATTGTTCCAAACACACCACCGAAACCATGAACCGCCACAGCCCCGACTGGATCATCCACCTTTAGATAGTCGACAAACAGAGTGGCATAAATCACGATTAAACCACTTAAAGCTCCAATCAAGATCGCGCTCCATTCAGAAACATAGGCGCATCCGGCAGTTATCGCAACCAGCCCGGCTAATACTCCATTTATCGTCATACTCGGATCAGCTTTTCCGAACTTTCTCATCGTCAAAAAGAGAGCTGCTGACCCGCCACTTGCTCCGGCTAACATCGTATTAATGGCAATAGGTGCCAGGGCTGAACTGGAAGCATCTAAAGTACTTCCTGCATTAAAAGCAAACCATCCGAACCACAAAATAAAGGCACCTGCTGAAGCTAAAGGAATGTTACTGGGGGCAAAAACATTCACGCTGCCATCCGAATTAAACCTTCCTTTTCTCGGTCCCAAAAGCTTTGCCATTGTGAAAGCCGTAAACCCTCCGAGAGCATGAATCGCGGATGAACCCGCAAAATCTTTCATTCCAAGCTTCTCTAGCCATCCATCGCTGTTCCAGATCCAATGACCGGAGAGAGGATAGATTATCATACAAATAAGCGCGGCTGTGACTACGTAGGCTTTAAAATTCATCCGTTCAGCCACTGCTCCCGAAATAATCGAGACACAGGCCACAGCAAATCCCATTTGAAAAAGGACAAAAGCAACACTTGGCAATTCAATAGAAAGTGCAATTTTCTCGGGACTTCCAAGAAGACTAGTCCCAATGAATCCAAATGCATCTTTTCCAAACATAATCCCAAATCCGATAAGCCAAAATGCCAAAGCTCCTATCGTCAAGTCTACAAATATTTTCATCGTCACATTTACAGCATTTTTTGTTCGGACAAACCCGGCTTCGAGTAAACTAAATCCACCTTCCATAAACAACACCATAGCTGCAGCAAGGACAACCCAGACCGTATTTATGTACATTAGTTCCAAAAGATCACCCCTCACCCTTCGCCAAATCTTCGATATCATAGTCAATTGTCCCTGTCCGAATGTTATATGCTTCTAGAATTGGATATACATAAATTTTACCGTCACCATCTTCACTGGTCTGAGCAGACTTAACAATTGTCTGAATCGTAGACTCTACCAAATAGTCCGATAACACAATTTCCATTTTCACTTTTGGGTGGAGTGTAACCTGATAATTTTTCCCGCGATACACTCCTTGAGTATCTTTTTGTTTCCCTCTGCCAACAACCTGTGAAACCGTAAAACCTGTAATTCCTATTTTTTTTAATCCTTTTATCGTCTCCGTGAGCCTCTCCGGTCGAATGATTGCCTCAATCTTTTTCATAGAATCAGCCCCTCATGTTATATTTCCTAACATCATTATGTTAAAATATATAACACACAGGGAATGTCCGTCAATATAAATTTATGGAAAACGGAAAATTCTAAAATTTTTATATAAAAATCATTGATCTCTAGATTTTTTTGCAATTAAAAAAACACACAAGCTTTTATGCCTGTGTGTTTTCCAAACTCTATTAATTCGGAGTTTGTTTATATTCTTTTCAGAATCAAAACCGCACGAAAGAAGCTAATGTTTCCCTTTAGACACCGTTAATTCCTTTATTTTAACAATCCAATCCTTGAAACTTCCATACTCATTGGAATCAAAGCCGAAGTACGACTTGATGAATTGAATAGTTTCGCTTTCTTGATCATGAAAAACTCCATCGCTATAGATGAGTTGAAGGAGTTCGGTTAAGACAATATTTTTTGATCGTTCAGTCTTAAATACTTTAAGGATTTTCCCAATTTCGAGACCCTTTATTTTATAATCCTCAAATCCCATTTCCTTTTGGTACTTAATAAGTATGGAATTCTCGAAAATAGATACTTTTCCATCAATTTTGGCAATCAGCGCAGCAAGTTCAAGAAACGCCTTTCTCTCCTCTGCTTGAAGTTCTGCTAGGAACATTCCTTCACATCTCCTTTTAGGCTTTGTTCTAAGTATACGGAGAAAGTCGGAGAAAGTTTCAAATTATCGCTTCTCTATAGAATAAATTCATTCATACTACAAATACTACTCTTTGTGTTTAGGAGGTGAAAATTATGCCAAATCAACAAAACAACCAACAAAAAGGGAAAGCGGGTCCTACTGGACAAGGTTCAGGAACCCAGTATCATAAAGAGCATGCCAGTAATGTCCCAGATTACGGAGCAAACACGGTTGACCCAAATGCATTTACGAATTCCACAGAAAACAGTGAACAGCAATGATCAACTGATTAGACGCCCAATTGTGGCGTTTTTCTTTTTGAACTTCTATTTTTTAGATTCAAGGATATCCTTAATTTTTTTTAAATCTTTTATATTTGCTCTTTTCATCATCGGAGCCATAATTGGCGCGAAAACTTTAGAAAAACCGGTTGGATTTCCTTTGTTTCTTAATGTCATTCGCGTTCGATTGCCCTCTAAAGCCTCCCAAGTATAGGTTGTCTCCATTGGAAAAGGTCCCTGTGCCGTTCTCATCACAAGCTTTTTTTCAAGAATAAATTCTGTTATTTCATAAATATATGCAAGTTCCCTTCCAAGAAATTGTGCTTTAAAGGCAACCCTAGAGCCCACTTTCAATGGTTTTTCGGTTTGCCATTGTGCTGATTGAATATTTACATACCAATTCGGAGCATTGTCAGGGTCGGCTGCGTACTTTGAAACTTGATCCACAGGACACTGGATGATGATCTCAGTAAAAACATCTACCACATGCTACACCTCCCTTTATTGATCCTATAAAGATTTATTTTTTTCCACATAATTCTTAAGCAAGGTGCCGAGCAGATATTTCCAACCTTCTGTATGCGATGATTCCCAGTCCTCTTGGATAATGCCGGACGCCGTATGTGAGAGTTGAAGCAAAGTTCCTTCATCCTTGTCTATTAACTTGTAAGTATAGGAACTGTTCACTGCTCCTCGCATCCCTAAATGACCTTGCAGGCGAATTTCTTCTGGAGCATTTACATAATAAACATTACCCCAGACTGCTCCTTCCTTATCGCCCCATCTTTCGATAAATTGCCCTCCTGGTATGGGATCAAAAGTAAAATGGGAGGATACCCCTTTGGGAGCAATTCTGAATTCCCACCAATCCCCAATTTGTTCGGTTAATGCTTTAAATACCTGATCCCTTGGTGCATTGATCTCGATCTCCTGTTCAATCCGAAAAGCACTGCTTTGTTCTTGATTTGTAGTTTTCATGTCTGACTCTCCTCCTGTTTTTTCAATGATTGACCTTAAATTAAGAAGTGAATTGGCGGTGGATTGCATGTATTGTCCAACCCAGCGGTTATGCATTTCCTGAAGGGGAACGGCATTAAGGAAATTGCGCCTGTATTTTCCTTCCCGCCTAACCACCACCAATTTCCCTTCCTCCAAAATCGTTAAATGCTTCATAATCGCATATCTCGTTACTTCTGGAAAATATTCAATAAGTTCACTAGTTGTTTTAGCTGATTGCTTTAGAATATCCAATATCCGCCTTCGGATTGGGTGACCTAAGGCTTTAAATACTATGGAAAGGTTGTCTTCCATGGCTCCTACCCTTTCGTGAAGATGTAATTCCTTAAACATTATCATCTATCATGTGACCTTATGGTAACATGTATTTTTTTAAAGAGCAATTAGTTAAATAATCCCATCTCTTGAGTCGCTTACCACTTTTGATTAGTATCATTTTCATGGTAGTATCTATACGGTTCAATATTACTCAATAATTTGTTTTTCCTAAATCTAGAGTATGGAAGTGTATACTAGATAAATGGTATAGTTAGATAATACAGTTAATTACAAATCTTCAACCTTATTTGAATCCTTTATGTTACAAACGATTATTCAAGGGAACGTAGCCTGCTTTCATGATGGAAAGTAGAGAATTGACAAGAGGTGTGACCATGAAACAAGAAATTGGATTTGTTCAGAGAGAAGTTTTAAAGGAAAAGCCTGATTTTTCATCCCTAGGTTTCGGCAAATATTTTACTGATTATATGTTTGTGATGGATTATCAACATGAAATCGGCTGGTTTGACGCGCGAATTACTCCTTACGAGCCATTAACACTCGAACCGTCCGCGATGGTTTTTCACTATGGGCAAGCAATCTTCGAGGGAATGAAAGCTTATAAAGCAGCAGATGGAACCATTCAACTCTTCCGTCCTGAAAAAAACATGAAGCGTTTGAATGACTCATGCGAAAGACTGTGCATTCCGCAGATTGATGAGGACTTTTTATTAGAAGCGATTAAACAATTGATTTTAACAGAAAAAGATTGGGTTCCTGATGGTGAGGGGACTTCTCTTTACATTCGTCCGTTTATATTCTCAACCGAACCCTATCTTGGTGTTCGACCTGCGAAACAATATAAATTGCTAGTTATTCTTTCTCCATCGGGAGCTTATTATGGAGACCAATTAAGCCCTGTTAGAATTTATGTAGAAGAACAGTATGTTCGGGCTGTTATTGGCGGCGTAGGTCATGTGAAGACGGCCGGAAATTATGCAGCTAGTTTGAAAGCGCAGGAAAAAGCTGATGAAAATGGATTTGCCCAAATTCTCTGGCTTGATGCGAAAGAGAATAAATATGTCGAAGAAGTTGGCAGTATGAATATCTTCTTCAAAATCAATGGCGAAGTGGTAACACCACGATTAAATGGCAGTATTTTGCCGGGTGTTACACGTGATTCCGTGATTGAATTACTAAAATATTGGAATATCCCTGTACGAGAAGAGAGAATTTCAATTGAAGAGGTATTTGCTGCACATGCGCGCGGAGAACTGGAAGAAGTCTTTGGTGCAGGAACGGCTGCTGTTATTTCTCCTGTAGGCGAATTAACTTGGAATGAACACGCAATTGCCATCAATGATTATAAAATTGGTGAACTCTCTCAACGCATTTATGACGAAATGATCGGCATCCAACTTGGGAAAAAAGAAGATCCTTTTAACTGGACAGTGAAAGTTGAACAGGTAGAAGTGTAAAAGCAAACCGGGCAAATCGCCCGGTTACTTTTTTGTCTACTGAATTTTACCGCCTTATAGGGACTGGTTACCTCCACTAGTTACCGTTGAACTAATTTTTCGACCTCCACGGGCATTAGTCGCTTCCACTAGTTACCGTTGAACCACTTTTTCTACCTCCACAGGCACTAGTCGCTCCACTAGTTACCGTTGGACCACTTTTTCTACCTCCACGGGCATTAGTCGCTTCCACTAGTTACCGTTGGACCACTTTTTCTACCTCCACGGGCATTAGTCACTTCCACTAGTTACCGTTAGACCACTTTTTCTACCTCCACGGGCATTAGTCACTTCCACTAGTTACCGTTGGACCACTTTTTCCACTTCCACAGGCACCATGCAGTTCCTAGGATTACCACTGAACCATTTTTTTCACTTCCAAAGGCACCATACGCTTCCTATAATTACCGCTGAACCGAATGTTTCGGACAGTGCAAGTCGCTTATTTTTAAAAAATAGGAAATGGTGCTTTAACGTGTTGAAAAGTCCCCTTGTTACACAAAATACTTAGGAGAGGAGACACGATATGGAATTTTTTCTACTTACCCTTTTACTACTCGCTATTATCGGCTTGTCCAGTTTCATTCATCATTTTATGCCATACATACCAGTGCCACTTATCCAAATTGCATTAGGGGTTTTGCTTGCGGCACTTCCGTTAGGAATCGAAATCCCTATGGAGCCGGAATTGTTCTTCGTATTATTTATCGCTCCCCTGCTATTTCATGATGGCAAAAATGTATCCAGGCAAGCATTATGGAAATTGCGGAAACCGATTCTGTTGATGGCTCTCGGGCTTGTGTTTGTTACCGTATACGCGATTGGGTACTTAATCTATTGGCTTATCCCATCCATTCCCTTACCAGCCGCTTTCGCGTTAGCAGCGATTCTTTCTCCTACTGATGTCGTTGCCGTGAGTGCCATATCAAGTAGGGTAAAGATACCACAAACCATTATGCATGTCCTTGAAGGGGAAGGACTAATGAATGATGCGTCAGGTTTAGTTGCTTTTAAATTTGCCGTTGCAGCAACGGTAACGGGCGTTTTTTCATTGGTTGATGCAAGTTGGAGCTTTTTAGTGATTTCGATTGGAGGCATCGCCGGCGGCGCCTTTCTTTCTTTTCTTATTATTCAACTGAAAATTTTTATTCGACGGTTGGGGATGGAAGATGTAACAATTCACATGCTGATCCAACTCCTTACCCCATTCGTGATTTTTTACATCGTTGAGCATTTTCATCTTTCAGGAATCTTATCTGTCGTTGCAGCAGGTATAGTTCATACCATTTTTCGAGATCGGGATCAATCCCCTGCCATGCAATTGCAAGTGGTTTCCCAAAGTACATGGACCGTTCTAATCTATATTTTAAACGGATTAGTATTTGTGCTGTTAGGCCTGCAAATACCGAATGTAATCAGTGAAATCTTTCAAGACCCGCTGTTTAATAATTGGCAGGTGAGCAAGTATATTTTCATTATTTCTGCCGCCCTATTTGTCCTTCGTTTCTTGTGGATTGTGGCTGCCTGGCAGTGGGGATGGCTGAAAAAGCAAATTCAAATGCCATCTATGAGAGCGGTTGGCATCCTTACGATTTCTGGTGTAAGAGGAGCCGTTACACTGGCTGGGGCATTTACGATTCCTTATGTACTAGAGAGTGGGAGTCCCTTTCCGCAGCGCTCGTTATTCATCTTTATTGCTGCCGGGGTAATTCTGGTTACACTAGTCGCAGCAAGCATCCTCTTACCGAGTCTGGCACTGCCCGAAAAAGGAAACACAGATGAACTTGGTAAGGAAATGGAGCGGGTCGCCCTGATCCGAACGATTGACTCCGCAATTCGTTCGATTCGTGAATTGATGAATGATGAGAATCGTGGAGCAGCAGTCTCTGTTATTTCATCGTACAATCAACTCCGAAATCGGCTTACCACCATGAGCGAGGAGAACAGCGGGCAACTGAAATTAGTAGAAACGGAAATTCGGATGAAGGCCCTCGATGCCGAGACCAACTATATTGAAAAATTAAAAAAAGAAGGACAAATTGATCGTGAAATGGCTTATATGTCTGAGGAACATATTCAACGGATGAGGCTCGCGGTTACCAACCGAATCCGCTATCGAAGATTGTTTATTTGGACCTTGGTTAAAAGAAGTCTGTACCAGATTACTCATCTTTTTCTGCCAAATAACAAAGAACAGCTTAAACAACGCCAAGCACAAATTAAAAAGGTCATTCGACTTAAAGTAAACATGGCGAAAGCTGCAATTCAGTATTTGAAGAATCAAATGACTTCTGAATATGCAAATGTTTATTTAGCGATCATCGGGGAATATAGCGAATTGATCATGAAATTAAAACTAGCTAAAAAAGGCGCAGATTCTACTCATTACACACAATTACAAAGAGAATTACACGTTAAAGCATTTCAAGCAGAACGAGATGCAATTCAGAACTTGTACGAAGAAGGCGAAATCACAATCGATGTCACCCGGAAAATTCGTAAGCAAATCAATATCCGGGAAGCCTATTGGATGGAAGAGAGCAGTTTGCATTCTCACTAAACAGAACATAAAAAATGGTATAATATCCTTTAGAACTACCTTATTGGATGGGAAATGATATCTATGAAGAAGAATACAGTTGTTTATAAAGAAGATGAGCGTTTTGCGCTTCAGGTTGATTTTTATGGGACAATGAAGGAGCATTCACCTGCTGTGGTATACATCCATGGTGGGGGGCTTCTTTGGGGGACTAGAGAAGAAATACAGGAGGAAATGGTCCAATTCTATTTAAATAATGGATTTTCGCTCTTTTCCATTGATTATCGACTTGCACCGGAAACAAAATTGCCCGACATACTTGAAGACATCCATGATGCTCTAAACTGGATTGAAACCGAAGGATCAAGGCGATATTCGATTGACTCCAGCAGGATTGCGGTTGTAGGCAGCTCTGCCGGCGGCTTTCTTGCTCTAAGTACCGGTATGTTTCAGCATAAACCACGTGCCATTGTCTCTTTCTATGGATATGGAGATATAACAGCTAAATGGGCAACCGCCCCTAATCAATTTTACAGTCAAAAGGTCACTGTCCCGAAAGAAACAGCCCAAAAGCTTGTAACTAATCAAGTTATTACAGAAGGCTCCATTGACGAGCGTTTCTTACTGTATTTATATGCAAGGCAGACCGGTGAATGGATCCAAGAAATTTCTGGAATCAATCCAAATCTCCATAAACAAGAACTCATGAAGTTTTGCCCTCTGCACAATGTTACCAATGATTACCCGCCTACATTACTGCTGCATGGAACAAAAGATGTGGATGTTCCTTACGAGCAGTCTGTTTTTATGCGCGGAGCATTAGTGAAACAAGGGGTGGAAGCAAAACTAATTACCATTCCAAATGGAGAGCATGTTTTTGACAAAGACTCTCAAAACCCTGTTGTGCAAAATGCCTTAAAGCAGGTTGTTGCGTTTTTACAAAAACATTTGATAGTTTAAGGTTTAACCTCCATATATAATTCATCAAATTGTTTAAATTGACTAATCGCATGGAAGAATATTAATGATATATTATCTATCATAAACTGCGAATATTAGTCAGTTTCCACAAAGAAGGTGAAAAAATGTTAACTGTTAAAGACTTACTAAAGATTAAATCAATTGAAGGTATTCGAATTGTTGCCGGAGAAAAAGGTATCAATAATAAGATTGCGATTGTCAACATTATGGAGAACCCAGATACATTTGATTGGCTTACACCAAATGAACTGCTCCTATCTACGGGTTATATCTTTAAAGATAGCGTTGAGTTACAGAACCGCATTATTAAGGAACTTGCCGAAATCAATTGTTCCGGGCTTTGTATAAAAATGAAACGGTATTTTGATAAAATTCCGCAAAACATGATTGACCTTGCTAATCAATATAACTTTCCACTCTTAGAACTGCCATTTGAATATACCTTATCACAAGTGATTTCTATTATTAATGAAAAATCAGCTGGAGCCTATGACTTATTAAATAGAAAGGCTCTGGACATGCATAATAATTTGTTTCGGATCTCGCTTGAAGGTGGGGGCATCGATAAAATTTCATCAGAACTGGCAAGACTGATTCATAATCCTATTCTGTTCGTGGACCGGGACTGGAATTTACTGCATTATGTTGAACTTGAAGATAATAAATTACCACTTACTACTTATCTTCCCCTTAAAAAAAATAGATCTTTCTTCTCTGAAGAATTCACAGAATCTATTCCAGCAAATATCAAAACGTTTAAAAAGGCAATCACACGGATCTATCGAGCAAATGAGTTAGAGGTAAAATGCCGAATCCTCCCTGTAGCTGTTTCCGAATATATTTATGGCTATATTGTGGTATGGCAATCAGTTAGCGAACTGTCAGAATTCGATTATGTTATCCTGCAGGATGCCTCGAGAATGATGGCACTCGAACGGATCAAAGCACAGGAAATAGAGGAAGTAAAATTAAAAATAAGACAGGACTTTTTCGATGATCTATTAACCGGAAAGCTCTCCTCCAATGATAATATTCAAACTCTTTGTAATCTCCATGGTTTAAAATCGGACTATATGTATTATTGTATGGTGATTGATATTAACCAAGTGAATATAAAAAAAGACGATGACATGATCGCCAGAAGGATGAAACTGGAAAATATTGCGAAAAAGTGTGTCAATTTAATTTATGATGATTCACGAAAAATACAAGGGGAACTCACCTCTTTTTACCGTAATAATCGCGTGATTATTCTTGTCGGTAAAAATGACTTTATTCGTTCTAAGACGAAAGAAGAAGCAAAGATTTTTGGTGCTGATATTTATAAAATCCTAACTAATGAAATCCGGGATACTTCCTTTTTTATTGGAATTGGGAGCCAGTATAAATCGATTACTGCGCTTCACAAAAGCTTCACAGAGGCACATGAAGCAATTCGGATGATGAAACAATTGGATAATAATACGGGGGTCTCTCATTTTGAAGATTATTCTGTCTACCATTTACTAGGCTCTAATATTAATAGTCAGGAACTAGCGGACTTTTTTATGAAAAGCCTTGGAAAGATACACGAACATGACAAACTTCACGATACCTCTTACCTAAATACTTTAGAAAGTTACTTTCAAAATAATCTTAATTTAAGTGAAACGGCAAAAGCGCTTTTTATTCATCGGAATACACTTATCTATCGGATTGAAAAAATAAAGGAACTTCTTGGAACAGATTTGAAAAATGCAGAGGAATTATTGCAGTTTCAACTAGCTATAAAAATTTCCTATCTACTTCCAAGTTTGCATTAATAAAAAATAGCCCTATATTAAAGTATAGGGCCATTCTTATTTTTATAGAGCTACTTGTAAACATTCTGAATGAGCAAGAATATGAGTACCTGCTTGTTCATTAATAGCATCCTTAAGGCTTTCTGGGTCGGTAATAATAACCCGTTTCCCGTTGTTTTCTAGAAAGTTAAGACTGGCTTCAATTTTAGGTAACATACTGCCTTTGGCAAAGTGGTCTTCAAGGACATATTGTTTCGTTTCATTGACCGAAATTTTATCAAGTGCCTTTTGATTGGGTTTACCAAAATTAATACACACTCTGGAAACACCGGTTGTGATAATCAATGTCTCCGCACTAATTTGTTCAGCCAATAGGCTTGTTGCAAAATCCTTGTCGATTACAGCATCAACACCCATGTAGGAATCATCAGCGGTTTTTACTACCGGAACACCGCCGCCACCAACTGCAATTACCACAAAACCTGATTCAATTAATGATTTGATGGCGTCCTTTTCAACGATATCGATTGGTTTTGGTGATGGAACTACTCTTCTGTAACCTCGCCCGGAATCCTCAATGAAAATCCAATCAGGATGTTCCTTTTTCATTTCTTCGGCTTGATTAAGCGTAAAGAACGATCCAACGGGCTTTGTTGGATTTAGGAAGTTCGGGTCATCCTTACTTACTTCAACCTGTGTTATCACCGTAGCCACTTTTTTATTGATTCCTCTTTTAACAAATTCATTTGTTAATGCTTGCTGAATTTGGTAGCCAATCCCTCCTTGGGTATCTGCCACGCAGTTCACTAGCGGCATAGCCGGCATACCTACTATTTCATTGGCAATTTCCGATCTTCTTAATCCAAATCCAACCTGTGGTCCGTTTCCATGTGTTACGACAACAGAATAGCCTTCTTCTACCATATCGGCAATGTTTACTGCTGTTTCACAAACTGCTTCATACTGATCATTAACGGAATCACGGCCATTTCCCCTTACTAACGAGTTACCTCCGATGGCGACAATTACTAGTTTCTCCAAGCTGCTCTCCTCCTGATTAACAAGACCCCATAAATGGGGTCCGTTTAAATTTATTTATTATGCCATCTGTAATTCTTTATTTGTGATTCTTTCTGTAAATGCAAGCAGAGCCTTTTCAAAAGCAACTGCGGGCGGGTAGGTAATACCAGCACCAATCATTCCAATTCCAGCTTCTTTATGAGCAATTGCTGTATTAATAACTGGCAGAATACCTGTTTGAACAACCTTGCGGACATCAATACCAGTAGCAATCCCGCGGAAATCAAGCAACGGAATGGTAATGTTTGGATTTTCTGCAGTTGTAATTTCAGTCATTTTCTTTGAGTAGCCTATTGCTTCATCGACAGTACCACCTACTAGTGGGACAATTGCCGGAGCAGCTGCCATTGCAAATCCACCGATACCGTATGTTTCAGTGATGGCACTGTCACCGATATCTAACCCTGCATCTTCCGGCTTATATCCAGCAAATAAAGGCCCAATAACCTTTTGCGCTGGACCAGTAAACCATGTAAAGCCAGGCATACCGCTGACGCGAATCCCAAAATCAGTACCATTGCGGCACATTGTAGTAACAATGGTGCTATTTTCAATTCCATGTGCGGCATCAAGGGCGCATTTAGAAACTGCCATCCAGGTTGGGCCTGAAAAATAATCAGAGCTGCCAATGAAATCAAATACTTTCTTCTTTTGTTCTGTTGTAAAATCGGTTTGTAAAAGGTATGGAGCCAAAGCTTGCATTAATAATAGTGTCCCTGCACCATTACGGTTGTGACACTCGTCGCCCATATGAAGAGCTTGTACAAGCAAGAAACGCAAATCAATTTCACCTGCAAGTTTCATCGCATCCCGTAACATCGGACCAAATACATCACGCATCCAGTTAAGACGTTCAATAACGGTGTGATCATTGGCGCCCATCCGTAAGATTTTTGCCAACTGTTCAGATAAGTTCGTGTAGGCAATATTTCCATAAGTTTTATTTTCAACCACGTGCATAAACATGGATGCAGATGTAACCCCGGCCATTGAGCCAACACAGTTATGCTCGTGGCAAGGCGAGAAGGTGATTTTTCCAGATGCAGCAAGCTGTGCAGCTTCTTCAACTGTCTCAGCTAAGCCTTCAAATACAATTGCACCAGTTACAGCTCCCCTCATTGGTCCATTCATTCTGTCCCATGTAATGGGAGGGCCAGCATGGAGAATCGTTGTTTTAGTCATGCCAGGAACTACGTTAATTGCTTGATCATATCCAATCAGAACCGGATGAGAATTGATAATCCTCTCAACTGCTAATTCGTTAGCAGCTTCAATTTTTTCTATCATTTCAGGATTTTCAAGTTTATCAAGTGCAGTAATTAGCTCTGGATTTCCTCCACCTGGCGGAGTCCATTCTAATTGAGTAACCGTTGCATTTTGTTTTTCCATATCTTCTTTAAATAGGTCGACACCAACATTAATTACGTTTAATTTTTGATTAAAAAGCTCATTAATTTTGTTCATCGTTAAGCTCCTTTCACAACAAATTCGCTTGCTAATAATCCTGCTTGAGTGTTACTGTTTGCAAGCATTACACCGGCAGCTGCTAATTTATCTTTTTGTTCTTCTATATTTTGACTATCTAATTCTGTTCCAAGCACATAGCCAACAATTTCAAGATGTCTGCCTTCTTCTTCTGCCAATTGTTTTGCTTCAATAATTGCAGGAAGGAAGGCACCAGCTGGATCCTCATGTGCTCCAAATCCCAAAACAAAATCCATGACGATAACACCGACAGATGGATCTTTTGCTTCTTGAGCAAATCTTGCTAGTCGGGTAGATGGATCTATCATTGGGTGCGGTTTACCTTGAGTAAATTGGTCATCCCCAAAATCGATAAAAGTATGTCCCGCACTGACATTTGTATCTATAAGAAGAAATTTCGGATCCTTTTGAATATTGCTGTAGACATCATTGAATTTCTCCATTGCTGCATGCATGGCTTCATCACAAAGTGTGCCGCCGCTAAAGAGGCCGCGAATATACTTTTGTTCTGGAGAAAGCTTTGCACGAACTTCACCGATAAGCTCTTGATTTAACCCGCTAGAACGAAGGGTATTTACTTTAACTCCAGCAAGTTCAACAACTTTCCATGCAGCTTCTTCTGTTGTTTTGGCAAAATGTCCGCCTGCTTCAACAGCAGCGTCTTCCTTACCGCCCATGAAGCAAACTACCACAGGTTTTGTGCAATTTTTTATTTCTGCTAGCACTTTTTTCTCAACCGTTGGATGTGGTGGTTTAGAAATCAACACAATGACCTCAGTAGAAGGATCCGCCTCAAGTGCTCTGATTCCATCGAGCATCATAATACCGCCGACTTCCTCACTTAAATCTCTTCCCCCGGTTCCAACTAACTGTGTAATTCCACCGCCTAAATTATGAATAAGAACGGTAACTTCTTGGCTTCCTGTTCCAGATGCACCAACGATTCCAATATTGCCTTTTCTTACTGCATTTGCAAAGCAAAGTGCGACATTACTAATGATTGCTGTTCCACAGTCTGGACCCATCACTAATAACCCTTTTTCATGTGCTAATTTCTTAAGCTGAATTTCATCTTCAAGGCTGATATTATCACTGAACAACATCACATGCAGGTCGTTTTCGAGTGCTTTTCTAGCTTCTCTGGCAGCATATGCACCACTTACTGAGATAACCGCCAAGTTTGCTTCTGGAATGTTCTTTGCAGCAGATGGAATAGTGGAATATTTTACGTCGCCAGCTTCTTTTGGTTTTGCCTTTTTTATAAATAATTCTTCCACTTGAATGAATGCGTTCTCACAAAGCTCCTCAGTGGCTGCCTTTACAATGATCATCAAATCACTGCTGTTTGCTCCTTCAATTTCAGGAGTGCTTAAACCGATATTTTTTAAAACCTCTTTATTCATATCTGTACCCATTGCAATCATGGCTTGGTCAACGCCTTCGATATCACTTGCCCGGTTTGATAGTGTCATTAACGATACTGAATCAATATATGTGTTTTTCTTAAATACCACTTTAATAGACATTTTTTACCCTCCAATAGTTATTTTTAAAGATATATGATAGATTTTACCGATAGTAGAGTTTAAGACCCCTTTCCTTTGAATGCAGCAGAGAAAATACTCCATATTGTTAATTTTGAAAAAGGCTTACACGATTATTTTAGAAGGATCGCTTAAAAACGTCATTGTATAACCAATCCAAAAAATCTTCTTAACAGTTAGGCATAATATACAATGATAATATTTTGCAATTACTGCCAATCAAAAAAACTGAACACTCCTTGTGTCCAGTTTCATCCTACCTTATTCAAATCTCCCTTAATGTCTCATGTGGTAATACTGCATGTACCCCCTTGACCCCATTTACAATTTGGGTAATTCTTAGGTCAACTGCAACACTTGCCAGGGCAGTAGCTTCAAGCTTATCGACTTGGTAGAGTTCCTGAATTAATTCCAACATATCTTGGAGAGCCATAATGGTTGCCTCATTTAAATCCTCATGAAAACCAAACGTTATTAAGCCCGAAGGTGTATTGGCTCTAGGCATTTTAAGATGCATGTCTTCTCTTACGATAAAGGTAAGGTCAACAAGTTCCATCGGACATTCAATCGCAGTCCCCGATGATTCCCCATCCCCTTGTGCAGCATGACCATCGCCTACGGAAAATAATCCACCTTCTACTGCAATTGGCAGATACAAAATACTTCCCTTTGTTAATTCCTTACAATCGATATTCCCCCCACAATATCTCGGCGGCATTGTGGAATGAACCCCTGGCTCAGCTGGCGCGACCGCCATCACACCCATAAAGGGATTTAACGGGACAGAAATAGAACGATTGCCAACTTGTGTGATGACCCTGTTATTTGTTTGATCGATAAGCCACTCCAACTTCCGTTCCTCTTGTTCAACTAACTTTAGATGTTGATTCAGCCAGTTAGTATGGCCGCCTGCCCAATTGACACCATACCAACCCGGTACAATATCATTTATTCTAACCTCTAGAGTCATACCTGGCTTTGCACCGCGGATGGCAATCGGCCCAATCATAGGATGCCCCCAAAAACCTTCTTTTTCCCTTGATTCAAACCTAGTTGGTTTTCCATCTTTCGGTATGTATCCCCAATCAATATCTGGGGTTTTAAACTGTACAGAATCACCAGATTCAATCATAAGTATGGGTTGATAGTTTTTACTAAACGAGGCATGAAGGTTTTCATCCTTTGCATCAACTCTATGTTTTTTACTCATCTTTCAACTTCCTCATCTTTTCATTAATATAATTATTATACATTTACAAATGGCTATAATCCTCTCCAACTAAAAATTAAATAGTAGGTCTTATTGCCCCTCAAAAACACCTATATTTTAACTAATAACCCTTTTTAATACAAATCACTCGTATATAATGCATAATCGAATACCTCTATTTTTAGTTTTCTTATACAATGACTCCAACAACAATCCCACTTACAATATTCTTGTAAGTTTATTTGAAAGCGATTTATTAATCAAAATGAGAGATATAAAAGGAGGGATCCTTTCCCAAAAGCCCTTTTAGATTCAATAAACTTTCCAGATAAGAGGTGATTTATATGATACAAGCTTTATCTGGTGATGTTGAGTTTGTCCAGGCGATTGTCCATTCTGGGTTTAACGGATTTATTCATAGTATTTTTGATAAAACAGTAAATATTAAGTGCCGGAAAACTGGCGATTTATACACCCTGGCAAGCAATAGTTTGGATAATGGACCAAATTCAATCGTGATTGATATTAACAGTTTTGCAGACAGCCACTTTGAACTAACTGATAATGTTTTCACCAACAAAAACACTCTATATATTGAAGATAAAATGGCTATTTCATTGAACGATATCAAAAAGTGGGAATGTTTATTACCTGGTTATCCAATTAATGATACACGGCTTAGAAAAAACTTAATTATCATAAAGAATCAGATCGAAGAGTTTGGCAAAAGCGGCGGAATGAAGCGAAATTCACACGCTAAAAATCCATTTGAAATTGAAATGGCAAATATGCTTCAAGAAAGAGCTCATTCACTTCTATGCTCATTAGTAAACAATAATGTGGCTGATGCCTTACGCCATGCAAATGGGCTCATAGGTTTAGGACCTGGATTAACGCCATCTGGGGATGACTTCTTAACAGGATTAATGGCCACTTTTCATTTACCTAATTGCCCATGTTTATCGTTTCGAAGTTTTAATGAAAATGTAGTTACTAGTGCACAATCTTTAACAAATGATATCAGCTATATGACCTTAAAAATGGCATCGGTAGCTAGAGTAAGAGAATCGATTGTTACATTACTCCATTTAGCGTTAAACGGGGAAGAGGAGCATTTAATTTCTGCCTTACAAGAAGTTTTAAAAATTGGTTCTTCATCTGGAACAGATATCGCTCTTGGGCTTGTCAGCGGTTTGGAAGTCAATATAAAAATAAAAAATAGATTCCATTAGGAGGATTAATATGTCAACCAATAATGTTGATAAAAAGTTATTAGACCCGGAGTTTGAACACACTCCCGTTCCAAAAGAATATCGAAAAAAATTATCATCAGTAGCAGCCGTTTGGTTCGGTTTTCCAATGGTACTGACCAGTGCCGTAATCGGCGGACTTATCACGGCTCAACTTGGATTTAAAGCCGGTGCGTTAGCGATGCTGGTTGGAAATTTACTGTTGTTTGTTATGGTAGGGTTATTGAGCTATGATGCTGGCCGGAGCGGAATGAACTTTTCTCTTACTGCACAGAGGACCTTCGGGCGTAAAGGATATTATCTAATTTCCGGATTGCTTTCTACTGTTGTAATTGGTTGGTTTGCCCTTCAGGTAGGACTAACTGGCGCTACAATGCATGGGTCATTTGGGGCAAGCTTATTACTAATGACAGTGATTGGCGGAGTCCTTTATGTAGCTGTTACTTATGTCGGGATTAAAGCACTATCATTCTTAGGCTGGATTGCTGCACCATTTTACATTCTCATTGCAATAATCGCAATTGCAATGGCATTCCAATCTGGCAACTCTGATATTCTTAATTACCACCCTCATGTTTCAAATGCAATGTCATTTGGAGCGGCTGTTACTTTAGTATTTGCTGGATTTGCCGACTCAGGTACGATGACAGCTGATTTTACCCGCTGGGCAAAAAATGGTCGTGAAGGGGCTTTATCAACTATATTTGCATTCCCAATCGGGAACTTTATCGCTGAACTTGTAGGAGGAATTGTTGTTGCAACTGGTGTCATCCCTAATCCGGCTTCAACAGGGGGAGACTTCATGTCAGTATTGGCTGGCCATGGTCCATTGCTTACAGTTTTATCAATTCTGTTTGTTTTTATCAATTTAGGTTCTGTTGGTACACACTGTTTATATAACGGGGCAGTTGGCTGGTCTCATATGACAGGTAAAAAAATGCGACCTATCACTGTTATTATTGGAGTAGTTGGCTTAATCGTTGCAGTTTCCGGAATATATAATCACTTTTTCAACTGGCTTGTTCTTCTTGGAGTAATCATTCCGCCAATCGGAGCAATCATAATTATGGATCGTTTAGTTTTTAGTAAAAAGCAATCTGCTAATTTAGTAAGCTGGAGACCAATGTCATTTATCGTATGGATCTTGTCAGCAGCTATCGCGTTATACTGTAATTACTTTGCACCGCATTTATCAGTAGCTGTAGTTGGTCTTGTATCTGCAGCAATCTTCTACGCTATTGGCAATCTTTTTGTCAAAGGTGATTCTGATACAAATGCCGGTATGAAGAAAGCCGTTTAAAACGAGTTCTAAAACAAACATCAGCAGGCAAGTTTATCAGAATCAATAAATAAAGTAGAGCCGCTTACTCCTTTTTATAAAGGAATTGCGGCTTTTATTTTGTTATCCGGCTACGTTCCCCCTTTATGTTATAACTTTGTGAAATTGGACATAGTTTATTTTCTCCAGTACATCCTAAATAGTAGAACTTGGTGTTCGGAGGAGGAAAAAACGTGAATATCGATGATATCATCATTGCACGCGAGAAGATGAAAGGAATTGTCCATACCACTACCCTTGATTATTCCAAAACATTTAGTCAACTTGCTCATAATGAAGTCTATTTAAAGCTTGAAAACCTCCAAAAGACAGGCTCGTTTAAAGTTAGAGGTTCTTATAATAAGCTCAATTCCCTCTCAAAGGAAGAGCTGGCCAAAGGAGTTGTCGCTGCATCAGCTGGAAACCATGCACAAGGGGTGGCCTATTCCAGTCAAATGCTTGGTGTCCCTTGTAAAATTGTCATGCCAAAAGGAGCACCACTTAGTAAGATTCTTGCCACAAAACAATATGGTGCGGAGGTTATTTTAGAAGGAGCGACATTCGATGATGCACTCGCCTATGCATTAGAGCTAAAAGAAAAGTTAGGGGCCACATTTATTCATGCTTTTGACGATGAGGCGATCATTGCCGGGCAGGGAACAGTCGGTTTAGAGATTCTCGATCAACTGCCGGATGTAGACGCAGTAATTTGCCCAATTGGCGGTGGCGGGCTGATCGCCGGAGTTGCGATGGCAATTAAGGAACAAAATCCTCATATCTCAGTTTACGGTGTTCAAGCCCTTGCTTGCCCAAGTATGAAGCAGTCCTTGTTTGAAAATAAACCTGTAATGGTTGCTTCCACACCCACAATGGCGGATGGAATTGCCGTTAAAAAACCCGGGTTGAAGCCCTTTGAAATTGTCCAAAAATACGTGGATGATGTTTTTTGCGTTGATGAAATGGAAATTGCCAGGACCATGCTCATGTTGCTAGAGAGGAATAAACTGCTAGTTGAGGGGTCAGGCGCCGTTTCACTTGCTTCGTTACTTTATGAAAAGGCGAATATCCGGGAGAAAAAGGTTGTTGCTGTGTTAAGCGGCGGCAACGTCGATATGAATTTTATTTCAAGAATTATCGAACGCGGTTTGGTTGAATCCGGAAGGTATGCTAATTTTACGATTACCTTAAAGGACAAACCTGGTGAACTGCAACGAGTCTTAAGCTCAATAACCGATGTAGACGCCAACGTTCAATCGGTGAATCTCCATCGGATTGGCAAGGATATTTATCCTGGCTATGCCCAAATTGAAATTTCAGTCGAGACCAAAAATCACGATCATATTGAGCAGTTGCATAAAGTTCTTACCGAGAAAAACTATCATGTGGAAATGGGGAATTTTTAGAGTCATTGTGACTATGGAAAAAGAGCTTGGAATCCAAGCTCTTTAACATTTTTTATACTCGACTACTTCTGAGACTCTATAACTTTTTAACAAATTCAGATTTTAGACTCATGGCACCGAATCCATCAATTTTGCAATCAATATTATGGTCTCCATCTACTATACGAATGTTTTTAACCTTTGTACCTGCTTTCAAAACCGATGAACTTCCTTTTACTTTCAGGTCCTTTATTACGGTGATAGAATCCCCATCGGTTAAAACATTCCCATTTGAATCTTTAACAATATTCTGGTCTTCCTTTTCAGTCTCTGATTCTAAATTCCATTCATGAGCACATTCCGGGCAAACAAAAAGACTGCCATCCTCATAAGTGTACTCTGAATTACATTTCGGGCAATTTGGTAAATTAGACATCTCTTCAATCCTCCATTCATCCCTGTTATTCTAATACATACAACGGTTTACAGTCTAGGATGTGTTGAAGAAAAAAAGAGTGCCTGACACCAATTCGGATATTACTGAATTGGTGTCAGGCACCATTCACTTCCCTATTCTAGATTGCTATGTCGGCTGAAAGCTAGTGTATGGTCAACTTCATTCAGCTTGCTGTAGAGCAGGCAGAGGGTATCAAATAGAATATGAGCGCATTGATCGAATAAAGAACCAAGCGGCTGGATCGTTTGCAACTCATTCTCACGGCGATATTTTGTCGCTGCCGGTACATGAAGAATCTGCGTTGCCGCCGCTGCTAATGGCGACTCAGGGCTTGTAGTCACAGCCATAACCGAACAGCCAAGTGACTTTGTTTTTTCAGCCGTCCAAACCACATTTTTCGTTGTGCCTGAACCCGAGATTGCTACTAAGAGATCTCCTTCTTCAATGGACGGAGTGATGGTTTCTCCAACTACAAAGACGGTTGCTCCTAAATGCATTAAACGCATCGCGAATGATTTTGCCATTAAGCCGGAACGCCCTTCCCCGATAACAAAAATCCGCTTCGCTTTTTGCAATTGAATCGCTAACTCTTGAAGCTGGTCTTGTTCCACTTGATTAAGGACTGTTTCTACTTCTTTTAATATAGTTGGAATGACTAACATCTTCTATTTTCCCTCCGATTGTAAAATAAGTTGTTTAAATTGTGCCGCAGCCTCTGCTGGATTTTCCGCTTTCGTAATCGCAGAACCAATAATGACCACTGCCGGGTTTAATGACCTTGCAAGGTCGCCTATCGATTCCAGCTTAATTCCACCTGCTGCCGCCACTTGGAACCCTGAAAAAACACTTTGCTTTGTTCCATGATTTTGACTGCCTAACTCCTCTTGCTGATCCTTACTCACGTGCTCACAAAAAATGGCTTCCGTATATTTCATTAACTCTCTTTTTTGTTCAACAGATGTATTCAACAGATCAATCATGACTTTTTTTTGATAACGATTAGCTACCTCTATACTGGTATCAATCGTTACAAGGGGAGAGACACCCATGACGGTAGCCACATCTGCCCCCGCATCAAAACACAGTTCAAATTCATAACGAGCATTATCAATGGTTTTTATATCAGCAACAATTTGTTTATTTGGAAATGCTTGTTTCATCTCCTTGATGCTCACCACACCAAATTCTTTGATTAGTGACGTACCAACCTCGATCCAATCGATTGAAGTCTCTACTTGTCTGGTCAACTCAATCGCTTTATCTATTTCCATACGATCCAAAGCAAGTTGTATATTCATCATCCGAACTCCTTATTTAGGGTATAGGTTACGATTTAGGTTTAGGTTTAGATAAACCGGTTTACTAAATCGGTTTATGAATAAATTATACTCCATTTGTAAGCGTTTTTCAATGAACAAAATGTGCCTGACCCATTATGGTGTCAGGCACTAACACTTACGAACGAATTCTTTTACACGATCCTGCTTGGAAAAACAAATACTTCAGGAGGTGTGTCTTCTTTATTGATCTGTTGGAATAGCAGTTCGGCCGCCTTTTTTCCCATTTCTGCTGCCGGCTGTATGATGAAAGAGATAGGCGCATCTAGCAAGTGGGAGAATGGGATATTATCAAATACAATTAACTCCAGCTCTTTGCCAAGCATGATTCCCTTTTCTTTTAAAAATTCCCCCACCGCCATAAATACCCGATCATTGGCCGCAAAGAGAGCGGTTGGCTTAACCTCTAATGAAAAAAGCTGTTCTAGTTTGTTTTTCATGTCGGGTATACTTGCTTCAATAATATAATCCGGATTTATTTCTATACCTGCATCGGTTATTGCCTTTTTATAACCTGCTAATCGATCGATTCGGGGACTAACTTTTAGTGGCTGCACGACAAAGGCGATATTCCGGTGGCCCTTTTCAATGACATGCTGCACGGCCATCGAAGCCGCATGGGCATTATCTGTTATGACTGAAAACACATCTAGATTCTCGACTTTTCTATCGACAAATACAACGGGATAGCCTTGACTCACCATTTTTTTATATAAATCATTATTTTGTCCGGTTGGAAAAATAATAAGACCATCCACTTGCTTCGCTCTTAACATTTCAATATAATTCTTCTCTTTCTCAGGATCATCATCTGCGTTACAGAAGATCGCATGCAAATCATGTGTATGACAAAAATCCTCAATAGCGCGACTGATTTCCGTTGAAAAAAAATGCGTAATATTTGCCACAATGATGCCAACCATCGAGGTACGCTTTTGCTTTAGACTCCTTGCGATAAAATTTGGCTGGTATCCAAGCTCTTCAATAGCCTCTTCGATTTTAAGCTTCGTTTTTTCGCCCATATATTCATATCGTTTATTTAAGTATTGAGAAACAGTACTTTTTGATACGCCTGCCACTTTTGCAACGTCAGCCATTGTTACTTTATTCATGCCTATCTTCCTCTTTCCTGTTGGTTCACTGACTTTATTTTAGCGGCAAATCTAGTATTTTTCCAGTAATGGTCCGAATAGGAAACCCACATAACAAAAAAAGGATGACCTCTTAAATGAAAAGTACCCGTTAAAAACCGAGCCCTGTCACTTACGGTCATCCTCCCCCTTATGCTTGCCGAGCTGACTGTACTTCTTCCATCAACTTTCTCGCATTTTCAGTGATTAGTCTTAAATAATCATCTGTTAAAGCTTTTTTCGGGTTAACCAGTGAGCTTCCAACACCAACAGCAACCGCTCCAGCACGGATATAGTCCTTTGCATTTTCCATGTCAATACCGCCTGTTGGCATTAACGGAATATGTGGCAGCGGGCCTGCTAGATTTTTAAAATAACCTGGTCCGACACTGCCTGCCGGGAATACTTTAATCACATCGGCACCGTACTCATAGGCAGTTAAAATTTCGGTAGCAGTAAACGCCCCGGGAACACTAATGACCCCATACCGTTTTGTCATCTCAATCGTTTCCTTTCGGACAGTCGGTGAAAAAACAAACTTCGCTCCTGACAGTATTGCAGCTCGGGCAGTTTCCGCATCCAAAACCGTGCCGGCTCCTACAAAAATTTCATCACCAAACACATCGGCTGCTTTTTCAATAATGGCTAATGCTTTTGGGGTTTCCATCGTAATTTCAAGCGCTGTGACTCCGCCTTCTTTTAGGGCATGAGCCATTGGAATGATAGTTTCCACGGAAGCACCGCGAATGACTGCAACAACCGCCCGTTTTTTAATTTCCTCTACTCCCATTTAAAAAAACTCCCTTAATTTCATATTTTCGAAAAAACAATAAGGAACAGCCTTGGAAAATTCCCAAAGCTGCTCACTCATTTTTAAGCACTCACTTTTACATCAGCAGGCTTACTGCTATCCTTTTTTGCCGCTTTTACCGCCCAAATGGTTAAGATGGCAGAAAGGAAGAGCGATCCAGCCATAAAGATATATGAAGCACCGAATCCACCAGTTGAATCATTCAAATATCCAACGATATAGGCACCTACAAACGATCCTAACGCACCCATACTGTTTATTAGAGCCATTGCGCCCCCAGCCACATTACGTGGAAGGATTTCAGGGATAATCGCAAAGAATGGACCATATGGCGCATACATGGCACCACCGGCAATTACGAGTAAGACAAATGAAATCCAAAAGTGATCTGTTCCAATCGCATAAGAGGCATAAAATGCAACTGCACCAATTAAAAGGAACGGCCAAACAAATGCGTTACGATTCAATGTTTTATCAGAGAAATAGGAAGCAACTAACATTAGAATAATGGCTAAAATATAAGGAACCGAAGACAACCAGCCAGTTTTTACAATATCCATATTTGGAGCTGCTTTAATAATCGATGGAAGCCACATGACAAATCCATATACACCAATGCTCCAAAGGAAATATTGCGCGCTTAACAAAATAACTGGTTTCGATTTAAAGGCTTCGCTGTAGTTTTTAACAGCCTTAATTCCTTCTTGTTCTTTTGCTAATTGTTGTTCAAAATCATTCTTTTCTTGTTCAGTTAACCATTTGGCATCTCTTGGTTTGTCATTGACAACCTTCCACCAAATAAATGCCCAAATCACGGCAGGAATACCTTCGGCTATAAACATCCATCTCCAGCCGACAGAGTTCACTAAATAACCAGAAACAATCGACATCCATAAAACGGTTGCAGGATTACCTAAAATTAAGAACGTATTCGCACGAGAACGCTCCGCTTTCGTAAACCAGTTGCTTAAAAGTACGAGCATCGATGGCATAACGGCACTTTCCACAACCCCAAGCGCAAAGCGTATCACAAATAATAATTTAATATTGGTAATCATCCCTGTAAAAGAAGCTAATAAACCCCATGCAATCAATGACCAGAAAATAAGTACCTTTGCACTCTTTTTCTCAGCAAATGCCGCACCCGGCACTTGGAAAAAGAAATAACCTAAGAAGAATAGCGAACCAAGTAAAGATGAAGTACCTGCTGTAATGTGAAGGTCTTCTGCTAATCCTGAAGCGGCACCGAATCCATAGTTAGCACGGTCAAGGTAAGCAAGACTGTAAGTGATAAAAGCAATTGGAATCAGCCTGAGCCACCGTTGTTTGGCAATCGTTTGTTTCATGTTAATTCACTCCCTGTAGGTTATTTTCTAAATATTTTTCTAACTCTGCTTTGGTTGGATAGCCATCATTGTCACCTGGTGATTGAACTGCTAACGAACCAATTGCATTTCCCCTAGATACCGCTTCTTGAACGTGGAGGCCTTCGAGTAGTCCACTGATGACTCCAACCGCAAAGCCGTCACCCGCACCAACGGTATCAACAACCTTTTCCACACGGAAGCCGCGTACGGTTCCTTCTTCTGTTGCTGTTTTATAAAATGCTCCCTCAGCTCCGAGCTTAATAACGACAAGCTCAACACCCTTTTCCAAGTAAAAGGAAGCGATTTCACGTGGCTCCTTAGAACCTGTTAAGATTTCGCCCTCAGCAATTCCCGGAAACACATAATCTGCCAGGAATGCAGCTTCATTGATTTCCTTTACCATTTCTTCTTGTGATGCCCAAAGCGTTGGCCTTAAATTCGGGTCAAAGGAAACCTTTTTACCATTCTCTTTCATAAAAGATAAAGCGTGCCTTGCAAAGGCTCTTGCACTGTCTGAGAGTGCTAAAGGAATCCCTGTCATATGCAGGTGCCTGGCACTTTGAAAATAATCTTCATTTAAATCATCGCTTGTTAGATGGCTTGCTGCTGATCCTTTGCGGAAATATTGAACCTCCGGGTCGCCTTCTAGCACCATCGATTTCAATTGAAAACCAGTCGGATAATTTTTGTCGATTAAAACATGGTCGATGTCAACGTTTTCATTTTTGAGCCTTTCGATGACAAATTTTCCAAACGCATCATTTCCGACTTTACTTGCCCAACCAGAGTGCAGGCCAAGTCTGGCAAGTCCGATCGCTACATTTGTTTCCGCACCGGCAAGTTCGCGTGTAAATTGGCCAACTTCATGTAGAGAACCAGGATAATTGGCCATAAACATGGCCATTGCTTCTCCAAAAGTAATTACATCTAACTGTTGCATGTTAATGCCTCACTTTCCGTTATCATCTGAATAAACTCTTTTGTTTTCTCCTTTGGTTCAATAGGAAACTCAAGGGCCTTAATGATTTCAGATGAAAAACTATTCATGACTTTCTCCCAACTGTGTCTTCCACCTTTTTGAAGCGGCACAGTGATGAATTCTCCATTGTCATCTTCCACTTGTTTCAGATGTAGATATTGGACATATGGTGATAGCTTAGTTAGTGCTTCGTCCACATCCTGACTGGAATAATACCAGTTCCCTGCGTCAAATGTCATTTGAACGGGTGTTGCCTGCTCGAAGGCGCTTTCAAAAAAGGACGCTAATTGATTGACATTGCCGCCATGAAGCGTCTGGTCATTTTCAACGAGCAATTGAATCCTTGGGTGCTGATTCAAAAAGATATTCAGTTCCATAAGATTGGATTGACCTTTTTGAAAATGCCCTAATGAAACTTTTATCCATTTCGCTCCAAGTGCTTTTCCTTCTTGAAAAATCGCGTTTAATTCTTTTACATTTAGCCCGTGGTCCTCTTTCCATAACTCAATCGGAGCCGAGTACACGGTAAAAAGTTGATATGCTTCAATTTCTTTTCTCATGCTATCTAGCGGCGGATCTTGTTCCGACAATAATTCACGGCGAATCTCAATTCCAAATGCGCCAGACTCGGCAATGAGCCGAATAAATGAAGATTGCCCTTTCTTCAACACTTCGAATCTATCAAAAGCATTTATCGGGACAATTACATTTTTCATAACGAAGACCCCTTTTGAAAAATAATTACTATAAATCGATTTAGTAAATCGGTTTAGTAAATCGATTTATACACATTATAAACCCAATGTAAGCGCTCTTGCAAGAAAAACTTTTTTCTTTTTTAAAAATACATTGTGGTCCTTTGTGGTGCCTGACACCTTAAAATCGGTATAAGTAACCTTGAGGAAAAATGTGGAAAAGGTAATAGTTATAGAACCCCGAAGTATAGATTCCAAAAAAAAAGACCCCGTATAGGGGGTTAAAGACCGAAGCTCTTCAATTTCGACGGGTCGATTTTTTTTTCCTGTTTCATTTCATTTTCTTTACGAATTACTCCGACACCCTGTTCCATATCTCGTTGGATCAGGCGTTTGATATATGTGGCAAATTGAATGAACTGGTTACAATGTTCTAGAAGCTCTCTTTCATAGGGGTCATCAAGGTTGAAAGGGACCGACTTGACCTTTCGATTGATTTCATTCATCAGCAAAGACCGCTTTCCCCATAGAATAATACCCGAAAGCGTTGGCATATTGCGGACTGTATGCTTTGGGTCCGTTCATCCGGTAGAGGACGGGTTTGATTAGCTGGATATTTTTAAAATGCTCTTTAATATATGGGAGAAGATATTCAGCAATTCCCCCGCAAAGAAACGTCGGCTCAGACAAGTTCCACTTGCCCCGAATTTCTGCCAGGATGGCTACTGCCATTTGTTTTTCTGTCATATCCATGTGTGTTTCAGCCCCGAAAGCAAGGGTCCCGCTTTTCCTGTCAATAAAGTAGCCATCTTCCACTCTTAAATAGTTGAAGGTACCACTTCCAGCGTCAATGATGTTCGCAATTTCCTCCGGCCTATCTTCCATGCTGAAGTATGCTCCCGACCCTTCAGGTGCGACTTTTACATCCTCGATGTGGAACGTTTTCTTTACATTGTTCACCGTGATTGTGTGTGACCCTTTCAGCATGTTCTCAATTTTTTCCCTGTCTTTATCCACCATTCCTCGAATCGGCTGCCCGATCACTACACAGTTTCCTTTCATTTTTCCATACTGATGTACAGCCACCAGTACCCTGATCTTTGTTTCTTCATGCGCTTTCGAAATATCTCTCGGCTCCCTTATTGCATGACATTCCCTCCAGGCAATATTCCCCACGAACAGCTTTTCGTCTTCGTACTCGACGATGAAATCGCCGTCTTCCATGTAGTTTCCATCTGCATTCGTCAAATGAAGATGGCGGTATGGCCCAATTGTTGACCTAAACTTAAACACTTGGTCCCTCGTTCTTCCCTTTACCTCGTAGGCGCCGGCATCGATCGCTAAAATCCATTTGTAATCCATTTATCCTACCCCTTTTAACAATATAGTGACAGTGCACATATGTCATACATCTAGCCCATTTTCAAACTTATTATATGAGTGGAGTACCACATGTGACACACACCTGTCATACTTTACTGTTCATTGGAATGAATAATCCAGATTGGGGCCACAACAAGAACAACACCTTCACTTTAGGGAATTAGTAAGATTTTCCCCGTACTCTTACGGCTTTCCAGTAAACGGTGTGCTGCTTGACCATCGCGCAGTGCGAAGACGGTTGGTTCAGAAACCTTAACTTTCCCTTCCTCCATCCACTGGAACAGCTCATTTGAACGGGCTACTCGTTCTTCTCGAGAGGTAAGGACATTCCATAGATCTCCGCCTGTCAGGGTTTTGGATGTATCCATTAACATTCTTGGGTCCACCAACGCCGGATCCCCCCCTGCCATACCGTAAAATACAACTGTTCCACCGATACGCGTTACATGAAAGCTGTCTTGAAGGGTAGAACCTACTGACTCATAGACCACATCGACGCCTTTGCCATTCGTCGCCTCGAGCACTTGTCTCTTCCAATCATCCTTGTATAAAAAGACCTTATCCGCACCTGCTTCAACTGCTGCAGCTGCCTTTTCAATCGAAGAAGTTAAGCCAATTGCCGTGCCTACAAGTAATTTCACCATTTGAACAAGAAGCTGCCCGACACCGCCAGCTGCTGCATGCACGAGCACAATCTCGTTCTTTTTAACGGGATAACTATCTTTTGTTAAATAATGTGCTGTTAAACCTTGTAGCAGCACAGATGCTCCTTGCTCAAATGAGATGGTTTCAGGAAGTGGAATCGCTTTTTTTACTGGAACAGCTACTAACTCTGCGTTCGCATAAGGTACATCAGCAAAAGCAATTCGGTCACCAACACTGATTCCATGGACATTTGCTCCCGTTTCTTGGACGATCCCAGCCCCTTCATACCCTAAGATATAGGGCGGATCACCCGCAAGATGGTAGTTTCCTTTTCTTCTATATATATCAGCAAAATTTAAACCAATTGCTTTCATGCTTACCAATATTTCATCCGGACCTATCACAGGTTCCTCTATATCACCAAATCCGAGGACTTCCGGCCCTCCAAATGCTTTAAACATAAGTGCTTTCAAATGAATTACCTCATTTAAGTTATTTTTTTTGGACACGTCTATATTAAATAAGATAGTGATGGTAATGCAACTAATCGTTACCGCAGCAACCATTTTTCCGAGCCCAAGGGCACGATTATTCTTATTAAATAAAGTTGACATTCTCTTAATAAAGATAATAAATGAAATAGAATAGTATTAGCTATAATCCACACTTGGAGTAGAAAAGGAGCCCTAAACATATGGATAGAAACAAATTTTCAGCGATTGCCCATCGCAATCATGCCTTTAGTAATCCAATCAGCGAAACAAAGCTCATGAAAATGCTTGACATTGTATCTTCGCAAGCTACTGATAAAGTAATAGATATCGGGGCAGGAAAGTGTGAACTGTTGATTCGCTTGGTGGAAAATTATCAAGTATCAGCTACCGCAATAGAATTGTATGACGGGGCCATCGAGGAAGCAAAGCGAAAGGCTAGCAGCCGAATTCCCGAGGGCAATATTGAATTTATTCTGGATGATGCCTCTGCAGCGATCGAGAGATGTGAGCCTGATGGCTATGATTTGGGTATTTGTATCGGTTCTACTCACGCATTAGGTGGACTTGAACCAACCCTAGAGACACTAAAGCGCCTAGTAAAGAAAAATGGCTATATTTTGATTGGTGAAGGCTATTGGAAACAAACTCCAAGTCCTGAGTATTTAGAGGCTCTTGGGGGCGCAGACGAGTCAGAATGTAAGAGCCATGCTGATACCGTTAAGACTGGCGAGGAATTAGGATTAATCCCTCTATGGTCTTATGTTGCCAACGAGGATGACTGGGATGATTACGAATGGCTCTATTCGATGTCAGTTGAGAATTATTGTCTTGAAAATCCTGATGACCCCGACCATGATGCGATGTTGGATCGGATTCGAACATGGCGAAGGACTTATTTGAAATGGGGCAGGGATACGTTGGGATTCGGGTTGTATTTGTACCGGAATAACAAATAACACTTTTTCAAGTAAAACCAGACAGGTGAATGCAAGTCATACCAAGGCTTCAAGCCTATTTAATCAAACGTTTGATTAGTTTTTTCGGGTATTTTCACTTCCATTTTTAATCAAACGTTTGATTAGTTTTTTTCACAAAAAAATTCCCCCTCCTTATAAAACCATATATACCAAGGCCTCAACCCACTTTAATCAATCGTTTGATTAGTTTATTCGGAAAAACTCATTCCCTCAGAAAACTATACATACCAAGCCTTAAGCCCTTTTTAATCAAACGTTTGATTAGTTTCCTTCTAGATTCAGCATTAGACATTCTCATCAGACTTTGTTACACTATTATAGTTACCCAAGGTAATTATTACTCTAGCTAACTATTTTACAAGGGGTGTTTCAAATAAAGACTTCTCAAAAATTCTTCCACCAATTACTGATGTTATACCGGCCCTTTGAAAATAAACTTAATTTCCATCTAGCCGAGCATCAGTTGCACCGAGCGCAATGGTCGATTTTTTACTACTTATTCAATAATGGCTCGGCAACCCTTGTGGAACTTTCTCATTATCTTTATGTTGAGAAGCCCACTGTCACCCGTACCATGAATCGCTTGGAAGAACTAGGCTATGTAGAGCATGTTCCGAGCAATGATAAACGAGAAAAGAGAACACAGCTGACAGAGCTTGGGAGAAAGGTATATGCGGAGGTCCGTGTAACAATTGATCAATTTGAAACTGACATTTTAAAAGGAGTCTCAGAGCGAGAACAGCTCGAGGCCATCCGTATTATGGGAGAAATTCGCAATAATATTATTAAGTAAGGGGTCTTTAAAAGTGAATCAACCGAGAGCTAAACTGTGGACAAAGGATTTTACGATTGTTTCCGGAGTCAATTTTTTAGTAACTTTAGTTTTTTATTTATTAATCGTCATTATCGGTGTTTATGCCGTTGATGAATTTAATGCTTCTACAAGTCAAGCAGGACTTGTCACCGGGATTTTTATTGTCGGGTCGCTGATTGGACGATTGGTCATTGGCCGATTTATCGAGTCAATTGGCCGTAGGAAAACGTTATTCATTGGGATCATCTTTTTTATTTTGACGCTTCTTTTATATTTTGTGAATATGGGTATCACCTTCTTGCTTATCACCCGCTTACTTCATGGGATTGCAGGGGGAATGGTCGGCACAGCGACAGGTACGATTGTGGCCCAGATTATTCCGTCAACTCGAAAAGCAGAAGGAATCGGCTACTACAGTATGAGTGCGACACTAGCTACCGCTATTGGACCCTTCATCGGACTGTATATGACCCAGCATACCGATTATCAAATGATTTTTATTTTCTCTCTTGTCTTAGGGGTAATTAGTTTAATCACTGCCTTCTTCGTGGATGTGCCGCAATTGGATGGATTGGTCCAACCAACTGAAACAAAAGGATTTAAGTTATCTAATTATATTGAGCCAAAAGCACTTCCCATCGCGGTTATTACATTAGTAGTCGCCTTTTGTTATTCCAGCGTTCTTTCTTTTATTAACTTCTATGCAATAGAAATTAACCTAGTGAGTGCTGCAAGTTTCTTTTTCTTAGTTTATTCCATTGCTGTCTTGTTATCACGCCCCATCACTGGACGTTTAATGGACTTGAAGGGTGCAAATTCGATTATGTATCCAGGCCTTGTCATCTTTGCGATTGGCTTGTTCCTGTTAAGTTCAGCAAGTATGAGCGCCACCTTATTATTAGCTGGTGTTCTGATTGGCCTTGGTTTCGGAAACATGCAATCAAGCACCCAGGCGGTAGCTGTTAAAGTGACTCCTCCCCATCGGATGGGGTTAGCAACATCTACCTTCTTTATCTTTCTTGATGCAGGGCTTGGATTCGGTCCCTATATCCTTGGATTCATCATTCCATTAACAGGCTACAGGACTCTATATGTTATCTTGGGGGTTGTTGCCCTTGCAACGATTGTTCTTTACTACTTCCTGCACGGGAAGAATGAAAAGCCGCGAAGGACGATTATGCACCGACCAACACCTGAAACGAATTGATTTCCAAAACCGGCTTCTCTCAAGGCAGACATAAAACCAGTTTACAGCAAATATGATTATCATAAGAATCCTAATTAAAGGGGTCGGTAGATATGATAATTTTTAATAAAATTGCCTTATCCTTTGTTGTCTTCTTTTCCTTCAGCATAATCATAAATACTTACTTAGGAGAAAAGGAACAGGTACAATCGAATGTTATTTACTTGTGTATGAACGGGTTTGCCTACATCGTATCTGCCTTAGAAGTTGAAAAGGAAAAACAGCGTTTAGAAATGGCTGAAATTTGATAACAACTTCAAAAAAAGTTCCAATTCCTCTTGAACAAAAAGGAATATTCTGATATATTTACAGTCAATTAAATATTTTCTTACTTCAATTTTTTGAAGTGAGGATAGAGGCGCAAAGACCATAAGTACACAATATGAGGATAATGAGATCTATTGATGATTGTGAAAAGGGGAATTTGCCGAAGCTTCAATGAATCTCATGGTCTTGAAGCTGGTTCTGCTATTGAAAAAATACAGAACTGTCATATAGGAAACTATATGGAGGGCTATCTTACGCACGGGAACTTATTTTTATGTTTCTACTGCAACAGCGGACCCTCGTTGTTGCTTTTTTGCGTTAAATGATAAATGGCCTTACCCACCTCTAAATTTTATAAAAAATTTATATAAAGGGTGAGAAAAGATGAATTTTGGCCAATTATTAACCGCAATGGTTACGCCATTTGATCAAAATGGTGAAATTGATTTTAACGCCACGAGAAATTTAGTAGACCATTTAATCGAAAATGGTACGGATGGAATCGTTGTTGCTGGTACAACCGGGGAATCACCTACCTTAACGTCTGAAGAAAAAGTTGCCTTATTTCAATTTGTTGTCGATGTTGTCAATGGAAGAGTTCCGGTTATCGCCGGCACCGGCTCAAATAACACCAGAGCTTCCATCAGCTTGACAAAGCAAGCTGAAGAAGTAGGTGTCGATGGGATTATGCTTGTTGCCCCTTATTACAATAAGCCATCTCAGGAAGGTATGTATCAACACTTCAAGGCGATTGCTGAATCCACATCATTACCGATCATGATATATAATATCCCGGGCCGATGTGTAGTCAATATATCCGTAGAGACCATTGTTCGACTTTCACATCTTCCTAATATTGTTGCTGTAAAAGAAGCAAGCGGCAACCTTGATGCTATGGCTGAAATTATTAGCCATACACCAAGTGATTTTTCTCTTTATAGTGGGGACGATGGCTTAACCTTGCCGGTCTTAGCGATTGGCGGAACCGGAGTGGTATCCGTTGCATCCCATGTCATAGGGAATGAAATGAAAGAAATGATTCATCAATTTAAAAATGGGCAAGTCCAAGAGGCTGCTAGTGCCCATCGACGTCTTCTCCCGATTATGAAAGCTTTATTTACTGCACCAAACCCGGCACCTGTGAAAGCTGCATTAAATATCAATGGTGTTAATGTTGGAGGGCTTCGCCTTCCGTTGCTGCCATTAAGCGATGAAGAAAAAAGTGCATTACAAGCTGTTCTTCCTGCTAGAAAAATTGCAGCGAAAATTTAAAGAACAAAAGGCGCAAGCGCCCGTTTAGCTGCGTATGGGCTGGAGCGCTCCAACTGAGATAAAGGAAACACGGAGAGCGTTAGCGATTCGATGTTGACTTATCGTAGGGCGGAGAGCGAAGCCCACTAGCAGTTGGGCGCTGGAGCTGGATTCAGAAAACTATTTCAAGTTATCCACAACAAGTAATTTTATAATTTCCTAATCAATAAAAACAGGCTGTCAAATCTCCCCTTAAAGCGGCGGTTTGATAGCTTTTCTTTTTATATGAAAAAATTTTAGCTCCCTCCTCCCGATAATGTTCAATTAAAGGGGCATACTAACCTTATTTACTTGGTATAAGGAGGATATTAACTTTGCGAACCAATGATAGGAAATTATCTATTTTCGCTTTAGGCGGAATCAGTGAAATTGGTAAAAACATGTATGTGGTTCAATACGCAGACGATATCTTTATCGTTGACTGCGGTGGTAAGTTTCCAGATGAAAGTTTATTAGGAATTGATTTGATTATTCCCGATATTACCTACTTAGAAGAAAATCAAGAGAAAATCCGCGCTTTAATTGTGACCCACGGGCACGAGGATCATATTGGCGGGATACCTTATATCCTTAGAAAATTAAATATACCTATCTATGCTACCCATTTTACTCTCGGTCTCATCGAATTAAAAATAGACGAGCATCGACTCCATGGAAACACCAAGCTCATGACGATTGACACTAATTCAAAACTTGAGTTTGGAGATGTAGCTGTTTCCTTTTTCAGAGTCAGCCATAGTATTCCTGATTGTCTCGGCATTGTCTTTCATACACCTGAGGGTAATGTTGTTCATACGGGAGACTTCAAATTTGACCTAACACCTGTGAATAATCAACATTCAGATATTCATAAAATGGCCAATATCGGTCAGCAAGGTGTCCTGGTTTTACTATCTGAAAGTACCAACGCTGAGCGTAAAGGACTAACACCTACCGAGCAAATAATTGGTGACCATTTGGATGAAGCCTTCATGAAAGCTGACGGGAAAATATTTATCTCCACCTTTGCATCGAATGTGAATCGAGTTCAACAGGTGGTTGCGGCGGCGATCAAGGCCAATCGAAAGATAGCCCTTCTTGGGAGGAGTATGGTAAATGTGGTATCTGTTGCGATTGAACGTGGTTATTTAACCATGCCCGAGGGGATGCTCATAGAACCTCGCGAGGTCGATCGACTTCCACCTGAAAAGGTGGTCATCCTTTGTACAGGTAGTCAAGGGGAGCAAATGGCAGCTCTTTCCCGCCTGGCGAGCGGAAATTTTCGCGATGTCTCCGTTTATCCCGGCGACACGGTTATTTTAGCTGCCTCTCCAATCCCTGGAAATGAAAAGGATGTTTCTCGGATTATCGACAACCTCTTTCAATTGGGTGCCAAAGTAATCTATGGTTCCGGAAGTACAACAGGTATGCACGTTTCCGGACATGGCTATCAGGAAGATTTAAAACTGATGCTTACCTTAATGAAACCCACCTATTTTATACCGATTCACGGCGAATATCGTATGCTGCACCACCACCGTTTGTTAGCTGAATCCGTGGGAGTTGAGAAGGGAAATACCTTCATTATTAAAAATGGCGATGTCGTCGATGTGGAAAACCAAGTGGCTCTTCAGACTCGGTCCGTTCCAGCTGGTGATACATATGTGGACGGGATGGGTGTTGGCGATGTTGGGGAAATTGTGCTACGCGACCGAAAACAACTTTCTGAAGATGGAATGCTCGTGATTGTGATTACCATTAATAAAGGAGACCGACGGATTATTTCCGGACCTGACACCATTACCCGTGGTTTCGTCTACGCAAGAAACTCGGATGAACTCCTAAAAGAGATCAATCGCCTGGCCAAGAAAACCATTAATGACCTGGAAAGTGAAAATATCCGGCAATGGAACGTCATCAAACAAAACATCAAAAAAACCGTCGGACAATATGTATTCGCCCAAACCAAGCGAAAACCCATGATCCTCCCGATTATTATTGAAATTTAAAAGATGAAAAATTAAAGGTGTCAGGCACCATGTGAATATATTTCACATGGTGCCTGACACCCATTTTTTTATCCTGTTGGTAATTTCATTTTATCTAGGATGGTTGTCAGGTAATTTCTGACTGTGTTAATTTTTGTGGGTCCTTTAGCTTGCGCTTGGAATACTTCTAAATCCGCTTCGTAATCAATTGAGTCTTCATCGATTAGTTCGGAACTGTATATGCGCTGTCCCTCGATGATTCTGCGAATCGAGCCTGCTAACTCTTCACTCGGGTTATCCTTCAATAAATACCCGCTTACATCCGCTTGTAAGACCCGTTCAAAATACCCGCTTCTGGGAAAGGTTGTTAAGATAATGACCTTGCAGCCAAAGGAACTTAAAGCCTCTGCTGCCTCAAGTCCGCTCATTTCAGGCATCTCTATATCCATGATACAAACATCCGGCAGCGATTGGTGCACGAGCGCAAGCGCCTCTTCCCCATTGCTTGCCTGGCCGACCACTTCCATATCCTCCTCCAAATTGAGGAGAGAACCCATTGCTCCTAGCAGCATTTCCTGATCCTCAGCAATCACAATTCGAATCATCTATGTCCTCTCCTTATCTGGCAGCTGTTATGTAAATAACAACTCCCCTTATTATGAAGGGGAGTTTGCCTGTCATGATCTCATTAAATTTCAGGTTTAACTTGAACAGAAAACCTTTTTTTAGCTAAAGCTTTGACTTCTCTAAAGCTGACAAAATTCTTTCTTTCCTCGTCCCATAAACGGAAACGAAGTGAACGTAAGCTTGTCGCAAGAGTAATGGTCGGTACTTTTTGTAACGGCGGTGTATTTTTGTGAGCCTCTTCTAATTTGTAATTAGGCACTCTTGGGCTTAAATGGTGAACATGGTGGAAGCCAATATTCCCTGTGAGCCATTGTAAAATTTTTGGAAGCTTATAGAAAGAACTGCCTTCTACTGCTGCTTTCACATATTCCCACTCTTTATCTTCTTCAAAATAAGAATCTTCAAACGTGTGCTGTACGTAGAACAACCAGATACCTGCGGCTCCTGAAATCATGAAAATTGAGCCTTGTACTAATAGAAATGCCTGCCATCCAATTGCCCAACAAAGTAAGCTAATCAAGGCAACAATCAGAACATTCGTCAAATACGTGTTGTTACGTTCTTTTCTTTTAGCACCTTTACGGTTAAAGCGATTTTTTAACAGGAACACATAAATTGGTCCTATACCAAGCATGACCAATGGATTGCGATAAAAGCGATAGGCGAAACGTAGTTTAAGTGGTGCTGCCAAATATTCATCCACGGTTAGCGTCCAAATGTCGCCTGTTCCGCGTTTATCCAAGTTCCCGCTTGTCGCATGATGAACCGAATGTTCGTGACCCCATTGATCGAACGGAAAGATGGTTAATACACCCATGGCCGTCCCAACAATGCGGTTAGCCTGGCGGTTTTTAAAAAAGGAGTGATGGGTACAATCATGAAATATGATGAAAATCCTCGTTAGAAATCCCGCTGCTACCACAATAGGAACTAATGCTAACCAATAGGAAACGGATAGGCTTAAATATGCAAGGTACCACAAGACAAAAAACGGTACGACAGTGTTAATAATCTGCCATACACTTTCTTTTGTCGTTGATTGTTCAAAGGGAGCTATTTGTTTTTTTAGAGTTTTCGTATTTTGTGTAGTCATTTTATTGATTTCCCTTCCTTCTTTGTTTCGTATATCAAAAGTATAAACGAAGGAATTTGTCCGTGTTAGTAGCAGGTGTCATGTACAGGGTATGACAAATGTCACATTACAATAATATTTTTTAACAAAAAGGTGCCTGACACCAGATGCAGAAACGCTTCTGGTGTCAGGCGCCTTTTTTTCTAATCATATTTTTCCAATGAATTTGGGCGAATTAATCCTTCTTCTGTCGCTTTAAAGACGGCCTTGTGTCGTCCTGTGACTTCTAATTTTGAATAAATATTGGAAATATAATTTTTAACCGTTCCTTTTGTTAAGAATAGTTTTCTGGCGATTTCACGATTGCTTGATCCTTTTGCGAGTTGCTCTAGCACCTCAAATTCTCTTTCAGTCAGTCCATAGTTAATTTTTTTATTTTTTGCCACTTTTGATTGTTCCAAAGGGTGGATCCAATCGGCAATCAGCTGCTTGGCGATCTCCTGTGTAATCAGCGTCCCACCATGATGAACCAATCTGATGCCTGCTGCTAAATCCTTAGGATGGATGGCTTTAAGTAAATAGCCTTCTGCGCCTGTTGCCAATGCTTCCCTCATATATTCCAACTCCTGAAATACTATTTAGAGGGATTCTCCTACGTGCGATGTTACCCTTCGGGAAAGCAGTTGCCATTATCATTCCTTCGTTGCTGTTTGGGGCTTCACATCTAGGCAATATTTTTGTAGGCGGGGATGTGACCTTTGCTCTCTTCCAGTTTGCATGGGCGTTTATCGGCGGCATGGCCATTACAGCGATGCGTTTACAAAGTAAAAGTTTGCTCCCGGCGATTGGATTTCATTTTATACTGGATGCAGTAGAATATGCAGCAACCGGTGAATACGGCGTGCACAGTATCCATTATTCACTTGGATGGCTCTCCATATTTATCCTGTTAAACCTTGCCTTTATTGTTTATGCACTTTTCGGATTAAAACTGAAAAACGAAGGTGTAAGTGTCGATAAAAACACAATTAACGCCAAATAATAAGGCGAACAGTGCTAGTGACTGTTCGTTTTTTTCCGTATATCAAGTATAATGAAGCATATTCAGATTATGCATATGATATTTCTTTGTGAGAAATCCTATAGATAAGCCGGATAATACAAATAAACGAGGTTAATACATGAGTGAAAAAGATTTTACGGATTATAATTTAAGTGATGAAATCACAAGAGCACTAGCTATTTTAAAATACGATACACCGACCGAGGTTCAAACGGAGGTTATCCCATTAGCTTTGGAAAATCAGGACCTGGTTGTAAAATCACAAACTGGCAGCGGCAAAACGGCTTCCTTTGCCATCCCTATTTGCGACATGATCGAATGGGAAGAACGAAAGCCCCAAGCCTTAATTCTTACCCCAACTAGAGAGCTTGCTGTTCAAGTTCGCGAAGATGTCACCAATATCGGCCGGTTTAAACGAATTAAGGCAATGGCCGTTTATGGCAAGGAACCATTTTCAAAGCAAAAGGAAGAATTGCAGCAAAAAACACATGTCGTCGTTGGGACACCTGGACGTGTCATGGATCATATCGACAGAGAAACCCTAGTACTTGACGAGATAAAATATCTTATTATTGATGAAGCTGATGAGATGCTTAATATGGGGTTTATCGACGACGTCGAATCCATCATCAAAGAGCTTCCTTCGGACAGAGTCACGATGGTCTTTTCAGCTACCCTACCTGAAGATGTTGAAAAGCTTTGCCATAAATATATGAAAAATCCTGTGAATATCGAAATTGCCTCTACCGGAATTACGACCGATACGATTGAGCATTTGTTAATTGAAGTGAAAGAGGAAGACAAGCTTTCCCTGCTAAAAAATGTGACCGTCGTAGAGAACCCTGATAGCTGTCTAATTTTTTGCCGAACCAAAGAACATGTCGATACCGTTTATTCTGAATTGGAGGCCTCCAATTATTCCTGTGAACGACTCCACGGGGGATTAGAGCAGCAAGATCGCTTTGCGGTAATGGATGGCTTCAAAATGGGGAATTTCCGCTACCTCATCGCAACAGATGTTGCTGCACGAGGAATTGATATTGATAATGTAACCCTGGTTATCAATTATGACGTTCCTATGGAAAAAGAAGGGTATGTCCACCGAACAGGCAGGACCGGCCGTGCTGGGAATGAGGGAAAAGCAATTACGTTTGCTACCCCTTATGAAGGAAAGTTCGTTCGAGCGATTGAACGGTATATTGGCTTTGAAATCCCTAAAATGGACGCTCCTAAGGCCGAGGAAGTGGCTAAAGGAAAAGACGCTTTCGAGGAAAAAATCAGCGGACGACGCGTAGTTCGTAATAATAAAACGGCTCGAATTAATCAAGGCATCACGAAGCTTCATTTCAGCGGTGGAAAAAAGAAAAAGATGCGCGCGGTTGATTTTGTTGGGACCATCGCTAAAATCCCCGGAGTGACAGCCGATGATATTGGAATCATCACGATTCAGGACCAAATGACGTATGTCGATATTCTTAATGGCAAGGGGGCGCTTGTCCTACAAGCAATGGAGAATGCCACGATTAAAGGTAAGAAACTGAAGGTTAGTAAGGCACTAAAATAAGAAAAGATTTAAAAAAGGACGATTATGCTCATCATAATCGTCCTTCCTTTTATTTTTTTCCGGATTTAACATCTCAAAGTTCCTTCTTCATTAACCGTAACAGAGCTATTTATCCCTTGTCGGTCAATGGGGCGCCTTTTCATTTACCGGCTGGACCGATTTTTTCCACTCAATGGGCGTTAGTCGCTTCCACTAGTTACCGCCGGACCGACTTTTTCCGCTCAATGGGCATTAGTCGCTTCCACTAGCTACCGCTGGACCAATTTTTTCCACTCAATGGGCATTAGTCGCTTCCACTAGTTACCGCTGGACCGATTTTTTCCACTCAATGGGCATTAGTCGCTTCCATTAGTTACCGCTGGACCGACTTTTTCCACTCAATAGGCGTTAGTCGCTTCCACTGTTTCCCTAAAACCATTTTCATATCATAAAAAAACTTGAAAGCTGTTTAATGCTTTCAAGTCTTTTTGGTATATATTTAAGATGAATGGGCCTAAATGGACTCGAACCATCGACCTCACGCTTATCAGGCGTGCGCTCTAACCAGCTGAGCTATAGGCCCAAATTGGAGCGGGTGAAGAGAATCGAACTCTCATCATCAGCTTGGAAGGCTGAGGTTTTACCACTAAACTACACCCGCATGGTAAAAGAAGAAATGGCTGGGCTAGCTGGATTTGAACCAACGCATGTCGCAGTCAAAGTGCGATGCCTTACCGCTTGGCTATAGCCCAATAAAAAAATGGGGCGACTGATGGGAATCGAACCCACGAATGCCTGAACCACAATCAGGTGCGTTAACCACTTCGCCACAATCGCCAAAATCTATATATCAATAGTAGGAAACCTACTAGAAAAAAATGGCGGTCCGGACGGGACTCGAACCCGCGACCTCCTGCGTGACAGGCAGGCATTCTAACCAACTGAACTACCGGACCAGAGTTTTTTCAAGCTATGCTTGAAAATAACTTTAATTGCGGGGACAGGATTTGAACCTGCGACCTTCGGGTTATGAGCCCGACGAGCTACCGGACTGCTCCACCCCGCGACAATATTATTTATAAAAAGATAATGGAGGAGGAAGAGGGATTCGAACCCCCGCGCGGTGTTACCCGCCTGTCGGTTTTCAAGACCGATCCCTTCAGCCAAACTTGGGTATTCCTCCAGTTTCAAACAAATAATGATTTGGTAGCGGCGAAGGGAGTCGAACCCCCGACCTTTCGGGTATGAACCGAACGCTCTAGCCAGCTGAGCTACACCGCCAAAAACAAATAATATAATGGTGGAGGATGACGGGCTCGAACCGCCGACCCTCTGCTTGTAAGGCAGATGCTCTCCCAGCTGAGCTAATCCTCCACATGAAAGTAAGTTGTTTTAAGCTTACTCGAATAAAAATGGTGACCCCTACGGGACTCGAACCCGTGTTACCTCCGTGAAAGGGAGGTGTCTTAACCGCTTGACCAAGGGGCCGTCTGTTAATATTAAGCAAAAATAATAGCCCCAATTGGGGCTAGCCTGGCAGCGTCCTACTCTCACAGGGACGCGTGTCCCAACTACCATCGGCGCTGAGAAGCTTAACTTCCGTGTTCGGTATGGGAACGGGTGTGACCTTCTCGCCATTGCTGCCAGACTATATGAGGGGTTCATTCCCTCAAAACTAGATAACTGACAATCATCATATAAAACTAATGGTTAAGTCCTCGAACGATTAGTATCAGTCAGCTCCACATGTTACCACGCTTCCACCTCTGACCTATCAACCTGATCATCTTTCAGGGTTCTTACTAGCTTGCGCTATGGGAAATCTCATCTTGAGGGGGGCTTCATGCTTAGATGCTTTCAGCACTTATCCCGTCCGCACATAG
>JAANMP010000019.1 GCA_011250595.1 Bacillus sp. MM2020_1 | reverse complement strand
TCCACTGCCTGAGCTGCCTGAACTTCCACTTCCTGAGCTACCTGAACTTCCGCTACCTGAGCTACCTGAACTTCCGCTGCCTGAGCTACCTGAACTTCCGCTACCTGAGCTACCTGAACTTCCTGAGCTACCTGAACTTCCGCTGCTTCCTTTTTTTCCTTTAGGGCCTTTAGGTCCTTTAGGGCGAGGTTTTTTACCGCTACCTGAGCTGCCTGAGCTGCCTGAGCTACCTGAGCTACCTGAGCTGCCTGAGCTGCCTGAGCTACCTGAACTTCCTGAGCTACCTGAACTACCTGAGCTACCTGAACTTCCTGAACTTCCGCTTGTTCCACTACCTGTACTTCTACAGCCACTGCTGCCTGAGCTTCCGCTTGTTCCACTACCTGTACTTCCACAGCTACTGCTGCCACTGCCGCTTGTTCCACTGCCAGTACTTCCACTAGTTCCTGTACTACCTGAACTTGGATTTCCTTTTGGACCTTTTTTACCAACAGGATTATTATCTAGGAAGCCTACTACACCATTTTCTTTAGCTTGTGAAAGTAATTGTTCAATATCAAGCTTTAGAACCATTTTCCCACCACTTTCTTAACAAATTTTTCTTTTCTATTTCAATTTATGATGATTTTATCTATTTGACATAGACAATCATATATTTTTAGACTCATAATTTTAGATTTTCTACACACAACCACCCACACGGATGCATATATCTAAAAAAAATGTTATTTAGGAGAATTCAAGTGTTAAAATATGAAATTTTAATTAATCCGAAGTGGTTAAGAAAATTGGATAGCGACATTTGGAACGATGAATTGGTACCTGCCGTATTAAAGATAGGTAAAGATCGTTTTAGTATTAAAATAGCCTATCGTGGGAATGTGATCAGGGATAAGAAGAAAAAATCCTATCGCATAGTTTTTCAAAAACCGTACAAGGTCAATGAAGCCCATGAGATTCACCTCAATGCCGAATTTTCAGATGTGTCACTAAGTAGGAATAAATTATCGCTTGATTTCTTTGATCGTATTGGCGTCATTTCTCCTCACTCCCAGCATGTTCTGTTGTATGTCAATGGATATAACAAAGGCATCTATTTAGAGATAGAATCTTTTGATCAATATCTGCTTGAAAAAAGAAATTTGCCGGATGGAGCGATTATTTATGCAACCAATAATCGAGCGAATTTCTCCTTATTAACCAAGAAAAAGGAAATTAAAAAACGTTTAGACCAAGGATACACATTAAAATATGGTAATAAAGAAGATATGGTTGATGTACAAAAGTTAATAGCGATGATTAATGCCTTAAGTAACGAAGACTTTGAAAAAGAAATCCCAAAAGTATTGGATATTGAGAAATACTTAAGATGGGTATCTGCGGCAGTCTGTGTTCAAAATTATGATGGCTTTATCCATAATTATGCCTTGTACAAAAATGGCCAAACTGGATTATATGAGATCTCTCCTTGGGATTATGATGGGACCTGGGGAAGAAACCTCCACGGCAGAAAGCTTGATTATGACTATGTTCCATTAACCGGATATAACACACTTTCAGCAAGACTTTTCCACTATCAACACTTTAGAAATCTATATAATGAAATCTTATCTAATATTTTGGAAAACGACTTCACTTTAGAGATACAAAAACCGATCATTAATGACCTATTCAATTCGTTAAAGCCGTACATTAGTCTAGATCCGTATATAAGCACTACAGCAGCAACCTTAGAGCAAGAAAAAAAGGTTTATTTTAATTTTATCAAGAAGAGAAACGCTTTTCTTAAGGAAGAATTAACATCTTTTATAAAGGTAAACAGTATATGAATCTCAATCATATACTTTTTTTTGCCTATTTTTACCTAAAACAGGAAAAAAAGGCTACTTTTTTAGTACAACATCATCCCGTGATACATATAGATGCAGTGTAAATGTTTATTTAATTTAAAGGAGGATAATTCTTTTATGGAAAAAGAGATGATGAATTTATTTGTGGGTAAAACAATCAAGGTTGACCGCGGAGGTCCTGAATCAAGGAGTGGGAAATTATTAGCTGTTCTTGATGACTTCTTTGTCCTTTTAACTGAAACTGATGGCGTCGTTTACTATAAAACAAATCACATTAGAAGCGTTACAGAAAGTTCTAAGGATGATATGAAGTTCGGTTTAAAGGTCCCAGAAAAATTTGATTTTAAAACAGCTGAAAACTTTGTAAAGCTATTAGAAGGCATCAGATTTCAATGGGTGAGAATTAATCGTGGGGGTCCTGAATCATTCGAGGGTGTTTTAAGCGAAGCAAATAAACATTTTGCTTCCCTAATTGTGAAAGATGAAGTTGTTCGTGTGTCCATGAAGCATATTCGAAACATCAGCTATGGACTAAAGGTTGAAACATCGAACAATGGTGGTTCCGGGAACTCAAAAGATAATGATGATGACAATAAGAACGATGATAAAGACGATAACGAATAAAAAATATGTCGCTTCTCCAATAGAGGAGCGACCCATTATCTCTTAAGGAGGATTAAATATGGGTAGAGAGAAATTTTCAGCTGCATTGGATTTATTAAAAGGCTTTGAAGTAAATCTATTTGTAGGTGAAGATATTTTTAAAGGAAAACTAATTGGCGTTGAAGCAGACCATGTGGTGTTAGAAACTGTAAATAATTACATTTTTTATTATAACATCGATAAAATTCAAGCCATTACAAAAAATACAAAAAAGTTTCAGCCTGAGAAATCAACGGTAGAGTTTCAAAAAACACAAAGCTTAGTAGAGTTACTCCAGTCTTTTCAACATACGTGGGTAACGATTTTGAGTATTAACAAACAACGATTTACTGGTGTGTTAAGCGAAATCGATGAAGACTTTGCTACTTTAATTAATGGTGAAGAGCGAATTTTAATTAAATTAACACATGTATCCAACATCCTCAAAGGGTTTATTAAAGACGAGACTGATAAGAAGTCATCATCAAATGAGAAAGAAAAGAACAATAAAAACTCTGATAATGATAAGGATTCAAAGGATAAATCATCTTCTTCTGGTGATAAAGATGATTCCAAAAAAGATGAGAAATCAAAGTCAGAATCAAAAGATGATAGCAAAAACTCAGATAAAAAACAAAAATCTGAGAAAAATGATAAAAATGATAAAAATGATAAAAAAGATAAAAAACAAGATGCGATAGTTATGGAAGAAACGAACAATACAATGGTTTGGTCACAGCCAATCAAGATTGAGGCTACAATGGTTCAAACCAAGGATGAGATTTTCTCGACTTCTGTTAAGACTAAAAAATCATCACATACTGAAGAGAAGGATTCGTCAAAAACTTCTTCTGAAATGAAAAAGTCCAAAGAGCAGAGCACTCGAGATAAAAAGTCTGAAGAAACTAAATCGAGTAAGCCACAAGAAAGTGATCAATCAAAAGAAATGAAACCTGTAAAGGAATCAGTATCATTTCAAAACAATGATAATACACCAGCACCACCATTAAAATTACAAAATAGTGAAGTAAAATCAACGAAAACACAAGATACTTCCAATCCTGTTAAAACTTTTTCTATACAAAATCAGGCAACGAAGAAACCAGAAAATAAAACAGAGAATAAAACGAATGATACGAACACGAATAGCAACAGTCAAAATGTATGGAAACAAAAAGAGCAGGAGAAAAAAGTTTTTCGTTTTGCAGGTGAACCAGCAAATGAAGATAACCAAAAAGCTTTCCCATTTGCAGGATGGCCAAACAGAAACAATCGAGCAACAAGATTTTAATTTTATGAATTCTTGATGGAATAGTGTAAATTCATTTAGGTTTGTTCCTTCATTTTACCCCTTTTTTTAACCCCCAAAATACCATACAAATATGAGCTGGGCAGTTCTAACCAAGTATATATGAATTAAGAAATTCCTCTTTTCAGCCCTCCTCTATTTGTTAATGGGTATACCTAGGAAAGGATGTGAGTAAATGAAGTTGAAAGATAATATCGGAAAATATATTAAACTGGAGATCTCGGGAAAGAAATTCATTAGTGGGTTATTGATTGATGTAGGCACAGATTTATGGGTTGTTTTTAATGGGTATGATTACCTATACATCCCCGCAATCCATTGCCAAAATTGGCGCTATTTAAAACAAGACGAAATTAATGAGTTCGATGAAATAACTCTTCAAGACGAACCAGCGCCAATCTATAATAATAACGAAGAAATCTCGTTGAGAAAAACTTTGACTGCAGCGAAAGGAATCTTTACAGAAATATATGTTACTAGTAACCTTGCCCTCCATGGCTACATCATTAGTATTATGAATAATTATTTTGTTTTCTACTCGCCAATCTACAAAACCATGTTTATCTCCCTTAACCATTTAAAATGGTTAATTCCCTACACAAATAATCAACGTCCCTACGGCCTAAGCAATGCAAATCTTCCAGTAAACCCAAGCAATATAACCTTTGCAAGATCTTTCGAGGTACAAATCGAAAAGTTAACAGGTGAATTGATTGTCTTTAATATCGGTGAAAATGAGCATGTCATTGGGAAGATTCAAGGAATAAATAATAATTTTGTTGAATTAATTGGCGCAAAAGAAGATCCAGTCTTTATTAATCTTCAACACATTAAAACAATCCATATGACGTAATCGGATTATTTTTTCTATACATTATAAGTAAACAAGCTTTTGAAAAAAAAACAGAGTGTCTAAAGACACTCTTTTTATTAGTGATTAAATTGTAACTATTTTTCTTTAACATAAACAGTTTCTGTTTTTCGGGAAAATGATATGAATTCAAACGCAATTCCGTAAAGGAAAGTAACCAAGAACATGGAACCAATCATATCAAAAATGACATGTTGCTTAACAAAAAGGGTTGAAATAATGATCAAGGTCCCGACACCATGGATACATATATTGTTGATTACATGTTTATTTTTAACATGAAGGGAAGCAAGCATGATAACAAATGTTGTCAGGACATGGATGCTTGGAAAACAATTAAACGGACGATCATTATTGTATATCCACAAAACCAGATGATTAAAGACGTTATTATCAGTGATCGTAGGTCTTGGAACTGTTGTTTGAAAGAAGAAATAAATGACAAAACATATTAGTTCGGCTATAACAATTAAAATCAACGTTTTAAGGTACACTTTTGTGTCTTTAAAACAAAAGTAAACTAAATAACAAAAGATATAGGCATACCAAAGAATATAGGGAATGATAAACACCGACAAAAACGGAATCGCTTGGTCTAATGCCGTACTAATATCGATAGCTCTATGTGAATGGGAATTTAATAATTCATATATTTTGGCTAAAAGAGGAATAACAAGCAAAAATAATAAGTAGGGAGCTTTTTTTATTAAAATTTTCAATAAGACCCCTCCCTTTAATAAATTAGTAACTTTTAAGATTGCTAAAATGAAATATCGAACACATTCCATATTACCATAAAACTGGGGTAAATAAACGTTATTTTTTGATGTCATTTTTGGTTTGTTTTCTTGTAAATCCATGGTATCTTGTGCCTTGGAATAATTATAAACTAGACAATAGATCTCTTTTCAAATATATAGGATGGATTTCCTGTTTTGCAAGAATTTTGAAAAATTAAAATACAAAGCACTTATAAAAGTGCCCAGAATGTTATTATGGTAAACTAAAGACAACAGAAACGTAGTAAAAAAAGGTGGTGTAACCTTGGATCGGATCATTTTATATGATGGCGTTTGTAGTCTGTGTAACACCAGTGTGAAATTTATTATTAAAAGAGACTCTGAAGGTCATTTTAAGTTTGCATCTCTTCAAAGCGGGACAGGTCAGACTCTTTTAAGAATGCATGGCTTGAATAAAGATTTAAACAGTTTCGTCCTTCTAGAAGATGACAAAGTCTTTCTCAAATCAAGTGCAGCTCTCCGTGTTTGCAGGAAACTTGGCAGCGCGTGGCCCATATTATCGCTCTTCCGTTTCCTCCCTCCTTTTATCAGAGATCTACTTTACGATTTTGTTGCCAAGAACCGATATAAATGGTTTGGAAAAGAAGAAAGCTGTTTGGTCCCTTCTCCAGAATGGAAACAAAGATTTATCGACTAACGATGGTGCCTGACACTCTAAATCTAACTAATATTTTATTCCCTTAAGCATAGATATTATTAATACAATTTTTTTACTGCAGGAGGGTCTAAATGGAGATTGTTGTAAGACAAGGTGATTCATTATGGCATTACAGCCAGATGTTTCAGATTAGATTAGAGCTGATTATTGACTCCAACCCAAAGGTTGACCCAAATAATCTTTCTGTTGGCCAACAGATACGGATTCCAGGTTTTGTTGCTAAGGAATATCAGATACTTCCCGGAGACTCATTATGGCGCATAGCTCAAAACTTGAATCTCCCTCTTGAAGCAATGGAATTGGTTAATCCTGAAATAAATGCCTCAAACCTCACCCCTGGGCTAACGATAAAAATCCCAACCCGGATACACTGGAGATTAGTGGAAAGTTCTCAAAGATATGATTACAGCAATCTGGTAAAGGATCTTAACCGATTAAAAGTGCTATATCCGTTTTTCCAAGTAACCCCCATCGGAAAGACCGTTCTCGGTAAAGAAATTCCCGAAATAATAATCGGTTCCGGTGAAAAAAGGGTTCATTATAATGGTTCCTTTCATGCCAATGAATGGATTACTTCCCTGGTGATTATGACTTTTTTAAATGATTACCTATTATCGCTGACAAATCATCACCCCATGCGCGGACAACTTGCTTTTCCCCTTTATCAAAATACTATATTATCAATAGTCCCAATGGTGAATCCAGATGGAGTTGACCTCGTTTTAAACGGTCCACCTGAAAACGAACCATGGCAAAAACGAGTGGTTGAAATGAATAAAGGAAGTACAGACTTTACGGAATGGAAAGCGAATATTAGAGGTGTCGATCTTAACGACCAATTCCCGGCAAGATGGGAATTAGAAAAGGCGCGCAATCCTAACGAGCCTGGGCCAAGAGATTACGTAGGAGAAAGCCCTTTATCAGAACCGGAAGCAAATGCTATGGCGGAACTGTCACGAAAAAAAGATTTTGCACGAGTCCTTGCCTTTCATACACAGGGAGAGGTCATTTACTGGGGTTTTGAAAATCTTGAACCGGCTGAGTCGGAAGTCATTGTGAAAGAATTTAGCAGAGTGAGTGGTTACGAGCCTGTTAAAACCATCGTGAGCTACGCCGGTTACAAAGACTGGTTTATACAAGATTGGCAACGACCAGGTTTTACAATTGAACTCGGCTTCGGCATAAATCCACTTCCGTTGTCCATGTTTGATGATATCTATAAAAAATCACTGGGAATTTTCTTGGCAGGACTTTACATGTAAGAAAGGAGGCTGGAAAAATCCTGCCTCCTTTCTTTTTGGATTCATTAAGATTTCGTATGATTTAGATCCCAAATCACGCCATAAGCATCCTTGACCTTCGCATATTTTGCTCCCCAAAAAGTATCCTGGAGCTCCATGAAAACTGTCCCCTTTTGACTTAGCGCATCATAAACTTTTTGGATTTCCTCTTCACTTTCGAAGTCCAAAGTTAATGAAATATTATTGCCTATGACTACTGAATTGCCCGGAAACGAATCCGAAGCCATTAGAAATAAATCATCACTTTTAAATTGTGCATGAATAATAAGATCATGAGCCTCTGGCGGTGTAGGATAGTCTGCTTCACCATAGGTTTGGAGGTTGGATATCTCCCCGCTAAATACATCCTTGTAAAAATTCAACGCCTCTTTTGCCTTTCCATCAAACATTAAGTATGGTGTTGCTTGACCCTTCATATTTAACTCTCCCTTCAGTGAAAACCTCAGTATTATTTACGACACAGCCAACAATAAGACCTGCTTCATCAAAAATTTAATTTTTCTTCCCCAATTATGACCCTTGATAGGATGTCTTATGAAACTTTTCAATATATTTAAACAGTTTCTCACCTTGTTTAGGTACATTGGTGTCAGGCACCATTTTTAAATACATCGCTCGATAAGATTCAGGGACCCAGATGTAATCGTGAATGTATTCTGTCATTGTAAATCCGCACTTTTCCCAAAACTGATTTCTTGCTAGTGTTTCATGAGTATTTGCTGATTCTACTTCTATTACCAGACTTTTTACATTTGTTTTGTTCATCGACCATTCTCGTATGTATTCCATCATTTTCATTCCAATCCCGCGGTGCTGGTATTTATAATCAACAGCTAAATAATCAATGATCAAAGCATCGGTTCCTTCCAGCTTACCTGTTATTGCCATGGCTGCAACCTTACTCTCCTCAAACGCTAAATGTAAGTAACAAAGTTGTTTTCTGAACATATTATGGATGATTTTCTCCGGCTTTGCCCCTTTCCCATCGAATGCTTGATGGTAAATCGGGCTTATTTGGTTCCAAACCTCTTGACTCCACTTTTCTAACGTTTGAAATTCCAAGGCTTTTTGCCTCCTATGTCTTAGCTTTATTACCAAATTGCCCACTTATTCTTATTCTTATAAAAAAAGAACCTTTGAATTAATTTCAAAGGTTCAAAAGAGAACTTGGTGGTCTATGCCAAGTCCTTTATTAGGAGGTCTAAACTCAGAAGAATTTAAACATCTTTATATTAACATTTTCTAAATATTCTTTCAATCATTATTACGTTAAAGTGGAAAAGCGGTACGAATGACTCAGAAAAAATCAAAGTATTTCCTTTCGGAAAGGCTCTTTTCGTAAACTTTGTTGCTTTTGGAACTTAATAAGGGTCATTTACTAAGTTTGTAGGCAATTTTCGCAAAAGTTTTTACGAAAAGATGCCACGAACCATATTGTTTAACGTGTAGATGAACTTTTACGAAAAACAACATTCTTTGCGAAAATAGCCTTTGGAAAATAGATTGGTTTATTGATATCCGTAATTTTCCCCTCTTTTTTCAAAAAGATAAATTTCATTGTTGACATACATGTATATACAAGTTAGAATGAAACCGTAATCACAACTTGTATATACAAGATATGAAGTTTAATGAAAACGCACCCATATCCTGTATATAGAGTGATAAAAAAATAGAAGATAGAAAATGGGACAAACCCATTTAAACAGGGGGAAAGACAAATGACGAACTATACAGATCCTTCAAAAGATCTATTAAAGCACATTGGTGGTAAAGAGAACATTGCCGCCGTAACCCATTGTGTGACAAGGATGCGGTTTGTTTTAAACGATCCAAGCAAAGCAGACATTAAAGAAATCGAATCCCTTAAACTGGTAAAAGGTACATTTACTCAAGCTGGACAATTCCAGGTTATCATTGGGAACGAAGTATCAAGCTTTTATAATGAATTTGTCAAAATCGCAGGTGTCGATGGCACATCAAAAGAAGAAGCAAAAGTAGCGGCACAACAAAATATGAACTGGCTGCAACGCATGATGGCCCACCTGGCAGAAATCTTTACTCCATTAATTCCAGCACTTGTAGTCGGTGGTTTAATCCTAGGCTTTAGAAATATCATCGGTGATATTAAATTACTCGATAATGGAACTAAATCCATTATCGAAGTATCTCAATTTTGGGCTGGCGTCCATTCCTTCCTTTGGCTGATTGGTGAAGCAGTATTCCACTTCCTTCCAGTCGGAATTACCTGGTCGGTTACGAAAAAAATGGGTGGTTCACAAATCCTTGGGATCGTCCTTGGTATTACACTCGTATCTCCGCAATTGCTTAATGCTTACGGTGTAGCGGATGCGAAGGAAATTCCTTTCTGGGATTTCGGATTTGCGAAAATTAAAATGATTGGATACCAAGCACAAGTAATCCCTGCCATTTTAGCCGGATTAGTACTTGCATTCTTAGAAACAAGATTACGTAAAATTGTTCCTAATTCCATTTCCATGATAGTTGTTCCCTTCTTAGCGTTAATTCCTACAGTGTTAATTGCTCATACTGTTTTAGGCCCTATCGGCTGGAGCATCGGTTCTGGAATTTCCCATGTTGTGTATTCAAGCTTAACCTCTGCATTTGGCTGGGTATTTGCGGCCATCTTCGGATTCGCTTATGCACCACTTGTAATTACCGGGTTGCATCATATGACCAATGCAATTGACTTACAATTAATGAGTGAGCTTGACGGAACAAACCTGTGGCCAATGATTGCTCTATCTAATATTGCTCAAGGTTCTGCTGTTCTAGCGATGATCTTTATTAATCGTAAAGATGAAGAAGAAAAACAAGTTTCGATACCGGCAGCCATCTCTTGTTACTTAGGAGTAACAGAGCCGGCAATGTTCGGGATTAACTTAAAGTACGGCTTCCCTTTCCTTGCTGCTATGATTGGTTCAATGATTGCGGCTGTTGTCTCCGTTGGCAGCCACGTTATGGCCAACTCAATTGGTGTAGGTGGTATTCCTGGATTCCTTTCCATTCAGGCTCAGCATATGACAATGTTTGCGGTTGCCATGGTGGTTGCAATTATCGTTCCATTCTTACTAACAATCGTTTTTGCAAAAACACGCATGAATAAATTTTCTTTTAAAAAATAACAGCAAACTCACATAGTTTGGAGGGAGACATACTCCCTCCTTTTCTTCATTAAATTACTTATTTAAATTAGGCAGGTGTTGGAAAATGACAACAGCATGGTGGAAAAAAGCAGTTGTTTATCAAATATATCCGAAAAGCTTTAATGATACGACCGGGAATGGGACCGGTGATATCCAAGGCATCATTGAAAAATTAGACTATCTAAAAGAATTAGGGGTCGAAGTCCTTTGGCTCACGCCTATTTATAAATCACCGCAACGAGATAATGGGTATGATATAAGTGATTATTATGCGATTCAAGAAGAATATGGAACCATGGAAGACTTTGACCGTTTGTTAGCGGAAGCCCACAAACGAGGTTTAAAGATCATTATGGATATCGTTATTAATCACACCTCAACAGAGCATGAGTGGTTTAAACAAGCCAGAAGCTCTAAGGATAATCCCTATCGCGACTTCTACATCTGGAAAGATGGCAAGAACGGTCAAGCACCGACGAACTGGGAATCAAAATTTGGTGGTTCTGCCTGGGAATATGACGAGGATACCGAACAGTATTACCTTCATTTATTCGATGTGTCCCAAGCCGACCTTAACTGGGAAAATGAAAAGCTCCGTGCAGCTCTCTACGAAATGATGCACTTTTGGTTAAAAAAGGGTGTTGATGGCTTCCGTCTTGATGTCATCAATTTAATTTCCAAAGACCAAAATTTCTTGCAGGATGACAGTGATGGCCGAAAATTCTATACGGATGGACCAAAAATCCATCAATATTTACATGAAATGAATGAACAGGTTTTTTCGAAATACGATATTATGACGGTTGGTGAAATGTCGTCCACATCGATTGATAACTGCATTAAGTACACGAACCCAACGCAAGAAGAGTTGAACATGACATTTAGCTTCCATCATTTGAAAGTCGACTATCCAAATGGTGATAAATGGACCAAAGCGGCCTTTGACTTCCATTCCTTAAAACAAATTTTATCCAACTGGCAGATTGGAATGAATCAAGGTGGAGGCTGGAACGCCCTCTTCTGGTGTAATCATGACCAGCCACGCGCGGTGTCCCGTTTCGGAGATGACCAAAAGTATCATAAAGAGTCGGCTAAGATGCTGGCAACTGCCCTTCATCTGCTCCAAGGGACTCCTTATATTTATCAGGGCGAAGAAATTGGAATGACCAATCCCAACTTCAATTCGATTGATCAATATCGGGATGTTGAATCTTTAAATATCTTTAATATCAAAAAAAATCAGGGGTTGGACGAACAAGAAATTATTGAGATCTTAAAACAAAAATCACGGGACAATTCACGAACACCCGTCCAGTGGAATGCCACTGAAAACGCAGGCTTCACAACAGGGACTCCTTGGATTCAACCGGCAAGCAATTATCAGGAAATCAATGCAGAACAAGTGCTTAAAGATTCAGACTCGATCTTTTTCCACTATCAAAAACTCATTCAATTACGAAAAGAGCTTGATGTGATTACAGATGGAGAATATCAGCCAATTTCCAATGAGGATGATCGTATATTTGCTTATCTTAGAACTAGTGGTTCTAAACAACTCCTTGTTCTGAACAATTTTTATGACAAAGAGCATACGTTTGTCCTCCCACCTCATTTACATCTTGATGAATTTGATAGTGAGATGTTACTCTCTAATTATGAGGATTCAACACCACTTTGCCGGGAAATTTCTTTACGTCCCTATGAGTCGATTGTGTATTTCCTGAAAAGATGAACGGAGAGGTCATTATGACGAACAAATACCTAACAATCTATAATAACATTGTCGAGCAAATCAAAAGCGGAGAGATTCCGCCCCAAACGCTTCTCCCCTCTGAGAATGAATTAAAGGACCAATTCGATACCTCGAGGGAGACAATCAGAAAGGCGTTAAATTTGCTTTCACAAAATGGCTATATCCAGAAAGTTAGAGGAAAAGGTTCGATTGTAATCGACATTAGCAAATTTGATTTTCCTGTTTCGGGGCTAGTAAGCTTTAAAGAACTTGCTAATAAAATGGGTAGTAAACCAAAAACCATTGTTAATGAACTGGAGTTAATTAAGCCCGATGGTTTTGTCAGACAGCAGCTTCAACTGGGAAGTAAAGAACTTGTTTGGAAAGTCATTCGCACCAGGGAAATGGGCGGGGAGAAAATCATTTTAGATAAAGATTTTATTGCTAATAAATACGTTCCTTCCCTTACTGAAGAAATCTGCGCTGATTCCATTTATCAATATATTGAAAATGAATTAAAGTTGACGATTAGTTTTGCAAAAAAGGAAATAGTTGTGGAAGAGCCTTCACTGGAGGATCGTTCCCTTTTAGACCTTGAAGGCTTTCATAATGTAGTTGTCATAAAAAACTATGTTTATTTAGATGATGCTACCCTCTTTCAATATACCGAATCAAGGCATCGGCCCGATAAATTTCGATTTGTTGATTTTGCTCGGAGATCCCATTGATTTATGTAAGAAGACCGCCATTTCCAAATTGGCGGTCTTCTTTTTATGTCTTAATGTTGGAAAAGGATTTTGTTCCTGAAGTTTGCTACAATATAAAGTATCCAAATCGTGAGGTGAGAATTGTATGTGCGGGCGGTTCACATTAACAGCAACCTTTGAAGAAATTATTGATCGTTTCGATATTGCAGCATTTCTTGAAGAAGAAAATTATGCTCCGAGTTATAATATCGCTCCATCTCAATCTGTTCTGGCCGTTATTAACGACGGGAAGTCCAATCGGATGGGATTTTTAAAATGGGGCTTGGTTCCTCCTTGGGCAAAGGATTCGGCTATTGGCCATAAAATGATTAACGCCCGAGCAGAGACATTATCCGAAAAGCCCAGCTTCCGAACTGCTTTCAAAAAGAAACGTTGTTTAGTCATCGCTGACAGCTTTTATGAATGGAAACGTCATGGGGACAAAAGCAAAACGCCGATGCGGATTAAACTAAAGTCAGCTGATTTGTTCGCGATGGCAGGCATATGGGAAGCTTGGAAGTCCCCTGAAGGAAAAACTCTTTATACCTGTTCTGTTATTACAACGGGTCCAAATGAACTGATGAAAGATATTCATGATCGGATGCCTGTTATTCTGAAGCCAGAGGATGAAAAAACGTGGCTGAACCCGTCCCTAGCCGACACCAATGATTTAAATAAGCTTCTCATACCTTATGATGAAAACTTAATGGAAACTTATGAGGTATCTTCCCTAGTTAACTCACCGAGGAACAACACTGTTGAGCTTATCCAAAAAATTTGTTAATTCTTTTTTATAAAATAGGCTTTTATTTTTAAAATTATTTTTACAATATGGACAGGTTTACTACATGCAAGTACAAGCTGCCACATAAGATGTATTAACCCATAAAAGTTTTCCTTCTTTAGAAAGTGGTTCAACCACTTTCTTTTTTTTATGGAAAAAATAGGCATAGTGATTATGAAACCCCTATTCCATTTGGTAACGGGTTTACTTTAGATGTGCAAACAAGTAAATCGTAAATATAAACGCATTGGAATTCACAAGAAAATTCTAGTGCGTTTTTTGTTGATTTAGCAAATTTCCTATTAACTTTTTTAAATTTTCACAAATGAAATCACAAGATAATTCACAGGGCTGAAATAATAATTGGAAGTGGTGTGAAATAAGTGTGATTTAAAGTGTGTATTAAATTGAAAATTAGGTGTTAAACCAAAAAATTTGTTCGTCCTGGTTGTGAAGGACAAAACTTGGTTAAGTAACAAGAAAAATGTCCTTCATTTGGGTTATGAAGGACAAAATACAGTTGCATGACAAGAAAAATGTCCTTCATTCGAGTTATGAAGGACAAAATACAGTTGAATGACAAGAAAAATGTCCTTCATTCGAGTTATGAAGGACAAAACTCAGTTGCATAACAAGAAAAATGTCCTTCATCCGGGATATGAAGGACGAATTCTACTGTGATTTTTCCTGAGAATTAAATGGAGAAATAATACGATAATGAATTAGTGATTTGACCCGCTTTTTACAGTTTTGCACCCTTTAAGTGAAACCGTTATCCATTTGGAAAAGGGGTTAGCTACTACCTCATTCTTTCGCTTTATTATCCCACCATTCTCGAACCTCAAAAATGCCACTGACTTCATTTTTTGCCTTTTCAAAGACTTCTACGGTTTCATCAGTGGAATAGGATAAAATATAGTGGGTTGGTGTTTCACTTAGAACTCGAAAGGAACTAATTTCCCCATCTTTCATTTCAACCATATATACTTTCCCGCTCAGAACATCATTAGCTGCTGCTAAATTTTTCATATCTTTTCATCCCCCCTACATTACTTTACTCTCAGATTAGCAGATTTCATGCATTAAAAAATGAAAGAAATTCGAAAAAATATCGAGAATTAAAACCTATCATTTATGTTTCAGATCGAGAAATAATAAAAATAATTAGTTTCCTTTTCAAAACCTATTTTTTCATAGAGTCTTTGCGCATTTAGGTTATCCTCACCTGTCTCCAGCAAAAGACCTTTTGCGCCTGTTTCCTTTGCAAACTCAATTGCCTTATGTATTAATTTCTCCCCTGCACCTCTTCCTCGGAATTGTTCCTTCACGAACAAATCATTTAATACCCATGATCGCATCATGCTTACAGACGAAAACGACGGATACAGCTGTACAAAACCAACTGGGTCCTTCCCATCAAATGCCATAAACACAACGGATTCATCATTCATTATTCTTGCTTTTAAAAACTCCCGTGCCTCTTCCTGATTTGACGTCTGTTCATAAAACACCCTGTATAAATCAAAAAGTTCTGTTAAATAATCCAGATCACTGAATGTAGCTTTTTTTATTATCAATTTAATAACTCCTCCTAAAGAATATTACCTATTTAGAAAAATAGCCCAGAGGCTCCTCCGGACTATTATCTTTCATTCACTGTTATTTTTGATCCCATAAATAATTTACTACAGCATCATATTGTTCTTTTGATAATGAACCGGGAGCAGACTTAGGCATATTCTTTTCTACGAAACTATAAAGATCCTCTTTCTTTTGAAAAACGGTATGAATTTTAGATGCATCTAGTTTTACTTGACCACCAGTGATATCGCCTGAGCTATGGCAGGTTATGCAGCTTTTTTGAAAGATATCATCCCCTGCAGCTGCAGTGGCGGGTTCACTAGTTGTTTCGCCAGCAGGTTTACTTGCCGGTTCTTTTGATGTGTCATCATCACTACAAGCACTCAATAAACCAAACATTAAAAGAAATAATCCCAGCCCTAAAATCCTCTTCAAGCTGCCACCCCTTTTTTGGTTCTTAGGGATTGCCTTAAAATTGGATCCAGTGTCCACCTGGCAATCTCATAGGTATAAATAGGCATACCCTTTGAAATCATATTTCCAATGTCCTATGTTTATTCCTGTAATCTGAGAGCTTTCTTAGTAATAATCTGATTAATCATTCTTTCAAAAAAAGGATAGATAAAGCAGAGGTCTGACTTTATCTATCCTTTTTTACTTATTCATTTTCTGATTCATCCTCTTTATTAAACCAAAGCGGGTCATTATTGTCCTCTTCACCATTGTAGTTGATGAGGATTTCTTCTCCGGCTTTGATATCCTTGTACGCATAAAAGTCGAACGTGTGATTCGGAAAATTAATTTCATATGTAGCATTAGGCTCATACGAATGGTTAAACAACATCCCATATCCTAACAGGAGTGCAGTATGGTTGATTCCATATTCAAAGGCATAATCTGCAAGCAATGTTTTCTCAATATGAACATGCTCCTCGTTTGGATAAGGAATAACCGGCGCCTCATGAATCAGCTCACCTTTTTCAATATCACGTGTCGCAAATACCCCTCTATTTAATTCCCCATCACTAAGCTTCGAAGTTTTAATTTCAATCATGTTAATCACCTATTTGTTCTTTCCATTAAAGTTTTATCATATTATAGCTTGCCATTATATAAAGCAGAAAGCAAATGTTTTTTCTTTCTACACGGCTACTCTCTGCTTGAAATGGTGCCTGACACCAGGACAAAATGATCAAAATAAGTCAAAGGATTTCTTAACAGCTTTTACTGAATGGGTCATTTATTTGAAGATGGAATCATAAAATAAGAATGTACGTTCGCAACAGGAGGCGATGACATGGGGAACATAATTACCGGTGAAATGTTAGTAAAGTATTACGAGTTAAATAAGCAAAAGAAAGAAATAGAAATGGAAATGAATGAATTAAAGGATGCTTTTCAAAGTTACTTTAATAATTTAGTTGGTTCTGATCACAAAGGGGAAATTATCATAAGCGGCTATAAGCTGCAACGGCAAATACGAAAAACAGAAAAATATGACGAGACCGAAACCATTAAAAGATTAGAAGAATTACAGTTAAATGAGCTTATTCAAGTTGTGAAAAAACCAGATGATGTAAAAATTAAAGCCGCTCTTAATTTGGGCTTATTGAATCCTAATCAGTTAGAGGGCTGCGTTATTTCGACTTGCTCCCCTGCTATTTCTGTGAAGCCAATCACGCCAAGATAAATGAGAACAGCCCCGCATCTTCGCAATGATGCGCGGGCTGTTTGTTAGTCAAATTGTTATAAAATAATAGGTTACGATGAAGGGATTTCGCAGGTTAATTTCAGGTAATTCATTTTTTAAGAATATAACAAGTTCCATCTTCGGCAAAATATAAGGTTTCTCCGTGGTTCACATTAAAATTAACATTCTTTTTGTCATAAATCAGTTTCGATACTACTTCAAATTTCTCAACTAATTCGGAAGCTGGGTTGACAATTAAATCTTGTTTTCCAGTAGTAGTAACGAATCCTTTCGGGTTATATTTCCTTTCGGGCTTTAATTCTGTAGTCCAATTTCCATCCAGAAGAACGGAGAGTGCAGTAAATTTTGTTTTTCTAGTTTGTACTGACCAAAGCTTCCGACAATTACAACGATGTATTTTGAATTTCATCACACAATACCCTCTTTCAACTGAAGAATTCAAAATATGATGATTGTAAATTGTATTCTCGGTGGTTCGAAAATATTTATTGTAGTCTGTTTGAAGATTGGCCTTTCGTAGAATTTGAAAATATACCATTTAATGGTACAATTACCAATGGTTAATTAACTTACAAAGGGGTTATTGCAAATGTCTGTTGATGTTTATCTTAATTTTAATGGAAACTGTCGTGAGGCAGCAGAGTTTTACGCGGAGGTTTTTGGTACAGAAAAACCACAAATTATGACTTTTGGGGAAGCACCGCAGAACCCAGAATATCCACTTCCTGAAGAAGCAAAAAACATGGTTATGCACACTCGGTTGAATATTGATGGAAGCAACGTTATGTTCTCAGATGTTTTCCCCGGGATGCCTTTTACAGCTGGTAATAACATAAGCCTTGCTATCGTAAATAAGGACTTGGATAAAATAAATACCTATTTTAACAAACTGAAAGAAGGCGGCTCGGTGACCATGGAGCTTCAAGAAACATTTTGGAGCAAATGCTATGGTTCCCTAAAAGATAAGTTTGGAATTGAATGGCTATTAAGTTATGACAATGGTGAAAGCGTAATGTAAGTGGTTTTACAGAAGAAGACCGGGCATATTTGCCCGGTCCTTTTTGGTTTCCAATGAACTTTCCGTCCTACGCTTACACCTCGATTTGCTTACTTACTACTGCTTGCTCGTCGTCTTCTCCCCATCCTTTGCAAACATCAATCCATTCTTTTGCAAAGGAATACTTAAATAACTCATCTTTCGTTAATTCAATCGCAGAATTTGAGCTTCCACAGGCTGGGTATAGTGTTTCGAAGCGCTGCATTGAAACATCCAAATAGACATCCAGCTCATTATTTAATCCGAACGGACAAACACCGCCAATGGCATGTCCAGTTTGTTTAAGTACTTCCTCGGGCGAGAGCATCCTTGCTTTGAAACCGAATTGATGCCGAAACTTCTTATTATCGATTTTTGCATCACCGGCAGCAACCACAAGAATCGCCTTTTCCTCGCTCCCCCTAAAGGATAATGTCTTCGCAATTCGAGCAGGAGCAACGCCAATCGTCTCAGCGGCTTGCTCCACAGTTGCACTCGAGCTTTCAAATTCCATTACATCAACATCGCGTTCCCATTGTTTAAAATGGGCCTTCACACTCTCTAATGACATCTTTTACATCCTTTCCCTCTTGGTAATATTAGAATAATAACACAATTCAGAGGGATCATGCGAAAAGACGACTTGTGGACAGAAAGCCACTTTCAATTTACTCCCAAATTTTATATCGATCCTCCATATTATCTAAACCAATTTTTCCTTTTTTCATCTTTGGTGGGCAAATTGAGTTATATTTGAGGATCCTTTCATTAATTTCCTCTATCAAACTCATTAATTCAGATTCAGTGGGTCCTAGTTCTTTTATTTTTATGGCTTTAGAAATTTCTTGTCTGATTTCCTTTTGTAAAATCACAAAGGATGGCAGCTCCAACAAATCTACATGACTATCTTTCTTATAGACCATAAATTTCTTCTCCCCTCATCTTCTTGTTTTATCTACTATATTCTATCCTGCCCATACATTTTCCTTCGATTAGGATGTATTTTTTCAAACTAAACCCCTTAATAGTGTTATAATAATTTTTATATTTAAAAAATTAGGATTTTCGTAGTATAGGGAGGGATCAAATGAATTCGCAAGTAGCAGTAATGTCCTCCCCAAGGACAAAGGGTATAATATTAGTGCTGATTGCGGCGACCTTGTGGGGTGTTTCAGGAACGGTTGCCCAATTCCTATTTCATCAACAAGGCTTTAGTACGAATTGGCTTGTTGTTAATCGTCTGATTTTTTCAGGTTTGGGTTTATTATTTTTTTCCCATTCGGTGGGGAAACAAAATATCTGGAGTATTTGGAGAAATAAACAGGATGTCTTCCGCCTCGTCATCTTTGGTGTGATTGGCATGTTTGGCGTTCAGTACACCTATTTCGCTGCCATCGAACATGGAAATGCAGCAACCGCAACGATTTTGCAGTATCTGGCACCAGTGATTATCGCCTGTTATTTAAGTTTTCGTGCAAAGTCCTTACCAGCAAAAAATGAATTATTGGCGATTGGATTAGCTCTTTTTGGAACGTTTCTCCTTGTGACGAAAGGAAATATTCATTCCCTATCCATTTCAGGCTCTGCGTTTACTTGGGGAATTTTATCCGCTTTTGCACTTGCTTTTTATTCACTCTATCCGGGAAGTTTGTTGAATAAATGGGGGTCTCTTCTTACTGTTGGCTGGGGCATGATGGTTGGCGGGATTGCCTTTAGCTTTATTCATCCACCATGGAAATTTCAAGGTCAATGGAGTTTAACTTCTTTTTTAGCCGTCGTTTTTGTCATTATTTTCGGCACGTTAATTGCCTTTTTTTGCTATATGGAAAGTCTGAAATACATCCGCGCTTCTGAAGCAAGTCTGCTCGCCTGTGTCGAACCATTATCAGCAGCTTTTTTAGCGGTTGCTTGGCTACAAGTATCATTCGGCCCTGCCGAATGGATTGGTTCCATATTAATCATTGCCACCATTTTTATATTATCCGCTGTTAAACGAAAATCAAATGCTGCCTGACACCACATCAATAACGGTATAAAAAATAGAAGCAGACCTAATAGTAAATCAGGTCTGCTTCTATTTTTTTTATTCTCCTAAATCCACGTTATGGTACACTTGTTGAACGTCTTCTAGATCCTCTAAAACATCAATCATTTTTTCGAATTTAGCTTGTGCATCCTCAGGAAGGGTAATATCATTTTGCGCGAGCATCGTTAATTCTGCCACAGTAAAGTCAGTAACCCCTGCATTTTTGAACGCTTCTTGCACGGCATGAAATTGTTCTGGATCTGCATAAACAATCACTGATTCATCTTCTTCAATAATGTCACGAACGTCGACATCGGCTTCCATTAATAATTCAAGAACATCTTCCTCCGTTTTGCCTTCAACGCCGATAACAGCTGTTGTGTCAAACATATAGGCAACCGAACCACTCACTCCCATGTTCCCGCCGTTTTTACCAAATGCAGCTCGTACATCTGAGGCTGTCCTGTTTACGTTATTCGTCAGTGCATCAACGATGACCATTGAACCATTCGGTCCGAATCCTTCATAGCGAAGTTCAGAATAACTCTCCTCCGAACCGCCTTTTGCCTTTTCAATCGCACGGTCAATAATGTGTCTCGGTACATTATACGTTTTTGCACGCTCTAGCACGAATTTTAAAGCCTGATTTGATTCAGGATTGGGTTCACCTTGTCTTGCTGCTACATAGATTTCTACCCCAAATTTGGCATAAATACGGCTTGTATTTGCATCCTTTGACGCTTTCTTTTCTTTAATATTGTTCCACTTACGACCCATTATGAACACTCTCTTTCCGCTTTTGAATCTACACAAAATTATTAACATGAAACGAAATCTACTTCAAGACATCTTCCAAATAATAATTAGGAGTTCATTACTTATTTGATTGTTTTAGTCATTGACAAATAATATTATACCTTAATTACATCATTTGTTAAGAGTCTATTAACTAAATTCAGTTAAGAAGTTACTTTTACTATAAAAAGAGGCCGAAACCAAAGCGTTTCGACCTCTAAAAACTACTATATTTCTACACCAGCATCTGAAACAGAGTACTATCTTTATTGACTTCGCGATATAAAAATCCCTTCGCTTTGATTCGTTCGATTAACGGCGTGTAGTCGCCCTTATCCTTCAGTTCAATACCTACCAAAGCAGGCCCCGTTTCTCGATTATTCTTTTTCGTATATTCAAAATGGCTAATATCATCGTTTGGTCCAAGGACATCATCTAAGAACTCACGTAAGGCACCCGGGCGCTGCGGGAATTGGACAATAAAGTAGTGCTGGAGCCCTTCATAGATTTTGGATCGCTCTTTGATTTCTTGCATCCGACCAATATCATTGTTGCCTCCACTGACAATACAGACGACCGTTTTGCCTTTAATTTGTTCTGCATACATATCCAATGCTGCCACAGAGAGTGCTCCTGTCGGCTCAACGACGATCGCATTTTCATTATATAAGGATAAAAGAGTAGTGCACACTTTTCCTTCTGGAACAACTAGAATTTCATCAATGATTTCCTTGCAAATGTTAAACGTCATTGAACCTACAGTCTTTACGGCTGCACCATCCACAAACGGATCAATTTCTTTTAAGGATGTCACTTCTCCTTTTAATAAGGATTCTTTCATACCAGATGCACCTTGGGGCTCCACACCAATTAATTGCGTTTCTGGTGAATAGTGCCTTAAATACGTACCGACTCCTGACATAAGCCCGCCGCCGCCAATGGCACCAAACAGATAGTCAATTTTTTCAGGACAGTCATTTAATAGCTCAACAGCAACTGTCCCTTGTCCGGCAATGACCTCGGGATCATCAAAAGGATGGATAAAAGTACGATTCTCTTCCCGACTGCATTCGATTGCTTTCTCATACGCATCGTCAAAGGTATCTCCAACCAAAACGATCTCAACATCTTCCTTGCCCCAAAATTTAACTTGGTTAACCTTTTGCTTTGGTGTAGTGCTTGGCATGAAGATTTTCCCATGGATATTTAAGAGGTGACAAGAATACGCAACCCCCTGTGCATGATTTCCTGCACTTGCACAGATAATTCCATTCTTTAACTCATCTTCAGTCAATTGTTTAATTCGATTATAAGCTCCGCGGATTTTAAAGGAACGAACGCTTTGTAAATCCTCTCGTTTTAAATAAACATGGCAGCCATATCGTTCAGACAACAAGTGATTGTATTGCAGGGGAGTCGGCGAAATAACATCCTTAATGGTATGGCTGGCAATAATAATATCCTCTACATTAAACACTTTTTTATCAACTTGCTGATTCATCTTCCTTTTCCCTCCTAATTTTTCGCATCCCTACAGGAATTCTCATTGTTATAATTACATTTTTTAAACACAAAAAACTCGTCCCCATAGTATAGGGACGAGTGAACTCGCGATACCACCCTACTTCCGCAACAAACAAACATTGCGGCTCTCGATCAACGTACCATTTCTGGACGTGTTCCATTGTAACGGCGGACTTTCCGGTATAGCCTACTAAATAAATTTCAGCTACACATCTCCGAGATGATCTTCGAATACGTCCTGACATCGACTTTCAGCATCTGTCGACTCTCTGTAGAACAAGGGCTTAATCTACTCTTCTCATCATTGATTTGTCTTCAATTTTTAATAAGGTTACCACTGAAAAAATAACCTGTCAATATTTTTTGATAATTTTAATTATTTAGTCAATTATAAAGCGCTTTCATTGATTTAGGACTATTTTATCACCATCAATACCTTATTTATTAAATTTAATTTCGCCACCGATGATGGTCATTTCAATGTCTGTTTTTAGTAACTGGTCCGGATTCTCGATTGTAAATAGATTGTTAGAATAAACCGTCATATCTGCTAGCTTCCCTCTTGAAATCGTACCTTTAAGATGCTCTTCATTAGTAGCGAATGCACCCCCAACTGTAAATAACTTGACGGCTTCAGCTATCGATAGTTTCTCTTTCGCATTCCAACCTCCATGAGTATCTCCAGAAGACCTTCGGGTTACCGCAGCATGAATACCAAGGAGAGGATCGATTGGTTCGATCGGTGCATCAGAACCGCCGGCACATAAAACGCCCGAATCAAGTAACGTTTTCCATGCATATAAATCCGGCTCTCTCTTCTCTCCAATCCTTTCTTTCACCCAAGGATAATCACTGACCACAAATCTTGGTTGAATATCAGCAATCCGACTCGAATTTGCCAAGCGCTGAACTAAATCGTTCCGAACAAGCGACGTGTGAATAATGCGATCACGGTATTCCACTTTTGGGAATTGATCGAGTACATCTAGAACATTTTCTAAAGCCTTATCGCCAATCGTATGGACAGCTAGTGGCATGGCGTGTGCACGGATTTCTTGAACCATGTGATAAAGAGTTTCTTGATCATACATGGCGTCACCATATTGGCCAGGTTCGTCGTGATAGGGCTCGGACAGCAATGCGGTTCTTCTTCCAAAAGCCCCATCGGCAAAAATTTTAATCGCCCCCATTTGTAATTTCTCATTTCCGAAACCTGCTAACATCCCTCTTTCTATCAATCGAGGGAGATAGGGAAAATCAATGAGCAGATTGCAGCGTAACCCTTGCCCTTCTTGGTTAAGTAATTCATCGTACATTTTATATGTTGCATCCAGACCGCCTAAATAAGCAGGATCGTTCGTGTGTACACTAGTTAATCCCTTTTTGACTGCCAATTGCATCGCTTGCTGCAAACCATCCTTTAACTCTTGATAGGTTTGCTCCGGTATGTATTTTGTAATCAATCGAGAAGCTGATTCCAGAAGTAATCCTGTTGGTTTCTTTGACATCGGATCAAGAACGACCGTTCCCGCTGTTGGGACTGTGTTTGAGGGATGATACTGACTCATTTCAAGTGCCTTGCTATTGACCAAAAAGGCATGGTGGCAAATCCGCTTTAGGTAAACCGGACAGTGTGGTGCGACATGATCTAATTCTTCAATGGTGGGAATGTTCCCTTCTGTAAAGAGGTTTTCATCCCAGCCCATACCGACGAGCCACTTACCTGGAGCAACAGTTTTCGCCTTTGCTCGAATTTTCTCTAGCATTTCGCCTTTCGATTTTATCCCGGTTAAATCAAGATCTAAAAAGTTGAATGCGACACCTGAAAGATGCAGGTGGCTGTCGATTAATCCTGGTGTAACCATTTTTCCATGTAAATCAACGAGCTTTGACCCTTTTCGGCCCCATTGCAAAATCATTTCTTGGTGAGTCCCTAAATCAATGATCCTGCCTTTCTCAACGACGACTGACTCCACGAATGGCTGGCTTGGGTCCAAAGTATAGAAAGACCCATTTGTAAAAATTGTCTTGGCCATTTCAACCTCCATACAAAAAATAATTTTTTTCTTCTATTATATCAGCAGGTAGACAGCAAGATAGACTATTTTAAAATTCATGTATTTAGTAAAACAACGATTAAGAAAAGTAAAAAACTAACGATAATGTAAAAAACTCTTTCCGAAGAAACGGAAAGAGTTTTTTTAAAGTATATCGAGTTCTTTAATCTGACCCCGTAATTAACATATCATCTTGGATGGTTGCTAGGACGGTTTGAGTATTTACTACTTGTCCCTTTTTAACAGGTAACGAGGTTATATATCCGCTGATTCCAATTGAAATCTCCTCAATTTTGCCACTCTTTGTTTTAATTAAAAACAGCCTCTCCCACTCATATACATGGTTGCTCTCCTCGGTTAGAACAGTTTCTACAGTACCAGAATATGGACTGAATACAACTTCTTCCACTACGGACAAATTTCTCCACTCCTTATTAATTTGCTTATAGTTATCGAACAGATAGAGGATTTTCCGTCCATCTGAGTAGGGAGTAACAATCATTCAGATCATTTATACCCAGCCTCTGAAACGAGAGGCCTCTGCTACTTTCCTTATGCCAACCATGTATGCTGCTAAGCGCATGTCTACCTGATGAGTTTTAGAAGTTTGATAGATATTTTCGAAGGAACTTACCATTACTTTCTTAAGCTTTTCATCTACTTCTTCTTCTGTCCAATAATAGCCTTGATTATTTTGCACCCATTCAAAATATGAAACGGTTACCCCGCCTGCGCTTGCAAGAATATCCGGAACAAGGATGATACCGCGTTCAGTGAGAATCCTTGTTGCCTCAAGTGTAGTCGGTCCATTCGCTGCTTCCACAACAATCGGTGCTTTAATATGTTCTGCGTTTTTTGCAGTGATTTGATTCGAAATAGCTGCCGGCACAAGAATATCACATTCTAATTCTAGTAGTTCCTGGTTTGTGATTGTTTCTTTAAAGAGCTGCGAGAATGTGCCAAAGCTGTCCCTTCGATCAAGCAAGTAATTAATATCCAGTCCGTTAGGATCATAAATAGCGCCATATACATCAGATACAGCAACCACCTTAGCTCCTGCATCATGCATAAATTTCGCCAAGTAACTTCCGGCATTTCCAAAGCCTTGAATAACCACACGGGCTCCTTGAAGCTTTTTATCAATTTTCTTCAATGCTTCTTCAATACAAATGGTTACACCACGAGCTGTCGCTGTTTCACGGCCTTGCGAGCCGCCGAGGACGATTGGTTTTCCGGTAATAAATCCCGGTGAATCGAATTCTCGTAAGCGGCTGTACTCATCCATCATCCAGGCCATAATCTGCGAATTCGTATAAACATCTGGTGCTGGAATATCTTTGGACGGTCCAACGATTTGGCTGATGGCACGAACATAACCGCGGCTTAAACCTTCAAGTTCTCTAAATGACATGTTGCGCGGATCACAAATAATACCGCCTTTACCGCCACCATATGGTAGATTCGTAATGCCGCACTTTAAGCTCATCCAGATGGACAAGGCTTTTACTTCTTCTTCATCCACTTCCGGGTGGAAGCGGACGCCGCCTTTTGTGGGACCAACTGCATCATTATGCTGGGAACGATACCCGGTAAATATTTTGACTGAACCATCGTCCATTCTTACAGGAATGCGAACAGTTAACAATCGAATCGGTTCCTTTAATAAATCGTACATTTCGTTGTTATGGCCTAATTTTTTTAGAGCTTGTTGAATAATCGTTTGGGTTGATTTGAACAAATTTAATGATTCTGTTTCCGCTTGTTGTTCTTTTTCCATTTCAGTTACTATTGTTTTAACAGACATCCCCAGACACCCCGTCGAATAATAGATTATTTTTTTTTATTTAAAAATTAGCTTAAAACCGTTTTGATTTTTTCAAAAGCCCAATCGATTTCTTCCGTGGTAATCGTAAGCGGTGGTGCAAACCGAATAACTGTATCATGTGTTTCTTTACATAATAAGCCTTCTTCTTTTAACTGCTCACAATAAGGTCTTGCAGCTTCGGTTAGTTCTACGCCGATAAACAAGCCGCGGCCTCTGATGGTTTTAATTTTTGGATTATCGATCGATTGTAATTGTTCAAAGAAGTATTGACCTAATTCCAGCGAGCGCTCGGCAAGTTTTTCTTCCTCTATGACAGCCAAGGCTGCAAGTGAGACCGCGCATGCCAGAGGATTTCCACCAAATGTAGAACCGTGGGAACCAGGATTGAATACGCCTAATACATCTGAATTTGCCACCACACAAGAAATAGGGAACACACCGCCACCTAGTGCTTTACCTAGGATCAACATGTCTGGATTCACATCTTCCCAATCGCAAGCAAACATTTTCCCAGTACGGGCTAAGCCAACTTGAATTTCATCAGCTATGAATAATACATTGTTTTCCTTACATAAATCTGATGCTGCTTTTAAAAACCCTTCTGGTGGTAAAATAATTCCTGCTTCCCCTTGAATAGGCTCGATTAAAAAGGCGGCTGTATTCGGAGTAATTGCTCCTTTTAATGCCTCGAGATCACCGTAAGGAATGAGGTTAATTCCCGGTAGCATTGGACCGAAGCCGCGCTTATATTCTGGATCTGATGATAAGGAGACAGCGCCCATTGTCCGGCCATGGAAGTTCCCAACGCAAGCAATAATTTCAGCTTGATTTTCTGAAATCCCTTTGACATCATAACCCCAGCGGCGGGCAGCTTTTAGGGCCGTTTCAACAGCTTCTGCTCCTGTATTCATTGGAAGTGCCATATTTTTATTCGTTAATTGACAAATTTTCTCATACCATGGACCCAATTGATCATTATGAAAAGCACGAGAAGTTAACGTTACTTTATCGGCTTGATCTTTCAATGCTTGGATAATTTTTGGATGGCGATGTCCTTGGTTAACCGCAGAATAGGCGCTTAGCATATCCATGTAACGATTTCCTTCTGGGCTTTCCACCCAAACCCCCTCTGCCTTGGCAATAACGATTGGCAGTGGATGATAGTTATTTGCACCAAATTTATCTGTTTGTTCAATGATTTGCTTTGTTTTAGTAGTTTCAGAGACTGTCATAATAGTTCCTCCTTCGATTTGTTTTGACAGGTGAAGTAATCCCACCTGTCAAGTTGACGTAGTTGTCGTTTTTTATAGTGTTTCAGAAGTTGTTTTGGCCTGCATGTGAAGCAGTAAATATTCTGGACCGCCCGCTTTGGAATCTGTACCTGACATATTGAATCCGCCAAACGGTTGATAGCCAACGATGGCACCCGTACATACACGATTAAAGTAAAGATTACCGACGTGGAATTCTTCGCGAGCGCGTTCGAGATGCTCGCGGTTATTCGTGATCAATGCACCTGTTAAACCGTAGTCGGTGTTATTGGCAATCGTCATCATATGGTCAAAATCTCGTGCTTTACTAATACCAAGAACTGGTCCAAAAATTTCTTCCTGCATTAAGCGTGCATTTTCATCTAAATCAGCAAAGATCGTCGGTTGGATGAAGAACCCTTTATAATCATCGCCCTCGCCGCCAGTCATAAGCCGGCCTTCTTGCTTGCCAACTTCAATATATTCCATGATTTTTTTGAACGATTTGCCATCAATAACCGGTCCCATATAATTAGTTGCATCTTCAGGGTTGCCAAGTGTAAGTGTTCTTGTTAAAGCGACCACCTTCTCAAGGACCGTATCATAGACATCCTGATGAATAACTGCCCGGGAACCCGCTGAACATTTTTGGCCTGAAAAGCCGAAAGCGGAATAGACAATACTTGCTGCAGCTAAATCTAAATCCGCATCGTTATCTACAACGACAGTGTCTTTACCGCCCATTTCAGCAATGACCCGTTTGATCCATTTTTGTCCTTTATGAACCTTGGCAGCACGTTCGTTAATGCGGCAGCCAACTTCTCGTGATCCTGTAAACGATACGAATCGTGTTTTTGGATGATCAACAAGGTAATCCCCGATTTGCGCGCCGCTTCCTGGTACAAAGTTTAAGACACCTTTTGGAAGTCCAGCTTCCTCCATCAACTCAACAAATTTAGCTGCAACCACTGGTGTAGAATTTGCAGGCTTTAGAAGTACGGTATTTCCAGAGACAATGGCTGCAATCGTTGTTCCAGCCATAATTGCTAATGGGAAGTTAAAAGGTGAAATGATAATTCCCACCCCAAGTGGGATATAGTTATATTGATTAAATTCTCCGTCACGGCTTTGTACTGGTGAGCCATCTTTCAATCTCAGCATTTGACGGCCATAATACTCGATGAAGTCGATGGCTTCTGCTGTATCGGCATCTGCTTCTTTCCATGGCTTTCCGGCTTCTTTCACTAGATAAGATGAAAACTCATGTTTACGGCGGCGCATAATCGCAGCTGCCTTGAATAAGATGTTGGCACGATGTTCAGGCTTCCACGTTTTCCATGTTTCAAATGTGGTTAATGCGGCATTCATAGCCTGTTCTGCTAACTCTTGGTCGGCCATTGACACTCGACCAATGATTTCTTCTTTATTTGCCGGATTTATAGAGATAATTTTTTCCTCAGTAGTAACGGCTTCTCCACCAATAACAACTGGATAATCTTTTCCCAATTGTGATTGAACGTAGGCAAGCGCTTCTTGAAAAGCTTGTTTATTTTTTTCATCTTCAAAATTTGTAAATGGTTCATGTGTATACGGTTTCAATTTTTGTTCCCCCTTGTCGTTTGCTACAGTAAATTATTATGCAAGTTGCGTGCCAACTTGGTTTTTTGCATAAATAAAGGGTTTATGATTCTTTTGGTGCAAAAATATTTTGCGCAAAATAAATGATTGTTTGGTAAAGGCAAAAATATTTTGCATTCGAAAAACGGAATCCATAAATAGGTGCAAACAAATTTTTAAGAGGATGATCTATTTGAAAGTGATAAATACAATTTTTACATCTTACTTGTGAATTAATGATATATTTAGATTAATAGAAAGACAATTCAGTCTTTTAAAGGAGAGATTCATATGTTAATCCCTTACAAGGGTATTTCGCCCGAGGTTCATGATTCGGTGTTTGTGGCACCCGGAGCATATTTAATTGGTGATGTGAGAATAGGAAAGGATTCATCTGTCTGGTTTAATGCGGTATTACGTGGTGATGACGGACCGATCACCATTGGTGAGCGATGCAGCATCCAGGATAATTCTACGATTCATTTATTCGAAGGATTTCCAGTTGAAATTGCAGATGATGTGACCATTGGCCATAATGTTATTTTGCATGGCTGTATGATTGGCAAACGATGTATTATTGGCATGGGTTCGACCCTTTTAGACAATGTGGAGGTTGGTGACGAATGTATTATTGGGGCCAATACGCTGTTATCCGGTGGAATTAAAATTCCACCCCGCTCCCTTGTGTTGGGCTCTCCGGGAAGAGTAGTCCGCGAAATAACTCAAAAGGATCTCGATTTGCTACAAATGTCGAGCGAGCATTATGTTAAGCGGGGAAAAGAGTTTAGGGAGATACTGAAATAAATCTTAGGAATAAAAAGGAGTGCCTGACACCAACATTAGTTGGTGTCAGGCACTATAAAGTTAAAAAACTATTTACTCTCACTACCGGAAGGTGTTTTAGCAGGGATTAAAAAGCTTAGTAGGATCGTTAGGAAGCTCAAACAAAGGGCATAAAGGAAGACATTTTTTATTCCAATAACGATGTTTGCTGCTTGATTGATGATCAGTCCCATGATGGTAACTCCGATCGAGGTCCCAATGTTTTTTAGAAACATTTGCAGTGATGTAGACATCCCTTTGATGTGGGATTCAGCAAATTCTTGAGAAGCGATCGTTCCTACCGCAAATAAGAGCCCAAATGATACACCCTGGATCGTTAAGATGAAAAATAAACTAAAGTAGGTTAAATCCGCAATAAATAAGTATAAAGCTAAACCGGAAACAGTGGTTATCACGCTTCCGATAATAAATAAGCTTTTGTATCCAAAGCGGATAATCCACTTCCCGGCCGGGGTACTTCCAAACATCCAGCCCACCGCAATACTGAGAAGAATAAGACCGCTTTTATAAATACTCATATGACTTCCTTCTTGAAGGTATAACGGAATAAAGTTGGATGTTCCAAAAAAGGACAGACAGTAAACTAGCATAAAAATGTTAGTCATGAGGATTCCTTTGTTCTTAAACAACGAAACAGGTAAGAACGGATGTGCTTCTTTCCTCTCCACCAAAAGAAAAATAATCAAACCAATGATTCCAATGATAAGGTACCAAAAAGAGTTTCTAACATTAGTAGATAACAATAAGAGCGAAATCGATATCCCAAATAAGAAGAAGCCTTTGTAGTCAATATGGGTCTTCTTGAACTCGATTTTTTCCTTAAATGGAATCAGACAAAGAACAGTTGCAATCCCAATTGGAACATTGATAAAGAAAATCCATCTCCATGTTAGTTCTTCGACAAAGAACGAACCCAAAACGGGACCAACAATAGATGAAATGGCCCATATGCTGCTAAAGACCGCTTGAATTTTCCCACGGCTTTCAATCGTAAACAAATCTCCTACGATGATCATCGAAAGTGGAATCATCCCGCCTGCCCCTATCCCTTGCACACCTCTAAAAATAATCAGCGTAACAATGGAATTGGCCAATCCACACAGAATTGAACCTAAAGTAAATATGGCAACAGCGATTATTAACAATTTTTTCCGACCATACATATCCGATAATTTACCATAAAGCGGTACCGTAACAGTGCTTGCTAACATATAAACAACAAATATCCACGCGAACAACTCCATTCCTCCGAGCTGTTTCACGATGGTGGGGCTTGCCGTTTGCATTATATTTGCGTCAAGTGCTGATATAAGGGTAGAAATGACGAGACCCCAAAACACATACCTATTCTTTTGCATAACTTCCTCCAACCCATTTAATTTACGTTAATTATAATTTCGAATCCCTTTATTAAACATGACTAAGACAGAGATAAGAACGATGACAATACTAAAGGTAACAAAGGTGAAGATTTCACCAATTCCTTCTGCAATCCATCCTGTTAGTAAGTAACCGACAGGAAGTAAGGCAAAGGAACCAAGCATATCTAAACTGACTACACGCCCAAATTTATCTTCAGGAACTAATTCTTGGAGACTAATCTCCCAGATTAAGCCAAACAGCATTATCCCTGCCCCTTCAAGAAACATTAAGACCATTAAAAAAGGAACCGATGAAATGAATGGCATAAATAAGAAGCCAAGTCCGCTTACAGCCACACCAATATAAGCGAGCAGGCCTCTTTGCTTCCATTCTCTCCGTAGTCCAAACACAATGCCACAGACGATTGCTCCAGCTCCTGATGCGGAAAGGACGAGACCAAACACAACAGGCTCAAATTGATAATAGACATTAATGAGCCAAGGAATTAAGATTCGAATGATCCCGCCTGAAAATATATTAACTAACGAGAATGTGAGAATGGTAATCCAGAGCCAGGACTCTTGCTTTAGGACCTCAATCCCTTCAAAGAAATCTTGTTTGATAGAGTTTTTCTTTCCTAAAGTGACGGTCGACTGCTGAAAGGATAAAGATCGAAGGCTTAATAGAAAGAACAACGATATTATGTAGGTGATCGCATCAATTCCAAAACCCCATGCCGCTGAAAACGAGCTGATAATCATTCCTCCAATAATGGGTCCAAAGATTCTTAAGGCCTGGACACTTACTTGGGTAATCGAGTTGGCCGCATTGCGAATATCCTTCGTAAATACCTTTGCTCGAACCGCCGAATAGGCCGGCTGAAAGAAGCTATCCATTGTACCCATAATAAACATTATAATAAACAGAAAAACCATGTTCAGTTGACCCATAAAAGCTAAACCAGCTAATAGCATCATCAAAAAGAACCGAACTAGATCAACAACAAACATAATTTTTACTCTGTTCATTTTATCAACCAGGATGCCCGAAACAGGGAGAAGTACGACAAAAGGCAGCATGTATACAGCCATGACAGTTCCCATCATTGCGGTTGATTTTGATAATTGAAGGACAACAATCGGCAGAATCACATTCGTTATCGAACTTCCTAATAAGGAAAAAATTTGCCCAAAAAGTAACGCAGTGAAGTGCTGAGATTGCTTAAATAGTTGTAAAAACGTAAACTCACGTGACATTTGTTTCGTTTGTAACGAACCCACAAACTCCCTCCTAATCCTTTAATCTATATCTATGATGATATTTTATCATTTTTTCTTCTAAATAGAATAAGCCATTCACTAAGAATGGCTTACTTCCATCTTCAATAACGGCTGAGTAATCGTTGGCAAGACAACCTCGATTGTGGTTCCTTCATTAATTTTACTATGAATATGTAGTTCCCCATTATGGCCTTCGATAATTTTGTAGCAAGTCATCAACCCAAGACCGGTTCCTTTTTCTTTTGTTGTATAAAACGGCTCTCCTAATGTAGAAATCCGTTCTTGTGGAATGCCAACACCTTGATCGATAATTTGAATCGAGATTTTTCCTGCTGCTTTTTCCTTTACGACCACATAAATATTTCCGCCCTTAGGCATAGCTTCCATCGCGTTCTTCAGCAAATTTAGAAATACTTGCTTTAGTTGATTTTCCTCGCAGCTGATCAACGGCAAATCATTATCAAATTCTACAAAGATTTGAACATTATTTAGAAGCGACTGATTGTTGAATAAGGTGATAACGTCCTTTAATAAGATCTTAATATCCTGTGTCATATAAACAGCAGCGGTTGGTTTGGCAAGAACTAAGAATTCCCCTACGATCTCATTAATCCGGTCAAGCTCAGATAATACGATATCGAAATATTCTTCTTTCCTAGTGCTAGTCTTTAAGAGCTGTATAAATCCTTTGATGGATGTGAGTGGATTCCGAATTTCATGGGCTATTCCGGCCGCCATTTGACCTAACAATGCCAGTTTTTCAGACTTTTGAAGGAGACGTTCTGTTTCTTCCATTTTTTCCGTAATATCTTTCCCAATCGACAATACCGCTTCTTTCCCGCCAAAAACTATAAACAAGGAAGAGACTTCAAAGAAAAATGGAGTTCCATCTAAACGCTTAGCTTTATATTCGATTGTATTGACGGGATGCTTTTCTTTCTCTATTTGTTTAAATCGTTCAAGCAAACGACTTTTATAGTCTGGTAGAATTAAATCAAAAATTGATTTCCCCATTAAATCCTCTAGTTTAGTCGCACCAATCATTTGCATTGCAGCCTTATTGACATATAAAAAATTATGCTTGTGTGTTACATAAACGGGTGCAGGTAATGAATCGATCAACTTCTTATAGCTCTCCTCACTTGCACGTGCCTTTTTTTCGTAGTAGCGTGCCTTATCATATTGCCATCCCACCGCCCAGGCAATCAGGGTAAACAGAGCAAAGTCTAACGAGAAAAAAGGATGATGATCGTAGATTTTTTGGTAACCGGTAAATAAAATCGAAATCAGCACCAGGATAACTTGACCAGATTTATTCATTTTTTCGCCCTCTTGATTAGGTATATTTACTTATGGAATTCGACAAAATTTAATATATACCTCTATAAAAAACAATAAAATACAAAAAAAAGAGTCTATAATTTTCATTATAAACACTTTCAAAATCATATTAAGTAAGTATCTCTCCTTTTATTCTCTCAGGATACCAAGATAGTTTTTCCGAGAGTTTTACAACTTCTCCAATAACAATCATCGCTGGATTCGAGATTTGATTCTCATTAACCATTTCAACGATTGTCTCTAGAGTACCGACAACAGTTTGTTGATTTACTGTTGTCCCTTGTTCAATTACAGCAATCGGTGTGGAGGGATCTTTACCATAGGTTCGCAATTGGTTACATATAAACGGAAGATGTTTGACACCCATATAAATGGACAGTGTATCGACTCCATGGGCTAGAAGGTCCCAGCGAATGCTATTTGGTATACCGCTCAAGCAATGACCCGTAACCATGGCAAAGGATCGGCTCATATCCCGGTAAGTAACAGGTATTCCCGCATAGGCTGGAGCAGCAATTCCAGAGGTAATCCCAGGAACTACTTCAAAGTCTATTCCATTTCCAACCAATACATCGGCTTCTTCGCCTCCTCGGCCAAAAATAAATGGGTCGCCTCCTTTTAAGCGGACGACCAATTTACCAGCCAAGGCTTTATCAACCAATAATTGATGGATGGCCTCCTGGGAAAAACAATGGTTCCCTGGCTCTTTTCCACAATATATCAATTCGGCATTCACCTTAGCGTATTTCAGTAACACCGGATTGACTAGTCGATCATAAAGTATGACTTCTGCCTGCTCAAGGTATTTCATTGCTTTAATCGTAATTAAATCAGGATCGCCAGGACCTGCCCCTATAATATAAACCTTTCCTTTTTTTAGCTTCATGATTAGTCATTATCTCCTTCCAACTAATCTATTAAAAGAAACACTTCGTCGTCTACAATTTTAGTTTGATAGGTTTTCACACAGCCCGTATCTGGGTCTTGGACCTTCCCATCCTCTAAACATATTTTCCAATCATGCATCGGACAGAAAACAAATTCGCCGCTTACCATTCCTTCGCTCAAGACTCCGCCCTTATGTGGACAGCGATTTTCCACCGCACGGATGCTCCCGTTTAATAATTTAAATACCGCTACTTCTGTTTTACCAACAGAAACAATTTTTCCCAGCCGCTCTGGAAGATCCCGTATCGAACCGATTGACACCACTTTTGCGCTTCTTTTTATCATTGGATCATCTGCTCCCTCCATAGTAAGTTACTACGACTTTACTACACTCTCAAACAATTCCTTTTTAACCTTTGCATCTTCCGTTATCGTCTTCCATGGATCTCTGACAACAGATAATGCATCATCAATACGAGTATTTAATTCTTTACGTTTTTCATGATCATCAAGAACAGAGCGGACATGCGCCAAACCAATACGTTCAATCCAAGCAGACGTCCGTTCTAAGTAGTTGGCTGTTTCACGGTAATACTGAAGATAGGCACCGGTAATTTCCATCGCTTCTTCGGATGTTTTTACTGTGTATAGCAGGTCTCCTCCGCGGACATGTGTTCCGCCATTCCCACCGACATAAAGTTCCCAGCCACCGTCAATCCCTATAAAACCAATATCTTTAAACCCAGACTCTGCACAGCTTCTCGGACAAGCAGATACGGCCATTTTTACCTTATGTGGTGTTTGAAGTCCTTCAAATTTCTTTTCGAGATCGATTCCTAGTCCAATGGAATCTTGCGTTCCAAAACGACAGAACTGATCACCCACACATGTTTTTACTGTCCGTAATGATTTACCGTAGGCAGACCCTGAGGGCATATCCAAATCTGTCCATACTTTTGGCAAGTCTTCTTTTTTCACGCCAAGCAAGTCGATCCGTTGACCTCCAGTTAGTTTTACCATCGGTATTTCATATTTATCGACCACGTCAGCAATCCGTCGTAAGTCCTGTGCATTTGTTACACCGCCGTACATTCGCGGTACAACAGAATAGGTTCCATCCTTTTGAATATTTGCATGCATGCGCTCGTTGACAAATCGAGACTCCTTTTCATCCTGATAATCAATCGGATGAACCATACCCAAGTAATAGTTCAGAGCTGGGCGGCATTTTGAGCACCCTTCCTCGGTACTCCACCCAAGTACATACATCACTTCTTTGATGTGGGTCAGCCCTTTTGTTTTTATCTCTTGCACTACTTCATCCCTCGATAAATGGGTACAGCTGCAAATTGCTTCTTTCTGGACAGTGCTGTCAAACTCTGATCCGAGCGTCAGTTTTAACACTTCCGCAACAAGCGGCTTGCATCCTCCACATGACCTGGATGCACTAGTACAAGCTTTGATTTCATCAACGGATGAACATCCTTGATTTTGTATTGCCTGAATTATTGCCCCTTTGGATACACCATTACATCCACAGATGATTTCCTCTTCACTCATGGAAGCAACTAAGCTGCCACCAAAGTCATCATTGAGAGGCTGAAGAAGTGATACCTTCGTGGTGAAGGAAACGTCTGCTTGCTTTTGAATCATTGAAAAGAGACGATTACCATCACTGCTATCACCAAACAGCACTGCGCCTACGATTTTACTATCTTTGATCACGATTTTTTTATAAATGCTGTCATTTCCATCAAAAACTTTGATGGCTTCCTTACCTTCACCTTCCATAAAGTCCCCTGCTGAAAACACCTCAACGCCTGAAACCTTCAACTGTGTGGATAATACCGAGCCTTTATAACCCGTAGTCCCCAACCCGCAAATATGTTTCGCTAATACTCTTCCTTGCTCATATAAGGGGGCTACCAGACCATAAACCGTACCATTGTGCTCGGCACACTCTCCAACCGAGTAAATATTAGGAATGCTCGTTTGCAGGTATTCATTCACGACAATCCCACGATTAACAGCAATGTCTGTTTCTTTGGCTAATTCGACGTTTGGCTTGATACCAACTGCCATGACGACTAAGTCAGCATCAAGCAACGTCCCATCACTAAATCTTAGACCTTCTACGCGATCATTCCCAAATATTTCCTGCGTTTGTTTTTCTAATAAAAATTTCATTCCCTGTTGTTCTAATTCTCTTTGCAGCAGTTTCCCTGCTTGAGGGTCTAATTGGCGCTCCATCAAATACGGGGCGAGATGAATGACCGAAACATCCATTCCTAAGTTTAGAAGACCTCTTGCCGCTTCGAGTCCGAGCAGACCACCGCCAATCACGGCTGCCTTTTTATACTTTTTCGAATTTTCAAGCATGACCTCTGTGTCCTTTATATCCCGAAAAGCTGTTACTCCTTTCTTATCCGCTCCTGGAATCGGAAGGATAAACGGGATAGACCCTGACGCAATAATCAGTTCATCATACGGTTCAATTCTTCCTAAGTCGGTTACAACTACTTTCCTTTCTGAATCAATTTTGATCACTGTTTCACTTGTGAACAACTGAATGTTGTTCTCTGTGTACCATTCCCATTCATTAAGCGTTATGTCTTTTACCTCTGTATCTCCTTGTAATACTTTCGAAAGTAGTATTCTATTATAATTCGGATGCGGTTCCCTTCCGAAAATTGTAATCTCGAATGATTCTCTTGATAGTTTTAATATCTCCTCAATGGTTTTAACACCAGCCATGCCATTACCTACGAGTACCAACTTTTTCTTCTCCATGTTAGCTTTCCTCCTGTTTGAAAGTTTCTTAAACTATATCACAGCCATTTCAAAAACTAACTTATCGTGTAAGGTCTTCTAACACGGAAATTTTTAATTTAAAAAATCAGTTGCTGGACGCACTTTAACGGCACTGACTTTAAAGCCTGGCATTTTGCAGGCAGGATCCAATTCTTTTGAAACGAGGAGATTAATATTTTGTGAGTCTGCCCAGTGAAAAGGAACAAAAATGGTATCATGACGAATCGTTTCCGACCATTTACTTCTCACCACAACACTTCCCCTTCTCGATTCAATCTTTACTAATGATTGGTCCCAGATCTGAAATTTTGCTGCAGTTGAAGGATGAATTTCCATAAACGGTTCTATGTTCCTTGCCGCTAAAGCTGGACTTTTTCTTGTTTGAACTCCTGTTAGGTAGTGTGACATGACTCTTCCGGTTGTTAGATAAAGCGGGAATTCTTCGGACAATTGTTCTTTTGGCACCTCAGGGATGTTCGGAACAACCACCATTTCTGCCTTTCCATCTGAATGGGCGAAGGAGGTCTCAAACACGCGTTTCGTCCCCTTATGGTCAGTGTCCGGACACGGCCATAAGATCCCGCCTTCCTTTCTAAGACGTTCATATGTCATACCAAAATAATCAGCCTTTCCTCCCCGGCTTGCCATCCTTAATTCCGTAAAAATTTCCTCAGCAGAGGTGAAAGAAAAAAATTCTTCCTTTCCAAGCACACGGGCAATTTCACATATGATTTGCCAATCATGCTTGGCTTCTCCCGGACAAGGATAGCTTGCTTCCCGTAATGTTACCCGTCCCTCTAAATTGGTCATTGTTCCTTCATCTTCAAGATAGGAAGAGGCCGGCAATATGACATCTGCTAATTGGGCTGTTTCTGAAACAAACAGATCCACCGCAACAAAGAACGATAATTTTTTAATGGCCTCTTTGACGAAATGGGCATTCGGATTGGAAACAATCGGATTGGAACACATGAGAAATAACCCTTTTATTTCACCTTCATGAATTTTCTCAATCATTTCATAAGCGGAAACCCCCTTCCTTGGTAAATCCTCCTGATCAATCCCCCAGATGTCGGCCACATGTTTCCGATCTTCTTCGTTCTCAATCGAACGATAACCCGGTAGTTGGTCAGCTTTTTGTCCATGCTCTCTCGCCCCCTGACCGTTTCCCTGTCCCGTAATCGCTCCATAACCACAGCTCGGCTTGCCAATTTTACCTGTTGCAAGCAGAATATTCAGGAAATTACGGACAGTCAGCGAACCATTTGTATGCTGTTCTACCCCTCTCGCTGTAAAAATCATTCCTGTTTCTTCTTTTCCAAACCTGTCTGCCGCTTTGCGAATAAGAGGGATCGGAACACCCGTTATCTCTTCTATTTCTTCTAAACAGAGCGATAATACATACTCCCGAACTTCTTCAAACCCGTTCACACGTTCTTGGATAAACGCTTCATCCACATAATTCTCTTCCAGAATAACTTTCAATAACCCGTTAGCCAACACGGAGTCGGTACCCGGTATAGGTTGTAAATGCAAGTCTGCTATTTTCGTTGTTGCTGTTTCCCGAGGATCGATGGCGATAATATAAGCACCATTTTCTTTCGCCCTTTCGAAATAGGGCATAATTGTGGGCTGACATTCAGCAATATTCGTCCCAGCTAAAATAAGGCAACGAGTGGATGCGATTTCGGACAAGCTATTAGTGAATCCTCTATCCAATCCAAACGTTTGACTAGCAGCAGATGCAGCCGCAGACATACAAAATCGGCCATTGTAATCAATATATTTTGTTTTTAAAGCAACACGGGCAAATTTCCCCAATAAGTAGGCTTCTTCATTCGTGATTGAAGCACTCCCATAAACCGCTAAAGCATTCAGTCCCGCTTCTTCCTGGATTTTCGTAAAATTTTCTTTGATCAGGTCTAACGCTTTCTCCCATGTGGTCCCGACAAATTCGCCATTTACCTTTACCATGGGATATTTCAAGCGTTCCTTATGAAAAGCATGCTGATGGGCATTCATGCCTTTAATACATAAACGCCCCTCTGAAGTGGGATTGTCCTTTCCAATGGTTAAATATTTTTTTCTAGTAACGATTGATTGTTCGATCAATTGCATTTTACATTGCATGCTGCAAAATGGACATTGGGTATCATACCTTTTTTCCGATTTTACTTCTTGTTCTTTTGTACGGAAATACTTTAATAGCGCCTCTGTCATGGTATCTCACCCTTTCCCCATTTTTTATTATATAGGTATTTATAATGACTACTAAAATCGTGATAAATGATTACTTTGAGCTTTTTTCTAAAGACGTTCTCCGCAAGAATTTATCCTGCTCTAGCCGCATCAGTAATTGCTGGCGAAGTTCAAGGTCAAACAGTATTTCTCTTATATGCACTAAACCAACCCTTTCAATCCATTGCCAAGTTCGCTCAAGGTAATTGGCTGTCTCACGGTAATATTGAATTAAGCCGCAAATGATTTCGATGACATCATCGGTCGCTGCCTCGAGGCATAATAACTCACCGGCACGGATGTGACGTCCGCTGCTCCCGCCAGCATAAATTTCCCAGCCCAATTCCGTCCCAATGATACCGATATCTTTTGTGGTTGACCCTGCACCATTATGCATACATGCTGATATACCCATTTTCACGCGATAAGGTGTGATTAAAAACTCCAATCTCCTTTCGAGGTTAACCGCAAGCTGAAGCGAAGGTTGTTTGTCACATCTGCAAACATGTTCACCGATACATGTTTTAACATTTTGAACCATATTTCCATACGTTGCACTTACGGCCATATTCAAAGCAGCCCATACGTCGGACAGGTCTTCTTCCTTCACTCCCATCAAATGAATTCTTTGTTCACTTGTTACAGCTACATTCGAGATCCCAAACTTCTCAGAAACCTCGGCAATGGTGCGTAATTGTGCTGCAGAGGTTTTTCCACCGTACATTTGTGGGACAACTGTATAAGACCCGTCATGTTGTAAGATGGCACTCATTTTTTCGGATACAAAAAGAGTTTCCTCCTGTCTTTCATATTCTGGATAAATCATTCCAATATAATAGGCTAGGGCAGGAAGACAAGTGGCGCATCCCGTTTTGTTGTGCCAGTCTAGTACATCCATCACTTCCTGAACGGAGGACAAGCCTTTCATTTGCATTTCATAAACGACGTCATCTTCTGTTAACGAGGTACAGGAGCACAGCGTCTTTTGTTCAATCACCTCATCAAATTCATCGCTCTGAATATAGGTTAAAAGCTCGGATACTAACGGTTTACAGCCCCCACACGAAGCTGAAGCCTTTGTACACTTTTTCACTTGTTCAACTGTGGAACATCCAGTTTTTAGAACTGCTTCAATAATCGCCCCTTTTGGGACACCGTTACAATTGCAGATAATATCACCTGGGGACATTAAAGCGACAGAACCACCGGCTCCTCTTAATGATTGAAAAAGAGTAACTTTCTCCACGTCTGATACATCTTGTTTTTTCAAGATCATTTCCAGAAATCTTGTGCGATCACTTGTATCTCCAAATAAAACAGCTCCAACCATTTTGGATTCTTCAAACACCAATTTCTTGTAAACACCATCTAGCTCATTATGAATTTCAATCGCCTTAAATCTTTCATCACAAGTAAACTGACCGACCGAAAAGACATCCACACCGGATATTTTTAATTGGGTCGACAGAATCGTTCCTTCGTAACCCTTGCATTCGAGCCCGCAAATTCGCTTGGCTAAGACTTTCCCTTGATCATAAAGTGGTTTCACTAATCCATAGACGATATCTTGATGTTCCACACATTCACCGACCGCATAAATGTTCGGTATATTCGTTTCCAGATAATCATTAACGACGATTGCGCGGTTTGATTTTATTCCACATTCCTTTGCTAACCGGATATTCGGTCTCACCCCTGCAGCCATTACAACCAAATCAGCAGGTATTTCAGTCCCATCTTTAAAAGACACTCCTTCAACTCGACTGTTTCCGTTAATCTCCTTTGTATCTTTTTCAAAAAGAAAGCGCAAACCTTGCTTTTCCAACTCTGTTTGCAACAGTTTTGCCGCTCTTTCATCCAATTGCCTTTCCATTAAATTTCGGCCGTTATGAACCACCGTTACTTCCATCCCAAGATTGAGCAACCCAAAGGCTGCCTCTAAACCTAAGACCCCACCTCCAATGACTACTGCTTTTTTATAATGTTTCGCTGTTTCAATCATTTTCTGACAATCATCAATGGTCCGAAACGTGGTAACTCCATCTTTGTTTACACCGGTAATAGGGAGTATAAATGGAACGGAACCTGTTGCAATGATTAGTCTATCATAGGAAAAATATCGATTTTTATCCGTTTTTAGCACTTGTTTTTCGGGATCGATTTTTATTACCGTTTCTCCAGTGAACAGGTTAATGTTTTGTTCGTCATACCAATTCCGATCATGGATCGTAATATCATTAAACGTTGTACCTCCCTGCAAAACAGACGATAGTTGGATGCGATTATAGTTAAGATGTGGTTCAGTTCCGAAAATAGTAATCTCAAAAGAATGTGGTGCTTCTCGTAAAATTTCCTCAATACATCGTACGCCCGCCATTCCATTCCCTATCAATACAAGTTTTTGCTTAGTCATTCTAAGAACCTCCGCCGATTAATTATGTGCTTAACAGCACATATAAATATCACCTATTATTCCATAAATCTCTCCAAAAGGAATTCATTGTGTTACATTTCCTGACACGATAAGTTTCCGTGTTAGAGTTTCTTACACGATAGGAGACATCTTCCTTGACGATACGTTATTGTTTAACACAGCAAGAGCAACGCAATTACCATAAACGTTTAGGAGGAAAAACAATGAAAAATGGTATTGGTTTATTTTCATTCGCAGTGTTACTAATAAGGGTCATGTTTTCAAAAGATAGTTGTTTTGAATGGTAAACAAGAAGAAATTTAGTTATGAATCACATAAAAAATGTTTATTAGAAGGGAGTACAACAATATGAAGTTATCGGCTCTAAGAAAAAGCGGTCATGCACCCTCGTTAGCGGCATCATTTTTATACTTTGATGTCAGTTTTATGATTTGGGTGATTTTAGGGGCACTTGGGGTTTATATTACTAAGGATTTTGGGCTTACTCCCTCGCAGAAGGGTTTTATTGTGGCAGTTCCGATCTTAAGCGGATCGTTTTTCCGACTCATCCTAGGCGTCTTAACAGATCGAATCGGTCCACGAAAAACAGCCATCAGCGGCATGCTCGTTACCATCATTCCACTGGTCTGGGGTTGGTTATATGGTCAAACATTAACTGAAATTTATATGATTGGGATTCTTCTTGGTGTAGCCGGTGCGAGTTTTGCAGCAGCCATCCCGATGGCCAGCAGATGGTACCCGCCTCATCTACAAGGACTGGCAATGGGGATAGCTGGTGCCGGAAACAGCGGAACTCTTTTTGCAACCTTATTTGGACCTCGTATAGCGGAACAACTGGGCTGGCATAATGTTTTGGGACTGGCACTCATACCTTTATTAATCGTCTTTTGCTTGTATATCTTTTTGGCAAAAGATGCCCCTTCTCAACCCGCGCCCAAACCGGTGACAGAATATCTAAATGTATTCAAGCAAAAAGATACATGGTATTTTTGTTTGCTGTACAGTGTTACCTTCGGGGGATTTGTTGGTTTGTCCAGTTTCTTGAGCATCTTTTTTGTGGATCAATATGATTTATCAAAAGTAAGAGCAGGCGATTTTGTTACCCTATGTGTAGCAGCCGGAAGCTTTTTCCGACCCGTTGGCGGGTTCATTGCAGATAAAATAGGTGGTGTCCGCCTGCTTACTTTCCTTTTCATCGGGGTTGCACTAAGTATGTTTGGCGTTAGCCAACTCCCGCCTTTAGCTTTTGTCACCACTTTATTGTTTATCGGAATGCTCTGTTTGGGAATGGGAAATGGAGCGGTTTTTCAATTGGTTCCAAAGCGTTTCCAAGAAGAGATTGGGATGATCACCGGGATTGTTGGAGCAGCCGGCGGGGTTGGCGGATTTTTTGTCCCTAATATATTAGGAACACTAAAGGAAGTTACGGGAAGTTATGGAACAGGCTTTATCGTTTATACAGGGATTGGCATTGTAGCATTGATCGTGTTATTCATAGCCCAAATGTCTTGGCGGAAAACCTGGTCGCCAACGAAAGCTTCTTTTAAAAATTAACTGACCTATGATAAAAAACGCATTTACCATTACTTTGGCAAATGCGTTTTTTTACTTAAATTTACTTATTTTTCCCAAGGTACCACTTTATTTTAAAACCACAATCAAAAAGTTTCGGAATCATTAAGAGTATCAATTTTTTTGAGGAAGTCACCTGTCACTCTAAGGTACTCATCCGGTTCCTCCACATAAGGCATATGAGCACTGTGCTCATACACATGGAACGAGGAAACTGGAGTTAATCTGCTATAGTATTGCGTGGTTTCCGGTGTAGCCTCATCGAACCTACCACAAGTGTAAAGTGTTGGACAGGTGATTTCCTTTAAACGTGGTGTACAATCAAATTCTCTTAGATTCCCAAGCACGGTAAATTCAGAAGGTCCCCACATGATATTATATATTTCAGGATTTCTATTTTGAGAGCCCTGCTTTAACCAATCTGGATAGGGATCCAAACGGCAGACAAAGTGCTTGTTAAATTGTTCTGTTGCCATTTTATATTCCTCTGACTCTGTGGTTCCATTTTCTTCGCAGCTTTTGATCGTTTCCTGAATTTCTCTAGGCAGCTTTTCTAGATTACGCCTTTGATCTTGTTCCCATAATGGAGCGCTTAAACAAGGGCTTGAGAAAATAACACTTTTCACCCCTATCGGTTTGGTTAGACAATAAGCTGCAGCCAGAGTCGTTCCCCAAGAATGACCAAGAATATGTAGTTCTTTCAGGTTAAGAGCTTGTCTCACCTGGGCCAATTCCTCAACAAACCGTTCAATTCTCCATAGTGATTTATCTGTTGGCCGATCTGATTTACCACAACCTAACTGATCGTAAAAGATCACTGGACGTTCCTCCGCTAATGCTTTTAACCCTTGAAGCGAATAGCACGATGAACCTGGGCCACCGTGCAAAATAATAACCGGAATCCCCTTGGCATTTTTATTAAAAAGTTGATACCAAACCTTTCCTCCAGTTACATTAATGTAACCCTCTTCTAACATAATTCTCATTCTCCTTTATGTAATCGTTTCTCCTATTAGAAATAACATCCTTGTTACACTAGGTTAAACGGAAATTTTTCCCAAAGAGCTGTCGATAGGACCTCTCTGCTTACCCATAATAAAAGCCATTTCTTATGTAAATAATAATTATATATTGACGTTTTACATGACCGACAAATAAAAGGTGGGCTAAAAATGGGCTATGGGGAGCTACTAATTAGAATTACTGTATCATTTTTTGTGTTGTTCATTTTAACAAGAATAATGGGTAGAAAAGAAATTAGTCAATTGACCTTTTCTAATTTTGTCTCTGCTATTGCAATCGGTGAAATCGCTGGTACTCTAGCTTTAGTTCCTGATATCAAAATTATTTACGGTGTGATTGGATTAGTTGCTTGGAGTTTCTTTACTATTTTAATGGCTTTGATTGATCTTAAATCGAGAAAAGCACGAAAAGTAATTGAAGGAGAACCCTTGATAGTCATTAAAAAAGGACAAATCATTGAAAAGTCACTTCGTAAAACTCGACTAAGTGTTGATGCTCTTAATACAATGCTTCGGAAAAAGGATGTTTTCACTTTAGCAGATGTTGAATTTGCCATTTTTGAAACAGATGGAGAGCTTTCTGTGATGAAAAAGGAAAACAAACTACCTGCAACCAAGAAAGATTTGAACATAGAAACATCAAAAATACGTATTTCTCCGATAGATGCAGCGATTGTTTCGGATGGAGTAATAGATCAAAAGAATATGACTAAACTAAACATTAACACAGAATGGCTCGAACAAAAACTGCTACAAGCTGGAGTTCATGAAATCACAAATGTTTTATATGCAGAAATTCAACAAGATGGATCCCTGTATATTAATAAAAAAAACGACATCCTTCATTAATAAAAGGTTCATATCTGTTACCTTTAAATTAATTTTTCTCAATAATTCCACCTAAAAAAGTGCATCTATCCCCTGAAAACTAAAATATGAGCCAAATCCGATTAATGACACTCCAGATATGATCGAGATGGCAATTAGACTTTTAATACACAAGAGTTTTCGAAAACCTGTGGTTAATGCAGCCACAAAGATATCTCAAAAAGTTAGGCCGAGAAAGATCATACTACTATAAATTAAAAGTGCTTCGGTACCGTTCGTTTGCGCAGTTTTGGCTAGGACTGAACCATAAATCCCTAACCAAAAAAGAATAGATAATGGGCTCGTTATTGACATGATGAAGCCCGTCGCAAAACTTTTGAATAAGGACTCCTTTTGCCTGCTGTAGGTAAGGTTAATTGTATTTGCATTTTTTATGCTTTCTACACCTGAATATATAAGAATAAAACCGCCAAACAGCCAAAGGAAGATTTAAACATTGGGAATACCTATGAATTGAACCATCCCTAAATACACCAATAGCATAAATATCCCATCGGCCATCATCGCCCCTGCCCCTACAACCCATGCGTGCCAGAATCCATTCTTAATTCCCTTATCCAAACGAGCAGAATTTACCGGACCAATTGGACCTGCTAATGTAAATCCCAAGATTATGTAACCTGCCAATATACTCATGCTCAAGAAAACCACTCTACTCTCACCGTTGGGTTAACTTGTACATTCTATGAGTAAAATTTAGATACATGTCCAAAAAGTTTTTCCTTTTAAAAACTCTGCTGTAAAGGTTCCAATCGTGCAGCCAATTCCAATTAACGATATTTGCCACCACGTTAAATTTCCTTCGTCCTTCCCTTTTGATGAGGCTTTCGCACCTGAACTACCAACGAAAAAATCCATTCGTCGCCCTCCTCTACGTTATTATTGATTGATACGAGAAGAATCATGTGTTATTAGGTTAAGCTGGAAAATTTTTAAATAATCCTAACAGAAAAGGGCGGACAAAAACGTGAGTGGAATTTACATGATATTGTGATCACCGGGACAATATATAGATGTGCTGTGCTAAAGGAAAGGTGGCACTTTGTATGAATAAACTAACGTATACATTGAGGAGGGCTACAATGGGAATTTTAAGTGGAAATCCAAAGGAAGAACCTTTACACTATGGTGAAGTCTTTGATATCTGGTCTTCACAATTAGTCGGAAATAGTATGATTGCGGGTTATCAAACGATGTTAAATCATGCAGGTGACGATGATTTAAAGAAATTATTAGTTGAAGCAATTGAAACATGTCAGCAACAAAAGAAACAAGTGGAAGAACTTTTAAAAGAAAATGGCATTGGCTTACCACCAGCAGCACCTGAGCCTCCTGAAGCATGCTTAGACGAGATTCCTGTTGGCGCAAGAATCCCCGATCCAGCTATCGCAGCTACTCTTGGTGTAGATATAGCTGCCGGTTTAGTTGCATGTAGCGCAGTGATTGGTAAATCCATTAGGGAAGATGTTGCCATGATGTATGCTCAATTCCATAATCAAAAGGTAGTATTGGGAGGAAAAGTCCTTCGTTTGACTAAAGAAAAAGGCTGGTTAATCCCGCCTCCATTACATCTTAATAAACATCATGATTGTTAACAATTAAAGCTAACAAAAACACGGTGAGTAATTGCCGTGTTTTTCTATTTATCATCTAATGACTGCTGTATACCTCATTATCCTATTTTAATTCTTTGACACTATCTATTTGTCAGTACGATGGGTAACCAATTTGGTATAATAGTTAAAATAGTTAACATCATTTGAGGTGGCAGGATGAAAAAGACGATTGGTATGTTTGCTCATGTCGATGCTGGAAAAACCACATTGGCAGAACAACTGCTCTATCATACGAAAACAATAAGACAAAGAGGACGCGTCGACCATCAGGATACATTTCTCGATACCCATACCATCGAAAAACAACGAGGGATAACAGTATTTGCCGATCAGGCCATGTTTTCCTATAATGAATCTCACTATTATTTGATTGATACCCCAGGACATGTCGATTTCTCTCCCGAAATGGAGCGAGCGATTCAAGTGATGGATTACGCGATTGTGATTATTAGTGCGGTGGAAGGTATTGAGGGGCATACGGAAACCGTCTGGAGACTATTGCAAAAGCATCAGGTCCCAACCTTTTTCTTTATTAATAAAACCGATCGTGCGGGTGCAGATTCTGCAAGAGTCTTAGACGAAATTCGCAGCAATTTAACCACGGATGTGATTGAGATGACTGAGTCTTTGACTGAGGGGCACATGAATGAAGAACTGGTTGAATTTGTTGCAGAACGTAATGAGTCCCTCTTAGAAACATATATGGATACAGGATATGATCCATCACTTTGGATAGAAACCATGAGATCATTGATCAATAAACAGCAACTTTTTCCCTGTGCCAGCGGTTCCGCCCTACAAGACAGTGGCATTCACAGCTTTCTTGAAAAATTGGACCTCTTAACTGCCACCAATTATCTAAGTGATGCACCCTTTGCCGGTCGTGTCTATAAGATTCGCTATGATGAAAAAGGACCAAGAATTACGTTTATTAAAGCACTACGCGGGGCATTAAAAGTAAGGGACGAATTAAGCTATAAAGATGAAGAAAACTTCATCTGCGAAAAGATTACGCAGATAAGACTTTATAATGGAAGTAAATTTACTACCGTAGAACGAGTGGTCGCTGGTGATATTTTTGCCGTAACAGGTCTTTCGGCCGCTTCAGCTGGGGATGGTCTTGGGACATTAGAGGAAAAAGCCGAATACGAGTTGGTTTCCGCGTTAAAATCCAAAGTGATTTTCGAACCATCGATGAATGTGAAAGAAGTGTTGAAGTATTTTAAAATGTTAGATGCCGAGGACCCTGCCCTGAATGTCATCTGGGAAGAACGCACCCAGGAAATTCATATTCATATCATGGGAACCATCCAACTTGAAGTTCTTAAACACGTAATTAAAGAACGCTTTCTATTCGATGTCTCATTTGCGGAACCAGAGATTTTATATAAAGAAACAATCGCTTCAGAAGTCATCGGTTATGGCCATTTTGAACCGTTAGGACATTATGCGGAGGTCCATCTAAAAATAGAACCTGCAGCTAGAAATAGCGGGATTAGCTTCGAAAGTGTGTGTCATCCTGATCATTTACCGGTCGGTACCCAGAACGTCATCCAAAATCACCTTTTTGAGAGGGACCATCATGGATTACTAACCGGTTCTCCTATTACCGATCTAAAGGTGACATTACTAACAGGAAGATTCCATAATAAGCACACCTCTGGCGGGGACTTTAGGGAGGCTATTTTCCGCGCATTACGGCAGGGTCTTGAAAAAGCAAACAATATCCTGCTGGAACCTTTCTATGATTTTAAGATCAGATTGGATTTAGAACATATGGGGAAAGTCTTAACAGACATTCAAAATGCGCACGGCAGTTTTAACCCTCCAATCACGGAAGGAAACAAAACCCTATTAACCGGGAAAGTTCCAGTCGCTACCTTTATGAATTATGGGCCTGAGTTCGCTTCGATTACGAAAGGAAAAGGAATAATAAATCTCATTGTCGGCGGTTACTACCCTTGCCATAATCCTAACTACGTCATGGAGAGAATCGAATACGATAAGGATGCTGATCCAGAGTATACTTCGTCCTCCATCTTCTGCTCTAAAGGACAAGGCTATTCCGTGCCGTGGGACGAAGCAGAAAGTAAAATGCATTGTTTGTAGTATGTTTAGCGTTTAAGAAGTAGACTATTGACGACCGTTCCTTCGCTATTTTCATAGTTTCGGTCGTCAATACCCTATATTTCCAGTCGGCCCTTAATCAATTTTCTGTCCAATGATCCGGAATTCTTAATGCAGGTGATAATTTAGTTGTTCGGTCGCCTCTTGCTGAGTTAATTTGTGCCTGAGTGAGAAACAGACATCCTGTCAGATTTGCCCCACTTAAATCAGCATCTCTCAAGTCTGCACCAATGAGATCAGCCGTTCTCAGGTCAGCTTTTCTTAAATCCGCCGCAATTAGTAATGCCCCTCTTAAATTAGCTCCTCTAAGGTTAGCTCCTTTTAATTTTGCCCCTAAAAAGTCTCGCCTTTTGACGTTTTTCTTGGTCGAAACCATAGCACGTGCAAGTTCGCTTGTCTTGAGAAGTAAATCATTGACAATCCCTCTATGGGCAGGAATATCTAACCCTAAGATTGATTGAGGACTCAGATTTGTAAGTTTCTCCGTTTTTTCAAATGCAGATTTTAATTCTGTAAAAATAGGCCGAGCTTCTTCTATGCTTAGAGCTTCATTTAAGTAACAAAGCATCTCATGGAGTTGTTGCATAATCGGAAATACATCATACATTTCCTTTGCCAAGTCTGGATAATCGCGCCAGTCATTTCCACCAAAGGTGACTTGTGATACCTTTTGACCTGCACCAAAACATTCGTATCCAACACAGCCTTTGAATCCTTTCTCTCTGAGATTCTTATGAATCTTACAGCGATAATCTGTCTGTAAATTTGGACATGGAGTCCCTGCTTCTTTATCAACTGCAAAATCAGTCGATTTTGCATAAGGCAAAGCTACGCAGCACAATCCAAAACAATTCCCACAGTCCGAACTTAAATTTTTTAAATCAATGTTGTTCTCTTTTACTTGATCAAACACGCTTACCCATCCTTAATGTAATTGTTGTATGCATCTAATTTAACACAAAAAACCTCTCATCCATAATAGAAAAAGAGGTTTTTACTATTAATAAATCAAATCACGAAAGGGCTTTTCTCTTTAGCGCTTTACTGCTTAAATTATTTCCATTCCAATAAGCCATGCCGGTTGCAATTAAAAGTAAGATTCCCGTTACAATAAAAACCATTTGGACAGGAAAAATCCCACCGAGAAATCCCCCAATAATCGGACCTGTCATACCGCCAATTTGGTTAGCTGTTTGATTCAAGCTAAAGGCCCTGCCTCGGAAATCCTCAGGAGTCGATTTTACAACGAGTCCATTCAACGCCGGGTAAACTGCGCAGAAAAATATTCCAAAAACAAAGCGAATCAACGAAAATCCCCAAATTTGACTGAATAAAACTTGCGCAAGGGTCCCTAATCCTCCGCCCAGCAAACCGATAAATAAGACTCGTTGAAAGCCAACTTTATCAGCCCATTTTCCCCAAAATGGAGCAAACAGAGCACTAGCGATTCCAGGAAGTGAAAACACTATTCCTGCTAATAACGAGGCGTTTTCGGACGTTCCACCCAGTTTCACAATATATAATGGAAGAACTGGTTCAATTGTCATCACGGAACAACTTGTGAGCACAGTGAGTATTAGAACGAGTACGAAAGGACGATTGGTCAACGCCACCTTAAAGTCTGTTTTAATTGAACCTCGAACCTTACTCGGAGTAAAATTTTCCTCAACTACCCAAAAAATAATCAGGAGTGTCGCAAAGAAAACTATCATTCCTGCTGTGGCAAAGGCCCAGCGATTTCCCACTAAGTGAGAAATACCCCCACCTAACAAGGGACCGAGGATTGTGCCTGATGCTGATGCGGTGGATATGAGCGAAAGTGCATAACCCACCTTATTATTAGGTGTATTGGTACCTATTAACGCAATCGCACCAGGAATGAACCCACTTAGTAAGCCCTGTAAGATTCTTAGTACTAATATTTGATAGGGATTTGTGACAAAAGCCATTAACGTATAGATGACAAAAAGGACAAATCCCGCCCGGATTATCATTGGCTTTCTCCCATACTTATCTGCCATCCTGCCCCAAAACGGCGATGCAATCGCTCCTGCAAAAAAAGCCGAACTAAATAACAATCCCGCCCACATTTCTGTATGTTCATGTACACCAATTTGCAAAAGAAAAATAGGCAAAAAGGGAATGACCATGGAAAAGCTTGCTGCTGTAAAAAAGACCCCAATCCAAAGTACCCATAAGTTACGCTTCCAGTTTAGCATGCGATTCCACCTCCCGAGTTTTGAACAAATTATGTAATTCTTTTCCTTTGATTAATTTTCATATCGTTTATAATAACATACTGGTCAATTATTTTCATTTCCGAAATATTCGCATGCAGAAATTATCTTCCGAAACTCTAAATAGCAGAAACCACCCAAATAAATGGATGGTTTCGAAAAAATCTTAATACCCCAAATTTGTTACAAGTTATATCAAATAGGCTCCCAACGCAACCATCGCATGCTTTAAGGCTTGCTCATATGCTTTATCTTGCCCGATAACTAAACGGAAATCAGCCTGGTCGCGAACGGTTGAACGACCTTCGACCTCATAACCATTTTCAAAGATTAATAGACAAATAGTTGATTTATCGCTCATTCGATGGAATTTTTTCTCGACAATCATTTCCTCCAGTTTTCTTCGTTTATCATCCTTAATCACAGCCATTCTTGAGTATGGAATGACAATATGTTCATAATAATGGTTGTTTTTACATCCGACAGTAAGAATTTTTTCACCCTGATGTTCTATGTTATTAATTTCTCCGCATTTAGGACAAATGCTTTCAATAATCATTAGATCATCTCTCCCCTGTTATTAAATTCTTTCCTAAGTTTTTTATTAAATCAAATAGATTATCTCACACAAGAGGAAAATATTTACATACAATCATGAAATATCTATGAATAATGAACCTTTTCTCCGCAAAAAAAAGACCAGTGTTCCTGATCTTTCGTTCACTAGATCTAAGTTTTTAAAGGGTTCTTTGATTCCCTGAATTTTTCCGAAAAGCATGGACTAAAAATGTTCCTGAGAAGACGGCAATTAAGATAGAAAAGAAAACAAATTCGTCGAATTGGAATCCGAAGGCAGAAACAATCATTTTTATGGCAATAATCGCAATTAAGATAAAGGCAGTGGTTTCTATTTCAGGGACCTTTTCTATTAATGACAGAAAGAGTTGCGCTACCCCACGCATCATTAAAATCCCGATCACCCCGCCAAGAAAGAGGACCCACTGCTGATTTGAAACACCAAAGGCGGCAATTACGCTATCCAAACTAAAGGCAATATCCATTAACTCCACCGTTAGCACCGTTCTCCAAAAGCCCAATTTTTGTTTGGGGATTTCATCTTCTCCATCGTTATTCTTGATAAAGTTTTGAACCACAATCCATAATAAGTAGTGACCGCCGACAATTTTTATCCAACCAATATTGATTAAGGTAACTCCTAGTCCAATCGCTAAAATGCGGAATAGATAAGCGCCAAAAATCCCATAAAACAGGGCTTTCTTTCGTTGACCTTTCGGTAATTTTTTTACCAATATTGCCAAAACAAGGGCGTTATCAGCAGAGAGTAACCCTTCAAGAATAACAAGTGTTCCTATAACTCCCCAGCTGGCAGGATTAGAAAATACCTTTTCTAGAGCTTCTAGTGAAAAAAATGAACTATAACTATTGATCATTTCCTGTAGAAATCCCATTTCGTCTCCCTTTCCTACGCTTTTTTACACTCAAATTCTTTACACATAGTTTTTGTCGTGCATTCTTATATAAATGTATGTACAACCTTTAAAATAATGAACCAAAACATACCTACCCTGACAGGTTAGTTTCGTTTCCGTTTGGTATCAAAGGCATATATTAACTGTTCAAAACTTCGTCAAAACATTTTATACAAAATGTGAACTTGTCACTATACTTATGTTACTTAACAGAAAAAGGAGATATAGTGTAATCATAAAGAACAGACAAATTTTGAAAGGCGGAATCATTCATGTTTAATAAATTTTTAAGAGAAAATAAAATTGCAGCGGCTATTCTAACAGTTTTACGTTTATACCTTGGCTATTCTTGGTTAACAGCAGGTTATGCGAAGATAACTAGCGGAGGCTTCGATGCGGCAGGCTTCTTAAAAGGAGCGATTGCGAACCCGGTCAAAGGTCCAGATGGTGCGGTTGTTTTTGGATGGTATGTTGACTTTTTGAAACACATTGCACTGCCAAACGTTGATGTCTTCAATGTTATTGTACCTTGGGGCGAAACTTTAATTGGCTTAGGATTAATCCTAGGTTGCTTAACAACTACTGCGATTTTCTTTGGTTTAGTGATGAACTTCAGCTACTTCTTAGCAGGCACAGTATCTCATAACCCTAGAGATATTTTCTTAGGTTTTATCATCATAACAGCTGGTTACAATGCAGGTAGAATTGGTTTAGACCGTTGGGTCGTTCCTTTCTTCACAAAAATGAGCAAAAAAGATACAGAGCACGATAAAGCAAAAGTAACTGCTTAAATTTAATCTTAAAAAAGACGATTCGAACTCGAATCGTCTTTTTTCATAACTGGCACTGATTAGCATATATTTTCAAAAAATCACTTAGTTGCTATTTTCCGTACCTTCCGTTTTTCCTTTGGATAAGGCTCGACGGTCACTTGCTTTCGGTGGCTCTTCTAACCAACCATTTTCAATCATGAGGTTCGCTCCATCTTCAGCAAATCTCAGAAGTTCACTTGTCAGAACGATATATTTTTCCCCAAGATCTCTTCTGGATGTCACACTTAACGCCGTTCCATAAAGAGTAATTGCCAATTGCGTTGATAATTGGATTTGATACATCATCCATTTGTCAGAAAAAGTGGCAGTTGTAGAGTCCGTTACTTGTGAATGCCATGAAATGGGATAATTCAGCGCTTCTTCACGATAAATCTTTTCGAATGTATCTATATGTTTATTAGAAATCTCCTTTCCTCTATTAATATACTTACGAACCTTATTAGAAGCAGCAACCTGACTAAAGCCAACCTTTAATGCCACATGCAGATGCATTTTGTTCAAATTAAAATAAATGTCGCCAATTTCTAACGCAGTTAACGGGCGACGTTCCCCAAACCATCCATTTAAAAAACTTTGCTGCTTAACAAAGTCAACCGCTTTTGCAGGTGCAATGACCGGTGGTCTTGATAAAATACCCTTAGTAAGCATCGTGTCGACTATTTTTTCAAACAGCATCATAGTTTCAGTATTACATTTAATATAGTAGGTGCGAAGATCTGCCCGAATCGAAGTACTGACAGAAAGTGAGTAGCCTGTTAGCCCCTGTAATACCATTATATACATGTAATAAAGATAGAATGTGTCTTGAAACAGACGTGGGGCATGAATGTTTACATCTTCTTCAGTAAACCCATGTGGAATAGGAAAATCCTCGCCCTCAAAAAACTGCTTAATTTGTTGGACATGTCTCTCTGAAAGCTCAAGAGATTGTTTATATATTTCAATAATATCTTGATCCTCTATGTGTTCAAGTGCATATTTAATAAAACAAATCGACATAGAATCGAACATATATTGAGTCCAAAGACTAGAGATTTCCGGGGCGGTTAGTAGAATACGGGTAGGTTCCATATCACTCGTCCTTTACATGATATGGAAGTATCCTTCCCCGTTTATTCCAAAATTATTACCGATAAATATTTATCAGCCTGTTCAAATAAATTTACCTATGTGTCCTTTACGGGCTCGTATAAATTACATACACTAAAATAATTCATCAGTTTAGGAGTGGAAAAAATGTCAGCTACTTTAGTTACGAATGTTCGAACAGCTTTGGCTTACACGGTACAAGCCATTCGATTTGCCGATAGTGCCTTAATCCTTTTCCTGGAACTATCCGCTTTTCCGTTGCCGCCAAACCCAATTAAAGTTCAATTCTACCAAGATGTCGTCGATCATCTTACAGAAGCTTATCTTGCCATGAAGGCACTACCGTTCGATACTTATTTCCCAAGCGACCCTGTTTTTCCAAATACACCAATCGCACCTCAAAGCGATGATAACCAACACCTAATAAATCTATCTGACAACCGAATCTCGCTTGCATTAGATAAAATTGAATTGACCATTAATTATCTAGACCAAGCGATCGAGCAAAGTGGAGAAAATGAGGCACTACATGGGCAGCTTTTCTTCATAAGATTTAGTATAGTAGCAGCTAGGGACGCACTAGTTTCAGGTTTAAATGAACCTGATCTTGCCGTCGGATAGATGTTTTTCCTCAAAAAAAACGTCTCCGCTAATAGCAGAAACGCTCTCTGTAGTTTTTTTAGTTTTTGTTATGAGCTGTTGTTTTGAAAATGGGTGCAGCCCCGTCATCAAACCCATTAGAGTGAGTTTGTTTCCAGTCGAAACCCTTCGAGGACTATATCTTCATCTACTTCCAACAAGAGGCATCGTTTACCTTCGTATGTAATATATTTTAAATTTTTCAGCTCTTTCGGGTTGATGGTTACGTCTGCTACCCTAGTACTAATTTTTATGGATTTAGGAATTAAACTGTTTGCTTTGAATTCATGATTCTCATCATCAATAACAGCTTTAAAGGCATGTTCCACTTTGGCGGTCTCAACATTTTCAACCCCGCTTACTGTTAAAATGCGTTCGATGTCCCGATAATCCAACTTAGGTGATTCACTTTCCTCATTTTCTACATTCTCCTGTATCACCTTATCGATTTCCTCATAGACATTAGCAATGACCCTAGTATCTACTTGCTCTCCCACCACTTCTTTTACGATCAGTTCAAAGATGTCCTTGTCTTCCTGTGCAGTAATGATCACTTCACAATTGAGGACTTCTTCAATAAATGTTCCATCTGGTTGATTCGCTTTTCCGGCACAATAGAGAATATTGTTCACATCTGCAGCATTATCATTAAAAGCAGGAAATAGAAATCCCGACAAGGGTGAATCTACATTAATAATCGGGTCAACGATATGATAGGATTTAAATTCTTTCTCGATATAATCAAACATTAAGGCTTTTTTGGGCTGATCGGTTTTATTCAGACTGCTAAGGATAAACTTGCTGGAATAAACCTCATCATCCCCGCCTTCATCAGATTCTGGATTCCGTTTCCGGGCCGCCTTTTTGTATTCTCCGCGGATAAATGTGACCACTGTATCAAATTCATATGCTGCATGCGCAAACATTTTCTCGACGATTTGCAGCATATTTTCTTTCCAATCTTCCGATACGTCGGCTTGTAGGCCTTCGAAGAGGATCGTTTGTGTGCTGTCTTCCACATCACGCCTAAATTTCAGCTCAAATAGTTTGGTATCTAGATTTCCTGTCAAAACTTTTTTAAAGTTTGCCAAAAACAATTCTTGTGTTTCCAGTTCTAACATTTGAAATGGTTGACTGACTTGATGGTAAATCTCACCTGATTCTTTCTTGACATAAACGTTGAAGATTTCTTGAATTTGCATAAGATGATTGTCTAATTTAAATTGCTTACGGATATTTGCGATGTCTTTTTTGTTCATTAATATCATCTCCCATTCATGATTATACTGTTATGAAAGTGAAATAGTAATACTTGATATTTTTTCAACTTTATTAGTAGTTAAGAAAAAAAGCTGTAAATGCCCCAAATATGTATTTTAAATCACACCTTATCTTCCCCTTCGGATGTACAATCAGAATGAACCCATCTATGAAAAGGAGGTTTTTGAATTAGCGGAAGTTAGAAGGAAGATAAATAAAAGTTGATTTACTTTCCTTTATAAAAACTTTCGGGAGTTTAGCAGTGTAGGAATCATACATATGTATCTAACAAAAAAAACTTAGGAGGATATTCAATTGTTCAATTTATTTATTTTCGTACTAATTGCAATTACTTTGGTCTTGTTAAGTATCTTTGTTGATGGCCTGATGAGGTTATATAAGGAAGAAAAAGAAGCAGAAAAAAATCATGTCCGCGACGGAATGGAAGGTTATTTAGATCAAACCTTTGGATTTGGTTTTGTAAAAATATTTAAAACAATACATGATGCAGATGGTAATGTAAGATATTTGGTTTATTTGCCACAAAACGAGTGGTTCAAAGCACCTCAATACAAATGGTATGAAGTGTATGCGACTAAAAACGGCTATCAGCATAATGAAATTATACGATAAAAAAATGGCTTGGAGTTTTCCTCCAAGCCATTTTTCCATTATTCATACATTCCTATTTAACATTTTCGATAATGGTAGCTACACCTTGTCCTCCACCGACACATAACGTAGCTAGACCGTAGCGATTTTCTCTTTTCTTTAATTCATGGATTAAAGTAACCAAAATTCTCGCTCCACTCGCACCGATTGGATGTCCAAGAGCAATCGCCCCACCATTAACATTTAATTTTTCTTTATTGAATTGAAGCTCGCGATCTACTGCAATTGATTGTGCAGCAAATGCTTCGTTTCCTTCAATTAATTCAATGTCTTCTAATGATAAAGAAGCAGTTTTTAGTGCTTTTTTTACAGCAGGAACTGGACCGATTCCCATAATGCTTGGATCCACACCTGCAGTAGCATTCGCTTTAATCGTAACTAAAGGTGTAACTCCTAATTCGTCTGCCTTTTTACGGCTCATCACAACAAATGCTGCTGCACCATCGTTAATTCCTGAAGAGTTAGCAGCAGTAACGGTTCCATCCTTTTTAAATGCAGGACGAAGCTTACCTAATCCTTCTGCAGTTGTTCCAAACCGTGGGAACTCATCTTGGCTAAATAATGTCACTTGCCCTTTGCGGCCAGGTACTTCAACAGGGACAATTTCATCGGCAAATCGATTGGATTCAATCGCTGCTTGAGCCTTCTGCTGACTCGATGCTGCAAATTCATCTTGTTCAGCACGTGTGATTTCATATTTTTCAGCAAGATTTTCAGCTGTAATTCCCATATGATAGTCATTTTCAGCACACCATAATCCATCTTGAATCATGCTGTCTAGGATTTTCTGATCGCCCATCTTAAATCCATTTCGCCCACCTTTTAACAGATAAGGTGCTTGACTCATATTTTCCATTCCGCCGGCAACTACTACTTCAGACTCCCCAGCAAGAATCGCTTGAGTAGCTAAGTGAACCGCTTTTAATCCAGATCCACAAACCTTATTAATGGTCAAAGCTGGTACCTCTTGAGGAATTCCAGCGGCGAGGGAAGCTTGTCTTGCTGGATTCTGACCAGCTCCTGCTTGTAAAACATTCCCCATAATCACTTCATCCACATCATTAGCATTAATTCCAGCTCGTTCAATAGCTGCTTTTATAACAGTGGTCCCTAACTGAGTGGCTGAAACATTTTCTAAACTTCCTAAAAAACTACCAATTGCTGTTCTAACCGCACTTACAATGACAACTTCATTTACTGACATTAAAATCTCCCCCAAATCAATTATGTATTCAAATATTAATCCCACACAAATATTACTACATTTGACTTAACTTTTCGTGACAAACAATTCGACAAATTCAGAGTTTTTTCTCTTTTGGGATTAATAATTCATTAGCCAAGTGCTTAGTTATTCACCGTATCAAACATGCAAATTGTCTACTCATGACAATGAAATAGCTGTATAAAAATAAGCATCAACTATGCTTCCAAGCAGCAAGAAGCTTTTTGATGGACTTCGTAGGAATATGACGGATTTTGTAGAAAAGTTTTTACTGTTTGTATTTTACTATAATTATAGGAATTATATTAAAAATAAAAAAAGGGAGAATTCATTATTTCTCCCTTCAATTTAACTCTCTTAATTTATATCACTAAGCCGCCATCCACACTTAATATCGTTCCATTTATATAATTCGCCTTATCTGAAGCTAAGAATAAATACGCTGCAGCAATATCCTCAGGTTTTCCTAGCTTCCTAAGCGGAGTCTTTTCCTTCATGAATTGAAGCACCTTATCTGGAACCGCAGCAGTCATACCCGTTTCAATAAAGCCCGGGGCAACGGCATTGACGCGGATCCCCTTTGGTCCAAATTCTTTCGCCCAGCTTTTCGTAAGCCCAATAACGCCCGCCTTTGTAGCAGCATAATTGGTTTGACCAATATTACCGTATAAACCAACGACAGAAGATGCATTAAGTATAACTCCTGATCCCTGCTTTAACATAATAGGTGCGACAGCTTTCGTGCATTTAAAAACACCTGACAGGTTTACAGAAATGACCCTTTCCCAAGCGGATTCATCCATTTTTGTCAGAAAGCCATCAAGTGTGATCCCAGCATTGTTTATTAGGACATCAATTCTGTTATGCCTATCTACTGTTGACTGAACCATCTCTTCGATCTGCTTGCTGTCTGTGACATCCACTTTAAAAAACGTTAACCTTTCATTATTTAATTCCTCTAATGCCGTTTTACCTGCCGACTCATCATAATCACATATGACGACACTTGCACCTTCTTGAAGAAATTGTTTAGCGGTTTCTTTGCCGATTCCCTGTGCTCCACCTGTAATTAACACCACTTTTTCATTATACCCCAATAATATCACCTCGTTTTTTCTTTTCAGAATAGACAGTTGGCAACAACATCATCACTTGGCAATTGAGTAAAGAATCCACAATAAAAAGTGTCAATAAGACTGAGCAGTAGAAACAGCAATAAGCCATTTTTATCCATATTATGATTGCTTTTCCTTTTTTATCACTCCTATTAAATTTCATATGAAATTCGCAAAAAAAGTGAGAAATTTGTCGTAAAATGGAGAATTGTTTTTTGATAATTTTCAATCTTTCATCTTTTAAAATTTCAATTATGTTAGTATGATGAATAAGTCAACAATAGTATTCAAGGAGGAATAAAAATGAGTCAAGACATTAATTTTTATGATATGTGGAAGGATTTGTATTCACAATCCAGTAAGTTTTTCGATGAGAAAATAAGCCAGGATTTCCCTTCTCAAGGAATGGGTCAGGTTTTAGAAATGAATCTTCAATTTAAAAAAATGATCGATGAATCGACATTAAAGTATTTAGAATTTATTAATGTTCCAAGTCGAAATGATATTGCCGACATCTCCTCACTAATTGTCAATGTAGATGCAAAAGTGGATGATCTAGAAGAAAAATTGGAAGAAAAATTTGATAACCAAGACCAGGAAGCATTGAAGGCAGACTTGTCGAATTTAAAAAAGGATATGAAGAATTTAGATAATAAATTAAACCAAATCCTAACTTTATTAAAAGTTCCAGAAACTAAGAAATAGAAACGCGTTACATACTTGCAATAATAAAACTTAGTAATTTAGTAAACTAACAACTACATGAGCAGGAGTGGAAAACACATGACAGGATTAAAAGATAAAGTAGCAATAGTAACTGGTGGCAGCAGAGGTATCGGAGCAGCGATTGCATTGGAACTAGCTAAAAATGGCGCGAAAGTTGTTATTAACTATAATATCCGTAAAGAATTAGCAGATCGAGTAGTCGCAGAAATCAATGAATTTGGCGGGGAAGCTTATGCAGTTCAAGCAGACGTCTCTGAAAGTAATGAAGCAACCTACCTTGTACAAGAAACAATCAATCATTATGGCAAATTAGATATCCTCATTAATAATGCAGGAATTACAAGAGACAGCACGTTCAAAAAGTTAAATGAAGAAGATTGGAGAAAGGTTATCGATGTTAATCTAAACAGTGTTTACAACAATACATCTGCCGCCCTCCCTTACCTTATGGATTCAGAAGCTGGTCGCATTATTAACATTTCATCAATCATCGGGCAAGCAGGCGGATTTGGTCAAACCAACTATGCTGCAGCAAAAGCGGGACTAATTGGCTACACTAAATCACTTGCTCTTGAACTTGCAAGAAGCAAGGTAACCGTTAATGCGATTTGCCCTGGATTTATTGGAACTGAAATGGTTCAAGCTATTCCTGAAAAGGTTCTTGCAGGAATCGTTGAAAAAGTACCACAAAAACGCTTAGGTAAACCAGAAGAAATCGCTCGTGGCGTTGTTTTCTTATGTAAAGATGGCGACTATATTACTGGTCAGCAATTAAATATTAACGGTGGACTTTACATGTAATTGTCATGAAGGTACAAACTTCTCTATATATTATTAGAGTAAATAATTTAAGTAAGGAGTGAACAGTCATTAGCGTTCTTATACCAAAAGAATTGAATACGATACTTGATTATACCCCTCAAGAGTATAAAGACATGTATCAGCGTGTACAACGCGCAACTCAAGTATTAACGACAGATGCCGAACCGGAAGTAGCCCCTACACCGAAAGAAGTTGTTTGGACTAGAAATAAAACGAAGCTCTATCGGTATATTTCTGATCATCCAAAAAAACATAAAGTTCCACTTCTTTTTGTTTATGCTTTGATTAATAAACCCTATATTTTAGATTTAACAAAGGGTGGCAGTTTAATAGAGTTCTTGGTTGAGCGAGGTTTTGATGTCTATCTTCTTGACTGGGGTACACCAGGTTACGAAGATAGGAAGATGAAACTTGATGATTACGTTATGGACTATATTCCACGTGCTGTCCGTAAAGTTTTGCGTAAATCTAATGCAGATGAAGTATCGATTCTTGGATATTGCATGGGTGGGACGATTACATCGATGTTTGCGGCTCTTCATCCTGAATTACCGATCCGCAACCTTATCTTTATGACAAGTCCGTTTAATTTCGATAACAGCGGCGCCTATGGTGCAATGCTAGATGATCGGTATTTTGATATTGATAAAGTCGTAGAAACCCTTGGTTGTATTCCACCGGAAATGATTGACTATGGAAACAAAATGATTAATCCAGTGGGAACCAATTTTGGACCATTTATTAGTCTTGTTGAGCGTGCTGACAATGAAAATTTCATAAAGAGCTTTAAACTACTGCAAAAATGGTTAAACGACGGAATCTTATTCCCTGGTGAGGCCTACCGTCAGTGGATTAGAGATTTTTATCAAAAGAACAAACTGATCAAAGGCGAAATGGTTATTCGCGGACAAAAGGTCAACCTAGAAAATATCAAGGCCAATGTGCTCAATTTAGCTGGGAAAAACGACCTCATTGCCCCACCCCATCAAGTGGAGGCATTGATGAATGCGATATCAAGTGAGGATAAGGAATTTAAAGTTTTACCTGTTGGTCATACTTCCATTACTTATGGCAGTCAAGCAACAAAAATTACGTATCCAACCATTGCTGAATGGTTAGTAAAACGATCCAACTAATCAAAGAGAAAGTCTAATCAGTGAGGTATTTCTTTTACATCAGTGGAGTGTCCCGAAACATTTGGGGCACTCATTTTTGTTATTTCTAGAAGTACACACTTTTACAAGGAAAACAAGTTGTTAGTAGTGGTAAAATTAATTATATTTAATTTTCAGATAATAAGCAAGTGGTAACAGGATAAAAACTTCTCTGAAATACGTTAATTATTTTGCATTAAGAGGCTTCACGGGCATTAGTCACTTCCACTAGTTACCGTTGAATCGATTTTTCACCCTTCACGGGCACTAGTCGCCTCCACTAGTTACCGTTGAATCGATTTTTCACCCTTCACGGGCATTAGTCGCCTCCACTAGTTACCGTGGAACCGATTTTTCACCCTTCACGGGCATTAGTCGCCTCCACTAGTTACCGCGGAACCGATTTTTCACCCTTCACGGGCATTAGTCACTTCCACTAGTTACCGCGGAACCGATTTTTCACCCTTATCTTTGTCCCCTCTCCCCTCTCCCCTCTCCATTAAACCTTTCTATCCAAATGATAAATGTTTGGGTGGAGACAAATGTAAATATTTTATATACAATTCAGTTATTACATATCAGGGGGAGAAACATGTTAGAAGCAATGCTACACGGTATGATCTTAGCTTTCGGCTTAATCCTACCATTAGGTGTTCAAAATGTTTTTGTGTTTAACCAAGGGGCAAGTCAGCCCAATTTCGTGAGAGCTCTACCAGTCATTATTACCGCAGCCGTTTGTGATACTTTGCTTATATCCATAGCTGTCATAGGAGTGTCGGTAATTGTGCTTGATTCCTATTGGATGAAAACACTACTTTATGTGATTGGTAGTTTATTTTTACTCTACATGGGCTTTGTTGTATGGAAGGCAAAACCTCAAAATGTACAGGAAGCAGGATTATCTTTTTCACCCAAAAAACAAATTTCTTTTGCGATATCCGTGTCTTTACTTAACCCACATGCCATTTTGGATACCGTTGGGGTCATCGGAACCAGTTCCGTTAAATATATAGGCTCGGAGAAAGTAGTCTTTGCTGTTGCCTGTATACTAGTTTCGTGGGTATGGTTTGCAGGGTTGGGGTTAACTGGAAGAATACTAGGAAAAATAGATAAATCGGGAAATTATCTAACGGTATTAAATAAAGTTTCAGCCATCGTCATGTGGGGCACAGCTATTTATATTAGCTCTTCCCTTTTTTAAAAATTCCACCCTTCAAGGAATTGAATTGAAACTTAATAAATTGGTAAAGGAAATCACAATGATTTCCTTTTTTTTAGGTTTGGAACTAATCTAACCTCCTTCTCCTTTTCGTCCTAGAGGAAAATTGCACATATGGAGCCTTTTAATTGTATATAATGCATTAAGCCATTTTTAGGAAATGTAAGGGAGGTAGCCCAAAATCATGAAATCCCAATTTTCGGAGCAACAAATGCTCGCAATCATTAGAAATGGTCTTAAGAAATCACAATATCCGAAGGATATGATTGTAATAGGTGCAGGTATGGCTGGACTAATTACGGCATCTTTATTAAAGGAAGCCGGACATAGAGTTACCATTCTGGAAGCGAATGATAGAATTGGTGGACGTGTTTATACCATCCGGCCTCCCTTTAGTCATCCTTTATATTTCAATGCGGGAGCCATGCGTATTCCTGACACGCATACTATAACCTTTGAATATATTAAAAAATTCAAGTTGCCTACAAATCTGTTTATTAACCGGACTCCCACCGACATTATCTACGCCAATGGCATCAAAACTCGACTGAATGTTTTTGAAAGTAATCCAAGCATATTAAAATTCCCTGTGGCTCCAAATGAAAGAGGCAAATCCTCAGAAGAACTTTTGCTTTCGGTCATCCAACCAATTATCAATTTTATTAACCAAGATCCCGTAAAGAATTGGCCGCTTATAGAAAAGCAATATAGAAGTATAGCCTTTGGTACTTTTTTAAACGCTTATTTTTCAGTCAGTGCGATCGATATGATTGGTGTGCTTCTTGATTTAGAAGCATTTATGGGGATGACCTTTGTTGAAGTATTACGAGAAATCATCATCTTAGTATCAACGAAGAAATTTTATGAAATAACGGGTGGCATGGATCGGTTGCCACTTGCCTTTCTCCCGCAATTAAAAGAGAATATGTTATTTAACCAAAAAATGATAAAAATTTCTCAATATCAAAACAGTGTAGCCATTCATTGTAAACATCAGCAAACCGGTGAGAATATCATGATAACTGGTGATCTTGCTATAGTCACCACCCCATTTTCAACATTACGATTTGTGAAATTCGAACCTTACAATTCTTTTTCCTATTTTAAAAGAGTCGCAATACGCGAACTCAATTACATGGCATCGACAAAAATAGGAATTGAGTTCAAAAGTAGATTTTGGGAAAAAGAAGGTCAATGCGGAGGTAAATCGATAACGGACATGCCCATTCGCTTTACATATTACCCCAGTTACGGTATTGGCACACCTGGTCCAGCTGTTATTACAGCTAGCTATATCTGGGCAGATGAGGCACTAACATTAGAAAGTCTGCCTGAAAAGGAACAGATACAATATGCATTAATGAACTTAGTGGAAATTTATGGACCGCAGGTTTATTCAGAGTTTGTAACAGGTACTTCTTTTAGCTGGAGTAAGAATCCTTATTCCTGCGGAGCTTTTACGTCTTTTGAACCTGGGCAGGATTTGGAACTTTATCCTTATATTTCCACCCCAGAGGGAAGAGTGCACTTTGCCGGAGAACATACGTCACTTACCCATGGATGGATTCAAGGAGCAATTGAATCAGGAATACGAGTGGCGAATGAAGTAAATGACATACCTAAATATTCTAATTAAGTGTAAGAGGCTGCGATGATTAGCGCAGCCTCTTACACTTTACTCCTGGCATAACATGATCGCAACTATGTCTTCAAATCAGTAAGATCTTTTTATCCTCTCAGATAAATACTGTACTCCATATAAAATATAGACTTTATACTGTAAGCGGTTATAATCTTATTATTTATTTTCAAATCTTCTTAAATAGATTGGGTATGACATTCGAAATAATTTTTAGTGGTTCGCTTGAATTTTGGGTTAAACAAAGCATGATTCCACCTTCCAGAGAAGCCGTCATCATGAGTGCAAGTGAATTTGCAGCTTCTTCGGGAAACCCATCCCCTACTAATTTGTCCTTTGCATTTTTGAGTAAAGGTCCAAACAGACATTTCGGACGGGGTCACTTAGCGAACCCATTTCACTAACGATGCTGGTAAATGTAGCAGCAGCAATCGTACCCTCTCGTTCAAAGTCTATTAATTTATCTATCATAGCATGTATGCTTCTATTACTTTTCCCCTGTTTTCTAACTTCTTCATCAAATTTGTTGATCTCTTAGTCTTTTACAATAAGGTTTATTAGATATATTACAGCGTAGGATTTTTTGCATTGCTATGGTAAAATTAGGATTAAGGTCTTTAGGAGGTTACATATGGAAGTGATTAAAAAAGGAACGACCATTCAATCATTACAAATAGGGATGGGCATTTTAGATACCATTGCCGAACAGAATAGCCCATTAAAATTTTCAGATATTCAAGATTTAACACAGATTACAAAAAGTAATCTTTATAAATATTTAAATACATTTATACAATTAGGTATCCTCTATCGTAACAAGGATACAGGAGAATATGTATTGGGAAGCAAGTTGATTGAATACGGGATGGCTGCGGTCGATCAAGAAAATGTGATCGACCGCATCTCCCCTTTTCTGCTTGAAATTAACAAAAAAAGTTCAAGTACCGTTCTTTTTTCCAGCTGGACCCAAAATGGTCCAATGATCGTTAAAGATTTAAACAACAATCGAGGGATTAATATTGGTGCTCAAATAGGAACCTTCCTTCCTATCCGATCCGCAGCAGGTAAAGTGTTTATGGCCTTCATGGATGAGCATACCATTCACGAATGGAAAGCGAAGGAATTTATGCAAATTCCACAAAAAATGGCTCGTGAACTGGAAGATGAATGCAGATTGATAAGAGAGAAAGAAATTGCCTTTGCAAGGGAACCGCTGATATCATCCGTTTCATCCGTAGCTATACCAGTTTTAAACTATCAGAAAAAACTCCTTGGGTCAGTCATAGTTGTAGGCTTTTCTGAGTTTATCCCTCTCGATGAAAATAATGAACTATCTCAATATTTAATCCAAATCAGCCAAGAAATTTCAGGAAGTTTCGGCTACCGGTCTGATGGAAAATAAATACGAAAATAAAATCATCCTCCTGCTTTAAAGGAGGGTATTTTTTTGTATTGTATCTTTCTGCAAATTCTAGTCTTGAAATTCTTTATCTGGAATATCTTTATATTTAAGGGTCTTTAGAGATTACTAGCTAAGGTGTAATTAGGAGGAATTTATATGAAAGCGATTGTTTCTAATAAATATGGATCACCTGATCTTCTTGAATTAACAGAGGTAGAAAAACCTATTCCTGAAGACAATCAAGTCCTCGTAAAGATTCATGCGGCATCCTTGAATTTTGGGAATTTGGTCCTTTTGAAAGGAGAACCATTTTTAGCTCGATTTGCTTTCGGTCTCTTTAAACCAAAATACCCCATACCTGGCGGTGACATAGCAGGCAAGGTGGAAGTAGTTGGAAAAGGTGTAACGCAGTTTCAACCAGGTGATGATGTGTTCGGTGATTTATCGGGCTCTGGTTGGAGTGGTTTTGCCGAATATGTATCTGTTCCCGAACAGGCATTAGTATTAAAACCAGCCAATCTATCCTATGAAGAGGCTGCTGCTGTCCCGATGGCGGGTGTTACAGCTTTACAAGGTTTACGGGATAAAGGCAAGATTCAGTCAGGACAAAAGGTACTGATCAATGGGGCCTCGGGTGGTGTCGGGACTTTTGCGGTACAGATTGCCAAATCTTACGGGGCTGAGGTAACAGGTGTATGCAGTACACGAAATTTAGACATTTTGGAAACAATTGGAGCAGACTATTGTATTGACTATTCTAAGGAAGATTTCACCCAAAGTGCGCAAAATTATGACTTAATTCTGGGAGTTAACGGACATAACCCCCTATCAGCTTATAAGCGATCATTAAATCCGAATGGAATCTTTGTTCACGTTGGCGGTTCTGGTGCTCAAATGTTTCAAGCCATGTTCCTGGGGCCATGGATTTCTAAGACCGGAAATAAGAAAATGGGTACCTTTTTACAAAGACCCAACCGAAAAGACCTAATTTATATGAAAGAACTTATTGAGGCAGGCAAAGTGCATCCGGTGATCGATAGAAGCTATCAGTTAAGTGAAGTCCCCGAAGCATTCCGGTATTTTGAAAAAGGTCACGCCCAGGGAAAAGTGGTCATCACGATTTGAATGAATTATAAGGTAGCAGAAAACGGTAATAGTTTAATAATTTATTAAAAAAAGAGCTGTTTTAAACAGCTCTTCGGTACTAAACAAAGGCACTACTTTTCTATATTATTTACTTTGGATCGTTGCAATATATTTTTTAACTACTTCGTAAACATAATCTTGATTTGCAGATGCTGTATTCGGATCATATTTTCCACCGTTTGTTTTATTATTTGATAGGACTCGAATTCCCAAGAATGCTACATCATAAGCTTCAGCAATTTGTGCTGCAGCAGCACCCTCCATCTCCTCAACAGATGTACCGTAATTTGTGTGGAACCATTTAATTCGATCTACTTCATTATTCCAAACATCTGCTGATCCGATTATTCCCTCAACCACTTTACCGTTAGTGTATTTATCTTTGACTGCATTAGCAGCTTCCAGTAAACCTTGATCTCCCTCGTAGTATCGAACCTTTTCCGCATTCGGATCTGACCCGCTTCCTTCAGAAGCCATTAAATCCATAGGTTTCCAAATCGTTGGATCCATTCCATGGTTTTCTTCGATATTTCCTGTTTTTAATGAACCAATATTTGTCGTTCTTTTACCTAAAACAATATCATGTACGTTCAAACCGGGGTCGTGTCCGCCTGATGTTCCCTGGTTGATAATTGCAATTGGGTTATATTTTTCAATGGCCACTGCCGTTGCTGCTGCAGTATTTTCCATCCCCTTACCTGTTTTTACCACAATAACCGGATAATTGTTCACTTTTCCTTTGTAAAAAACAAAAGTTCCTGATTTTTCAATTTTAACTTTTTCTAATTTTTGTGCAAATCTTTCAGCTTCAATAGGCATTGGACCCTGGATGAGGATCGGTCTCCCTGCCCCTTCAACTTTTGTTTCATTTAGTAAAGAAGAATTACGTAATGTCAACGACATTATTAACAGTACTGCAATAGCTGCTAATGGAGCGAATTTCTTTAAGATTTTGTTTTTCATTAATACCTCTCCCTTTTCTTTTGATGTTTGATACACTCGATGATTCTTGCCAAATTAAAAAAGGTCTGGAAATGTAGAATGATTTCTACCCTCTAGACCTACGAAAGTCAAAGTATTGATAATTAAGCAAAAAATGAGTTCATGCAATATTATCAAATCGCGGCTGCAAAAAAGAAGCCAAATACTTTAACTCGTAGTCTAGTTCTTTCATTGGGAACCAGGTAGAGACACTCAGACCGTATTTCCGAGTATATACGAGTAATGATATGTAATATTATTACTATGTAAATATATCAAACTTATAATAGATTTTCAACAAAAAGGTGAATAATATTAATAAATATTTATTTAATGTTCGTGTTTAGTAGATATTTAACGTAGGAAATTGAAATTTAACCAGATTGATTACCTTTTTAACAAACATTCTATAAATTTACCTGTTTGAGAATAGCCACCTATTTTCGGTGGCTATTCAAATCCTGCGAAAAGAATAAAGTGTGTTCATAAGGACAGAAATCCAATACTATTTGCTAATTTTGTCCTTATGGTGCATTCATGAGGACAGAAATTCAACAATATTTGCTATACCTGTCCTCATGGAAGTTTTTATTTACTGACTTGAGCTTGTATTTCCTGCATTTTCCTTGATACGAGCGGATAAAAATTGTTTATAGCATCGGTTGTGGTATTTCCTCCGAAAAATCCGGTACCTGGGCATGTTTTTACATTATAATCTGGACCTTTATCCAGCACTCTTTGCTTCGTTCTTAAATTCCACCAATGATGATAAGTAATACTGTCAATAGACGGATTTAACCCGAATTTTACTGAAAGCGCAGCAGTTATATATACAATCGTTTCCTTTTGTTCCGCAGTCATAACATCATGGCCTTTATCGAAATTCCCCACATTTTCAATAGCAATCCCTGTAGTGTTCGCTTTTGGCCCAATTGTACCATCGGGGGCAACGTTAAATGGCCTTGAAACAGCTATTTTCCCATCCGGAAACGTGGTAATATTTTGAGCGATATTACTCCAGCCCATTCTTCTCTTATGGAAATTCTCCATCCCCATCAACATTCTAAAATGGTTGGACCCATTAAAATGCTTATAGGACGGTAACCAGGTATGATGTTGCTGGATAATATTTACCTTCCTATTAATACGACTGTTAAATAACCAATTCCTAAATTCCTCCCTCGTCATCAAGATATGCTGCCCTTGCATCGTCATTTTTTTAGAAGGAATCTTTAGTACTTGTCCAATATAAAGTTGGTCAGATGAGAGTTTATTTTTCACTTTTATGAGATCGACGGTAGAATGATTGGCAGAAGCAATTCCCCTCAGGGTATCCCCCGCAACCACTTCATACATGAATGGAACCCATAATTTTTGACCAACTAATACGGTGTTCGATTGCAATCCATTTGTTAATTTAAGTTCCACAACAGAAGTTTCATATTTTTTTGCAATTCCAGGCAAGGTATCGCCTGATTTTACCCAATAAATATTAATAGGTTTAGCCCCAGCTGCCTGGGCAGGAAATATAGCAATGAGTATCGATAATATCAATCCAAATACAATCCCAAACTTCTTATTCATATTAAAAATCCTTTCAACGTGAAACTGTGCTATTAATCAGAAACTTGTCACTACTATTATTTTGTCCTACCGTTATGTGATTATGTTATTAATTTGATTAGGTTGGCCTAACTATAGTTTTTAATGTAAAAAAATAACTTGGCATCGATGCCAAGTTATTTCTGCCGTGTCGTATTTAATTTATATATTGATAGTAATCCTGTGAATGATAGCTTCTAAATCCACATGTTTCATAAAGCCTTAGGGCATGGGCATTTTTAGCCTCTACCTCCAGGAAAATCGGCAGCCCCTTTTGATGCTCCATTTTTACCACTCTTGATAAGGCTTTTCTCCCAATCCCTTTTCCCTGAAGTTTAGGAAAAACAGTGAATCCATAAATCCATGCTTCTCCATTCGATTCAGAAACGCGCATCTTCCCGGCAGTTTTTCCTTCGAATTCAATCAATAGCCGTTGATCACTACTTCTCTCCTTAATCAATTGATTAAACTCGCGCGCTTCATTTTCATTCAATCCAAATCCCATAACTTCGAGTTGTATTTCCGCTTCCCAGTCCTCATTCGTAATAGATGGCCTTAAGGTAACATGAGGATCGACTGATAATTCCGTTTCCTGCCATTTCATTTGATATTCCGCAAACGAAAATTCACACGGCAAATTCCTTAAAAACTGCTTAGCGGATGGAGAGTCTGTAGGAGCATTTAACAAAACCAGAGGATAACGTTTTTTCGATTCCCCTAGTCCCATTTCCATCAACTTAGAAAATATCCCTTTTCTGCGGTAATCCGGGTGCACCATGCCGCAAAGCTCTACTTTATCTCCAAACCCATAACATCCAAGAAAACCGACAAGCCTGCCATCTTCATAATGGAAAAAGTCTTCCTGTTTATTTCCAGTCCGATTTTCAAGCATATCGAAATTCAACTTCAGTTGAAATCCGCCCTCATTCTCACAAATCTTCTGAAGTGTTTTGATTTCAAACAATTCTTCCTTTGTTAACATTCTATCCACCCCTGTTCATATTCACCTATTACTATTCTTGATTACGCCTGTTCATTCCTTCTTTTCTAATAAGAAGGATCAGGCGATAGAAGACTTGATTCTATTATTGAATACTAGTATATTCAAATTTATAGTTAAGAAGAAAACGAGTGATTCGAATGATAACTTCCCAACAAAAAAATGAATTTAGCAAATTACATAAGCGTACGATAAGGATTGGTTATCTGATAGCGGTTGTTCTCACCATCCTATTTGGCCTAGCCTCGAGAAAATTCTCTCAACTACTTCCTGTTTTTGTTGCGGAGAATGCTGGGGATGCACTATGGGCGATGATGGTTTATTTCAGTTTCCGTTTCTTACTCGTGCGAAAGAGCCTCCCTACAGCCATCACTCTTAGTCTATTGTTCAGCTATAGCATTGAATTCAGTCAACTATATCAAGCAGGTTGGATCAATCACCTGCGAAGTACCTTACTCGGGTCATTGATCCTGGGTAAAGGATTTCTTGCGGTGGATTTGTTTCGCTATGCTGCAGGGATTATTTTCGCCACTATTTTAGATCAGGTGATGCTTACGTTAACTTACCGTAAATAAGGATAGAAAACTAAGGCTTTGGAATCGGGATTTTTAACGTATCTATTTTAGACCCATCTTTTGCTGAGTAGACAAATAATTCAAGTTTAGCATTACCTGTAGGTACTAACCCCTTTTCAAACGTGATTTCAAACTTTCCCCATGCAGGTGCACCTTCTGTTTGGTAATTACTTTCTTTCACTACTTTGTCACCATCATACAGGGCATATTGAAACACCCCTTCAAAAACTTGTGCTTTCCCAGTTATGGTTATTTTATCTGATGTTTCAGTGACAACGACATCTTTAAACACTTCATTTTGATATACTTTTTTCTCTGGTTTCTGTGAATCGGGCTTATTGGGACTTGATGGGTTCTCTCCCTTTGGTTCCTGTGTAACGGGCTTATTAGGACTTGATGGATTTTCCCCCTTTGGTTCCTGTGAATCGGGCTCATTGGGACTTGATGGGTTTTCTCCCTTTGGTTCCTGTGTAACGGGCTCATTGGGTGTTGATGGATTTTCTCCATTTGGCTCTGTTACTGGTGGTTTTTCTTTGACCACCTCTTTTTGTTGATTACAAGCCACTAAACCAATGGAAGCAATTAATAGAGCGAATAAAAACGCAATTTTCTTCATCCTTTCATCCCCCCTATTCTCCTTTTACTTTATTATATTGGATATCGCTTGCAATAAACCTGCATTGAAAAAGCAAATTCAAAAAAATAAGTATGGATCTTTAACGAAATGATGAACGGTCCTTAGTAAATAAAAAAAGGACGGAGCCTATTCTTCCTCTATGGAAGTGCAAACCCGTCCTTTTTTAGCACAGATTTCATTAACTAAGTTTTGCTTCGTTTAGGTTTAAAGGTTTTACAACAGGTTTCGGCTGAATGACCTGCCTGATCTACATGATTCTTTTCACCTAACTCGGAAGACATTTCCGTATCATATCTTGCATGATTATCTAGTTCAACCATGATTTTTTCCGCGGTACAAACATTTCCTTGTCCATAAAACGAACAATTGGAGATCGCACAAGATACTTCAACTTTCGGCATTGTCCTACCTCCTAGTAATGACCTGTTGCTTGATTATTTTTTGTAAAAATAACTTTTTTCATTCATAGGATAACGTAAAACAAAAAGGCAACGAACCCAAATTTAGGTCGTTGCCTCACTGCTTTAGCGCACTATTAACTTGCTCGTGTCTCCGGTGAAAGGCTGCGAACCTTTCGATGATTTCCTTTTTCTTTCTTTTTCTGCTCACCATTAGATGGTGCCTTAATCGTCATGGCGATGAGTAGTGAAACAATACTCAATACCGCAATGAGCTTAAAGGTAGGTAGGAAACCGCCTAAAGCTGAAGCAATAAATGAACCTGAAATGGCTCCAATTCCGAAGCCCTGATAAATGATGCCGTAGTTTTTGCTTTGATTTTTCAAACCGAAGAAATCCGCGACAATTGCTGGGAAGATGGTAATATTTCCGCCAAAACAGAAGGCAATCCCGGCAACACAGGTAAAGAATAAGGCATAATTTAATTGAACAAAGCTTAATACAGTCACTGCTGCTGCGGTAACAAGAAGTGCACCTGATACAACTTTTAAACGACCGACTTTATCTGATAATGCCCCGAGAATGATGCGCCCGCTTGTATTAAAGATGGCAACCAATGCCACCGCATTACTAGCTGTTTCAATATCAAGACCGACCAATCGAACGCCAATATCTTTCACGACGCCAATTAAGAATAACCCACTCATACATGCGGTGAAGAAAATAACAAATAATAGATAAGCTTGCTTTGTTTTAAGCATTTCTTTCACGGTAAAATCTTTTTGGATGCTAGCTCCAAGCGTTTGTGTCGCCTGGCTGACTTTTGCCTCTCGAACAAGGAATGAACCACCCACTACCAAAATCATAACGATTAATCCCCAGTAGAAGAAGGTTTGAGTCACACCAACAGATTGGATCAGTGAACCATTAATGAACTTGAATAATAAACTTCCCGTACCATAGGCACCGACAGAAATTCCTGAAATAAGTCCTTTTCGCTCTGGAAACCACTTAATAAGATTGGATAAGGAAGTAATATATGCTGTACCGTCTGCAGCCCCAACTACCACTCCTGCCAAAATATAAAGCATCCACAGTGACGATACCTGGGAACTAAGGATTAAGCCTACTCCCAACACAAGACCGGCACATCCAATGAGACGACGAAGCCCCCATTTATCTTGCAGCTTCCCGGCAAATAACGTTGAAAAGGCCAAGGCGAAGCTAGTAATTGAAAAAGTAATAGCAACTGAATTTAACTTCCAATGAAAGAGTTCTACTAACGGCTGATTAAACAGGCTCCAAGTATAGATAGTACCTAATCCCATCTGTACAATAATTGTTCCTAACACAATCAGCCATCGACGATCTGTTCTTGATTTCATTGCGATCTCCTCTTTTCTTCCCTATAAAAATGATAATGATCAACATCAGAAACCTTAGTTGACCTTGTTTATATCATCATCATAGCATCAAAAAAAAGAGTGAAACTGTTTTCAGAATGAGATGCCTATTATTCGGAATGAATGGCGGTTAGAGATGCATAATTTGTCGAAACGCTTTCACTTTACTTCTGCTGACCGGAATCTCCTCTGAAAGATTTTTCAGACGGAGCATATAAGTTTGATTAAACCACGGGACAATTTCACGGATTTTCGTCAGGTTAACCGTATAAGAACGGTGACAGCGAAAGAAAAGGTCTTCCGGTAGAAGTGCATCAAATTCCGTTATGCTCATTGGCATGGTGTACTCCTCCTCTTGCGTATACACCAATGTCACTTTTTCGCTAGCGATAGCGTAATAGATATCATTCGCATCTGTAACAATAATCTTATCATTCTTTTTCAAATTGATCCGACTAGCAGTCTTCGCTGGTATTTCTCTTGGCTGGCTTAGAGTATTAAGACTAGATTTGGGCTTTCTAGCCGGTTGCGATGTTTCGAGGTGATCGCGTTTAAAGGCAGATTCCAGTCTACTTAACATCGCAGCAATCCGCTTCTCGTCATAGGGCTTTAATATATAATCAAAGGCTTCCAGTTCAAAGGCTTGGGCAGCATGCTCTTTGTAAGCCGTGGTAAAGACAATATAGGGTCTTTTGGTAAATTTACTGATCGTACTCGCTAACAACATCCCATTAAGAGAAGGAATATTTATATCTAAGAAAATTACATCTGTTTCATGCTCCTGCAAAAATTTCAACACATCTAGACCATCATCAAAGAAATGGGTCACTTCAATTTCACTATAGGCCTCAACTAAATACTCCAGTTCTTCACGAGCTGGGACTTCATCTTCCACAATGATTGCTCTCATAGGTTCTCCTTTACGATATCAAAAAAAACTTCGGTTCCTGGTGACAAACGATGAATGACCAATCCATGTCCATAGATTAGTTTTACTCGTTGGTGAACATTATACAAGCCTATTTTGTTGGCTGGTACATTATCTTGGAACAAATGTTCAATGACTTCTTCGCTAATTCCCGCTCCCGTATCCTTGACACTAATTCTTATTTTATTTCCCAGATCCTTAACGGCAATCTTCACCACTCCTGGACCTTTGATTTTTAAGATTCCATGAATTATGGCATTTTCGACCAATGGCTGGATGAGCAAACTCGGAATGTTGACCTGTACATCGTCAATCTCGTATTCCACCGTTAATCGGCTCCCGAAACGTGCCTTCTCGATTTCCACATAATCACGGACTTGCGCTAATTCTTTATGAAGATCAATCAATTCATCACTAACTTCTAAATTGTAACGCATATACCCAGAAAGATTGATAATCAACTCACGCGCCTTATCCGGATTTCTGCGTGTTGTGGAGGCAATCGCATTTAGGGCATTAAATAAAAAATGCGGATTAATCTTCGTTTGGAGCGCCTTTAACTCCGCCTTGTTCGCTGCTGATCTAATCTGTTCGATCCGAGAAACCTCCATAAGCGTGGAGATGGTTTGCGATAGCCCAATCGCCATCGTCTGCAGCGAATAGGTCATTTTATAGGCTTTACGGTAATAAATTTTAAGTGTTCCCGTCACTTCTCCATGTTCCTCAAACGGGACAATGAGCAGGGAGTGAATTTGGGGTGTATGGTGGTCGGCCACTTGATTCCGAATAATATACTTCCCGCTGTGAATCACCTCTTTCGTCAAATCACTGATGATTTCCTGACCGATGACATATCGCTCTTCTCCAAAGCCCACATAGGCGAGCACATTTTGTGTATCTGTAATCGCAACCGCATCGGCCTTGATATCCTCTTTGATAATCCGGCAAATTTCCTTCAGGGAATCGTAATTTATGGACCGAAAGTAAGGCAGGGTCTTATTTGCGATATCCAATGCCATCTTTGCCTGTCTCGCTGCAATCAATTCCTTTTCGCCTTCGACGCTCATCACCAGTAAAACAATGAGCCCGATGTTTACTTCCCCTACAATCATCGGCAAGGCGATTTTCGAAACAATATCCAACCCTAGTTCATATGGATTCGCCATCGCAAGGATCAGTAACATCGTCAACATTTCAGACAGCATTCCAGCGGCAATTCCATAAATCCAGCGCATGGACCGCTTAACTCTTCGGTTAATATAACCCGATACAACCCCCGCTAAAATACTTGTAATTAGACAGGGAATCGAAGTGGGACCACCAATATCGATTAAATATCGATGGACACCTGAAACAATACCAGTAATAATTCCAACCCAGGGTCCAAACAAGATCCCGCCGGAAACGACTGCAATAATCCTGACATTTACAAGTGATCCTTCCACATTAATCCCTGAATACGTTCCAAAAATGGCAAATAAGCAAAACACAAGGGTGATGACAACTCGCTCTGTTACAGAGTGGCGGTCTTTTTGAAGCGATTCCTTAAATCTCGGGATCCGTATCATAAAAAACAGGCAAATCAAAAGCAAGGCAGCACGTTCAAATAAATGGATCAGCATTTCTAATGTTGTGTTCATCTAACGTTCCTTTCTATATTTATAATCCTTTTACATTTAAAGGTCTTTAGAGTCAAAATCTTTTTCAATTCAATATTTACTATTATCACCAAAAACAGGCAGAATTTTTTCTGTTTATGTTTTCAAAAACTCTTCTATTTTAGAGAAATTGAGCAAGTATTTCCACCTATTTGCTCTAAAGCTTGGCTTAAAACAGGCTATTTTATTAGGACAACATCCTCCCGAGATACATATACATGCAGTGTAAATATAATTCATTAATTTAAAGGGGAGAATTTTTATGGATAAAGACATCATGAAATGTTTTATAGGGAAAGTAATCAAGGTTGATAGAGGAGGACCAGAATCCAAAATCGGGATGTTAATGGATGCTAGTGACGATCTTATCGTCCTTCTCACGGAAGATGATGGCCTTGTTTACTACAATAGTAAACATATTAAAAGTTTTTCAGATAATATTAAAGGGTCTATGAAATTAAGCATTGAAGTCCCCAAAGACTTCAAATTTATAAAAGCTGCTAATTTCAAAGAATTGCTGAACTCCTTAAAATTTAAATGGATTAAAATAAATCGTGGAGGCCCGGAGAAGTTAGAGGGAGTTCTCACAGAAGTAGAGAATGATTCTGTTTTCTTAATCAATAATCAGGAAATCGTTCGCCTTTCTCTATTACACATTAGGAGTATTAGTTATGGATTAATAGTTGAAAAAGCTGAAGAGGAAAAATCTGATAAACAAAAATCACGTAACAAAGACGGTAAATCAAACGATAACAGTCAAAATAAAAACAATAAGACCAAGAGCAAAAAGAGAACTTCACAAAAGAAATCTACTGACAATGCTGAAATGGCTCTAGCGTATCCATTATCTTCGCAAGAAACAATGGCTGAGGATATTGAAAGTGATCTATCCATTCCTTTAGAAACAGTGGAAACTTTGCAAGAAACTGCTGTTGAAAATGTTGAAAGTGATCTATCCAGTACTTTAGAGACAATGGAAACTTTGCAAGAAACTGCTATTGAAGATGTTGAAAGTGATCTATCCAGTACTTTAGACACAATTGAAACTGAGCAAGAAACAGCTGTTGAAGATACTCACGATGATCTATCCGTTCTCTTTTCAACATTGGAAAAGATTTTACGAAAATATGTCTAAATCATGATTTGTTATAAAAAATAAAAGGATCATCGGATAACGGGTTCCGTTTCCTATCGCAAAATCCGAAAATGCAATCAAAAATGTAAGCAAATTTGTACCGTTTTTTGTATCTGATTTTGTAATTTAAATAAAATGGCTCAGTTCACAATACTGAGCCATTTCTTCTATCCATTTCCGATAGCTTCTTCAACTAAAGCACCCGTTAGCCATCCATGAAGCGCAAAAATCAGCGCTTCACCACAGAGAATGAAAATGGGTTGGAACCGTCAATACTGATTCTACGGCTGGGAGAGGAAGGTCGATGAACTATGGTGCGTTAG
>JAANMP010000199.1 GCA_011250595.1 Bacillus sp. MM2020_1 | reverse complement strand
ATATCTCGTGCTGAAACACCCAACACATCTGAAACCACAGATCCCAACTTAATGTTCGCGCCTTCTAACACTTTTTGGATTCGATTATGTTGTCTGGCACGCTCCTCGATAATACTTCGACGATATCGAACGAGTTCACGCAATTCACGTTGATTTCGGTCAGGGATATAACTGGCTTTAAGTAGTCCATGGCGAAGAAGTTTGGCGATCCATTCTGCATCCTTCACATCTGTCTTTCGTCCTGGAACTGCCTTCATATGTTGAGCATTCACCACTAAGAACTCAATATCCTCAGCTTCTAGTAAATTCACAATAGGCTTCCAATAAACACTCGTGCTCTCCATGGCGACATGGGTACAATTATGTTGTTTAATCCAGTCAACCAACTGTAATAGAAATACAGTTTTAGTAGAGAACGTTT
>JAANMP010000198.1 GCA_011250595.1 Bacillus sp. MM2020_1 | reverse complement strand
CTGTTTGCTCCCCACGCTTTCATCCCTCAGTGTCAGTGTATATCCAGTTAATTGCCTTCGCCATTGGTGTTCTTCCACATATCTACGCATTCCACCGCTTCATATGGAGTTCCATTAACCTCTTTATAACTCTAGTCTATTAGTATTTGATGCAAACAAAAGTTGAGCTTTTGTTTTTAACACCAAACTTAATAAACAACCTACGAATGCTTTACGCCCAATAATTCCGGATAACGCTTGCAGTCTATGTATTACCGCTGCTGCTGGCACATAGTTTGCAACTGCTTTCTGATAAGATACCGTCAGACTAAAAACATTTCCTTTTTTAGCTATTCTTCTCTTATAACAGTAGTTTACAACCCTAAGGCATTCATCCTACACGCTGTGTCGCTCCATCAAGCTTTCGCTCATTGTGGAATATTCC
>JAANMP010000197.1 GCA_011250595.1 Bacillus sp. MM2020_1 | reverse complement strand
AAGATGAGATTTCCCATAGCGCAAGCTAGTAAGAACCCTGAAAGATGATCAGGTTGATAGGTCAGAGGTGGAAGCGTGGTAACATGTGGAGCTGACTGATACTAATCGTTCGAGGACTTAACCAAAACGAAAAGCGGAGGCGACTGTTCAACTTCGACAGACGTTGGAGAGCCGGCACTACAAATCCTGGTTTTGGATTTGAAGGGACGGATCGAAACGGCTGAGAAGTTAGGAGCCGCAGCTGGACAATTTTATAAGGCATACTCGTTTTTACAACTTCTTCTGCATTATCTAGTTTTGAGGGAATGATACCTCAAAAAAATAGTCTGGCAGCAATGGCGAGAAGGTCACACCCGTTCCCATACCGAACACGGAAGTTAAGCTTCTCAGCGCCGATGGTAGTTGGGACACGCGTCCCTGTGAGAGTAGGACGTTGCCAGGCAAACTTAAGACAACCAGAAA
>JAANMP010000196.1 GCA_011250595.1 Bacillus sp. MM2020_1 | reverse complement strand
GTGTTATATATACCGTAAATCCTTTATTTGGTGTTGATGAGGAGTTAACTTTTAATATGATTAAAACAATATATCAAAAGCAGGAAGAATAAGATGATTCCTGTAATAAAAGTAAAAGAATATGAACCAATTTATATAGGGGATAATTTTAGTGAGCAAGATAAGATTATTTCTAAAAGGCAAGCGGCTGAAATTGAAAAGGTAGAAAATCTTGGGGGAGAAAGCATCTTTCGATGGGGGAGAAATAAAATTACCCCCCAGCAATGGGTAGGGCTAATAAGTGTTTCAGGTCTACAAATTGAAATACTCCCCAAAATAGATAACATTAATTTAGAAAAAGATTTAAGAAGTAACTTATTATACATGTTATCAATTGCTAATGATGTTCCTTATAAAATAAATAATTTAGGAAATGTTTCAACAAATAACAGTACATTATTAGAATCCTATATAACAGTCTTCATTGATAAATTA
>JAANMP010000195.1 GCA_011250595.1 Bacillus sp. MM2020_1 | reverse complement strand
CCTGACTCACCTAGTATCCCAGCTAATGAAATTTCACTTATTCCTTTAATCATAAGTAGTTTTTTTGCAAATGGTATTTTGTTGAGAACTTCTTTTACTTGTTGTTCAACTCTTTCGAGTTGTTTTAAAGCGAGGTCATATTCTTCTAATAATTGTTCTAGATGGAATTTATAAGCATCCAGTGCTTGTCCCGTTCCAATAGAAGATTTTGCTAGATTGATTAGTAATTGAGCCTTCTTAGGTCCTGGTTGTCGTTTCATTAAAGACTTCCATCCCCTCATGACATCTAGTGGCTCCATTGAAGATATTTCATCTGGAGTTGGAAACAAACGAAGGGTTGCGATGGCCCCTTTGCACGAAACATCGTTAAACACTTGTCGCAACTCTGGAAAGACAATATCTACCCATCGATTTATTTGATTAACAGACATTACGAGACGTTTTACAATCACGTCACGATTAGACATTAGAACTC
>JAANMP010000194.1 GCA_011250595.1 Bacillus sp. MM2020_1 | reverse complement strand
ATAAATATAACTATAATTTATTTGTGCCATGTTATTATTATGAATATGTTTTTACATGTTCTTATAGGTTAAATTAGAGAAGAAAAAGGTGTAAGACACAAAATCTCACACCTTATTTAGTCAAGTTTTTCTTTTCTTCGTCAATATCCTTCATAACATCATCAGTGAGTTCACGTGTAGATTTTTTAAATTCCTTTAATGTTTGTCCGAAAGCACGACCAATTTCCGGAAGTTTCTTAGGTCCAAAAATAATCAAAGCTAATGTTAAGATTAAAATTAATCCGGGTACACCGATATTAGAAAACATGGATTTACATCCCCTTCAATTGTTGTATATTTCTACTATGATTATAGTACCGAAAATCCATTTTGAGTTAGTTATATGCGATAATTCATAGTAAATTCACAATATCTATTTAAAATACCCCTAAAGTGATATTTAGCATTTTCTTACCACATTATTCATTACTAATGACAA
>JAANMP010000193.1 GCA_011250595.1 Bacillus sp. MM2020_1 | reverse complement strand
CACGTGTTACTCACCCGTCCGCCGCTAACCACCGAAGTGATTCGCTCGACTTGCATGTATTAGGCACGCCGCCAGCGTTCGTCCTGAGCCAGGATCAAACTCTCCAAGAAAGTTGATTAGCTCATTTTGTTACGTTGGCTTAGTTTCATAAATGAAACTAATAATTTATTGTTTGTTTGCACGATCTTGTTTGTTTAGTTTTCAAAGAACAATTTCTTTGCCGCAACTGCGACTTTTTAATACTAACAGAATGTTATTACTGTGTCAATATTAAAATAAATAATTTTTGGTGGAGTCTAGGGGGATCGAACCCCTGACCTCCTGCGTGCAAAGCAGGCGCTCTCCCAGCTGAGCTAAGACCCCGGATTATAAGGAATGGTCGGGAAGACAGGATTCGAACCTGCGACCCCTTGGTCCCAAACCAAGTGCTCTACCAAGCTGAGCTACTTCCCGTTAAGTGCGCCCTGAGAGATTCGAACTCCCGACCTTTTGATTCGTAGTCA
>JAANMP010000192.1 GCA_011250595.1 Bacillus sp. MM2020_1 | reverse complement strand
GAGTTCTAATGTCTAATCGTGACGTGATTGTAAAACGTCTCGTAATGTCTGTTAATCAAATAAATCGATGGGTAGATATTGTCTTTCCAGAGTTGCGACAAGTGTTTAACGATGTTTCGTGCAAAGGTGCAATCGCAACCCTTCGTTTGTTTCCAACTCCAGCTGAAATATCTTCAATGGAGTCAATAGATGTCCAGAGGGGATGGAAGTCATTAATGAAACGACAACCAGGACCTAAGAAGGCTCAATTACTAATCAATCTAGCAAAATCCTCTATTGGGACCGGACAAGCTCTTGATGCTTATAAATTCCATTTAGAACAATTATTAGAGGAATATGACCTCGCTGTAAAACAACTCGAAAGAGTTGAACAACAAGTTAAAGAAGTTCTCTACAAAATACCATTTGCAAAAAAACTACTTATGATTAAAGGAATAAGTGAAATTTCATTAGCTGGGATACTAGGTGAGTCAGGAGATCTAAGTGGATTCTCTCATGGAAACTCTCTATTACGACATGC
>JAANMP010000191.1 GCA_011250595.1 Bacillus sp. MM2020_1 | reverse complement strand
CCTGCATGAAGCCGGAATCGCTAGTAATCGCGGATCAGCATGCCGCGGTGAATACGTTCCCGGGCCTTGTACACACCGCCCGTCACACCACGAGAGTTTGTAACACCCGAAGTCGGTGGGGTAACCGTAAGGAGCCAGCCGCCTAAGGTGGGACAGATGATTGGGGTGAAGTCGTAACAAGGTAGCCGTATCGGAAGGTGCGGCTGGATCACCTCCTTTCTAAGGATAAAGCTGGACCTGTGAGCCAGACAAAACAGTTTGTTTTTAGCACGTATTTTGTTTGTTTAGTTTTGAGAGTACAATTTCTCTCAAAACATCGTTCTTTGAAAACTAGATAATCGTAATGAAGAAGTCAATGTAAGAACCGAGTAATCGCCATTTTAGTTTTTCTCTCTTATTTCATTAAGAGTTATAAACCTTTTAGGTTAAGTTAGAAAGGGCGCACGGTGAATGCCTTGGCACTAGGAGCCGATGAAGGACGGGACTAACACCGATATGCTTCGGGGAGCTGTAAGTAAGCTTTGATCCGG
>JAANMP010000190.1 GCA_011250595.1 Bacillus sp. MM2020_1 | reverse complement strand
AACTAGCAAACTTCGCTCGCCGCACCATGAAGAAGAAAAAAGAAGAACTGGAACTTGCCCTAAAAGGGTATATCAATTCACATCAACGCCTCATGTTAAAAACCATTTTAGGTCATATTGATTTTCTTACTGAACAAATCGAGATGCTTGATAAGGAAGTTGCGGACAGAGTCAGCTCTCATCAAGAAGATGTATCACGATTGGATTCGATTCCTGGTATAGCTACCAGAATGGCTGAGCAAATTCTATCTGAAATTGGGACTGATGTGAAGAAACAATTCCCCACTGCAGCTCATATGTGTTCTTGGGCAGGATTAGTTCCTGGGCAAAATGAAAGTGCTGGAAAAAGAAAATCGTCCAAAACTAAAAAAGGAAATAAGTATTTAAGATCGGCGTTAACCGAAGCAGCTCATTCAGTAAGAGGATCCAAAAACTATCTCGGAGCACTGTATAGACGTACAGCATCCCGAAAGGGTAAGAAACGAGCTGGTATTGTAGTCGCTCACGCAATGTTACGTATCTCTTATTATCTCTTAACCCGAAAAGAAATGTATGTA
>JAANMP010000018.1 GCA_011250595.1 Bacillus sp. MM2020_1 | reverse complement strand
TATTAAATTTTTCCATTAAAAAAGAGGTGAATAATTCACCTCGCCATTGTGATCCCAGATAAGATTAGTCCTGTCTATGTGGATACATTTGCTGCCATTGCTGATGTGTACCATGTGGATGTTGGTGATGCCACTGTTGCCAAGGTACCCAAGGAAATTGTTGTTGCCACTGATGGTGAGAACCATGCGGATAGTGCTGATGCCACTGCTGCCAAGGCATATAAGGATGCTGTTGGTGCCATTGTTGCCAGTTACCCTGAGGATTGTGCTGGTGCCACTGTTCCCAAGGCATAAAAGAGGGTTGCTGACCATGTCCATGAGTCATTCATTTCACCTACTTTATAATTAATTCTATATAGCTTATGCATAAGATGTTTTGATGGACATATTTCAACAGTATTTAGGCTGGAATCAAGCATAAAAAAATCCCTTAAATAAGGGATAAGCAATTTCTACCGCTTTTTCTTTTTTGAATTATCGACAACAAACTTACTTTTAGTAACGACCTCTATGGTGACAAGCACATGAACATTTAGTTCATCAACTTTCTTAACACTTGATACCTTCGCTTTACGGCCTTTAATTTTTAACTCTTCACCTTCGGTTGGCAGTTTATTTAACAGTTGAGTTAATAAAACGTTATCTTTTTCAATAAAATGAACAGCAAACATTTTGGTCTCACCTATTTCTTAGGGGATGTGATACATAAAAAATGCTCATATAAAATATATGAGTTAGATTTAGACCAAATGACTAATAAAAAAATTTTTGAAAAAGAATAATAGAGGGAGAGGCTATCAAAACCTGCTCATTGAAGAAAGAATAAATTATGCCAAGTCTAAGGGTTGTACATATTTGACTGTGACGACTAAACCGAATAACACATCGGCCAGGAATATGGAAAGAAGCGGTTTTAAATTAGCTTATAATAAAGTAATAATGAAGGGCCCGCAAATCGAATAGTTGTATGGAAAGCCGCCATCATTGGTGGCTTTACTTTTTTTGTGAGAAGGAAGAAGAAAAGTAAAAAAGGAGGGGAGTTATTGAAACTAATTCTCCTATCTTACTTAACTAATATTCTTTCATTTATTATCTGTACAAAACGAACTAGATATGAATTGATGATATAATTCCCTTGGTCATTTTTTACAATAAAGTATTTGTTATGATCCATCATTTCAACTACTTCCTGTTCAACATCTTCTTTCTTTACATCTAAATCTTTAATCATTTTTTCGGTTATTATATCGTTATCAAACGTATAGCAAATAGTAAATTCCTTCAAAACTTTTTTTCCTCTCTGTTAAATATTATTTCTTTTCAACTTTCACTAAGCCTTTACCTAAATTATCTTTTTCAAAATAGCAGATGACCACATCATGAACCCTGATTTTGTCACCAGAAAGGATGTTCTTTGATGAAAAAATAATATCTGTCCCGTCCTCACTTTTTCCATAATATTGATTTCCTTTTATTTTGCTAATCTTGTATTCTACCGTTGTGTAATTAGTGGAACCATTGCTTTTAGTTATTGTATGGTTAACAGGAGCGGAAGCATGATCTTTAACTAATACTAACGCAATTAAAACTGATGAGAGCACCAAAAGGATGATTACTCGTTTGAACATTTTTCACAACCTCCTTCTATGTATTTTACGAGATGCTTGAGGAAAGTAAATCCATCTATCTTCCTTAAGGCTTTGTACCTATATCGAATTTCAAGCATTATAAAAAATGGTATAATGTTTTTAAGAAACATTTATTTTATATAAATAAGGAGATTCTGATAGATGAAAACTGAAAAAGAGAAAATGGTAAATGGCGAACTTTATAATGCTGCAGACCCAGTATTGGTAAAAGAAAGATTGAACGCGCAGGGGTTAACCAGGTTATTCAATCAAACACTTGAAACCGATGTAAACAAAAGGACCGAACTTTTAAAAGAACTGTTTGGGGCAACTGGAAAAAGTCTCTACATAGAACCAACATTTCGATGTGATTATGGGTATAACATCCATCTTGGCGAAAATTTCTATGCGAATTATGATTGTGTGTTTTTGGATGTTTGCGAAATTCGCATCGGTGATAACTGTTTTATTGCACCTGGAGTACATATCTATACTGCAACACATCCTATAAATCCAACGGAAAGAGTATCAGGTGCGGAATATGGAATCCCGGTAAATATCGGTCATAATGTCTGGCTTGGCGGGCGAGCAGTGATTAACCCCGGAGTTAATATTGGGAACAATGTCGTTGTCGCTTCTGGGGCTGTCGTAACAAAAGATATACCAGATAATGTAGTCGTGGGTGGAAATCCTGCGAAAGTTATTAAGCATATTGAAGTTTAGGAAATGACTACATCGTTTTGTCCATCGGAACGTGACCGATGGACATTTTACACTGTTCATGAAGAGTTTGGACCTCGTTTATAAAGAGAAGTCTTCCTTACCTACTTATACTTCAAATGTTGGTCCCCATAAAAAATCTTTAAAATATAATCAGCGTCAGGGACATTCTGACTTTTAAAACCTAACAAGAACTCTTTATTGTCATAGGGCACTTCTTTAAATGAAACAGAAATATCTCCTTGTTCACCGATCATCACAACTGCGTAGGGTGCCAAGGGCTTATAATTGCAACCTAAAGAACTCGGGTTGAGATAGAGTCGCTCCTTAGACTTAAAGTGGTGAATTACATGATGGTGGCCAAAACAAACGATGTCAGCAGCGGATGTTCGGTAATGCTCATCAAGCTTCTTATCAGATGGTTCTTTATCTAGTGGGATAAAATCATTTTGTTCACTTAGATGGTAATGAACAAAATACAGCTTTTTACTATTGTATACCGATTCTAAAGTGACAGGAATCTCTTTCAAGAAGGGAATAAATTTCCAGTCAAGATGGGATGCAATCCATTGATGATGTATCTTTTCACTACCCCTGCTATAAGGCTCTTTACCCGCAATAATATCCAAAATAGCTTCATCGTGGTTTCCCATCACAAAGGAAATATCAGCACGTGAACTTAGTAACTGAAGAACCTCGTTCGTTTCATAGCCAATCCCGACCAAATCCCCTAAACAAAAGGTATGCTTTATTTCTTGATCCCCATCAATATCGTCTAAAACAGCTTTTAAGGCAGAGTAGTTACCATGAATATCAGTTATGATTGCTATTTTCTCGTTCATTATAATTCTCCGTTTTTCTCATAGTTTAACTACTTTCCATCAATTACATGCAAATATTTGAAATATGGAACCTATGGAGTCTTCGCTGTCCTTCTCATCCCAACTTTAAAGATCAAGCGTAGAATAGGTGGAACGGCAAAGTAAATGAAAAAGAGTCGAAAAAGCTGATAGCCAGTCACCATCGATAAATCAGCATGGACCACATGAGCGAGAATCCCCATTTGATCCATTCCTCCGGGAGCCAAGGCCAAAAAACTGGTCGAATGCGTAAGAGGATAGTAAGAAACGAGCAGTAAACTGAGCCCGATGGAAATAAAAATCATCACCATTCCACTAATGAGCGCAAGTGAAATAATTTTAGTCTTATGTTCCAGTTTCTCTGGTTTCAATAATAACCCAATGTACCCGCCGATCATAAATTGGGATGCATCTATAATGGATGGGGGTAAGGGGGGACCTTCCATTCCAGATAAGTTAATGATTGCTGTTGCTAAAATCGGACCTAACAAATAAGGCGTCGGAAATTTAAGTTTCCTAGCCACAAATGCACAAACAATACAAATAACAGCAAACCAAATGATGCTTGGAAAAAGTGGCCCAGAGGCGGCCCCGACGCCTTTATTTACCATGTCCGCAGCTGAATGGCCAGTATTTTTAAAAAGCGGTCCGAAAATAAGAAAGGGAACGAAGAAAATGATCATTATCAATCTGGCAACTTGAAGAAAAGTTACCGTAGTAATGTTAATGCCCTTTAATTCTTCGGCGAAAATAATCATTTGTGAAAGCCCGCCGGGAATACTGCCAATCAGTACCGTTGGATAATCGACACCCGTAAGCTTGGAAACAACAAAGGCAATTCCAGCACAAAAACAAATGAGTAACACGGTCATCAGCAGCATCGACGGCAGTTTCGCAATGATTTGCAAGAGTGCTTCTTTCGTGAACGATAAGCCGATTGAATATCCGACGATAACTAAACCTGTATCCCGAATGGTGCGGGGCCAGTAAAACTGAACTTTTCGAAACCTGGAGCCAATTAACACCGCGGTCATAGGTCCAAGCAGCCAGGGAATCGGTGAATGTATACTAGAGAAGATAATACCGCCGATAAAGGCGGTTAATAATGTGAGACAAAATTGAATTCGTTTGTCGTCAGCAGCAAATTTGATCAAGCCGAACCCTTCTATCTAAATAATTTTAATTTCAGTTATGCAAGTGAACACGATTCTTATGTATTTTTATTTGATTATTTTAACATAGGGTGGAAATTTTATCTAAAATAGAGCTTTCGAGTGAACTAATTTTGGAATGAATTACACATAATATAAAGGAAAGTATATCTGAAAAGGAGAGTAATATATGAAAGCACCATTTATATTAGGACTTGGTATTACCTTCTTATTATTAGTTCCACTTGGCATTTATACAAATAACTTTCCATTCTGCACAATTGGGCTAACTGGTGCTGGTTTATCGTTTATATTGTTGAGTTTAAAAGTAAAAAACGACTGGAAGGGATTCAACAGCGTACAAGAATTACCATATATCGGATCATCCGTCACATGGGTATCTCGCTTGGGTATTCTAGGGCTTGGAGCTCTGGCATTATTTAGTGCCTCAAGATTTTGGGCAGACTCACCCGATTACATAAAAAAAAATTACACAAAATTAGAAGGGATTCCTTCAAAAATTGTTTATGAGCAGCCTGCAAAAGATGAAATTGGAGGGCCGATAACCGTCATAATCAACAATATACGCCTGAGCATTGTGCCCAATCCACACTACCCCATCGATAAGAATATGAATGGGAGACGATTCTTAATTAACTATTTGCCAAACACCAAATGGGTAATGGATTACAAAATCGAATAAAAACATAAAAAACTAGGAGGCTCTACCTGAGTCTCCTAGTTTTTTATCTTATATTGCCTGTTCTTGCACAGCTTTCTTACGTTTCTCGACAATAATCGTCCCGCCTAATAACCCGAGTAAGGAGAAAAGGACCGGAATGATAAAACCATAATGATAACCAACACTACTTGCTGAGGAATGGAAGTGGTCTAACACTTTCCCAAAAATGCTTGGCAAAAGGACGGCACTTAAAAAACCGCCCATATTCGCAAAGCCGGAAACAACTCCGACCTCTTTGATATCAAAGGATTTTCTAACAATGGCAAAGGTTAAGGCACTCGCCCCATTACCATAACCGGTTATAAAGAAAATAACCATGAGTAAATAGATTGGCGGCTTTCCATTCATTATTAGGAAGGAAGCCCAGCTTAAAAACACGATGCTGTGAACAACAAGATACGGACGCTTGATGGAGTCGATACGGCTCGAGATCCAGCTGGTTAATGGAGCACCGATCATTGCCCCCATAAGGCCGACCATAATAAGCTGACTCGAATCTGATCGAGATAATCCATACACATGCATCCCATACGGGACCGCCCATGAACCAATAAAGCCTACATAGGTACCGACCGTTCCAAAGTGGCAAAAGAAGGCTGCCCAAGCTTGACGGCTGGAAAAAATACGACGCAACATAACCACCGTTTTTTCACGAGGCTTTTTTTGCTTTTTCGAGGGTGTTTGGTTCCAAACATAAGATTTAGGTTTTTTTACAAGCACAAAATAAAGGAGGATACCAGAAAGAATTAACATAACTCCTGTTGTAAAAAAGGGAGCTCTCCAGCCTGATACAGTAATCCATGCGGAAAAAGGGACAGTCGCGAGCAAAAATCCTAAACTGCCGGCCATCCCGGCAATACCGAGCAATCCGATAAATTCTCTCACTTTAAACCATTGACTTAAGATAAGTACTAAATTTACCCAAATAGCCGCATCACCGATACCTACCAATAATCTTGCGAAAAGAAATACCACTTCATTCGAGGCTAAACTATACACTAACGTTCCTACCCCATTAAGAAGTGCCCCGATGACTAGAAATAAATTAGGACCATACCGATCCGAAAAAATCCCAATGGGAATCTGTAATCCAGCATAAGCAAAAAATTGAATACTTGTCAGTAATCCAATCGTAGCGGCTGAAATGTTGAAATCCTTCATCAATTGATCGGATATTAATCCCGGTGCGGTTCTTTGACTTACAATTAATAAGTAAGTAAATAATACTGACACAAAAACGACCCATCGGTACTTGCTTGTTTGTTTTTCCAATGATCTCTACTCCTGTTTGATATAATTTTCTTATTATACTATATAAAAATAAATAATGGACTTTAGAGATACTGGCGAAGGTCAGCCTTACAATTATATTGGGAAATTTTTTTCACTCTTTAGAATAGTAGTTTCGGCTTATAAATAGTATAATAAACTTATAAATTGTAGTAAGGAGACACCTGTATGAGCATAAAACCAAAAAAGTATAATTTTTTTCAACGATTTGGACGTGCTTTTAAGTTTAATATTACTAAACTTCTTCGGTCTCCTGGTGGAGCAAGAAAAGTATCATTAGGATTTGCGCTTGGACTAGGGTTGGAAATGTTGGTTCTTTCAACTGGTTCACTTATTTATATATTATTTGTTCCGATTGTCCGATTAGCGAAAGGTTCATTACCTGCATCGATTATTGGGAATGTCATCGGAAAATTAACCTTGCTTCCAGTTATTTTATTACCGTTTGCTAAAACACTTGGGAAATTGATCTTTCCAATGAAAGTCCATTTAGGGCACGGGAACAAATCATCATTTTCTTTTCAAAAGTTAATTCACGGTGATTTTCATAGTTTAGTCAGTGTTCTCCATGGAGGGTTCCATACTTTAATAGGAATGACCATTTTCGGGATGATTCTAGGCATATGCTCTTACTTTATTGTCTACCATTTTTATGAAAAGGAAAAGGCGAAAAGGCTAAAAAGACGACGCAATAAACATGAGTTGCCTCTCAAATCAGTAAAACAGAACTATATATAATTGACCTATGAAAGAAAGCGTCATCACTAAGTTTATATGAGTAGTATTCTTGATACAAAAAACACCCGTCCACATTCAATTAGCAATTATTGAATCGTGGACGGGTGTTTTTTTCTTCAATTTATACCGAACTTTTTCTTAATTGATGTTTAAATTGATACATCATTTGCTCGGAGATGGCGGTATAACCAGCCAAATTAGGATGGACGCCATCAGGTGAAAGGTTCTGCAGATGATCCCCGTTAATAACCTTGGTCGTTTCGATGACAATCGACCCCGGGACTTTATTAGCAACTTCATAGATATTAAGATTCCATTTCGGCAGCAATTTATCCGCCAATGAATACATCTGTTCATCAGATGGTAATGGATTGTACAATTCTAAGAATACAATCGTAGCTTTGGGATTTAGCGAAGTAATTTTCGTCGTAATGTCTGACAAATTGTTCGAGAACGTGGTTTGTAATTGGTCATAACATTGAAATACTGTACGAAAGTTTTGTCCGTTTGCCATTCGAAGGATGTCATTGCCGCCCACATTAATTGTGACTATGTCGGCATCCTTGATCAATTTATCAAATCGACCATCCTGAACCATGTTATTTAGTTCACCACTCGTTATCCCGTTAATTCCTTGATTTTGAAATTCTATCCTTTTATCGGTTTGTTCTGCTAATTTACTAGAAAACAAACTGATAAAATTTTCATTCTTCCCTGCACCTACACCACGTATGATTGAATCGCCGAGCGCCAAATGGTGTATCGGTGATGTTTTAGCTGTGCGATAATATTTGAGATAAGAGATTTGGTCATCGCTCTTGCTCACTGCAACCGCGTGTTTTTTCATCTGGTGTATTTGGTACTGTGGATAAAAAAACCATGCAGAAATACCAAGGCCAATGAGCAATACGAAAACGGACAGATATTTAACTAATTTCATATTATCCACTCCTTGAATATTTTATTATAACAAAAATATTCAAGGCGCGAAATAAGTAGGTAGTGATTTCCAGACTATTAGAGTGAAGAGAGAAGAGGTCTGTATCTAAAAAGGCTGCCGGAAAATTATCCGGCAGCTGCTTTCTTATCTAAACATCCTATTAACAGAATTCGTAAAATCGTTCCATAGACCATCTCGGTTTGTTCCAGTACGAATATCATTGGTATAGTTAGTCATTTGACCGAACGTATTGGTATCGTAGGAAATATATACATTGTCAATACTGCGATCAGCAGCACGAACTTGATTTTTGATTTTTCGGTCCAGTGAAGTGGTGCCGCGTCCATTAAGATCATTTGCACGTTTAACACTTCCATTCAAACTTGTTCCAGTGGTTCCAGTAATATTAGCGTTGTAGCGATTACCCGTATTGGCATTCAGGTTAGTAGAGCCATTGGCCCCTGTGGTGCCGGAATTATAGCCATTCCCGTATGTGGCATGCATATTTGGACCCGTACCCGTTGTACTGCCACCGGCGCGAGTCCCATTTTGAGTACCCTCTAATCGGACGGCCACATAGGCATCATTATTTCGAATGATGACATTTGCTCGATCGACCTCTTTTAAGTTTTCCACGTTCCGAATGGCACGAGCAGAAACACGTAAATTTTGGTTAGAAACATTCCTGACATTCACATCATTTAAGGCATTGTTTCTAACATTGTTGACACCCATATTGCCTGCATTATTATCAGTGGCCACATTGTTTTTATTACCTGTACAGCCGGTTAATCCAAAAAGGCTTGTTGCTATTACAAAGGTCATCCAGCTTTTTTTCACCAATATAATCACTCCCTTAAAAAGTCTTACAAACTTATCGTCACCTTTTTAAGAGAATGTATTCGAGGGAAAGAACAGGTAAATTTTGAAAGGATTTCGGGGGACTAAAATACTGTTTCTCCCAGTAGCAGCACTTTTAATTGTTCCTTAGGAAGTTGCTTCTTTTCCCATTCATGGATTAATCGTTCCAACGCTTCCGGTCCTGTATCATCAGCTAATCGGTAGGTGCCATAATGCATCGGAACAAAATATCTTGCTTTTAATTCACTGAAGGCTTTCACACTGTCTTCCGGTGAAATATGGGCCGGTGCCATAAACCATTCTGGCTCAAAGGCACCAATGGGCATAAACACCGTATCAATCGTGAAACGTTCGGCAATTTGTTTAAAGCCGCTAAAATAGCCGGTATCCCCGACAAAATACAATGTTTCTTCAGAGTTTTGAAAAATCCAGCCACCCCAATGTGAGGTATTTATATCCTTCAGCGACCTTCTTGTCCAATGCTGAGCAGGGACAAAGTGAAAGCTAATTCCCCCGTGTTCAGCACTTTCCCACCAATTCATTTCAATTACCTTTTGATAGCCTTTTTTGTTAAAAAGGGACTTCATACCAGCGGGAACAAAGAATTGCGGATTCCCTGGTAATTTTTTAAGAGTTGGAAAATCCAAGTGATCGTAATGGCCGTGCGAAATCACAACTACATCAATCTTGGGCAATTCTGCTAACGAGAGGCCCGGCTCCGTTAACCTTTTTTCTAGTCCCATCCGCTTGGCCCAAACAGGGTCAGTTAGGATATTGATCCCTTTCATTTGAATGAAAAAGGTGGAATGACCAACCCATGTATAGGAAGTCTTACTTTTGTTTTCATTTAGTTCTCGGACCTTTTTAGAAGGACACTGTTCAATGTTTACAGATAAATCTTTCACTTTCTTTCTGCGTTCCTTCTGCCATTTCCTCATATCCTTAAACGTTTTGTAGCTTTTGATATTATCTAAATTCGTATAGATCTTCAATAATACTCCCCCTGATTTTCTGATCATCCAATATTACTGAATAGTTTAGTACAGAATAGCATGCTTTAGTGTTTTTAAAAAATAATATCATCCAATGTAGGTGAGTACTTGTGTTCTTGTCAGAATCATTTTGAAGTGACGAGTAAATAATACGATTAATGTCATTTTACAAAATAACTGATATGGGAGAACAAAATAAATGGAGAAAATACGCAAAGGGCTTTCCGCTTGGCAACTAACCATGATGGCCTTAGGTAGTGTAATTGGAGGGTCCTTTTTTCTAGGTTCATCCGTCGCAATACATGCAGCAGGGCCATCAATTTTAATATCCTACATTTTAGCAGGTGGATTGGTATATTTAATTCTTTATGCCTTATCTGAAATGACCGTTGGCAATCCAACCACAGGATCCTTTAGTACTTTTGCTGCTCGAGAACTTGGTGAGGGAACGGGATTTGTTGTGGGTTGGCTTTATTGGACAGGAACCGTTTTGTCCATGTCAAGTGAAGCGACAGCTATCTCCATTCTAATCCGTGAGTGGTTTCCGAATGTATCCATTGGGTTATTGGGAAGTGCGATTATTATCGGTGTTACACTCCTTAACCTATTAGGCGCTGATAAAATTGGCAAGCTGGCAAGCGGCTTATCTGCAATAAAAATATTCGCAATTATCTTTTTCATCATCACTGCTATTGTATTAATTATTGGCGTGCTCCCGGGAAATCCGCCCATTGGTGCGGGTGAGTTAAAAACTGAGCCGATCATGCCGGGTGGGATCAAGGGAATTGCAGGAAGTATGCTGCTGGTGATTTTTGCCTATGCAGGTTTTGAAATAATCGGACTTGCGGCCACTGAAGCTGAGAATCCACGGGATACGATTCCTAAAGCGATTCGATATACCGTGTTTTCACTTGTTGGTTTATACATCCTTTATGCTGCCGTTCTTTTACCACTGATTCCTACAGCAACTCTTAACGAAAACGTAAGTCCCATGGTGGCTTCCTTGGAAAGATGGGGGATTGGCTGGGCAGGGAAAGCGATAAATATCGTGTTAATCTCTGCAATCCTGTCCGCCATGCTGGCTTGTATATTTGGGCTTGGGAGAATGATCAGATCGCTTAGTGACGAGGGACATGCGCCAAATGTGCTAAGAGATAAAACGGATGTACCATATCGCGGCATTCTTTTTTCTGGATTTGCGATGCTTCTTGGACTCGGCTTTGGCCTCTTGTTTCCTAGAGTGTATTTAGTGCTTATCACGACCAGCGGTTTCGCTCTGATTTTCACATATGCCGTGATTATGGCGAGTCATATCCGTTTCCGCAAAAGAAACGGCTGTCCTCCAGAGGGTGTTTGTCAAATGCGCGGGTATCCGTACACTTCTTGGACTGCGTTAATCAGCATGATTATTATCCTAATGTGTATGCCGTTTATTCCCGGGCAGGGTGTAGGGCTGGTAGCAGGGATTGTAATGGTAGTGGTATTTTCGTTGATTTATTATGTGATGAGATTAACCTCGAGGACCAAAGTGCAGAATACGACAAGAAAAGGGAACCCTTTGATGAAAAATCAACCAAGTTTTTTGACTGAATTCTCAGAGGAATTGAACAGCAATCATCAGTCAAACGAAGCACAGGAAGAGCTCAAGCGCAATCCAATCAAGGACAATGACGAAATGTTTGAAGAAGAAGAGAGAAAAAGAGAACGTTACGATGGATGATAGGTAATGTCTGGGATGCGATGCTTCTATTGGAGAAGCATCGTCTTTTCTTTTTATAAGCAGCTGAGTAATGAAATAATAAGCATCAACGGTAAATGAAGGGGTTATAACAATTTCGTTCATAATATGTTTACTTTTAGAGAAATAGATGAATATGCTTTTATGCTATTCTTTATTTAGTTGATGATATTTCTGGAGGGGTATTTAATGGGCTGCGGTTGTAATCCGGATTTAAAAGATGGGAAAGAACTGGTTGATCATGTGAAAAGTAAAGGGAAAGATCATTTTGCTCCAACAGTTGCACACGAGATTCGTTGTGAATGCGGAGAGACCTTTACATTAGAAACAGTTATTATGAACTGTCCAAGCTGTGAAATGACTTATGTTGTTACACCTTGTGGGTCACACGATAAAAATAATATTAAGCTTGCCGGCATTAAGTACGCGTTATCGTGAATTCTTATTAGAATTCACGATTTTTTTTTGCTGTTGAAACAATGGTTAAGGCAATTATATAAAATTCATATCGGAATTCTTAAACAATGTGAAATCCACTTCTTTTCCACAGGCTCTACTTGAGAATTTTCCTCGAAAATGAACACTTTCATAAAAAGATTACCAAACTGGATTTTTTAACTAATTTTTAATATTTCATTCATACGATTTTTAGGTTGTCACACTATACTTTACCTGTACTCAATAAATTGAAAGTGTTTTGGAAAGTGATTTTCATTTTTAGAAAAATATAGAGTAAAGGAGTAATCAAAGAGAAATCCACAATGTGTTTATAAATAGTTGTCTAGAAAAATAGATAAATGATGAAAGTAGTTTACGAAGAAATTTATATAATGCGGTGAAAAAATGTTTAATTTTTGGAAAAACACTAATCAAGAGAAAAAGAATTTATACTTTGCAACACTTCTATTGATCGTATACGTTTCGCCCTTATTTATTTTAGGGGAAAACGCCCATATAAGGGTTCATGATAATTTAGATTCAAACATTGCCTGGTACAAAGTATTGAAAAATAGCGGGCAATTATTTGGCGGAATTAACAGTACACTCCCACAAATAATTAATGGTCTGCCGCGAAATGCTTTTGGAACTGAGTTCAGCGGGATCGAGTGGTTACATAACTTGTTTCCATCCATGCTCGCGTATTCTGTAAGTCAAGCAATTACAAGAGTGTTTGCCTTTCTAGGTATGTATATTCTCCTAAAGAAACATTTTGTAAGGGATGATGAAGCGTACCTTATCCGTGTATGGGTATCGGTGGCTTTTGCCCTGACCCCTTTTTGGCCGTCAGGTATGCTAAGTACGCTGGGAATGCCACTCGCCTTATGGGCTTTTTTGAATATAAGAGAGGGTAGTCATACCTGGAAAGAGTGGCTCACTCTTATATTGTTACCTTTCTATTCGAGTTTTGTGTTAGGATTTTTCTTTTTTTTATGTTTCATGGGGATATTGTGGCTAAGAGATTTTCTTGTGAAAAGAAAAAGCAATTGGTGCTTCTTTTTCAGTATCGCACTAATGACAGTTATTTATTTACTGATTGAGTATCGTCTAGTTTACTCGTTAGTATTTCCAGATGCACCAACCAGCAGAAATGAATTTGTTAGTTCAAAACTTAGCTTTTGGCACACCATCCGGTTAGTTTTTAAAAACTATTTTTTGGGACATACACATGTAATAACACTTCACACCTTAGTAATTGTCCCTCTTTCTTTCCTAGTTTTATGGATGTTGAAAAATAAAAAGAGAGACTGGTTAGAAAATCGCTATCTTTATCTTTTCATATTTAATATCGTTTTATCAGTTTGGTATGCTTTTTGGTTTTATAAAGGCTGGGAGCCACTAAAGGAGAGTGTTTCTCTCCTAAATACATTCAACTTTGCAAGATTCCATTTCCTAAGACCGTTAATCATTTATCTCATGTTTGCAGTTGGTTCTTATTTACTTTGGAGGTTAGGAAAGAACTGGCGGAAATTTGTTAAAATATGTCTCATTCTTCAAATTTTAGTCTTGTTTGCAGCCAATGATGAAATTGTTTACAGAGTAGCCGGAAAGCCCTCTGTAAAGCAATTCTATGCGACAAGTCAATTTCATGAAATTGAAAAATATATCGGTAAACCCCAAAGTAGCTACAGGGTGGTAAGTATCGGACTCCACCCGGCAATTGCCCAATACAATGGTTTTTATACACTTGATACTTATAATAATTTCTATCCCTTAGCTTATAAACAAGAGTTTCGGAAAATTATTTCGAAAGAATTAGATAAAAGTCCTGCATTGAAGGAATACTTCGATGATTGGGGCGGCAGATGTTATCTTTTTGTCGCAAAATTAGGGAAAAAATATGAGTTCAAAAAAGATTCAAAGGTAAAGCTTGACCATTTAGAAATTAATACAAATGTACTTAAAAAGATGGGCGGACAATATATCTTCTCAGCAGTCCCTATCTTAAATGCAGATGAAAATGGGCTTGTATTCAAAAAAACCTTTGAGCAAAGAGATTCTGCTTGGAAAATTTACCTTTACCAAGTCAAATAATTTTGTAAAGGAGTGTTCCATATGAACAAACCAGTGTTAACGATTGTGGTCCCTTGTTTTAATGAAGAGGAAGTATTAGCTGAAACGTCGGCACAATTATCTTCTGTTTTACTTGAATTAATGGAGGAGTCGCTGATTTCATTAGATAGCATGATCCTCTTTGTGGACGATGGCAGTAGGGATCGAACCTGGGAATTAATTGAAGTGGAGAATGAAAGAAATCCAAATATAAGAGGATTGAAGCTTGCTAGAAATGTTGGACATCAAAATGCACTCCTAGCCGGATTAGAGACAGCCGCTAACCATTCAGATTGTGTCATTTCAATCGATGCAGATTTGCAGGATGACATAACGGTGATCCATCAATTTATTGAAAAGTTCTGGGAAGGACAGGATATTGTCTATGGTGTTAGGGATAGCCGAGAGACGGATACGTATTTTAAGCGGACAACTGCTTTAGGATTTTATCGTATGATGGAAAGAATTGGGATTAAGCTTGTCCCAAACCATGCAGATTTCCGACTGATGAGTAAACGTGCTTTAGATGAGCTATTAAAATATAAAGAAACGAACTTATTTCTTCGTGGACTTGTACCACTTGTGGGTTATAAATCGACAAAGGTCTACTATGACAGAAAAGAGAGGTTTGCCGGAGAGTCCAAATACCCACTTAAGAAGATGCTTGCTTTTGCATTTGATGGAATGACATCCTTTAGTGTCGCCCCCATTCGATTTGTCACGTTTATTGGATTTTTGGCTGTGTTAATAAGTGCCATAGCAGGAGGCTATGCGATAACCCAAGAATTATTAGGTCACACCGAATCCGGATGGACTTCTCTAATTATTTCCATTTGGTTTGTTGGGGGGTTACAAATGTTGGGTATAGGTATAATTGGAGAGTATATCGGTAAAATCTATCATGAGGTGAAAAGACGGCCAAGATATGCCGTTGAAAAAGATTTGTACACAAATATATTAGAAGTAAAACAAAAGAGTGAAGCAGTGATAAATTAGGAGTCGGTTATGAAATATTCATTCGTTCGATTTATTATGGTAGGAGTTGTTAATACTGTCGTTGGGTTATCTGTCATGTATCTCCTTTTACATGCCCTTGGACAATCCTATTGGATAGCTACTTTCTTAGGCAATTCGATAGGGGCCTGTGTCAGTTTTCTTTTAAATAGAAATTTTACATTTAAAAGTAAAGATTCAGTTTCAAAGAGTGCTGTCCGCTTTATTGTTGTGATCTTAGGCTGCTATTTCATTTCTTATGAAATTGGAAGAAGCTTTGTTGATTGGATTCTAAAGAATAATGAGTTATTCAGTCCAGTTGTTAAAACCGATATCTCAGTCCTGATAGGTACCTGTTTGTACACGCTGTTAAACTATTTTGGGCAAAAGCGGTTTGTGTTTTCAAAAAAGGGAACCTAATCAAAGAGAAAAGCACTCTAAAAGAGTGCTTCCCTATTGTATTTACTTAGTGAACAAACTTTTTACTCCTTTATAAATTAACACGAGTGAGAAGATGAGAATAGTTAGTATGCCGATAATATCAGTGACTGGGGAAACGCTTTCAAGAAATGAATCAGCTAAAGGAACTCTAATAAGTGCAAAACCAGATAATATCGTAGCAAGAAATAAGAAAATTCGATTATCCATTGGTTCACCCTCCTTCCTATGCGATTGATAAAGTATATGTCATTGCCTTTACGAATATGACAGTTGTGTTAACGGGATTACAAAATAGTTAAAGAAAGTAATAGGTACTTCATGATTTGAAAAGTCCAAGTATGACAGACCTATTGAGGTGTTATTGAATTGATTTCAACCTTTTTGGAGATTATTAAATTATATAGATCTTTTGATGGAGTTGAAAATCAATGGAACACCATAACCCCAAGATAACATCTGCTGAAATTTCAATGTTATGGAGTACATATGTTGGTGACTCAATGGCAATTTGTATTCTGGAACACTATTTACATACTACCGAAGATGAAGACATTAAACCTATTATCGTTTTCGCTCTAAAATCTGCGCATGACCATCTCCATCAAATATCAGAATTATTTACTTTAGAAGGTATTCCCCTTCCAAATGGCTTTGGGAAACAGGATGTAAATTTAGAAGCAAAAAAACTCTTTTCTGATGTAACTTATATGCGGTACCTACATCATATGGCGAGAACGGGACTGAATACATATAGCTTGGCAAAATCAATTTCCGCGAGAGAGGATGTTCGTAATTTATTCAAACTTTTTTATGACCAAACAGAAACGTTATACGACCGAAATGTAAAAATAATGCAGGAAAAAGGCGTGTTTATCCGTTCCCCATATATTTCATATCCGGAAAAAGTAGAATACATTACAGAGAAATCATTTCTTGGAGGTATACTTGGTCACCGTCGTCCACTACTTGCAATGGAGGTAGCACATTGTGGTATCAATATTGAAGTGGCAAACGTAGGTAAAACGATGCTTTTAGGGTTTAGTCAAGTAGCACAGTCAAAAAAAATAAGTGACTATTTTAAACATGGGTATGATTTAGGGAAGAAAATGGTGGAAGATTTTATAATAAAATTAAAAGAGGACGACAATTCGTATCCATCTACATGGGATTCAACGATTTCCAATAGCAGGGAAGCACCATTTTCAGATAGATTAATGTTATTTCATACGAATGCACAAAGTGCGATTGGAATAGGGGACTTCGGACTAGCTATTGCTGCCTCCCTGCGTAAAGATTTAGCCTTAACTTATGAAAAATACCTTCTAAAGTTGGGGGCATATGCCGAAGAAGGGGCAAGAATTATGATCGATCATGGATGGTTTGAAAAACCCCCTCAATCGTTAGACAGAGAAGCAATTCGAAATCAAAATAAATAATTTAATAATAAGATTGTTATCCCTACGGCAGAAACAATCAATAAGAAGGATTATTTTATTTTAGACAAAATAACCTTCTTTTTTAATGCTTTTATTCATTTTCAGTTAATGTTATTTATTGAATAAAACAATCTGCCTATTGACACAATCACAAAAAATATGATATTAAATATATGGAATTAGCACTCGGTTAGTAAGAGTGCTAATAGGTGCTGATTTACTTTTTAGAAAGTCTAAATCAGTTTTTACATAATAATGATAGAAAGGGGATTTTTCATGTCGAAGAAACAGTTTAAAGCAGAATCTAAACGATTGCTAGAAATGATGATTAACTCCATTTATACACACAAAGAGGTATTTTTAAGAGAGTTACTTTCGAATGCCAGCGATGCGATTGATAAAATTTATTATAAAGCGTTAACGGACGATGCTTTAAGTTTCAACAAAGATAACTATTTCATTAAATTGATCCCAGACCAAGCAAACAGATCATTGAAGATTCTTGACACCGGAATCGGAATGACGAAAGAAGAATTGGAAAATAACCTCGGGACGATTGCCAAAAGTGGTTCCCTGGCATTTAAAAAGGAAAACGAAATTAAAGATGGCTATGACATTATCGGTCAGTTCGGGGTAGGTTTTTATGCTGCATTCATGGTAGCAGACGTGGTAACTGTGATTAGTAAAGCATTAGGCAGTGATGAAGCGTATAAATGGGAATCGACAGGTGCTGAAGGGTATACGATTGAGTCAGTAGAAAAAGATTCAGTTGGCACAGAAGTTATTTTAAAAATTAAAGAGAATACCGAAGATGAAAATTATGATGAGTATTTACAAGAATATCGCTTGAAGTCGATTATTAAGAAATACTCGGATTTCATTCGTTATCCAATCAAAATGGATGTCACTAGCAATAGACTGAAAGAAGGCAGTGAGTCCGAATACGAGGATTATCAAGAAGAACAGATCATCAATAGCATGGTTCCGATTTGGAAAAAAAATAAGAGCGAACTGACCGATGCCGATTATGAGAACTTCTATAGCGAAAAACGCTACGGTTTTGACAAGCCAATCAAACATATCCATATCAGCGTTGAAGGTTCGATTCGCTATAATGCTATTCTTTATATTCCTGAAAAAACGCCGTTTGACTTCTATTCGAAAGAATTTGAAAAGGGCTTAGAACTCTATTCCAATGGGGTTCTGATTATGGAAAAATGTGCAGACCTGCTTCCGGACCATTTCAGTTTCGTGAAAGGGATGGTCGATTCTGAAGATTTATCGCTTAACATTTCAAGAGAAATGCTTCAGCATGATCGCCAATTGAAGCTGATTGCGAAAAATATTAACAAAAACATCAAAAGCGAATTACTGAGCCTTCAAAGGAAAGAACGAGAAAAGTATGAAGAATTTTATCAATCGTTTGGTCGTCAGTTAAAGTACGGAGTATATAATGACTTCGGGGCAAATAAAGAATTATTACAAGATTTAATCATGTTCTATTCATCTAAAGAGAAGAAACTGGTTACCCTAGATGAATATGTGTCTAGAATGCCTGAAGACCAAAAATATATTTATTACGCTTCCGGTGAATCGATTGATCGTATTGAAAAATTACCTCAGGCAGAATTCGTCTCTGAAAAGGGCTACGAAATTCTTTATTTCACCGAGGATATCGATGAGTTCGCGATCAAAATGTTAATGAACTACAAAGAAAAAGAATTCAAATCGATCTCAAGCGGCGATTTAGGAATCGAAGGAGAAGACGCTAAAGACGAATCCGAAGCAAATGAGAAGGAAAACAAAGAACTCTTTGACTTTATGAAAAATATTTTAGCGGATAAAGTAAAGGATGTTAGGATTTCAAAACGATTAAAATCCCACCCGGTTTGCTTGGCAACTGAAGGCGAAATATCGATTGAAATGGAAAAAATTCTTGCGATGATGCCGAATAACCAAAATGTTAAAGCGGATAAGGTTTTAGAAATCAATAATAATCACGAGGTCTTCCAAACACTAAAAGAGGCTTTTGAAAATGATAAAGGTAAATTGGATCTGTACACCAAGTTACTATACAATCAAGCACTATTGATTGAAGGATTACCAATCCAAGACCCAGTAGAATTTACTAATGATATTTGTAAAATAATGGTATAAACTTTTTTGGTGAACTGGCCGTTCTCGCACAAAGTGTGAGCGGCTTTTCAACATTATTAAAAAAAGAGTTATTTTGATATAAATTCAAAATAACTCTTTTCCTATTTAATTAACGAGAATTTTCAATAAAGTTTACAACATCAGCGACCGTTTGAAGTGTCTCTGCAACTTTTTCATTAATTTCGATCGCAAATTCATCTTCAATTTCCATCGTCAGGTTAACCATATCTAGTGAATCAGCTTCGAAGTCATCTTTGAATGAAGCTTCAGGTTTGATATGGTCCATTTTGACACCCAGTTGGTCTGCGATAATAGGCTTTAACTTTTCAAATGTGGTCATTGTGACATCCTCCTAATATTTCATACCCACCATTATAACAACCTATTTCGGAACGTAAAACATAAAAGTATTACCAATATCCGGCGAACATACCTCCAAGATTTTGTATTTACAAAATTAATAAAATCAAATATAGTATATTATTTTTTACTAAATATGATGAAAAACTTGAATAATAATAAATTAGGTATATAATTCATTACTATATTAGGAGTTGATCAAACACTATGTCTGAAATTAGTAAGGAATATATCGAGTTAATCCCTAATTTGTTTAAGAATTTTCAACGGTTAAATCAAAAATCTAGTCACTTAACGCACCTGCAGAATCAAATCTTAGAATTTTTGTTTATGAATCAGCATCCCCTGACGATCAAGCAAATAAGCGAGCCCTTAAATGTACCAAAGCAGCAAATGACCGACTTGATTAAGCGATTAATGGATCAAGGTTTTATAACTAAAAGCCAAAATAGGGTGGATAAGAGGTCATTTGTAATTGAATTAACAGAGCAAGGAAAATCTTCGCAACAAGAAAAATGGACGAAAATTTATCAGAATTTCGTTGATGACCTAACAAAATTAAATCGTGAAGAGCAACTCGATCTTCACTATGCTTTGCATAAAGTGAACTATCTACTAAAAAAAATGGAGGAAAGCTAGGATGTCATTAAATTTACAATCCGTTCAAGGCACTATGTTAATTCCTCTTTGGGGACGCGCCACTGCTAGTGAGAAGAATCCGGAAATACTGAATGACAAAGAAGCGATCGAGATCATTAAAGGTTGTGATTTTGATTTTACGGAAATAGCTAAGACTTTTGGTGAATACGGTGGGATTACCTATATCGTTCGGGCAAGAAAGATGGATGATACCATCCGAGCGTTTATAGAAAAACACCCTCGGGCCACAATTGTAAACATCGGTGCTGGACTTGATACGAGTTTTTCAAGAGTGGATAATGGCACATTAAACTGGTACAACCTGGATCTACCTGATGCGATCGCTTTCCGGCAAAGCCTCATTCCTGACTCATCCAGGAACATCAGCATTGCCAAATCATTCTTTGATGTTTCTTGGTTTGATGACGTGATTTTTAATGAGGGAGATGGCATCCTTTTTATTTCTGCCGGTGTTTTCTACTATTTTCAGGAGAATCAGCTAAGAGAAATATTTCAGGAGATGGCGCTTCGCTTTCCAGGAGGAGAGCTATTCTTCGATGCGGAATCCAAATTAATGTTAAAGACTTCCAATCGTACAGTGGAAAAAACGGGGAACAAGGGAGCGAAAATGTATTTCTATGTCAACAATCCCAAAGTTCTTGAAGGATGGTCGAAAAGAATCAAGGTACTTTCCAGCGAACCATATTTTAAAGGGATGCCCACAAATAAGTTGTGGGAAAGTGGAACTCAGCTAATGATGAAGGTTGTTGATTTATTTAAGCTGATGAAGTTTGTTCATTTGCGTTTTGAAAAAATATGTTAGGATGGACATGTAGTTACAATTTAAAAAAGTAGACGGGGGAAATCCGATGTACAGCTTTAAGAACGATTACAGCGAAGGCGCACATCCTAGAATTTTGAATGCATTATTGGAATCAAACCTTGTTCAGGCGGATGGATATGGGGAGGACCAATTTTCACGAAAAGCGGTTGAGCTTTTAAAGGAAAAAATGGGACGGCCAGATGTAGATATTCATTTTTTATCAGGCGGAACACAAACCAATCTAATTGCCATTTCAGCTTTCTTAAGACCTCATGAAGCGGCAATGGCTGCCAGTACCGGTCATATTTTGGGTCATGAAACAGGTGCAATCGAAGCCACTGGACATAAAGTTCTATCGATTGAAGCTAAGAACGGGAAGCTAACGCCATCTGATGTAGAGAAGGTCCTCGAAGGTCATCCTGATGAGCATATGGTCAAACCGAAGCTGGTGTACATATCTAACTCCACCGAAATAGGTTCCATTTATAACCGGAGCGAGCTCATCCAGTTAAGTGATTTTTGTAAAAAGAACCAACTCTTTTTGTATATGGATGGTGCAAGACTAGGTTCCGCCCTTTGTTCGGAGGGGAATGACCTTCAGTTAAGCGATCTCCCTGGACTTGTCGATGCTTTCTATATTGGGGGAACAAAAAATGGAGCGCTTCTTGGTGAGGCCTTAGTGATTTGCAATGATTCTTTGAAAGAGGATTTTCGCTACCATATGAAGCAAAAGGGTGCTCTGCTTGCAAAAGGCAGGCTGTTGGGTATTCAGTTTCTTGAACTGTTCCGAGACAATTTGTTCTTTGAGTTGGCCACACATGCCAATAAAATGGCAACTATACTCAGAAATGAAATCAGCAAGGGAGATATTCCATTTCTAACCCATTCTCCATCGAACCAGATCTTTCCGATTTTACCAAATGCGCTGATTACGGAACTCGAAAAAAATTATTTATTTCATATTTGGGAAAAGGTTGATACCGATCATTCAGCTATTCGCCTAGTAACCTCTTGGGCAACAAAAGAGGAAGAGGTAGTAGCATTTATTGAGGATTTTAAAAAGTTTAAGTAGGAAGCGCTGTCATGAAGTGAAGTCGAAAATAATATTTCAAAAAAGCATTTTTTTTGACAATTAATGCTTGAATGTTTTTAGAAAATTTGATATTGTAAGATAAATGAAAAGACGATGTGTAACTGGCGAAACACGGAGTACCGTGAGGGAGCACATAATGTCGAAGCCGTTCGCCTGGGCAGAGGTAAGGGAATTGTTCCTTACCTCTTTCTGTATATTAGGAGGGGATAGATTAAATGGCTTGTAGCCGAGACTACTTTTATATTTCAATATTTTAGTAGATACAGATATTGAGAAAATTTAATCATGCCCCCTTGCTTGGAAATTTTTGAAATTTCAAACTATCATAAAAGAATAGAGGAGAGTACAATATGAGCACAACAACAGTAGACAAAATGAAAACAATTAAAACGTTAAACAATATTGCAGAGAGCGGGTTAAAGGTATTCAATAAGGAAAACTTCATCATTGATAATGACAGTGAAAATCCTGATGCGATTGTTGTCCGCAGTTTTAACATGCATTCCTTAGAATTGGGGAACAACGTAAAGGCCATTGCCCGTGCGGGAGCGGGAGTTAATAATATTCCTGTTGAAAAATGCACAGAGCAAGGGATTGTGGTTTTCAATACCCCTGGGGCGAACGCTAATGCTGTAAAAGAAATGGTGCTAACTTGCTTGATGGCTTCATCCCGAAACCTGTTTGACGGTATTACATGGACAAAGGCGTTAGAAGGCGAAGGTGACCAAGTTCCGAAGCTGGTTGAAGCAGGAAAGAAACAATTCGTTGGAAAAGAAATTAAAGGGAAAACATTAGGTGTCATCGGATTGGGTGCAATCGGTGCACTAGTAGCCAATGATGCACTTGGTTTAGACATGGATGTAATTGGATTTGACCCGTTCATTTCTGTTGATACGGCTTGGAACTTGTCTCGCAATGTTCAGCGTGCGATGACGATTGAACAGTTGTTTGCTAATTCTGATTATATTACGGTTCACGTTCCGTTAACGGATGATACTAGAGGTATGTTTAACGAAGCAACCTTCAGCATCATGAAGCCTGGCGTTCATATTTTAAATTTCTCTCGGGGAGAACTTGTCAATGAAACGGATATGGCTGCAGCTCTTGATAATGCACAGGTTGGTAAGTATATTACAGACTTCCCAAATGAAAAGGTTTTGAAAATGAAAAATGCTATTCCAATCCCGCATCTTGGTGCCTCAACTCAAGAATCAGAAGAGAATTGTGCCATTATGGCCGCTCGCCAGGTGAAGGAATTTTTGGTAACAGGAAATATCAAAAATTCAGTGAATTTTCCAAACGCGTCCATTCCATATACAGGCAAGCGCCGTGTGGCGGTTTTCCACAAAAACGTGCCAAACATGGTGGGACAGATCACATTGGCTATTTCAAGTTATAATTTGAACATCGCTGACATGATTAATAGAAGTCGCGGGGAATACGCCTATACGATGATTGACATTGACAATAAAGTAAATGGTGATATCATTCCTGGTTTATTGGAAAAAATCAAACAAATAGAAGGTCTTGTTACAGCTCGAATTTTATAGAGGTAAATTACGGCCAATCAAATAGTAGGAAAAGGGCAGATTAAAAACTGCCCTTTTTTTATGTAATAACCTTCCACAATCCATTTGAATACATATAATTAATTGTTATTCTTGTGGTCAATTGGAGGGGAAGAAGTGGAAATTAAGTACGAATACACATTCGGATTACCAAGTAACGTTGTCTGGAAGTATATAAAGGATGAAAAAGTATTGAGAAATTCTCTTCCTGGGTGTAAGTCATTTATGGAAACTTCTAAGGATGTTTACCAAGCACAATTAGAGGTAAATATGGGCCCCTTCCAAGATCTGTTTTCACTTGAGATACGACTCAATGAAAAGAAGTCATCTTCCTTAATTCACTTACAAGTAAAAGGAACGGGTAATATCGGAGAAATCGTCGGGAACGCAGACCTGTTTATAAATGATATCCAAAGGACGACCAAACTAAACTGTACGGCGGAAGCCCAGGTTACAGGTGCACTTGCTTTGGCAGGACAGCGTGTAATTGAGGGCGGAGCGAATAAGGGTTTGGAGTCATTTTTTCAAACATTGGAGAAGGAAATAAAAAGAAAACTTTATATGCAGCGACGGGCAGGTAACTAAGATAACTCTAGTCGCTTGTCTTTTTTAATTTTCCTAATAAAATCTCGTCAAATAGGTGAAAAAATTGACTAAATGGTTTATAATCAGTTAGTCATTCAAAAATTATATAATTCGCATCGTGCGATAGAGGTTCTAGCCCCCCTCATTAAAAAAACTAAGATGAAGCAGTACTTCTATCTTGGGGTACTGTTTTTTTCTATTTGAAAGGATGTATTAGATTTAAATGTTGAAAAATGAAAAGGCAATTGTCGTGTTTAGTGGTGGACAAGACAGCACCACTTGTTTATTTTGGGCGTTAAAACAATTTAAAGAAGTAGAAGCTGTTACGTTTGATTACAATCAACGGCATAGTTTAGAAATTGAATGTGCCAAAAATATAGCCAATGAACTTGGTGTAAAACACCATATTTTAGATATGTCCTTATTAAATCAACTTGCACCGAATGCATTAACACGTTCAGATATTGCGGTCACGGATGGCGGTGAAGGGGAACTCCCTTCAACTTTTGTGCCAGGTCGTAACTTGTTATTTCTAACCTTTGCAGGTGTGTTAGCACGTCAGACCGGTGCCAAGCATCTAGTGACCGGTGTTTGTGAAACAGATTTTAGCGGCTACCCGGATTGCCGTGATATTTTTATCAAATCATTAAATGTTACCTTGAATTTATCCATGGACGATAATTTTGTCATTCATACCCCGTTAATGTGGATCAACAAAGCCCAAACATGGGCTCTTGCGGATGAATTAGACGCACTAGATTTTGTTCGTGAAAAAACGTTAACCTGCTACAATGGTGTGATTGCAGACGGATGCGGCGAATGCCCAGCTTGCGTATTAAGAAAACGAGGGCTCGATGACTTCCTAAATGGGAGGTTTTAGCGATGGGTTTTAGAATCGTTGATAAACTTCAGAAAATAAATGAAGATATTCATCCGAATCAATTAAAATATCATACAAAGCGTGTACTCGTGAGCAAAGAATTTACCTTCGATGCTTCGCACCACTTGCATTGCTATGAAGGGAAATGTAAGAATTTGCACGGTCATACGTACCGAGTGATATTTGGATTAAGCGGCTTTGTTGACGATCGCGGCTTAATGATTGACTTTGGTGATATAAAAGAAATATGGAAAAACGATATCGAAATATTCCTTGATCACCAATACTTGAATGAAACCCTTCCTTTCATGAATACCACTGCGGAAAATATGGTGGTTTGGATTTACGAGAAAATGAAGGAAGCATTAACAACAGAAGAACGTAAGCATCAGTATGATGGAGCAAGAGTGGAATTTGTCCGTCTTTTTGAAACTCCAACCAGCTACGCAGAAGCAAGAAGGGAGTGGATGGAGGAATGAGTAAGATTCCTGTATTAGAAATATTTGGCCCAACCATTCAGGGAGAAGGCATGGTCATTGGGCAAAAAACGATGTTTGTTCGAACTGCCGGCTGTGATTATTCATGCAGCTGGTGTGATTCAGCCTTTACATGGGATGGCAGTGCCAAGGATGATATTCAGTTAATGACGGCTGAAGAAATTTGGGCTGAATTAAAGCGAATCGGCGGCGATAATTTCTCTTTTATAACCATCTCAGGGGGAAATCCGGCACTGCTGAAAAATTTAGATGTATTTATTGATTTACTTAGAGAAAACGACATCAAAGTTGGTATCGAAACGCAAGGCAGCAGGTGGCAGGACTGGTTCTTAAACATCGATGAATTGACCATTTCACCAAAACCGCCAAGTTCCCGTATGGTTACTAATTTTGAAATCTTAGATTCTATTTTTCAAAATTTAAACGATAATGAGTTTAAACATCAAGTCAGTCTAAAAGTAGTCATCTTTGATGAGGCCGATCTTGAGTATGCGAAGATGGTCCATAACCGCTATGCGGATATCCCTTTTTATCTCCAGGTTGGGAACGATGATATCACCAATTTCAATAACAATGAATTGATTCAGAAACTACTGTTGAAATATGAGTGGTTAGTCAATTGTGTGGTTGCGGATCAGCAATTGAATGATGTGAAGGTTTTGCCGCAGTTACATGCGCTTCTTTGGGGAAATAAGCGAGGCGTGTAGGTGACTCACGGGGAATAAGGGTTATCTAGTTTTATATTCAGTAGGGAGCATAATTCCTAATTCGATATGTTCATGAACTACTCCTAATCTTTGTTGGGAGTAGTTTTTTGTGTCCGCTTTATTTGACGAAGTCAGGTCTTCTTTTAACATCAACTTCATATAATGGCAAGATTAACTTTGTCCAGAGGTGATTATTTTGGAGACTTTTGATTTGTCATTAGCTGTTCTCTTGAAAATTATTTTAATCAATATTGTCTTAAGTGGCGATAATGCCGTGGTCATTGCAATGGCATCACGGAATGTCCCAAAGAAGCAACAAAAGAAAGCAATCTTTTGGGGAACATTTGGAGCCATTATTTTACGGTTAATCTTTGCAGTGGCCATCATTTATCTATTAAACATACCTTTCGTCACTTTTATTGGCGGGCTACTTCTCGTGTATATTGCGATAAAACTATTAATTGGTGAGGAAGAAGGAAATCTTAGGGAAGGGGGTTCAAGTCTAGTTTCCGCGGTGAAAACGATCATAATTGCTGATGCAGTCATGTCCCTTGATAATGTACTAGCCATTGCCGGTGCCGTTGAAGGAAATTTAGCCGGTATTATGATCGGGGTTATTGTTAGTATACCGATCGTTGTTTTTGGGAGTCAGATCATATTAAAAGCAATGGAAAGGTATCCGGCTATCTCTTATGCAGGTGCAGGAATTCTAGCTTGGACTGCAGGTGAAATGATCATCGGAGAACCAAAATTTGAACCGATTCTCTCAAATGATTTACATTTGTTGGTGCCTACAACGATCACAGTTCTTGTTATTGGCTTTGGATATTTATTTTTAAGAAAAAACTGATATAGAATGAATTTAAATTTTCATTAAGTATTTTTATTTTGGGTAAAATAAGGTTAAATGAAGCAGAAGGGTGTTTCAACGTGATGATGAATAAGTTAAGAGAACTGCCTGCCTTATTAATCTTAGATGTACAAAAAGGGTTTGATGATCCCTATTGGGGGAAAAGGAATAACCCACAGGCGGAAGAAAATATGGCTCGTCTTTTAGCAGAATGGCGGAATCTAAGTGGATATGTCATTTTCTCTCAACATCTATCCGTTCAACCTGGCTCGCCTCTTCACTATAAAAATAAGGTAGGTACTGAGTTTAAAGAAATCATCCAGCCTCTAGAGGATGAACTCATTTTTCCTAAAAACGTAAATAGTGCCTTTATTGGGACAGGACTAGAAATGTATTTAAAGGAGCAGAAGATTAAATCTGTTCTCATAACTGGGTTGTCCACACAGCACTGTGTCTCCACTACGACCCGGATGAGCGGAAATTTAGGCTATCAAACCTATCTGGTTTCGGATGCCATCGCTGCCTTTGAAATCACTGATCACAAAGGAGTTCATCATACTGCCGAAGAAATACACGAACATGAATTAGCAATGCTTCACAATGAATTTGCGACAATTATGACAACGGATGAAGTTTTTAGTCAATTACATATCTCTTAAAATTAATAACGCAGGTGGTTTTCCTGCGCTCATTTTTCTAACTTTAAGAATTTTAGCACCCGATGATAGGGGCATTTAGACAACGACGTATCATCGTCCCGCAAAAAATATTGTCTCCACTCAAAATTATCATCTGACCCATAGCTGTTTAAATCCGGGTGAATGGGGGAAGAGTCGTAGTTTTTCAGCCGATTTCTTACTTGCTTTTTAATACTCATTGCAAAATTCGGAGACTTGTTAAATTCCTGAAGCACCCATCTTGGCGTGATCGCGAGCATCAACACATCAAAATGCCTGCTTTTTCGATTTTTATGTGCAGGTGTAGCGCAGTACATAAAATAGTTCTCTCCATTATAACAAAACTCCCACACTGGATTATGGGGGTCCATTGGCATATCCACAGGCCATTCCATTGGGTCAACCGTACGTAACCCGCTAAGATGCTTCCAGAATAATTGTTCATAATCTTCCACAGTATACAATGCCTTCACATCTTCAGGGGTTTCATAAAAAACGATTAAAGATGTATACTGGCCGATCTCTCTTGAAACTTGCGTATAACTGCTTAATGATTCAGCAAGTTCATAAATCGTAGATTGTTCTCTAGGATCTCCGATAAAGCTGTACCGCAGCTGATTTTGAGAGAACCCGATTGTCGCAGGAATACAGGGAAATGGTTTCTCTTTGTCACTCATTTTAGCTGAGAATTTCTCCAGGGCATTTTTTTCCCAATCGTTTAGATGATTCCTGCTTAAGGGATCATCCCTATAAAGATTTTTCACTCTACACACCTCCCTTGTTACTGCAGTATATTCACACGTACAAGAGGAGAGAGATGTCCATATTCAAATGGGCGAGGGGCAAGGCGGACGGTTCACTGGAGACAGGGGGGACGGCCGAGCTGATAAATAGAAGGAAAAATTCCGCTTAATTGGTAATTCTTATTAAGAAAAGCTTAAATAGACGGAGAGATTCCGCCTATTGACTCGATAAATTCGAAAATGGGAGATTTTGCTTTGCATAACCGGAAAATCTCCGCTTATCTTACTTTTTATGGTTACTCGATTAAGGACAGAACAACTTATTTAAAGGAATGAGTTTTATCGGGCTTATTCAACTTTTCTTAAACCCCTCCCATTATGAATCTCGCGAATACCTTCCTCACAAACTCCGTAAGAACGCCAAGAACAAGTTTCACAGACCACTTGAATATCTGCGGGGATGACATGTTTTCGGATATGGGACTCTATTTCCTCCCATCTAAGAATTTGTCCGATTTTCAGGTTCATTTTTTCTAAAATAACTGCATCTCTTTCATCGATCCGGTCGTCTTGGCAATGGTATTCACCTGAGTTAGGGAACTTTTCGCACAACTGGTCTGGTCCCTTTACAAGCAGAATCAACGTTTTTGGGTTGTTTCTCAGGGTTTGATGCAAACCTGTCATATTTTCAACGTACTCTTGGGAATAGCCCATACCCCGATAGCCTAGAAGGCAAAACAGATGATGTCCTCGCAGTTTATACATAATTTTCCCCCAATGGTTTACTCCCTTTTGATTTAAAAAGTAAACTATAATAATAATTTGGTTAACATTCTGGATTATCATACCATAAAATGGTGGTTTCTTTAAAAGAATAAGTCATCGAACTATTTACTTGCTAAAAAGTGTTGGTATCAGCCAATCATTGGGTAGTGCCTGACACTCTTTTGTGCTGGGTCTTTTGAACTACCAAATTTTACAGCTATCTTCCAGTTGGCAGACATGATATATTTCTCTTGTAAGTTCTTAACGACTTACGCATAAGCTTTCATTACAGAGAAGTACTCAAGAGGCTGAAGAGGCGCCCCTGCTAAGGGTGTAGGTCGGGTAACCGGCGCGAGGGTTCAAATCCCTTCTTCTCTGCCATTATATTATGGGGATGTCTTGGTATCGACAGGGATAGTTTGAGCTTATATGGCGAGTCGAGGGATTCGTCCTCGTTAAAACGATAAAGCCTATAACTGGCAAACAAAACAACAACTTCGCTTTCGCTGCCTAATAACAGACGATAGCGGTTCCTCCCTCCATCGTCCATGTGGTAGGGTAAGGGACTCATGATAAGTGGACTACGCCAGATTCCACCGTCTGAGGATGAAGGAAGAGACGAACCAGACTAGCTGCTTCAACGCTTGTCAGTAGGCTAAAGAAGTAAGTGAAATCAATTCTACTGACTACACTCGTAGAAGTATAAGTGCCAATATCTTTGCACACGGGTTCAACTCCCGTCATTTCCACTAAATTACCTAAAAAAAAATCTTGAAAAAGATTCATCATCAAGTGAGATTTTTCCGCAGTAGCTCAGTGGTAGTGCTATCGGCTGTTAACCGATCGCTCGTAGGTTCGAGTCCTACCTGCGGAGTTATAGTCCAACGAGGAAACTAGGAAACGGGTCAGGGCGGGAACGCAGCAGCCATAACTAGTGAAATTGTGTGGGCTATTACATAGGACGAAATAAAAATGCTAAAACATACACAAAAGGGTCACATCCAATTTACGGATGTGATTTTTATATTTGAAAGAAATGTTACTACTTTTATACTTGTGCTTTTGGCAGGTTACTCGATTTTAACTTTTATACAATCTATTGCGTTATAACCATATCCCTTCCTGTTCCAGATTGGTTTCAATGGTTGAATATTGCCTAAAGAATCAGTTGCTTTTGATTTTATCGTGTATTCTCCTTTTTTAAGAGCATCCCATTTATATTTCCATCGAACCCAAGCATATTTCTCCGTTGAAGAAGCTAATTCACACGTTTTCCAGGTTTTTCCTTCATCGATACTAATTTCTACCGTGGTAATTTGTCCTGATCCTGTCCAAGCAATTCCATTAATTTCATACACCCCTGTATTCAATACTTGCATATTTAGCGGGGATTGTATGGTTGAGTTAATATGGATTGAAGTGACAGGAGCTTTTCTATGATCGTTTTCTTTGTTCGGATAGTAAACGTAATCAACAGCTTGAAAGGGACCTTTAAATTCGTGATCAATCACAATCATTTTTTTAATCCATTTTACAGAGGCCATGGCGTACCAGCCAGGGACAATTAATCTCAGAGGGAATCCGTGCTTAAAGGGGATGGGATGATGATTGTATTCATAAGCAAGAATGGTATCTGGATCAAGGGCTTTTTCAATCGGTAAACTCCTCGAAAAATGGTGAAGTTGATTAGAATCAGATCTTTCACCATAATCGTAACCCTCAAAAACAATTTCTTTGGCAGTATCAAGCAATTCTGTGTACTTCATTAACGATCTTAAAGAGACACCTTTCCAAATCCCTTGACTCATCGCGCCTTTTCCCCATTGCTCTCCGAACACTTTCGGTTCAAACAATTCTCGCTTATTACCTGAGCATTCTAAAACAAGGTTTATCGTTTTTGCCGGAAATGAGTAAATTTCCTGTAAAGAAAAAACTCTTGGAGTGTACACTAATCCTTCAATTGGAAGAAAGTAGAAGGAAGATGTGAATTTGGGATAAGGAAAATGGTTTCTTCTATAAAATAGATTTTCATTCACGTTATCGCCCTTTTGAAAATGTATGGGTGTTTCCTGATTTTCAGGAACTAACTTCTTGGTAATCAGATAAGGTCTAACTTTGTTTAGAGGAGATTGATCCATATTACTACCTCCTTAGAATGGAGTTGCTACTTCATGATTATGTTGTTAAGGAAGTATCATTCAAAATTTTTAAGACTTTCAAGGGTTTGGCTCGGTCCTATTTTTTAAAGACATGCTGCCCAATGACCATTGTGGTTGTTCTTGTATCGAGCCAACGACTGGTAGCAATGTCAGGATTATAGAAAAATAAAGCTCCCGGTGCCAGGTTGCGTTGTTCAGTTAATGCGGCTTTCACAGCCTTAATAGATTCCTCATCGGCTGGCTTATTGATTTCGCCGTTTTGAACAGGTTGAAATTGACCTCGGGCATAAATCACCTCTCTTATGGTGTTAGGGAATTTACTACTTTCAACTCTATTAAGCACCACACAAGCCACCGCAATCTTTCCTTCATAAGGTTCCGTCTCAGCCTCAGCTCGTACTAACCGAGAAAGCAGGTCTATTTCATTGTCAGTGAGACTTATTTTTACATTTTTAGATGTACTAATAGTATTAGAAGGTTTTGTAGTAGTAGCGGTCTCACGGACCGAAATTCGATTGGGTCCATCATGGTGTTTATATTCCTTTAAACTGTCCGAAAGTGGGTATCCTTGTTTAATCGGATAGGCAAAAGCGGGGGAAGCGTATAAAAATGAAGCCAGTAATAGAAATACGGTAATTAGTTTTTTCATGATTCTAGTCCTCCTAGTTCGTTACCTCGTTTAAATCTATTACTATGAACGGAAAAAATAGATTAGTATTACAGTTAAGTTGATTAGTTTTACAGTTTGGTTACATAGAGTATAGAGACGTTTTTTCAAAAAGTAGAAACGGAAAAAACTGTAAGCTTTCTCTCTCATCGTAATTATCACCTACTCAGCCAAAAGACCTGGTACGACAAATGGTTAATCCATAAATGGGACTTTTTGATTAAATACGGTGAAAGATGCGGATTTTTGGAAGAATAAGCAGGATTTTTAGTTTTAAAAGAGGAATATATTATATTAAATTTCGATTCAGTGGTTCATAGAAGTTATTTTGTCAGATTACGAGAAAACTGCGCTATTCAAGAGGAATAAGTAGAACACCTCTGGATGTTTTTCATCTTACAAATAGCTGCAGATACAAATAGATCAAGCTAAATTAATTATCCATTCTATCAATTATGAAAGAAGGTAGACGCTATGATTGAAAATTTCTTTGCTGACTATAAAAACTACATTGTGGTACCGGAAGATGAAAAGCAAGTGGATGAAGTTTATGATCCCCAAAATTATTCCGCCTATTATATCCTCACATTGTCTATTTTTGACTCTCGTTTAACGACCTGGAAAGATGCAAGTAAATTTGAAATCGATGTTGATAAAAGTATCAAAACAGTACTGAGGGATTTCAATCAAAGGCAGCGTGAAAAGTATCATCTTCAATTACTAGAATTTGATCGGTTTAAAAACTATTTTATCTTGGCCCTATCTTCTAAAACAAAATTTAATCCAGGGGAAGAAAATGCTGGTATATCTTATGTGATTGATAGATTACTAACAAATTCTTTTTATGTTGGGCAGGGTTGGTTTAACTTCATTGGTGAAAAAGGAAAAGTTGCCCGTAAACTCTTTTGCTGCTCCTTTAAGGAATATGGAGGCGAGAAACTAAACCATTCAAAAAGGGAAGAAAAATATGAAAACATTAGTGAATTAATTCCTAAAAATGGAGAGATCAAGCTGATTAAAGGATCTTTGAAAAGGGAAATTCGCTAAAGACTTAGGCGATTTTATAAATATTGAACTGTAATGGAAGGAGACCACAGAAATGTGAACTCCTTCTTTTTTTTCAATGATGAAAATTACCTGCAGTAAACTCTCAGAATCTAATAAATATTTAGTTATTTACAAGATAACTATAAATGTATATAATCCTATATAAATACTTGGAATTGATAGGGCGTGCGCATATGAGTATAGGGATTACACTGATGGGTTTATTTGTAGGTTTTTTGGTGGGGTTGACTGGAGTTGGAGGTGCAGCACTGCTAACCCCCGTATTAATTCTAATCGGGGTGAATCCTTCCATTGCTGTTGGTACAGACCTTGTCTATAATTCCATTACTAAATTCTTTGGACTTTTTCAACATTGGAGACAAAAAACAGTTAATTTTCAGATGGTGAAGTTATTAGCGTTAGGAAGTATTCCGAGTGCGGTAGTTGCGATTGCTTCCCTTCATTATTTTGAAGCTTCTTACCATAATCAAGAACAGATTATCAGGCATTCCCTCGGATACATCCTGATAATTGTTTCCCTGGCGATCATTATCAGAACCTTTGTGGAGAAAAAAATAAGACCGAATCGTTTGCAATTAAAGCCTTTGAAAGAAAAGAAGTTGTTAACTATTTTTATTGGCTGCCTTTTTGGATTTATCGTCGGGCTCACATCCTTAGGGTCAGGTTCATTATTCGCTGTGGCAATGATTTATCTGTATCAAATGAAGACATCAGAGATGGTTGGAACGGATATTACTCATGCGTTTCTTTTGGTAACCGTTGCAGGATTGCTCCACATTTCTTATGGAAATGTGAACTATATGCTAGTTGGTAATTTACTCTTGGGTTCCATTCCAGGCGTATTGGTCGGCAGCAGCATTTCAGCTAAAGTCCCGACAAGGCCGCTGCGAACGATTGTTGCTGTATTGATCTTTGTAAGTGGACTCAAGCTAATTTAGGATTTTTGGGGATAAACCTAAAATGTTATTTTAAGAGAAAGTCAGCATCCTAAGTGATGTTGGCTTTTTTTGCGGACCATTGGGACGGAGAATTTATTCATTTCCCTCATAAACGGAAGATACTTTACGAATGTGTATAAAGTTAAGCAGGGAGAGTCATACTTCCTTTTTTTGGTTTGAATCAACTTTGAGTAAACAAGCATAGGAGAGAAGAGGAATGACAGAAGAAACATATAAATCTCGCGAGGAACGAAAACAAGCGGAAAAAACAAGGCAGAATCAACAAACAAGTAAAAGCTTGCCTAAAAAAGGGTCTTTTATAAAAAAAGTGATCATCGTCTGTTTGGTCCTTGGCCTTGTTACAACAGGAGCAGGAGCTATCACGTTCGCTTCCATGATTAAGGATGTCCCCAATTTAGATTCTTCTAAACTGGCAGATCCGCTTTCAACGAAGTTTTATGATAAAAACGGAAGCTTCCTCTATGAATACGGGAAGGAAAAGCGGACAAAAATTTCCTATAAACAAGTTCCAAAAGTATTGGAGGATGCGTTTATTGCAACGGAAGATTCCCGTTTTTATGAACATGAGGGCATTGACATAAAAAGGACAGCCAAAGCGATATTCGTAAACGTAACCGAAGATTTCGGATCACAGGGCGGCAGTACCATTACACAGCAAGTGATCAAAAACTCATTTTTAACTCCTGAGAAAACAATCAAACGAAAAGTACAAGAATGGAAATTAGCGTATCAGCTGGAGCAAGAGTTTTCCAAGCATGAGATATTAATGATGTATTTGAACAAAATCTACCTCGGCAACCGCTCTTACGGGGTGGCGGCCGCAGCGAAGAATTACTATGGACTAGAAGCAAATGAGTTGAAAAATATGACACTTGCACAGGCAGCCATGTTAGCGGGACTGCCCCAGAGTCCGAATAATTATGACCCCTCCAAACCAGAAAACAAGGAAGATGCAACCAAACGAAGAAATATTGTCTTAACTTTGATGAATAGACACGGGTATATTACAGAAAAACAAATGAAGGAAGCAGCCAAGGTTCCAGTTACACAGGGAATTGTACCGAAAAAGAATCAACAAAGTATGCCATATGAAGCATTTTTGGATGCAGCTGTGAAAGAGGTTAAGGGAAAACTCAAGGGGGTAGACATTAGCATAGATGGATTATCTATCTATACAACCTTGGATCAGAAAGCACAGGATTATGCGGACAAAATTCTGGGCACAAATGAAATCATTGCCTATCCAGATTCTGAGTTTCAGGGAGCTTTCGTCTTTTTGGATACAAAAACAGGAGAAGTCAGGGCGATTGGAAGTGGGCGGAACGATTTTAAAGCCGATTTCATGGGGAACAACTTTGCCATCGATATGAAACGTCAACCCGGCAGCTCCTTTAAGCCGATTTTTGATTATGGTCCGGCGATTGAACAGTTAAAATGGTCGACGGCACATTTAATTAATGACCAGAAGACCACGTATTCATCCGGCCAGTCGATTTCCAATTGGGACCATCAAAATCATGGCATGATGACGATACGCAATGCCTTGCAATACTCTTACAATGTTCCTGCTCTCCTCACTTTGAGAGCGGTGGGAATGGAGAAGGCAAAAACCTTTGCCGAAAATCTCGGGATTACCTTCCATAACCATCAGGTGTATGAATCCTACGCGATAGGAAGTAATACCGTTAATCCTTTACAAATGGCAGGAGCTTACAGCGCTTTTGGAAACGGCGGGGTTTACAACAAACCGCATTTCGTCCAGAAAGTGGTGTTAGCTAATGGTAAAGTTGTAGGTTTTGCGGAGAAACCGAAACGTGTGATGAAGGATTACACGGCCTATATGGTAACCGATATGTTACGCACCGTCGTCGATGCCGGGACAGGGGAAAATGCGAATGTGCCAGGACTGGATGTGGCCGGAAAAACAGGCACAACCAATTTTGATCAAAAAACCATAGCTCAATTTGGATATCCATCCAATGCCACAAATGACAGCTGGTTCGCTGGTTATACACCACAATACACGATGGCGGTTTGGACTGGTTATGAGCAAAACGGTCAGGGTAATTATATGGTTGGCAATACGACGAAAATTGCGCACTACATGTTTAAATCGATGATGCAAACCTTTGGAACAGACTCATCCAGTTTCAAGCAGCCGAATAGTGTTTACAGAGTGAGAGATGAACTTTATATAACAGGTGTCGGATCTGCGGAAGTTCCTATCATTCCTAAAATCAACTACGAAAAAAAATCTCCAAAAACCGAGAAAAATAAAGGTAAGGAGAAAAAGCATTTTCAGAAAGAGAAGGGAAAGAACAAAGGAAAGGCAAAAGGAAAAGGGAAAAAGAAGGATCATTGAGCAATTGGAAGTACCTCAATGAAAATCGTAGAAAATTAGATAAATAAATTTCCAGGAGAGGTTATTCTTTTTATAAGAATGCCTCTCTTTTTTAATTTAATTGAACCCCAGTCAACTCTTTCACTTTATATCCACGTTCTAATAGAATCTTTGCTACCTTCTACAACTCGTTAGCCCATAAGCTGAATCAGGTTTTTCAACAAAAGAAATTAACCAAGTACAAAAAAAGATAGAAAAAATGGAACCCGATGATGAGTATGAGGTTGGTAGATTCGATATAGTTTATCGAGACAAAAAGACTCCTATGATCATAAAAGATTTTATGGATCGTCCTGAAGCACATGATGTTTGTATCTATACAGAACCTGATTTTGCTAACCAGATACAAGAAGAAATGATTAAGTTTGCAGATGAATTGGAAACTGGTAATTGAAAACTACAACCTACCTTATTGCACTAACGTAGCAGTATAGTTCAATAAAAGTGCTATAATTATTTCAAAATTTACTAAAAGGAATATCAATCTTTATAAAAGGAGCCTTAAAAAAGGTTAAAGAATTTTTTCATAATTAATAAGAGTTAAGTATTGGTTAACTTGTTGCTCCCCTGTTTTTTTATAGCCAAATTTTTCATAAAAATGGCGATTTCTACGGTTGTCCTTAGGTGTTTCAAGTGACCACTTTTTAACTTTAGGGAATTGCCTTTCCAACTCCTGTAAAATTTTTGATCCTAATCCTTTATTTTGAAATTCTGAGCTAAGGAAAATTCGATACAAATAATTATGATCTTTTGTTTGCTTTACAAGACAGATTCCGCCTGCAAGCCTGCCATCAACGAAAATAGAATAGTGCAAAGAATTTTGCATTCTAAAAAAAAAGTAATCCAATGATTCAGTTGCAGGACTAGTACGATAATCCTTATATTTGATTAAATCTGAATGAAACGCTTCTTTTTGAATCTTTAACAATTCGTTTGCTTCCGCATGCTTTGATGGTATTATCTTAAATTTCAATTTCCCCACCTCTTACGCCATTTCTGTCATTATATGAACATCTGCCACATTCATTTCAGAAACTATATGTTTATGGACAAAACAATCCTTAGTTGACTTTTTTTCCTTGGTTATTACGGTTTTTGGATTATATTTTAGTGCAATATTTCAGGATATATCATATTGGACTGGATCGGGATTAACTTATGTATTTACACTAATGTCCATCATTTTTATCTGTATTAGGCATGTCGGAAATTTATTCGAAGATTTTAAGTTTCCGCTAATACTCTATTACACTTGTCCATTACGAAATTTATTTCAGTACATATAATGTCGTATGGTTCATAAGTAAATGGAGGTGAAAAAATGTCAGTAGAACATTTTAATGGACTGTGTCACAGACATATGGGTAGGGCTGTTGAAATCAGAACTCATGACGGAAGAATTCATAGGGGAATCATTCATCGTGTTTCCAACGACAGAGTTTTTCTTCAACCAATTGGACGACCTAGAAATCTAGGCGGTTTTGGTTATGGAGGTTGGGGCTGGGGTTGGGGCGCTGGAATTGCGCTAGGCTTTATTGCTTCAGTAGCTGTCCTTTCTCTATTTTTTTGGTAGTCATAAAATGATGTTATAAGATTTATAAAGAGTTAATAAAAGCACAAGAACCTCAATCTGCTAGGCGTTGGAGTTAGATTCCGAAAAACTACATTCAAAGTGATCAACAAAGGATTATTTGATCGTTACTTGATCCAATAAAAAACGGACGAGAATTTCTTTTGTCTGTTTTTTTCCGTTTTATCAAACTTTCACTTTATTTGAGCAATATGATCTGTTTTGATATTAAGTAGATCCATACTTGTCTTGTTAGTTGCTTCAATATAATTCATAACCAAGTAATGCCCAATACAGTACCCTAACATTTTCGGATAAAAACGTGATCCATACAATATGTTTTGATGTTTAAGATCATTTTTTGGAACATCTTTATTTGGGAGCACTATGTTTTTCCACATTTTCTTTAACTCTTCATTGGTATAATACGATGTCCAAGTAGCTAAGAATTCTTCACCCAATCTTTCACGTACTGCATTTTCAGCTAATCCTTCTAAAATGATTGTGTCCAGCAATACGTAATCCTCTTCGTCTTTTTGAAACTTGGATAACCGACAAATATGGTTATACTCATGTGTAAACAATGCCCTTATTTCCTTTTCCGTGTTATCCACTGAAATAAATATAAGTAGTTTATCCTTGAAGGCCAAACCTGATTTTCCGTTAAAGTCCTGTGTTAGTTTTCGATTGTCCTTATCTGATGGAAAAACAAAGATAGGGATATTTGGCCCTTCCCACACTTTTTGAAGTCGTTGATTTTCTTCTTGTACAATTTCCCATACTTTATTTTTTTGTAATTTTTTCACTACCTCGTTTCCGTTTCCAAAAGGATGATACATTCCATGTAGAGTTAAGTAATCGTAGATTTCGGAAGCTAGAGCACCCTCAAAGTGATCTGTTAACTTTTCACATATTTCAATTGGTTTATGAAATGAATCGTGTAACCACTTATCTGTTCTAATCACGCCCATATCAGCACCCCTAACTACACATTTTGTTTAAAATACATTATGCGCTTATCATATAATCGTTCCGAAACCTTTTTCCTTACCTTCTTAGCATCCTTAAAAGGTTCCTATTTTCCCCCCTCATAGGCCTTTAAAAGTTGATTAATGTTTATAAAAGTATCGGCAACAAATTTATTTCATTCTCATAAAATAATGTACAATTTCTAAAAAAGGATGAGACTGAATTTGAATTACACTTATCTTGATTGTTTAGCAATATTTGGAGTTGGAGGTGCCCATCCTGGAGGCCTTCAACTAACAAAAGAGATCTTATCAAGGGAAAAAATAGATGAAACAAATTCGATTCTTGATGCTGGGTGTGGAACAGGGCAAACCTCTGCCTATATTGCAGAACAGTACCAATGCCATGTTACTTCCTTAGATTGTAATAAAATCATGTTGGATAAAGCTAGACAAAGATTTTCATCCTTACATTTGCCAATTGATGTAAAGCAAGGGAGCACTGAAAATCTTCCTTTCGATGAGGATTTATTTGATATGATTCTTTCAGAATCAGTCATATCCTTTACAGATGTATCCTTAACAATTCCTGAATTTAAAAGAGTATTAAAGCCAAATGGTGTTTTGCTTGCAATTGAAATGGTACTTGAAAAATCACTTTCTGAAGATGAATTGAAAGCTATCGTTAATTTTTATGGAGTTTCTCAATTACTAACTGAAAATGAATGGTACAACTTCTTCAAAAGAGCCAGTTTTAAACAAGTTAGTGTAGAGAAGTTCAATCTTGAGATTGATGAAAATGATGTGCAAAATGTTACTGATTTCTCACTTTCGGAGAATATTGATGATAAATTCTTTGAAATTCTTGAAAAGCACTTGCACTTCACAAAAGATTATAAGGGTATACTAGGTTTTCGACTATTCAGATGTTGTATTTGAACAGAGAGTTAATTATTGACTTTGATAGAAAAGGATCTCCTCAGTAAGATATGAGTATAGACACCACTCTAACTCAAAACCTTAGGAGGAACCCCTACTATGAACTCATACCTTAAAAAGGTGATTATTCTGAGCTTTATAGCTGTTGGATAGGAGATGAAGCTGAAGAGCGAGAGGGTAAGATAACCATCAAAATAAATAACGTTGATGTTGACAAAATTGAAATACCCGAAAAAACATTAGTAAGATTTGAAAAATAAAAAATCTCCAAATAAAGGGGAGGATTGTTTAAGATGTTGGCTGTCATTTGGTAGCTTCTTTAACTTGTTCCATTAACGGAGCAGGTTACTTCAATAGTGGTGAACAAATTGATTAAGTCACCGTTCAGTCAACATGGTTATAAACTACAATTATAAATGATGATCTTCCATAAAAGTATCGATAAAGCCCGTGCACTCTTGGGAAGATGACGTTCCCTTAGTCATATAATACAAACAACATATTGAAAAGTTGCATCAGGTATAACTAACATCTTAATCTCCGAAATCGGAAAGGAAGACCTCACTGACTTTGGCAGAATAGTAGCACCCATATCAGCGACTACTAACGCGATCATGATTGTAACACTTGAACATTCACAAACAATATTCGGCTCAAAGCCAGTGTTGTGTTGGAATTTTTGTTTAGTAACCGGATTTTACAATTTTAAAAAATTAATTCAGTGAAATAGAAATTGTATTGATCATCGGATTAAGATGGATGCCTTGTTGTTATAAGTTTTTTTCGCTGCGTATTTTATTGAGTAATACCCGGCAGCCAGCTGAAACAAGACGATAGGTTTCATCAAAATCACCTGTATAAAATGGATCGGGGATATCTTTCCTGTATTTGGTCAGGTCGAGCAGCTTAATGATCTTTGGATGATTAGGCTTGCTGGTTATCCTGTAAATATTTTTTATGTTGCTTTCGTCCATACCGATAATATAGTCGAATTTGTAAAAGTCTTCTTTCCTTAGTCGGCGTCCAACAAGCCCATTAGAAGAGATATTGTATTTCTTCAGAATATCAAGAGTTCCTTCGTGCGGAGGGAAGCCGATTTGCCATGAACTGGTTGCAGCGGAATCAACTGCAATTTTGTTTGTCAAATTTTCTTTTTTGACTAAGTGGCGAAACAGAGCTTCAGCCATCGGTGAACGGCAAATATTCCCCAGGCATACAAATAAAACGTTGATCATGTACTTCCCCCCCTTAATTGATCTTATTTTTTTCATTTTAATAGTCTTTTTAGAAATGAATTATGTATTTACAAAATAGTGGATTGGACAGGTGTGTTGTTTTGCACACCTCTAGCCGTTTTCGGGGTCTTTTAATACCAAGCTGCTCCAACGATGATAAGAAATATAAACATACAATGATTAGAGCAAAACTAGCTCCGTAAGCACCAATTGCCATGTACAGTGCTTTCTTTTCGTTCGTAATCACAAAGTATGTACAAAACAGAAAAACGGAACGGCGCTAGTGCTATTTTTAGAGACTGTTTTCCAAGAAATCTTTGTGATTTGTCTTTATTTATTTAGTGTTAAACTAACTCTTTTTTGTGTAACAGCTGAATTGCGAAGAACTTCACTTAAGCTAAAGGGGGCTTTCCTTAAAATCTGGCTGCTAATTACGGCAGCCTTTTCTTATTGAACTAAAGTGGCAGGTTACTTGAAGAAGAGGAAATCGTGTTCTAGTGTAGAATTTTTCTCTGAGGCTATCATCAACTTTCTATATGTAGGTGATGAAAATTGGAGAATTTATTCAATTTGGCAAGAGTTTGAAACACACACTTTTATTACCACAACTGTATTAGTAGAAGCGGTAAAAAATTACATTCACGAATTAAATAAGGAACTTCACGCAATTAATTACTTTGTAACACTGGATGGGTCCTCTAGTTTATCTTAAACTTCACTATTCAATAGATTATAGTACAAAACGTTATTAAGCTAACGGGTGCGAGAGTTGAAGATCAGGGCTACCATTCTAGGTGGTTTTTTTTATACAACGAAAGGGCAGGTTAGTTAAATTAGGTGGGTGGTTGTGGCGGGTTAAACTTCGGTACCATGACATGGATAATACATATAATAACTACAGTTAATCTAATAAATTTATACAAGGAGAAAGTTTTATGCTTACCGAAGCCGATGCATTTAGAGCAGGCTCTTTATTAACTGTAAGACTCATTGGTCAATTGCCCACACCATGCGATGAAGTAGAAGAACTCGTACATTACCCGGCAAACGGAATTGGTTCTGCTCGAATTTTTCTTAGAGAAGGTAGAAGACCCGGACTGGAAAATATGTATTGCACACAGGGATTGGGGGGAATATGGAGTATAAATTCAGTGTTTCATGACAAATATTCCAAGACTGTAGAGATTTTTATAAATGACCATTTTGTGAGGAAAATTCGAGTCATAGAAATCACACAAAAAGGATGGCATAACATACATTGATTGATAGCTTTACCCCTTTTTCATATATAGTTAACACATTTTATCAGGAAAATAGGTCATTTTAAAAACGCATTTGATCAATAGTTGAATCAGGAGCAGTTTAGTTAAACAACGTTTTGTTCCAAGATTAAGAATGTAAAGGTAAAAACCCCGTTTATAAAGCGGGGTTTTATTTTGGATAGTATATAACCATACTTAATCGAGTTAATGTGTCACCAGAATTATAATAGGTATGAGGTCTATCCGCCATAAATCTAATAGCATCGCCATTCCTTACTGTATATTCAATGTTATTTACCTGTACAGTTAAGTCACCTTCGAAAACAGTTAAGAACTCCTCAGTTCCTTCACCGTGTGACTCCGAACTAAGATATCCACCTATTTCTATTTCAACAGAATAAACTTCAAAACGTCTATCCTCTTGGAAGGGGAAAAACGGATAAAGTCTATATTTCTCATTATCTTCAAAAAGTGTTTGAACATCATTTTTTAAGATCACCTTTGTATCTGGCTGCGGATTATTAATTAAAGAAGTAAATGAAATTTTTAATCCATTTGCAATTTTCCATATCGTTGTAATCGTAGGACTTGATTCACCTCTTTCGATTTGACCAATCATGGTTTTACTTACCCCAGTAATCTCAGCGACTTTTTCTAGGCTCAACTTCTTACTTTCCCTAAAAGCCTTTAAATTTTTTGCAATGATTAGATTTATTTCTTCCATAAAAACACTCCCAAATTTTTCGTTTACAATATAACGTCTGGAATGTACAATAAAACGTAAACCGTTATATTGTCCTTTTTGGACATTATAACACACAATCAAAGGGGGATATATTTTGGCTTTCGTATCGTTTTTGTTATATGTCTTTGTAACTGCTTTTACTCCTGGTCCCAATAACATTATGGCCATGTTATCTGCTAATAAGTATGGCTTTAAAAGGACAATGAAGTTTTGTTTAGGAGTCGGAACAGGTTTTTTAGTCATTATGTTACTGTGTAGTTATTTTAATCTTTTGTTAAAAAACACCATACCAAAAATAGAGTTTAGTATGACAATCTTTGGCTCAATCTATATGTTGTATTTAGCTTTAAAAATTATTTTTAGTAAAGATATTAATAATAAAAAAGACGACAAAAAGAATTATGGCTTTCTTACAGGAATGCTTTTACAATTCATTAATCCCAAAGTTATTTTATATGGGATCACAGCTATATCAACCTTTATCATACCATTTAACAATTCTAATATTAGTTTAATTATGTATTCGCTATTTCTTGCTTTTGTCGGTTTTGCCGGTACTGTTTGTTGGAGCGTGTTTGGCTCCATGTTTCAAATATTCTTAACAAGATATAGAAGTAAGTTTAATATAGTAATGGCTTTGTTACTTTTTTACAGTGCGGTATCCATATTACTAGAAAAATAGGTGGAAGGTGATAAAATTGGAAGCAATTATCTTAGCTGCTGGCTATTCCAGCCGAGCGAATACATATAAAATGACGTTGCCATTGGGGCAACTGTCGATATTGGAGCATACGGTATCTAAATTTGAAGGAATATGCAGCAGAGTCATCGTCGTGGCCGGGTTTCAAGCGGAAATCATCCAAGCGGAAATGGCGAAACTCAGCAGGAAAAATGCTTATTCATTTGAGATCAAGTTTGTTCATAATAAAGACTTTAACCTAGGAATGTTTAGTTCCATTCAAAGGGGCTGCAACGAAGTAACTGAACCAACCTTCTTTATAACACCCGGAGATTGTCCGCTTGTTAAAAAAGAGACGATTCATCTACTAGCAAAGCAAAAAGGGAACGTGGTAATTCCCAGCTTTAACTATAAAGGCGGTCACCCTATCAAATTAGCAAGCGAAGTGAAACAGAAAATTCTCGAAACCAACCCAGAAAGTAATTTGCGTATCGTCCTGGGCGGTTACGAGAAAAAATACGTGAATGTAGATGATCCGGGAATCTTAATGGATGTTGATACACAGGAGGATTACCAAAAAGCGCTAGATTATTTTAAAGGATAATATATCCTAAATTTGATATTTGCAACTTGTTCAATCGTATTATTTATAGCATTTCCCTTTTGGTGTTTACCAAGGAATAATCCCATTTTTATTAAGGATTTTCCCATTATAATTTGTTTCGCTTAAGGCGTATTTGACAATGATTTGTGCACCTTCCGCAGGTGTTTTGCCTCCTGGAGCATTGTTATTAAGGTCCGTAGTGGTAAAACCAGGTGTAACTCCTAAAATTTCAGGACCGTTTGTACCGAATTCTTTACCAAAGGCTAATGCTAAAGAATTTACAGCGGTTTTTGATGAATTATAGCCTAATATATTAAGTTGTCCAGCATCACCATTGTCAAACATCGTTTGTGAAGCCATATCGGTAGTGACGTTTACAATTTTCCCTCCATGAGATTTTTTTACTAGTGGTAAAAAGGTTTGGATCATTTGAAATGTGCCAAAGAAGTTAACATCAAATTCTTGGCGCAGGGTTTCTAATTTTAAGTCACTAGGCAAAATGTTGAAATCGAGTGCTATCCCTGTGTTGTTTATTAACAAATCTAGGTGATCCGTAACTTCAAGGATTTTATTTTTTGAGTTTTGAATTGATTGTGTGTCTGAAGTATCAACTTGAACATATGAAACATTCGAAAAGCCTAAAGATTGTAACTTCTCCAAGTAATTCAATATTATTTTTTTTCTATCTTTTCAAACGTTTTTCCATGGATGGCATTTAAAACAGATTCAGATGCAAGAAAATCATGTGGGAATCCCAGGTCAATTTTGCTAGCTTCATTTAATTGAGTAAGATGTGTTTCTGAAAGACAGAATGCCAAACTTCCAAGATTGTCTTTCATTTGTTCTTCTCGTTTCGCGCCAATTAGCGGAATGACGGTACCAGCTTGTTGACGGACCCAGTTTATTGCAACTTGGGCAGGGGAAACGGCTAGTTCTTTTGCGATTTCTTCTACAACTACAGCGATAGCCCGGTTGCGTTCATTTAAACGTGCACTTTGAGGAGATAATCTCCCTTTTTCTGCTGAAGGATTACTGTACTTTCCCGTTAGTGCACCTCCAGCCATTGGTGCCCATGCAGTAACCCCAATATCTAAAGCGCGTGCCATTGGTAATAAATCTCTTTCTGGAGTTCGTTGCAACAAATTGTACTCCACTTGCAAGCCGATAAACGGAGTCCAACCACGGAGTGTGGCCAGCATATTTGCTTGTGAAACAATCCAAGCAGGTGTATCCGAGACTCCTACATAAAGAATTTTTCCGGAGCGAACTAAATCGTCTAGTGCACGCATCACTTCTTCGACCGGTGTCATGAAATCCCAAGCATGCAGCCAGAGTAAATCAATATAATCGGTCTGAAGCTGTTTTAAACTCTTTTCAACGGATTGAATGAGATTTTTCCGATGGTTACCGCCGCCATTTGGATCGTTTGGACGGGTGTTCAGTGTATATTTAGTCGCAACGACAAACTGTTCCCGCTCTTCACGAATAAATTCACCAACATATTTTTCACTTGTTCCATTCGTATAATTGACGGCTGTATCAATAAAATTCCCACCAGCTTCAACGAAAGCATGGAAGATTTTTTTGCTTTCTTCTATAGATGCGCCAAATCCCCAGTCTTCCCCAAACGTCATTGTACCTAAAGCTAATTCAGATACACGTAAGCCGCTTCTTCCTAACAATTTATAGTTCATTACATGACCTCTTTTCTAATAGTTATTTTTCAGATGAGAAACTAGCTCTTCAGCACTTTCGAGGACTTGTTCGTTCGTTAAGAAGCGCACACCTTGTTTCGTAAAAGTGGGCAAGAACCGCATGCCGGTCAAGTTGGCAGTTGCCTGAAATGGTTTGGTTAACTCGCTTATGCTATAGTGATTGTATCCGCCGGCTTGATAAGCTTCTTCAGGCCCGCCTGTTGAAATGACTAACATAAACTCTTTGCCGCACAATTTCGTTCCTTCTGACCCATAAGCCCAACCGTAAGTAAGAACCAAATCCTGCCATTGTTTTAACAAAGCGGGTGAACTGTACCAGTAGAATGGGAATTGAAAAACGATACGATCATGCTCCAATAGAAGCTGCTGTTCTTTATCTACATTAATCTCGAATGTTGGGTAATCTGCATAAAGATTATGGACCGTAATATGTTCTTCTTGCTGAAGACGATTCATCCACGTTCTATTTACCTTCGATTGTTCCAAGTTTGGATGGGCTACAATAACTAATGTTTTCATCTTGATCACCTTTCAATTGTTTATATATGCAACAAAAATCATTAAAAGGTATTTCAGTATTAGAAATACCTTTATTTAACTATTTTAATTAAGCTTCTATTAAGGGTGGCTGAAGAACGTGATTTACATATGCTTTTGCATTTTCTTCAAGTTGTTCATCAGTGACATGCATAACACCATTCAGCACAAATAACGGCATAAAATGGGTACCTATAAGGTTGCTTGTTTGTTGTAAAGGAGTTGTTAAAGTCTCCATGCTAAAATGATTATAGCCAGTAGGATGATAGGAATCTTCTGGTCCAAAGGTTGAAATCGCAAGACCTAGTTCTTTCCCGTGAAGCTTGTCGCCACCTTCGCCATATGCCCAGCCGTAAGAGAGTACTTCATCCTGCCATTGTTTTAACAAAGAAGGCGTGCTGTACCAGTAGAATGGAAATTGAAGAATAATACGGTCATGTGATTCTAAAAGACTTTGTTCGTGTGCTACGTTTATTTTCCCGTCTGGATACGCTTGATAAAGAGTATGAATCGTAATTTCTTCGTGTTTTTTCAATTCCTGCATCCATGTGAAGTTAATTCGAGATTGTTCCAAAGTAGGGTGGGTGATAATTACAAGAGTTTTCATTTGTAAGTCTCCTTTTGTCTTTTTTCTTTTCTAGTATTGATTACACGTATTGTTTCATTAAGAGATTTTTTCATTTGTACATACAAATGAAATTGCAAAAAAATTTTACTTTTCTTCAAACATAATTTCTGTTTCAGTTTGATTTTCATACATACTATAAAATGTATTCGCAATATTTTCAGGTGAGAAATAGGTTCCTTCTTGTACAAACCCTTTAATCGTTAATGTTCCAACATAAATTCCTTTAGGGCTCAATTCTTGGTGCAAGCTGTAGGCTAAATTGCGAATACCTGCTTTTCCAATCGCTAATGAAGCATAGTCAGCATAGGGGTGAAGAGCTAATCCTCCGCCCGTTAATAAAATTGTTCCATTTTCCATATGGGGAATCACTTCTTTTACACTGGTAAGAGCTCCAGCTACACTGATTTTAAAATCTTCCACTAATTGATCCACGCTTAATATTGTTGGTTTGCCTGGTTTTCCTGCAGCAGCATTGTATAAGAGTACATCAATTTTTCCATAAGTTGTAATTACCGCATCAATGGCTGTTTTTAAAGATTCTACTGAAGAGGCATCCCCAGGAAATCCTTTTGCTGCAATCCCATCATCTTTAAGTTCATTTTCATATTTCTGTAATGATTCCCTACTGCGGGAAATCAAGGCAACATTAAAGCCTTCTTTTCCGAATTTCCTTGCCGTATTTAAGCTAATTCCAGGTCCAGCACCGACAATTAGCAATATCTTTCCTGACATAACAACTGCCTCCTAACTTATTTGTATATACAAATGAATGGATAAAAAAATTACAGTTCTCTTTCTAACTTATTGCTCGCTTCATGAAGTGTTTTACTTAAATCTTTACTGAACTCGCGACCTAATATTTCGGAATAGCTGTTAAACAATTCTTTTAAAGAAATCCGAAACTGCAGGTACACCTTTTCACCTTCATCAGTTAAAGAAATCAGTGTTTGTTTTCCATCCATTTTTCTAGTGACGAGGTTGAATTTTTCAAGTTTATCAATAAACCTCGTACTTGTGGAAGGTGCAATAGATAACTTCTGACATAGTTCCTTCTGGGTGATTTCCGGATGGAACTTGACAATCATTATCATGTAAAGATAGGAAGGAGCAAGGTCACCAAAATCAAATGTCTTTTCGGTTAATTTTGTAATGTTACGAGCGAACCGGCTGGCTGTAAAGTAAAGGCAATGTATTAATACTTGTTCTTCTTCATTATTCATGTAATCAATCCTTATATTCATTTGCATATACAAATTAACACGAAATTTTGTAAAGGTCAACTAAATCATATTGCTTGTTCGTCTACCGTGGCTGTTGAATAGAGGATGGCTCCCAACTAACGGCTGCGATGCCTAGTATTTTTTATGAGTACCAGAGTCATCCCCTCAAGTAATGAAATTTGCTTTTACTTCAGAGACTTTTTTGTAACGATTTCCTCCTCAAATATAAATGAGTTTTATCACAAGTCGTTAAGTTTTGTTTAGTTTTGTTAAGTTTTGTTAAGCTTTTGTGAACAATGTTGTGGTATTATTTACTAAACACAGTCAACATGATGAAATTAGCTTAACCACTCTACTAATATTTAAAAAAAGGATATTTTCCGTAAATGAGGTGAAATGACAATGGCGTATCAAATTGAGAATCTTCCGCAAGAATCAATCATGTTAAACCAATTTTTAATTATTGCATTAGGTGGAAATTCTTATTTACATCCGTTCATTGAAACTTTTTACCGTAATAATGAATGGAAATATTATGAGGCCTATAAAAGAAGTGGATTAATAGGGAATCAGTTATTTTCTTTGTACTCCACTCAAAGTGAGGAAAAAATTAGGCAAGTGGCAGGAATCGTAGCTTGGTCCGAACAAAACAATGATTATGCCCATGTCGAACAGCTCATCAAAAAGGGATACAAATTCGTTTATCAATATCTACAACAACACTCATATATAGATTTCGAACATTTTATGCGAACTATTTCAAGAAGGAAAAAGAGTGAAATGGTAAAAGAGGTCGAACTAGTTTATCAAAATGTTGTCTTGTGGTATCTGTGTGTTAGAGAAGATAGACCATTCAATAGGAGTAATGTTGCCTGGAAATCATTTCAAGATGTATTAGCTACAACGATCAATGAGATTAAATTGCAAAAAGTCATTTTTTCCAAGGAAATGATTGAAAAACACAAGGAAGAGATTAGTTTACTATATAAGAAATACAACATACCAAAAAATCCGCGGTTTAATTCGTTAGGGACTTTGCTGGAGTATCTAATTAGTGATAACCTCAAAAGAATCTATGCAAATGATCCCAATTGTCCTTCGGAACAAGCAGAGCAAAGGGTATTTCAAGATTCTTCTGCAAAATATATCGGAGCTTTAGGTGGCTGGCTGAAAACACTTAAAATTCATGAGTTAGATGCAGCAGAACAGATACCGTTGACGAAAAGAGATATAGATATGGTTTTTTTGGAAATACTATATGCCCAAAAATATAATTACATTTCTAAAGAGGAGCAAGATTTATTCTTTATTACCTGTCTGTATCTTAAATGTCTTGGTTCCCTTTATCGCGATACTAAAAATCTATATTTAGACCAATCAAAATATGATTTTTACTTTGAAGTGAAATCGAAGGAAAGGCAAATAAAAGAACAAGAAGCCAAGTTATCACGAACGAGATGGGAGTGGGAAGCTACATTTAAAAGACAGCAGCGAGAAATCGACGGATTAACAAGTGAACTTTGTATAGCACAGGCAAGAATACGTCAACTAGAGCAGCAAATGAACACGATGGATGATTACACCACTGAAGTTCATACACTCAGAAACTTTGTTTATCGTGAAGAAAAGATTGATGAAGAAATAACTCCACCTTTGAAAATCATGTTCGACTTGATTAAATCAAAGAGAATCATCATTTTTGGAGGATCACCAAGTTGGCAAATAAAATTAAGGGAGCATTTACCTACAGTCGAATTTGTTGAAGTAGATGAGAAAAATCGAGATATTTCAAAGATTAAACGAGTAGATGCAGTCTTTATTAATACATCCTTTTTTGCTCATTCTTTTTATAAAAAAATTATGAAAGAATTGAGTCAAATAAAAACGCCATTATATTATTTAAATGGACAAAGTAATGTAGAAAAAACAACAATAGAAATCTATAATTGGCTCACATAATAAAAAGATACTCCATTCATTTAAAACAGCCAGATAATTATTCTGGCTGTTTTTGAAATCAACATCATCGTTCAACAAAAAGGTGTATTAAGTCGAAATGCCTTTCCAAATGATCGACGAATGATTCATGTTATATTAACGGATGATGGAAATGAATTAATGGATAAGATCACGGAAAAAATAATTATTAAAGAAAAACTAATCGGGATCACTTCACTTCCGGTTAGTTTTTTTATGGTTAAAAGTGACAAAATGGACTGTAGCGGAGAATTGAAAATAAATGTAGGGGAAACATAATAATAAAATTATTCCTGAAAGGGACGAGAGCGTTTTATGGAAAAAAAACTGTTAAATTTACTTACAGCTTTGTGTGTAGTATCCTTGCCATTTTTATTTAAAGGGTCAAAAATGAGAGAAAGTCTCGTTATTTTTTTCTCCAAAGGAGTACTTGCTACACTTGTTGATGCTTATGTTGTTGGAACAAAAAGAGTGGAATATCCAGTTCGCCCGTTTGCGAAAATTTTTAAAACAAACATTATCTATGATATATTGTTTTTCCCGCTTTTAAGTGTTGTATGGGTTAAGATCTCAAACAAGGATAAATTTTGGAAAATATTACTGAAAAGTTTACTATTTAGTATTCCGATGAGTGTTGGTCAATGGTATATGGAAAAGAATACAAAATTATTTAAATGGAAAAAATGGACTGCCTTACACACGTTTGGAAGTGTAAATTTTACATTGTTTACGATTAGGGGGTTCGTAGGTTTAATTAAACTCTTAGACAAATTTAAGAGTAAACGAAGTATAAATGAAAAATAAGATCGAACTATGAAAAAACAGATAAGTTAGAAGCAATTCTTCGGAGTATTATCATAAAAGTTACTTCTAATCATCTTTAGGAGAATAATCGAATGAGTTTTGAAAGGTGGATTTTAATAGGATTCTCGTTTTTATGTATCCTTGCCATTTTTAAATTGGTGCCAAGAGAGAAAGCAAGAGATGCATGTGTTTTATTTTTGTTTCTCCAAATAATTACTTGGCCAGCTGGTCTATTTGCAGTTGAAATGGGATGGATTGAATATCCTACTCAGTTACTTCCAAATGCAAATCAATATAACAGAACGAGTTTCACTTTTGAATTTTTCATTTTTCCTATTGTTGCGATTTTTTTTAGTCTGTATTATCCAAATAAAGCTAAAATTAAAGGTGCCCTAATATATTACATATCATTTGCTGGGTTCTTCACTGTTTGTGAGGTAGTTCTTGAAAAGTACACAACTCTTGTGGAATATCACGAATGGAAATGGTATTGGTCTTTATCAACGATTATAATTTCTTTATTTTTAAACCATAGATATTATCTCTGGTTTAAAAAAAGATTGGTAAAGGTTGAAGGCGGATGATTAAAGAAATTCTAATTTTAATTTTTTCTTGGTTAATATCTATTTTTTTATTGTTGAAATACATACCGAAAGAAAGTAAAAGAACTGCTCATATAACATTTTTATTTGTTTCAGCAATAACATGGATTTATGAATACATCCAATTATTAATTGGGTTGGTGGAATTTCCATTTAGAGAATTTAATGTTGCAACAAAAATGAGTTTTTCTCTTTATTATCTTGTGTATCCAACATTTGGAGTGTTTTTTATTACTTTGTATCCTATAGAAAAAAAGAAACTAAGAATCTTTATTCATTTTTTCGTATTTGCAATAGCAATTGCAACATATTCGTTTTTCATTGAAAAATACAGCTCTTTAATTTTTTTTAAAAAATGGAACTGGTTTGCTAGTTTTTGCAGTAGCTTAATTATTTTATATATTGTGAAAAAATTTGTATTTTGGTTTAAAAAGGCACTAGTTTAACTAACTGCTGCGATGATTTATATATTTTCAGTTTTATGAAAGATTGTACTTAAACTAACGGCTTCAATAGTTGAAGAACGAGGATTGCTGCGGTGATCCTTTTTATTATTGAGCTAAACGGGGTGGGTAAGCTGAATAAGGAATTTTTTACCATACATAGAAATGTTACATTAAAACCAAAAGGGTGATTAAAAGTTTACAAAAAGATGAATAACAATTATAGTTTTAAAAAGTCAATTTGTCTTTAATTAAGGCTATTTTCGCAAAGAATGTTGTTTTTCGTAAAAGTTCATCTACACGTTAAACAATATGGTTCGTGGCATCTTTTCGTAAAACCTTTTGCGAAATTGCCTACAAACTTAGTAAATGACCCTTATTAAGTTCCAAAAGCAACAAAGTTTACGAAAAGAGCCTTAATTAAAAAAACATTAATGTCAAGCAACATATCATCCCAATTAAAATAAAACATAGAGGAGATAGAGACATAGTGGAATTCTGGGAATCGAGTTTTATAGAAAAACAAACGATGTGGGGCTTTGAACCTACAGACTCCGCAATACTAACAAAGGACTTTTTCGTTGAAAGGAATGTTAAGGACATACTGGTACCAGGTATTGGATATGGTAGAAATGCAAAGGTTTTTATTGATAATGGAATAAAAGTTACAGGTATTGAGATTTCAAAAACAGCGATTGATTTGGGGAGGCAAAATGGGCTTGATATTAGTATTTTTCATGGTTCAGTAACTGACATGCCTTTTGATAATAAACTCTATGAGGGCATATTTTGCCATGCACTTATTCACTTATTGAACAATCGTGACAGAGATAAGTTTATTAAAAATTGCTATAATCAGTTAAAGCCAAATGGATATATGATTTTTACAACTGTTTCAAAAAAAGCCCCCATGTTTGGGAAGGGCAAACAATTGGATAAAGACTATTTCGAGATAATGGAAGGCGTAAAAATGTTTTTTTATGATTCTGACTCCATAAAACAAGCTTTTGGAAAATATGGACTGATAGAGTTCTCAGAAATTGACGAGCCAAATAAGAACATGAAAAATAAACCTCCAATAAATTTTATTTTTGTAAAATGTAAGAAAGAAATATAAAGGTAATTGTTCGGATCGGTTCCTAATCCTTCATCCCCACACGGACTAGCAATTATTGAAGCCGAGTGTGAGGAGCAGGTCCCAAAATTGATCGCAGAAGATCCAGCTGCTGTTGCAGGAATAATGACAACGGAATTTTATAACAATAAGCCACCACATTCATTCACCAGGTTTGTGTTCAAGTTCAGGTATAGTGTCTCCATTGTGGGCCAACGACCTTGTTGAGACATGGTTAGATGATTTGTGATTCATTGTTTGTTTAGTTTTTAGGATTACATGCTCATAATCCAGTAATCACCATATGTTATTGGTAACTACTGTTTTAGGGGTGAATTAGGTGTACTACTATAATAATTTTCCGTATATGAATCACTTCATTAATTGTTATAACTATGGTATGGATTTTACGCAATTATCAAATAGGAATTTACTTAACAAATATCCAACTAGGGTTACAACTAATAATATTGCATCGAATAGATTAAATAGGGTCAGAACTAGCTTCTCTAAAGAGGAAGCAGCAGCAATAGCGTTACTTTTAGGTATTAACTTTACTAAAAGTAAGTTTAATTTAGATGAGTTTTGGATGGGTGTAAATACTGAACTTGAACATGGAGAACAATCCAGCCAAACTAATGTTACTGGGGATGACCCTCTAATTACTGGGAAAATTGCATTGGCTCATCTTAACGAGTTTCCTGATTATTATAAAAGGTTAAAAGTTCTTGAGGAGGAAGCAAAAGCATATTGGAAAAAATAATTCCCCTTTAGAATTGTGTATCGTTTTATAAACCTATTAATTTATATCAATGAATTCATTTTGTGCCACTGCTATAATACAGTCTCTACGAAATGATGTTGAGTTGATATGGATTGAACTACTTCAGGAATATACGACCTTTGGAGTAACCTTAAAAGCGCTTGTAAAAAGACGGGGGTGGCTTAAAATTCAGCCATCCTATTATCCACCAGGATTATTAAATCAATGACAAAGTTCATAAAATTGGTTAGGTTAGGAATTGGACCTAATTTTTTTTCAATTGTTTTGTCCAGTTAGGAAAGGGGATATAGACAAGATGATTTCTCTAAGAAATGTTCAAACTACAGATTTAGAACAACTGTTATTTATTGAGAATGAAGGCTTTTCAATAGAAGAAGCTGCAACAAAAGAAGCATTTTTAGAGAGAATTCAGTTGATAGCTGATACCTTTATTGTGGCAGAAAAAGAAGGGGAGATACTTGGTTATATTAATGGTCCTATAATTAATCAACCTTACATAACTGATAATCTTTTTAAGGAAATCAAAGAGAATCCGAAAAGTGGAGGATATCAGAGTGTTTTAGGATTAGCAGTGTCCAAACAGGCTAGAAATCAAGGAATCGCAAAGATCTTAATTGAGAAGATGGAAAAGCTTGTCGAAGAAAATGAAAGAGAAGGAATCACTTTAACCTGTAAACATGAATTAGTTTCTTTTTATGAAAAATATGGATTTGTTAACCATGGCATGTCTGAATCCAAACATGGTGGAGTAAGCTGGTATAACATGGTCAAATTAAGAGAGGGGATAAATTGATTCTTTTACCCTTTACCGAATAATTAACGATAACAGCCAGATCAATTATTCTGGCTGTTATCGTTATATACCTAAATTTAATTTTTGAGCTTCTGCAATTATACTTTTCATTAATGATGCAACAGTTTGACTTTTGGCTAATCTTGGACTTTGACCAGACCATAGTGACATAAACTCTTGATTATTATGTGCAGCAGAAAACTTTCTAATTTCTTGAGTTAATGTATTTTGAACAGGGAAATCTGGTAGAAACTCTTCATTCTTCTGCAGTTCTAAAATAAATTTATTTTTAATTCCTCTTGCCCATTTACCAGAAAATGAACGAGTTAAAACAGTGTGATCTTCGGTAGCATTAAGGATTGCCTCTTTATGAACCTGGTGTGCCCCACTTTCAACACAGGTCAAGAAAGCCGTCCCCATTTGTACACCCTTTGCACCTAAGCAAATAGAAGCCATCAATCCTCGACCATCCATAATTCCTCCGGCAGAAATAACGGGAATGTTTACATTGTCAACAACCTGTGGGATTAGTGACATTAAACCAACTAAACTCTCTTCATTCCCATCGATAAAGTTCCCCCGATGTCCACCAGCTTCACTACCTTGCACAACAACAAGATCGATTCCTGCTATTTCATTTTCAACTGCTTCTCTAACGGTTGTAGCGGTTCCTATCAGAAGAATATTAGCTTGTTTTAATTCAGCAATCACTTCTTTAGGAGGAATACCAAATGTAAAGGAACAAATAGGGACATTTCCTTCCATTACAACCTTAATTTGTTCCATAAATATTGCAAAAACCTCACTAAAATTAGGGATTTCCAAGCTATCTTTTTGCTGCAAATTTAATTGCTGACGAATAGGGTGTAAGATCTGATTAGATAATTTAATTTGATTCTCCATTACATTAAAGTCGTTAGGAACAAATAGATTTATGCCAAAAGGATTTGATGTTAACTGTTTTATTTCCTGAATTTGTTCACGTATTTGAATTGGTGTCATATAGCCTGCACCAATCATTCCGAGACCTCCAGAATTTGAAACCTCAGCTACTAATTTCGAAGTGGTTACTCCGCCAGCCATTGGAGCCTGTATAATTGGATACTCAATTTTCAAAAGTTCTGTCATATTATTATTTAACATAATTTCACACCTCGTAATTCAATTTAACTCTATCATATCTCTTTTATGGTATATTGAATATTCAAATACTAAGAGGTACATAAATTATAATTAGAGTATCAGTTTTATTAAAGGTTGGGTCGAGTCACCGCCAAAAGCGTATGACTGGGTTTAAGATACAATTGGAACAACTTGAACAACTTCCAATTGAATCTTGTCGAAAAGAATTTAGAAAAGGAATAGAACAATGTGGCGACCAGGAAAGGAGCGTTGTTGAGGAGTATAGCACTTCCAGGTTTTGGCCAATTGCTTAATGGTGAACCGTACCAATAGCAAAGAAAAAGCACAATTCCAGTACGGAAGAAATGTGCTTTATAACCTAATAGAGACCTCTGTTCCGTCTTTAAGGCTTGCTTCAACAAGCAGGAGGCCTCTTTGCTTTGAAAGTTCCCTTAGCAAAGGCTTCAAATCATACCTTTTTATATAAGGAATTTGAAATTTTTTCTTTGCTTTTTTTTCAATTGCACGATTTACAAGCACCAGGACTCGCTTTGAAGTGAGGATCCCAATAGATAGATGCAAAAAAGCATACGGGACTGGAATAATAAATCGTCTAGCGTTTACTTTAATTTTTATCTTCATCATATTACTCAATAATAACCAGTACTTTGTCACCTTTTGCTGAGGTAACATCTACTATTTGTCCGTCCAATTCATTTTCAATCGCTTCAATTAGAAGTTCAACGTCGATATCCTTTACATACTTTTCGGATTCGGGAATCATTTTAGCAATATTTGTTCCTACCTTTAAAACAGCTTTTATGAGTTTTATTGGCAGATTAACATTTACATTGTCACCATTTTCAGAAGTAACACGGATTTTTAGCATTTTGTTTAAGTAGGAGGCAGGGGTCCGTTTATTTAGATCGACCTGATTACCATTTCCTTGCAATACATCGATTAATTCAGCAGCCTTTTCTTTGGTCAACTTTCCTTCTTCAACCATTGTTAATACTCTTGAAATTTCGTCACTCATTTAAGATTCCTCCCCATTTAATAACCCAATCGCTTCCTCGGCTGTTATTCCACCCTTCTCCAGCATTAGAATAACTTTTTTTCGATCCATTTTTTCAACTTTCTTAGTGGTGGAATATCCTAGAGAGGAGATAATGTCATCTAATTTCCCACGCACGGTGGGATAGGATACTCCAAGTTCTTTTTCAACTTCTTTAATATTTCCACGGCACTTTAGAAAGGTTTCAATAAAACTAAGCTGTTCCTTGCTAAGAGTTGCAAAATTGGATAGTTCAAATTCATTTTCAATTGTGGTATGACAATGAGTACACTGTAGCTTGGTGATTTTTAAGTGCTTACCACAAACGGGACACTCTGAAATAAGAGGATATGCCATAATTCCCTCCTTCATTATTTATAATTTGATTATATATCAATTAATTTAAAAATTAAATAATTAAATTAAAAAATAAAAACTTTTAGCAAATAAAAATAAATATATTTAATTTATATATTAAATAATTTGATTTTAAGTGGAGAATACCAATAGTTTTGGTTTGAGGAGTACTTGGTTTGAGATTTGTGAAATTGTACTTATTGAGAAATGTTTCGCTAAAATTAAACAGGGGGGTGCTGCGGCATCTTCTTTTATTATTGAGCTAACGCAGGAAAAATCAATTAGGCACTTTTTCTTTTACAGAATAATACGATAAATAATGTAATCTGTCATAGGGAAGGTGCACTAATGAATAGAAACCTTAATCGTAGTTATGTAGTTCAAGCAGATGATAATTTATATTCTATAGCATTGAAGTTCAATACATCTGTGGAAAGTATCGTTTTCTTAAATCATCTCGTAAGCCCGATCATTTATATTGGCCAAAGGCTATTGATTCCCGAACCAATTTCAAAAAAAGGTATTGAAGTTAGGCAATTAAAATACAAACCTGTTACAGCGTACACTGCAGATAGACCTATTTTGGTTAATGGTGTAGATATAAATACTGGGCTATATCCTGTATTAAATTTTCAACCGGCAGGTGTAACCTACCCTTATATTTATGTTCCAATTGCCGAGTTTAGCAGGGTTGGGGCCAAGGTTGTATGGGATGAGGCAAATCAGGTAATTAGGGTAACTTCTGATTATGATGAAATGAAAAATCGAGTTAATGTCCTAACCCAGGAGAATCAATATTTATTATCTCTTACTGAAGATTTGTCTATGGAGGGGCTGGGGAATACAGCAGGTAATATATTGAACAGTGGCATTGTTGGTAAAGAAAACGATTGGCTTTATTATAATAAACGGCAAGGTACAGCGTTATATGGAACCTTATCTAAAATTAAAACAGATTTGACAATGGATACACCGTTAATGGCCAATGATGATCCAACCTATATTAATGTTTTAAATGGATGGGTTTATTATCGAAATGGCAGGGATAATGGGAAGATATACAAAATAAAAATTGATAGTACAGAAAGGACAAAATTAACGGATGATAGTTCTACTGATATTATGGTTGCAGGTAATTGGCTTTACTATGCAAATCAGTCGGACGGTGCTAAATTATATAAATTAAACGTAGATGGAACAGGAAGGATGAAATTAAATGACGATCAATCCTCCGCCATTAACCTAATTGGTAATCTGATTTATTACCAAAATGTATCAGATGGCCAAAAACCATACAAAGTAAAAATTGATGGAACGGAAAAAACAAAACTAAATGATACAAGTGCCTACAATATTCAAATAAATGGCTATTGGATATATTTTAGAAATCCAGCAGATGATAATAGAATTTATAAGATGACTTTGGATGGATCAAATAAAATCAAACTAAGCGATGTTCCTACTTCAACCTTCAATGTATCCAAAGGTGGGAAATACTATACCACTGTGGATGTACCTGGCGGTGATCTCTACAAAATGAAGCTTGATGGAACAGGTAAAACTTTTTTAAATGAACATTTTGTAACGAACATAAATATTTTTGACGAATGGATTTATTACACAAGATCAGAGAAAATGGTATATAGAATAAAAACAGATGGGACACAAAAGCAAACTCTATATTAGTGCTTTCGCCTCCCCATTATCTTATGAGTATTAAGCTAAGGGGCTTTACTTAAAAAGTAGTAGAGTCTTTTTTCTGTTGTTCCCCTAACGAAGCAAGTTTGAGTTTACTACAGTATGACAAGGTTTAGCTAATTACTTTACTGAACTCTTCCTAATTTAATTATAGCATTAAAAAAACGGTTAATATAGACTGTTTATTCACATTTACTACTGCTAAAATGCAATAGAACATTCAGATATTTGGTCGTAACCCTTCTATATAATTTAGTGCTAGGAGAGATGTAGAGTGAGTTCATTGGTTTTCGGTTTTCAGGAAATGGAAAAAACACAGCTTTTGCTCGTTGGCGGAAAAGGGTTAAATTTAGGGGAATTATCAAAAATTCAAGGAATACAAGTACCAGAAGGATTCTGTGTAACAACAGTGGGATTTCAAAAAGCCATTGAACAAAACGAAACGTTTCAAGCTTTGTTGGATCAACTAACAAAGCTAAAAGTAGAGGATCGAGATCAAATAGGTGAAATCAGCAGGAAGATACGACGGCTCATACTAGAAGTAGAAATTCCTGCCGATGTTGCGAGCGCAGTTGCTTACTATCTCTCCCAGTTTGGCGATGATCATGCTTATGCCGTGCGTTCTAGTTCGACAGCTGAAGATTTACCACAAGCCTCTTTTGCTGGTCAACACGACACCTATTTAAATATCATCGGAAAAGAAGCAATCTTACAGCATATCAGCAAATGTTGGGCATCGCTATTTACCGAGAGGGCAGTAGCCTACCGTATTCAAAACGACTTCGACCACCGTAAAGTCTACCTGTCAGTGGTTGTTCAGAAGATGGTCTTCCCGCAGGCAGCTGGAATATTGTTTACTGCCGATCCCGTCACTTCTAATAGGAAAGTGCTATCCATTGATGCTAGCTTCGGACTTGGTGAGGCTATGGTCTCTGGCTTGGTGAATGCTGATAACTATAAAGTGTGCAACGGCAAGGTTATCGATAAGAAGATATCCACCAAGAAACTGGCTATTTATGCCTTAAAAGCTGGTGGCGGTACGAAAGAACAGGAGATTGAGTCTGAGAAGCAGAATAGTCAAGCTCTGACGGACGAGCAGATTTTACAGCTTGAGCGCATCGGCAGGAAGATCGAAGCACATTTCGGCCGTCCCCAAGATATCGAATGGTGTTTGGTTGATGATACATTTTATATTGTCCAAAGCCGTCCAATCACGACTCTATATCCCATCCCTGAAGCGAATGATCAAGAAAATCACGTCTATATATCTGTTGGTCATCAACAAATGATGACCGACCCCATAAAACCATTGGGATTGTCTTTTTACCTATTAACGACGCCTGCACCGATGCGTACGGCTGGTGGAAGGTTATTTGTGGATATCACCCAGATGCTGGCTGCGCCTGTCAGCAGAAACACATTCATAAATGCGGCGGGAAAATCCGATCCGCTCATAAAAGACGCCCTCCTGACCATCGTAGAGCGAGAAAATTTTATCAAATCGGCACCAGAGGGTAATCACGTCCCGAATTCCATTAAAAGCAATCCAACGATATCGTCATCTAATTTTCAAGCACCGATCGAAAACGATCCGGCCATCGTTTCTGATTTGATTAAAAGTAGCCAAGCATCGATCGAACAGTTAAAACAAACTATTCAAACGAAATCAGGATCCGATTTATTTGATTTTATTTTAGAAGATCTTCAACAATTAAAGAAGATTTTATTTAACCCACAAAGTTCGGCTGTGATTAAGGCAGGTATGGATGCTTCCTCCTGGATCAATGGAAAAATGAACGAGTGGTTAGGTGAAAAAAACGTTGCCGATATGCTTTCTCAATCGGTACCCAACAATATTACTTCCGAAATGGGTCTGGCGCTAATGGATGTCGCGGATGTGATTCGTCCCTATCCAGAAGTCATTGAATATTTACAAAATGTCCGAGACGATAATTTTTTGGAAGAACTGGTTAAGTTTGATGGTGGACAGGAAACCCGGGAGGCAATCCTTGCATATCTCAACAAATACGGAATGCGGTGTCCTGGCGAAATCGATTTGACTAGAACTCGTTGGATTGAAAAACCAACGACTCTTATTCCGATGATTCTGGGTAACATCAAAAACTTTGGGCCGAATGCTAGCAAGCGGAAATTTGAGCAAGGGCGACTTATAGCTTTGAAAAAAGAACAAGAGTTAGTCGAGCGCTTGAAGCAATTACCGGATGGTGAACAAAAAGCCAAGGAAAGCAAACGAGTGATTGACCTCATCCGGAATTTCATCGGATATCGTGAATATCCAAAATACGGCATGATTAATCGCTACTTCATTTATAAACAGGCTTTACTGAAAGAAGCCGAACAACTCGTACAAGCGAGCGTTATTCATGAAAAAGAAGATGTATATTATCTCACGTTTGAAGAACTTCACGAAGTCGTACGTACAAAAAAACTGGACTACCAGATCATCAGCAAGCGAAAAGGCGAGTACAGATTTTATGAAAAACTAACTCCGCCGCGTGTTATCACATCTGATGGTGAAATCATTGCAGGTAAGTACAAACGAGAAAATCTCCCTGCTAAAGCTATTGTAGGTCTACCTGTTTCTTCCGGAGTGATCGAGGGACGCGCTCGTGTCATCTTAAATATGGCAGATGCTGATTTAGAAGATGGAGATATCTTAGTCACCGCCTTTACTGATCCTAGTTGGACGCCATTGTTTGTATCGATAAAAGGCCTCGTCACCGAAGTTGGTGGATTGATGACCCATGGAGCAGTTATCGCACGTGAATATGGCTTACCAGCAGTTGTTGGGGTAGAAAATGCTACCAAACTGATAAAAGATGGGCAACGAATCCGCGTGCACGGAACAGAAGGGTATATCGAAATATTGTAATTGCAGAACCATACAGCATAAAAGATGTTAGGAGCTTCCCGTATGTGGGTAGCTCTTTTTTTGGAATTAAGTTTATGTTCAACTAACAGGTGCAAGAATTAATAGACTAACGAATCAGTTTAATTAAATAAAAGGTACTTGACAAATGATTTTATAAGTATTATTATTATCTCAGATTCAAGATAACTTAATTCAAGATTTTAAAAGGGGGTGTACTATATGGAGAGGAAATGCTCAAATTTGCCCTTTCTAATATTAATGCAAACTTCGAAAGCAATTCATGATCGAATTAAGGAGGAAATGGCAAAAAATAAGCTTGGTATTACGGAATTTTCTGTTTTAGAGGTGCTTTATCAAAAAGGGAAACAAACCATTCAACAAATTGGAAGTTGCATATTGGTCTCAAGTGGTTCAATGACCTATGTAATAGATAAGCTAGAACAAAGAGGGTTATTAAGCCGAAATGCCTGTCCGGATGACCGCCGTATGATACATGTTAGATTAACGGATGATGGAAATAAATTGATGAACGAAATCATGCCGAAATATCATGAGTTTGTTGATAATATGTTTGATTCATTAGATTTTGATGAGGCAGAGACATTGGTGAATCTCATGAAAAAAGTTAGGGACAAAGTTTAAATATACATTTTTTTTAAAATTATATCTCGAATTCGAGATAAAAATAGGAGGATTTTAAAATGATAAACATTGGTTTATTAATCATTCGTTTGGTAATTGGTTTACTATTTGTGGGTCACGGTGCTCAAAAATTGTTTGGTTGGTTCGGTGGCTATGGATTGAAAGGAACTGGTGGATGGTTTGAATCCATTGGTATGAAACCGGGAGTGACTATGGCTCTATTAGCAGGGGTAGCAGAACTTATTGGGGGACTTTTGTTTACTCTAGGGCTATTAACCCCGCTTGCAGGAATTATGATTGCAGGAACTATGTTAATGGCTATCGTAAAAGTCCATGCTCCAAATGGATTATGGTCAACAGCAAATGGTTATGAATACAATTTAACTATAATTGCAGTTGCTATTGGTATAGCTTTGATTGGTCCCGGTCAATATGCCTTAGATTCATTTTTATTCTAATAATTAAGGTCTTTTACGAGACCTTTTATCCCTTAAAGGGGAACATTAATTTTTAAACAAAGATTTAAGCTAATATTGTGACGGGAGTGAAATGGGATGGAACTCTTAGGACTACATCATGTATCAATATTAACAGGAAAAGCGGAAAAAAATTATGAATTTTATACAAAAATTTTAGGAATGAGATTAGTTAAGAAAACAGTTAACCAAGATAATACAGAATCCTATCATCTTTTCTATGCTGATGCGGAAGGAACCCCGGGAACTGAAGTTACGTTCTTTGACATTCCTCATCTTGGGCAAACGCACAGGGGAACTTCAGATATTTCTACTGTATCACTAAGAGTTAAAAATTCGGATTCATTGATATTTTGGAAAGAACGTTTTAACCAGTTTGGGGTTGAACATGATGATATTCAAAAAAGAGCAAATCGAGAGACAATTGCTTTCAGAGATTTCGAGGGGACTCGTTTAATACTGGTAGCCGATAACGGTGAAAAAGGTGTGAGATCTGGAATCCCTTGGAAAAAGGTTGATATTCCACTGGAACATGCCATTATTGGTTTAGGACCTGTAACCCTCACAGTCGCAATTGCAGAACCAACGATCGGTGTTTTAACAGATGTTATGGGTTTTCGATTTGCCGGTTCTTATCCTTCACTTGAAGGGGATTATCCGGATATATTGATTTATGCAACTGGAGAAGGCGGCAGCGGTGCGGAAGTTCATATTGAAACAAGGCCTGATTTGCCAAGAGTCCGCTTAGGTCGTGGAGGTGTTCACCATGTTGCCTTCCGTGTTCCGAATGAGGGAGAATATGATCTATGGGCGAAGCGTTCGAAAGAATACAGATTACCGAATTCAGGGAAAGTGGAACGCTATTACTTCAAGGCATTATATTTCAGGGAACCTAATGGTATCTTATTTGAATTATCAACGGATACACCAGGATTTGCGACAGATGAACCAATGGAAACAATGGGGGAAAAACTAGCACTTCCACCATTTTTGGAACCAAATCGAAAAGAGATCGAAGAAAAATTACGACCATTGTTTTTAAATTAAGTTTCCTGCGATATAGCAGTTGTGAATGGGTAAAAAAGCAAATTAATAATAAATAAATGGGTCAATAGGACATTTTTCTATTGACTCATTTATTCACTTGAAAATACATAGATATCTATGTATAATAGAAGACATGATAAAATATGACACTGCATCAAAGGTTGGAAAGATTAGAGACGCAGTAAACAATTTGATTTTGTCGGAGCTTAACAAACACGGAGTGGATGGAATATCCCCTTCCCACGGGGATATTTTAGTGTGCCTTTACAAAAAAAATAGCTTATCCGTGAAGGAGCTGGCTAAAAAAATTCATCGCACCCAACCGACAGTAACAGTTTTAATTGATAAGTTACAGAAACTAGGGTTTGTAGAGAGAAAAAAGAGTAAGGAGGACAGTAGAATAACTTTAATCAATCTTACAGAAAAGGGAACCCAGTTGGAGCCGATTTTTCGAGAGATCTCAGAAAACATAAACACTGTCATTTATGGCGGTTTAACGAACACCGAAAAAGAACAGTTGGAACATTTGTTAGAAAAAATTCTAGAAAGATTTTAATTTTTTTTTTGATATTATATATAGATATCTATGTAATTGGAATTTTTATAAGGGAAGAATAGGTTGAACAAATGTAAAAAAGAGGAGAGGTAAAATGATTCGATTTGAACAAGTATCGAAACAATTCCCAAATGGAACCTTTGCCGTAAAATCTTTCGATATTGAAATAAAGAAAGGCGAATTTTTTGTTTTAATCGGCCCCAGTGGTTCAGGTAAGACAACCACATTAAAAATGATTAATCGCCTCATCGAATTATCAAAAGGTTGGGTTTGGATAAATGGGAAGAAAATAAGCGATTATGATATCAATGAACTTCGTTGGAATATAGGGTATGTTCTGCAACAGATTGCTCTTTTTCCACATATGTCAATTGCTGAAAATATTGCGATTGTTCCGGAACTAGTAAATTGGGACAAAGAAAAGATTGTTGCCCGTGTTGATGAATTGCTAACAATGGTAGGTCTTGATCCAAAAGAATATCGAAATCGAAAACCTAGTGAACTATCGGGTGGACAACAGCAACGAGTAGGTGTAATAAGAGCTTTAGCTGCCGACCCGGAAATTATCTTGATGGACGAACCCTTTAGTGCACTAGATCCATTTAGCCGGGAAAAATTGCAGGATGATATGCTTGAAATTCAACGAAAACTTAAAAAGACCATTGTTTTTGTCACACATGATATGCAGGAAGCTCTGAAGCTAGGGGACCGTATTTGTCTGATGAACGATGGAGAAATCGTTCAGGTGGGAACCCCACACGAATTCTTAACCAATCCTGTGAATGACTTTGTGCGTGAATTTGTTGGAAGCCGTAAATTATCGATTGACTTGGATGAACTCATCACTGCCGTTACAGGAGAACAGGCATTATTGGCCGATACGAAAACCATTTCCCTATCTACTCCAGTAGATAAGGTATTAGAACAACTAGCATCCTTCGAGCAAATTTCTGTAGAGGAAAATGGAAAAACAATTGGGATCATCAGCCGACAAAATGCAATGAAGGTAATGTCACGATATTTGAGAGAAGGAGGGCAAAGTCATGAGTAATTTGATAAGTGTCTTGTCAGATCGAAAAACTCAGCTTTTGAACGCTCTTTTGCAACATATAGAAATATCGTTAATCGCTCTTTTTTTCTCATTAATTATTGCGATACCACTAGGAATTTATTTAACACGAAAACAAAGAATTTCGGAATATATCATTGGCGCTACTGGAGTGCTCCAAACCATTCCTTCTTTAGCTTTGTTAGGTCTTTTGATACCTCTTTTTGGAATAGGGACCGTCCCAGCTGTGATTGCGCTGATCGCTTACGCACTTCTTCCCCTGTTACGCAATACCTATACAGGAATTAAAGAAATAGACCCATCTTTATTGGAAGCTGCAAGCGCCATGGGGATGAACACACGAAAAAGACTGCTTAAAGTCGAGCTTCCTTTAGCCATGCCTGTCATCATGGCAGGTATCCGAACAGCTACCATTTTTATTATAGGAACGGCAACGATTGCTTCACTGATCGGAGCAGGTGGATTAGGGGACATTATCTTACTTGGAATATCCCGAAACGATTATTCACTCATAATCCTTGGAGCTGTGCCCTCCGCACTTTTAGCGATTATTTTTGATTTACTGCTCCGAAGTCTCGAAAGAATTTCCTTTAAAAAGATAATGGTCGCATCTGGTGCATTTGCGCTGGTTATCGTTCTAATTGTTGGTTCGATGATTGGTCCGACCCTCCTTCAAAATGAGCAAAAGCCGATTGTGATCTCTGGAAAATTCGGTCCGGAGCCGGAAATTCTAGACAATATGTATAAATTACTGATCGAAGAAAATACAGATTTGAAAGTGAAGTTAAGAACAGGCCTAGGCGATACGACCTTTGTATTTAATGCCTTAAAATCAAATGATGTTGATGTTTATCCGGAGTTTTCGGGAACCGCCATTGCCAACTTACTAAAAGAGAACCCTGTAAGTACAAATAGTAAGGAAGTGTACACACAAGCAAAGGAAGGGATGGCTAAAAAATATAACATGGCATTGTTATCCCCAATGCAATTTAATGACACCTATGCAATAGCGGTCCCGGAAGATTTTGCAAAAAAGTATGATTTGAAAAAGATTTCCGACCTCGTAAAAGTCGAGCAGTCTGTTACAGCCGGTTTTGATCCTGAGTTTGCCGACATACAAGATGGATATCCAGGTTTGGCGAAAATATATGGCTTGAATTTTAAGATTGTTACTATGGACCCATCTGTAAGGTATCATGCCATTCAAACAGGCAAAGTAAATCTGATGAATGCCTACTCAACAGATGGAGAACTACAAAAATACCATCTAGTTGTACTTGAAGATGATAAACAGTTCTTCCCGCCCTATCAAGGATCACCTTTATTGCGGCAAGAAACGATAGATAAATACCCAGAGATAGTACCTGCATTGAACAAACTTGCCGGAAAGATTACTGACAGTCAAATGCAAAAAATGAACTATGAAGTTGGTGTGAATGGAAAGAAAGCTGAAGATGTAGCAAGAAACTTCTTAATAAAGGAAGGTCTCATTAATAAGTAATGGATAAGGAGGACTTTAAATGAAAGCAGTTGTCTTGGTAAAGCCCTGTAAAGCAAGTGAATTGGCTGTACAGGAAGTTCCAATTCCTAAGGTAAAACCGGGATGGGTACTGGTAAAAATTAATGCCTTTGGGATTAATCGGTCGGAGATTTTTACGAGACAAGGAGATTCTCCGTCTGTAAAACTCCCCCGAATCATTGGAATCGAATGTGCAGGAGAAATTGAAGATCCATCAGATAGTTCTTTTCAAAAAGGTCAACGGGTTGTATCACTGATGGGTGGTCTTGGGCGTGAGTTTGATGGGAGTTATGCAGAATATGCGCTAATTCCATCTTCACAGGTTTATCCGATTGACAATGATATGGACTGGGTGAAATTAGCAGCCATCCCTGAAATGTATTACACAGCATATGCCTCTCTTTTTGATACGCTTCAGCTTAAAAAGGGAGAAACTCTGCTGATCCGTGGAGGCAGCAGTTCTGTTGGACTGGCTGCATTACAACTGGCTAAAAGTGTAGGTGCAACTCTCGTTTCGACTACCAGAAACACAAATAAGGAGATATTTTTAAAAGAATATGGTGCGGATTTTGTTTTGCTGGATGATGAAAGTTTATCAGACCAACTTTTCTCCCTTTTTCCAAATGGTGTGAACAAGGTATTAGAACTAGTGGGTACAACCACGTTAAAACATTCGCTGAAATTACTCGCAGAACACGGAATCTTATGTATGACCGGCATCTTAGGCGGGGAATGGGTGTTGGAGAATTTTGAGCCAATGATGGATATTCCGTCAGGTGCATATTTTACCCAGTTTGACAGTGGTGTAAATTTTAATGAGCAATTGCTCGTCGAACTCTTCAACCATATTGAACAATATAATATTAACGTTCCAATTGCAAAAGTTTTCCCGTTGGATGAAATCGATAAAGCGCATCTATTAATGGAAAGCAATAAAGCTAATGGGAAAATTGTTGTAGTTAATTCTTGATAAATAGTTATGTGCAGGAATTTTGTAATTCAGGGGGACTATAGTTTTTTACCATGTGAAATCAATGTCTTTGAACCGAGAAAATAGGAACTTACCTCTAATTTTCTAAATATACGATAGACTTTAGGAAGAGGTGTGTTCTATATGGGAATTGAAATAAAAGAAATACTTGCTAAGAAAATCCTTACTGAGGCAAAAGGTTATTTGGATGTTGGCTTTACACATTCATTGAATCCTTATAGTGGTTGCGCGTTTGCTTGCAGATACTGCTATGTTAGAGAAATGCCAATTCAAAGATTCAAAGAAATTCCTTGGGGAGAATGGTTGGACATTAAAACAAACGCTGCGGAAAATTACCGCAAAGAAATCATTAAACTTCGGAAGAAAAAAAATCCCTTGAATATTTTTATGTCTTCCGCAACAGATCCTTACCAACCAATTGAACGTAAAGCAGAAATTACAAGAGGGATTTTAGAAGAAATGATTGAAAATCCTCCTGATTTTGTTCAAATCCAAACACGAGGACCACTAATAACAAGAGATATTGATTTAATCGTCAAACTAAAGGAAAAATGTAAAGTTCTAGTATCTATGACGATTGAAACGGACAGGGAAGAGATAAAGCAAATTTTTGCTCCATATGCACCAGGAATTAATTTGCGGTTAAAAGCCTTAAGAGAAGTTCATGAGGCCGGTATAATGACCCAAGCTTCTATCTCGCCCGTTTTGCCCTTTACCCCAGAGTTTCCGAAAGAATTGGATGGGATTGTAGACCATATATGGATTGATACCTTATCCATTGGAGATGGTGCAATGGGTAAACGTTCAGAAAGATTAGGAATGCCAAACTTATTTGAAGAACATGGACAATCACGGTGGTATGAAAAAAATCTACATGTAAAAGTGGAAAAATATTTTAATAAATATTTTCCTAGTGAAATGATACGAGTTTCTAAAAATGATGCCTTTCCAAAATAAAAAGATCTATTCTTCAAGATTTTTCTGCCTGTGCAAAATAATCAACTTAGTTCGATAATGATGATGTACGCTAATTTGAAAAACACAATCCTATAATGACTAAAAGAGCGACCTTGTGGGTAACTCTTTATTGTTGAATTAACCAATCATAAAAGTGTAGCTGTCACTATAATTTAGTGCATAGAAATGAAGCCCATTGAAGGGGGATCAAGCTTTTATCCTTTGGGCATTTTGCTCTCTCAGGTGCTTTATATCTTCTTTTGGTGGTAAACCAAACATGCGCGAATATTCTCTGCTGAATTGTGATGGACTTTCATAGCCTACCCGGAATGCAACATCTGCTGCATCCGCTGACTCGGATAATAACAGGCTCCTTGCTTCTTGAAGCCTAAGTTGTTTTTGGAATTGAATTGGGCTCATTGCGGTTATCTCTTTAAAGTGCCGATGAAGTGAAGAAACACTCAAATTTGCTATTTCCGCAAGTTCCTCGATCTTAAACGATTTTTCATAGTTATTCATGATATGTTCAATCACGTCACTAATTTGATGGGTGGAACTTCCTTCTATTGCTATTTGTTTCAGCATCCCCCCATGTTCTCCATGCAGAACCCTATAGATTATTTCTTTCCTAATTAAAGGAGCAAGTACCTTGATATCTTTCGGAGTATCTAGCAAACGGGCTAATCTTGTTACCGCATCTAGCAAAGAGGGCTCTATTTTGCTTACATACATACCTCGTTTAGCATTTTCCTTCTTGTCAACTCCCATTTGGAATTCACGTAAGACCTCTAATATTTCACTCGTTGTGAATTCAAGTTTGAGAGCCAGATAAGGAACTTCACAAGAGGCTTCCGTGACTTGTCCAGTAATTGGCAGATTAACGGATGCAACAAGGTAATCGGCAGGGCCGTACCTGAATCTCTCCTGTGAAAGCAATACCTCCTTCCTCCCCTGAACTATTATGCATAAGGAAGGCTTGTAAACCCCGTAATGTGGACCAGTATCATTAGAGTAACGTGAGAAAAATAAAGATGGAATATCAGTGTTATAAGTACCGTCCTGTCCTGTGAGACCCTCTATGATTTTTGTGAGCTCAATTCTTTGTCTATATAATTGTTCAAACATAAAATTCTCCTTAGTTTTCTTCATCAGTGATGGTCCCATTATAAAGGTAATGCACTTTCTGCGTAAATGGTTGTGAGAGGATTATGCAATCATTTGATATGATTGTGATACCAGGCATGTTTTCTTTTGTTGCATAATAAGGAGGTCGGAAATATGTTTATAATTTATTATTATTGAAAAACAGGAGGATTTATTATGCAAAAAGTAATTTTGAACAATGGTATTGAGATGCCTATACTAGGTTTTGGTGTTTTTCAGATTCAGGATGAAAATGAATGCGAACAAGCTGTTTACGACGCCATTATGGCAGGCTATCGTCTAATCGATACCGCTGCTTCTTATTTAAATGAAGAGGCGGTCGGCAGGGCAATCAAGCGCAGTGGTGTAGCAAGAGGGGAATTATTTATCACTACAAAACTTTGGGTTCAGGATACTGGTTATGAGGGCACCAAGAAGGCATTTGGAAGATCGTTGGAAAGACTGCAACTGGATTATTTGGATTTGTATTTAATTCATCAGCCATTTGGCGATGTATTTGGTTCTTGGCGTGCGATGGAGGAATTGTACCGCGAAGGTAAAATCAAGGCTATCGGAGTGAGTAACTTCCATCCAGACCGCTTGATTGATTTAATCATTCATAATGAGGTGATTCCTGCGGTTAACCAGGTTGAAACGCATGTTTTCAATCAACAAATCGAGAGTCATAACTTTATGAAAGAGAACAATGTACAAATAGAGTCTTGGGGACCATTTGCTGAAGGAAAAAATAACATGTTCCAGAACGAAATTTTAGTATCAATAGCCGAAAAGCATAATAAATCCGTTGCCCAATTGGTTTTACGTTGGTTAACACAAAGAGGCGTAGTTGCGATTCCAAAGTCTGTTCGTAAGGAAAGAATCATCGAAAACTTCAATATCTTTGACTTTGAATTAAGCCAAGAAGATATGGAGAAAATTGCTGCATTAGATACGAAAGAAAGCCTGTTCTTTTCTCATAGGGATCCTGAAATGGTGAAATGGATCGGTACTCGTAAACTTGATATTTAATGTCCTTTCATATCAACACAATTAAAAAATTCTGGGTGAGGCTACCCACATAAATACTGTTGGATGTAGCCATAAATGAGATGATTATTCGACCTTCAGGTCAAGAAAAGTAATGTTAGTTGAAGGATAGGTAGTTCCCCCTCAACGAAAAAAACTTGCTGCCGTTTTGGTAGCGAGTTTTTTTGTATTTCTTGCTACTATTCTCGATTAAAATTCTACTATAATTGCCGTTAATACAGTAAAAGTGAGGCGTGGATAAAGCATTTTTAATAAATGTTAATAGTGTGGACGAGACGACGAGCGGTTTCTATTAATTAATCATTAAGAATTCATTAAAATGGAAAATGCATTCATTTATTGTGATAAATTGTATTTAAATGAAATTGAAGGTTATTTTAACTTTAAATAGATTGTTTTTGTAAAAATGGAAGGCCTTTATATGTCATATATAATAAGTTTTTTGAACAATATACACTGTTATTTATAGGAGGACAGATTAATGAATACACGGGAAATAAAGGTCCAAAAACAAGGCTGGATTCCTAAAAAGGAACGTATATGGGTAATTGTGGCGATTATAATCGCTGCTTCGTTTATGCTTTGGGAACTTAAGGGACTTTTACAACTTTCTTTAAACACTCTGCACAGCAAGCAGTTCGAACATACATTTAAAGATTTTGGCTCTAATGCAAGAATTGCCTTATTTTTTGTACTTGCTTATTATGCTCTTCTGCGCATTATTAGGCTTCGTATATTGAAAGGTCAAGACAAGGTGAAAAAATGGTTGTCAACTTTGCTTCGCGTTGCCCGAAGATGGCATACTCCTGCAGCAATTATCGCCATCGCTTTTATTATCGTGCATACGGTAGCCGTCTTTATGCACGGCTTCAAATATGATTTTAATAATATAAGTGGATTGCTGTCCTTGCTAGTCCTGCTTCCAGTTCCCATATCAGGTCTATTTCGATATAAGAGGATTGACCGGAAGTGGCATTTGCGGTCTGGTGTTGCTTTTGCCATTCTATTTTTAATTCATTCATTTTTATAACCAAGTGCTTCTGGGGTACGGTTGGCGTTACTTTAAAAAGTGGGATCATCAAACGATGATCTTTTTTAATTTAGGTATTATTAATTTTGATAGAAATAATTATTAATTAGTAGTCATTGAAATTTTCTTCAACTAACCACAAGAAAAATTTGTTAATATTTAATTAGGAGTTGCTTTTAAATGAAATTAAAAGGATTCATAGTTACTTTTGGGTCGTTTGCACTGACAGCAGCCTTACTTTACTTGCTTGGTTATGTGTTTACTATTCCTTGGTTAATGTTTCAATACGAGTACACAAATAACGCAAGCGGTCTCTTTGTTTCAGCAGGGTCGTTAGTACCGTTAATAATCGGTTTGGTGATAAGTTTTATTGCCGAAAAGATTTATAAATACAAGTACCGACAAAAAATTGGTTGATTTATACCAATTCTTGAAGGGGGAGTCTAATTGAAACACTTTACAAAATGGATAAATCGGACGTTCAAACATTATCCTAGAAAAAAATTGACTCTCGTTATGGGATCTCAATACGAACCGCAAATATTTGGACAACCAGTTGAACGAAACCAAACTTCGTTAATAAGAAGTAGAGATGCAGAAAAATACTTTCGTCCTTCACGCCTCCCTATCAAAAATACCCTTGTCAAGAACATCCAATTTTTTGATCCCTATTATGAAAAAAACTACAAAGAAATTGATCTCCCTACAACATTAACTCGGACTCCTGATGAAACTGTTTTAAATTACTTTAGTATTTTAAGAGAGGCAGAAAACCTCACTCAAAATGCTGGGTGCGGAACTGTGGGGATGGCAAAGTTGCCGTATCCAATTGCTTATAACTTTTTTACTAAAGACTATCACAAAAGGGTTTCCTATAATGAATATCTTCAATCGTTTGCTGGAATTGGACATCTAAATTTAATTAAGATGAACAGACTTCCTGACGAAAATGGCATCGTTCCTTATTTCATTGAGCTAGAAAGTATCGAAGGTTCATCAAAAGGTGTCACCTATTTTGCTTATTATTACGGCTATGTCCAATTAAAAAAAGTTCAAAATCTGTATAAAATTGACCAGATGAAATTGTACGGCGAGGACTTCCTATGTGCACCCTATCATCTCTGGCAGCATGATGCGGAAGCAGTAGTTGGTATTATGTATGGAAACTGGTGCAAGTTAATAAAAAAACAGTTGCCTACTAATCAAGATGGTTACGTCAAAACCATTGATTATATTGGTACGGATGGAGCCGATTATCGGTTTATCTTTTATCAATTAACAAATGATACAGATGTATTAATATCTCAATATAAAAAGGATTCTGATGGAAACTGGGAATCCATCAGAATCGATCCTATCCAATGTGTAAAAGACTAAGCGTGATATTAAAGAAAATCGAACCCTTACTCTAAGTCACAAAAAAGGGGGTTCATTAAATGAAAGTTCTTTTTCTTTGGGAATACGAATTTTATCCGATGAAAGCAGTTATAAAGAAATAATATAATCCCTTTATAAGGGGGTATTTTCTTTTTAATCGAAAACTATTTCATTTTAATTTTAATAGAAAAAATGGGAACTTATGGAATGAATCAACAAAATATGCGACAATGAATTTGAAGGAGTTGATAACATTGGATTTTGTTGTCGGACTGCTATCTTTTGTAGGTGAAGTAATTTCTGCTTGGGCAATCGCAGCTTGGAGTTATTTCCAAGAAAAACTTGATAATAGCTAATTACTTCTCACTAGGACTAATCAATTAGGTTAGTCCTTATTTTTTTTCAAGGATCTTATTCTGTGTCCTCTTTATATAGGTAAAGTTCCCCGAAATATAAATATAATTAAATACTACGAAATTTCTTTAATCAAAATGAATCATAAAATATCATTCTCATATATAAAAATGTAGGAAGAGGTTTCTTTTCGTTAAATATCCCCTTGAAAAAAATGAGTCGAAGGGTGTTGTTGCAATGAGTCTCAAAGAAATAAGTACCTCAGTGCCCAAAAAGGATCATTCAGGTAAAGTATCGGGCCAGCTGCCCTATATTAGCGACGTGAAAGTGGAAAATATGGAGTATGGTGTTTTGGTTCGGTCGCCCATTGCTTATGGGAAAATCATTTCCATCCAATTACCGGGCCTTCCGGAAGGATATGAAGCGGTTGGAGCAGAGGATATTCCAGGTCCGAATTATGTCAAAATTATCAAAGAAGATCAGCCCATCTTTGCCAATGAATGGGTCAATTATATTGGTGAGCCGATTCTTATGCTCGTGGGAAAAGACCTGAATATCCTTTACAGTTTGTTAAAGGAAGTGAAGGTAAATATTGAGGAACATCAGGCTATCTATACGTTGGAGGAAGCGATAAAACAAAAATCTGCAGCAGGGGTCATTATGGCCAGCTATGAGTTTGGGGAAAGCTTAGATCTTATTTCATCAATCGAGCAGGGAGCCCATCAGATCATCGAAGAAGAATATGATACGGGTTATCAGGAGCATGTCTACCTTGAGCCACAAGGAATGCTCGCCATTTATAAGGAAGATGAAATTGAAGTCCAGGGATCGATGCAATGTCTTTATTATATAAAAAATGCTTTGCTAAGCGCGTTAGCCTGTGGTGACGATGACGTCAGAGTGGTTCAAAGCCCTACCGGCGGAGGCTTTGGCGGCAAAGAAGAATTTCCGTCGATGATGGCTTGTCACGTAGCCGTTGCGGCAAAAGCAGTCAAAAAGTCGGTGATGCTCGTGTTTGACCGTTCGGAGGATATGCTGGTTACCACGAAAAGGCATCCGGCCAAACTCAACTATCGAACGGCCGTTGATAAGGAAGGAAATATATTGAGCCTGTCTGTTGAGATCTATCTCGATGGCGGAGCGAATGTGGGTTTGAGCTCTGTCGTGCTGCAACGTGCCTTAATAAACAGTGCTGGTGTGTATAATATTCCTCATTTTCATGCAAAAGGATATGTGCTAAAAACCAATACCGTTCCGAATGGCGCCTTCAGAGGATTTGGTGCTCCGCAAAGCTTTGCAGGAATTGAAAGTCATCTGGGACATCTTAGTAAACTAGCAAACATCGAATCACTTGAATATAAACGAAAATACCTCGTTAAACAAGGAGACCCCACCATAACTAAAGGAATATTCCGTGATCCAATATTAGTAGAGGATATGATTGAGGACCTCATCAAGACGTCAGAATACAAAAGGAAAAAACAGGAGTTTCAGCGTTTCAATCAACAAAATCAGCGTTATAAAAAAGGTATCGGAACTTCGCTGTTCCTCCATGGCTGTGGATTTACCGGCAGTGGCGAACGAGACCATATTAAAGCAACAGTTAAGCTAGTTAAATCAAAAGACGACAAAGTTATGCTAAAAATCTCAAATTCTGATATGGGACAAGGCATTTTGACGACACTGTGTAAAATTGTTGCCAAAGAACTCGACCTCCCGTATGAAGATGTCTTGTACCCGTATCCCGATACAAAAGAGGTTCCCGACTCCGGTCCGACCGTAGCCTCGAGGACGACGATGATTGTTGGAAAATTGCTGGAACGGGCCGCAAAAAAACTGAAGACTCAGTGGCAATTAGGGGTGGAACAGGAAGTTGTGGAGCACTATGTTCACCGTGAAATGATTCCTTGGGACGAAAAAACCTTCACTGGAGATGCTTACCCGGCTTATTCATGGGGTGTGAATATCGTTGAGTTGGAAGTGGATACGATAACTGGCAATGTAAAGTTGGAAAAAGTATACGGCAATTATGAAGTGGGGAAGGTCATCGATGATCGGATTATGAAAGGTCAAATTGACGGTGGTTTGGCTCAAGGGTTAGCGTACGGTTATTTAGAAAAGATGACGTCAAAGCAAGGGAAGATTCAACAAAAAAGCATCTCGGATTATGGCCCGCCGACTTCATTGGACGTGGTTCCAATCGAAAGCAAGGTCTTTGATAACCCCTATGCTGATGGTCCATACGGGGCGAAGGGTGCAGGAGAATTGACGTTAATCGGCGGCGCTCCTGCAGTTCAGGCTGCGATCGAGGATGCACTTCAAACTTCATTTCAGCAAATTCCAATCACACCGGAGGTCATTATTGTAAGTCTTTGGATGAAAGAAGGTGAAGAGGGTTGATTAAATTCACACTCAATGGAAAAACGGTAGAAACGAACGCCCCTCCTACCGCAAGATTACTAGACTTATTAAGAGATGAGTTTGAGTTAATCGGAACAAAAGAGGGCTGTGGTGAAGGGGAGTGCGGAGCCTGCAGCATTTTTTTAAATAATCTCCTGCAAAACAGCTGCCTGATTCCGATTGGCTCGATTGCTGGTGCGGATATTCAAACGATAGAAGGAATACTTGAAACGGAACAATTTAAGATTTTAGATGAGAGCTATTCCAATGCTGGAGGAGTGCAATGCGGCTATTGTATCCCGGGGATGATTATGGCAAGTGCAGCGTTATTATCGAAGAATCCACATCCGTCAGAGACTGATATACGTGAAGGTATTTCCGGAAATCTGTGCCGATGTACGGGCTACAATATGATTGTGGATGCGATCAATCAGGCAGCTAAAAAAGGTGATGGCATATGGTAGAGAAAATAACCGCTACATATCGCTTTGATCGCCTAGACCAAACGTTGAGCCAATTGAATCGAGAAGACTGTGTAATCATGGCTGGCGGTACAGATGTCATGGTTCTTCATAAAAGTGGAAGGGGAGTACCTCTGAAACTCCCAAAACCACTTGTTTTTATTGATCATCTTTCCGAATTAAAGGGGGTGTATCAAAATCAGAAGGATCTTCACATCGGGGCTTGCTGCACCTATAGTGAATTACTTGAACATCCACTAATCCCGGTTTCCTTAAAGAACGCCATTAAAACCATTGCGGCCCCGGCCATTAGAAACAGAGGGACATTAGGTGGGAATATTTGCAACGCTTCGCCGGCCGGGGATACAATGCCATTATTATATGTATACAATGCAAAGCTTTTGCTACGCTCCGTAAATGGTGATCGACTGGTTGAGATTAGCGATTTTATTCAAGGACCACGACGGGTCCAGCGTTATCAAAATGAGATCCTGGCTGAGATTATCTTGCCGTCCGTATTAGAAGAAGGTGCTCATGTTGTTTTTGAAAAAGTCGGCAACCGCAACGCAGATGCCATTGCCAAAGTAGGGTTTGCAGGATATATCCGGATCAATGATGCTCGAATTGAAGATGTGCGCTTTGCCTTCGGCGCCGTCGGACCAACAATGGTTCGTTCAGTTGATATTGAAAGAAAGCTGATTGGTAAGACCATCCCCTTAGCCGAGGCAGACATCTCTCCGGTAGTAGCCGCCTTTGAACAAATCATTCGACCAATCGACGATCAGCGCTCCTCGGCTGTTTACAGAAAAACCGTAGCCTTAAATCTGATACGTTATTTTCTTAGCAAGAAACAATATCATGCGAATTAACTTTTTATAAAGCCCATTTCCACTTATGGAACACAGAAGAGGTTAATAAGGAGAGTTTATAAAGCCCGTTTCCACTTATGGAACACAGAAGAGGTTAATAAGCACGGTTTATAAAGCCTGTTTCCATTATTGGAGCGCAGAAGAGTCAATAAGAACAGTGTATATAGCCTATTTCCACTACCAGAAAACTAAAGAGGTCTATAAAAACGGTTTATAAAGCCCATTTCTGCATAAAAATCACAGAAGAGGTCAATAAGAGTTCGATTGCTCCAAATTTTCAACAGTAATTTATGACAAAATCATTATTCAAAAAAGGGGGGAGCTATTTCATGTTACTGATGGAAAAAGTGGCCATACTGAACCGTCAAAACGAAACCTTTGCCTTAGCCATGATCATTGAATCAAAGGGCTCAACTCCCAGGCATGTTGGAAAGATGATTGTATACCGTGATGGTACGATTGAAGGAACAGTCGGAGGTGGCTTGGCTGAACATTACATCATCGAAGAAAGTGTTAAAGCTCTCCAAATCGGTAAATCGAAAATCGTTGAATACAAATTGAATAGACATGCAAAAGATGGAATTCAAATGAGTTGTGGGGGCACATTGCGGGTGTTTATTGAGGTCTATACAAGCAGGCCTGAGCTCGTTTTGGCAGGTGCCGGTCATTTAGCCTATGCGTTATCAATGCTCGCTGATTCCCTTGAATACCCTTATTGTGTTGTCGATGACCGCATGGATTATTGTACGAAGGAACGCTTTCCGAATGCGACGAACCTGTTTGTGAACGAAGATATTGAAGAAGCCTTACTTGCAGCCAATCTAAATGAAAAGTCCTATGTGGTGATAGTTACAAAAGATGGGGATGATAGGGTCTTAAAAACAGCCCTGCAATTTCCGCTTGCCTATGTAGGGATGGTTGCCAGCAAACGCAAGGTCATAACCATTTTTGAAAAATTAAAAAGTGAAGGAGTCACACAAGAACAGTTGGAACAGGTCTATTCCCCAATCGGATTGGAAATGAGTGCGGAAACCACACAAGAGATTGCTATCAGTATTATTGGGGAAATCATCAAAGTTAGCAAGGAAAAAAAGCATACGAAAGTGAAGCAATTAAGTAGATAAGCACAAATGACGAGTCGGGAAATAGCACGCATGAGCGTAACAAGTTCCGTTTTCTATCGCAAAAATTAAAAATGTAAGCAAAATGAGTGCCAATTTGTATATGAGTTTAGGATGTGGATCGCTTCGGCGGTCTTTTTTTTGTACTAACGAAGCAGGTTAGCATTCCTGTAGATCGTTAAATATCAGGTTTGAAAAAAATAGAGCCCCTCAGTAAGATACGAGTATAGAGACCAATCTAAACTCAGAGTCTTAAGGAGGAAGCCCTACTATGAATTTTA
>JAANMP010000189.1 GCA_011250595.1 Bacillus sp. MM2020_1 | reverse complement strand
ATTCACCGTGCGCCCTTTCTAACTTAACCTAAAAGGTTTATAACTCTTACTTACATAAGAGAGAAAAACTAAAATGGCGATTACTCGATGTTTACTTTGCTTCTTCTTACGATTATCTAGTTTTCAAGGAACAATTAAATTGAAAGTTTTTTTGCTGTCGCAAAAAAAATTTGGTGGAGCCTAGCGGGATCGAACCGCTGACCTCCTGCGTGCAAAGCAGGCGCTCTCCCAGCTGAGCTAAGGCCCCGTTATAAAGATGGTGGGCCTAAATGGACTCGAACCATCGACCTCACGCTTATCAGGCGTGCGCTCTAACCAGCTGAGCTATAGGCCCCCACAACGGAAATATAATAGAGAGATTATACTCTCAAAACTAAACAAACAAAATACGTGCGATAAACAAACTGTTTTGTCTGGCTCACAAGTCCAGCTTTTTCCTTAGAAAGGAGGTGATCCAGCCGCACCTTCCGATACGGCTACCTTGTTACGACTTCACCCCAATCATCTGTCCCACCTTAGGCGGCTGGCTCCTTGCGGTTACCCCACCGACTTCGGGTGTTAC
>JAANMP010000188.1 GCA_011250595.1 Bacillus sp. MM2020_1 | reverse complement strand
TTTTTCATTGGTATCGCTCCAATATCACGGCTGTCTTTGCTTCGCCTTCTGTTATCTCCCATTACAAACAAACTATCTTTAGGGACAGTATCACTACCTACAGCGGTTTCCTTTAAAGTGAAGGAGTCTGTTAAGGTTCCTCCATCTTTTAATGATTTCTTGTATTTTTCTAAGTAAGGTTCGTTGTATGCCTTCCCATTTATATATAAAACATCATTTTTATACTCAATACTGTCACCTGGGAGTCCGATTACACGTTTTATGTAATCCTTACCTTCTGGGGCGTGAAAAACAACAATATCAAATCTTTTCGGTTCCCCAATTTTGGTTACAACCATACGGTCCTTGTCCTGGAGAGTGGGGTTCATTGATTCGCCGTCAACAACAATGGGGGTAAAGAAAAAAGAGCGAATAATAAATGCTATAACAAGAGCACCCAATATTGATTTAACCCATTCAAACGTTTCATTTTTCTTCTTTGTCATTACTCATCCTCCCTTAATATTCATCTGAATTCATATCCTCATTTTACCATATTTGTTTGGGTATATATTATTTTTCTTCAGCTAACCTGC
>JAANMP010000187.1 GCA_011250595.1 Bacillus sp. MM2020_1 | reverse complement strand
CGCCTAAGGTGGGACAGATGATTGGGGTGAAGTCGTAACAAGGTAGCCGTATCGGAAGGTGCGGCTGGATCACCTCCTTTCTAAGGATAAAGCTGGACCTGTGAGCCAGACAAAACAGTTTGTTTTTCGCATGTATTTTGTTTGTTTAGTTTTGAGAGTACAATCTCTCTACTATATTTCCGTTGTGGGGGCCTATAGCTCAGCTGGTTAGAGCGCACGCCTGATAAGCGTGAGGTCGATGGTTCGAGTCCATTTAGGCCCACCATCTTAATAACGGGGCCTTAGCTCAGCTGGGAGAGCGCCTGCTTTGCACGCAGGAGGTCAGCGGTTCGATCCCGCTAGGCTCCACCAAAGTTTATTGCGAAAGCAAAATAACTTTCATTTTAATCGTTCTTTGAAAACTAGATAATCGTAAGAAGAAGCAAAGTAAACATCGAGTAATCGCCATTTTAGTTTTTCTCTCTTATTGAATTAAGAGTTATAAACCTTTTAGGTTAAGTTAGAAAGGGCGCACGGTGAATGCCTTGGCACTAGGAGCCGATGAAGGACGGGACTAACACCGATATGCTTCGGGGAGCTGTAAGTAAGCTTTGATC
>JAANMP010000186.1 GCA_011250595.1 Bacillus sp. MM2020_1 | reverse complement strand
GTCAATTGCCCTCTCATTCCTTCGTCATGCCTATCCAAGGGGTGGAGGCCAGTTATGCTAACCTGATGGGTCACAGTGCCCTTTTGTTTAAGAAACCTGGTACTCCGTACATATTTGAAATCCTACGAATAAGACAACATTCAAAATTAAAGTTAACTATTTTAAATGATTCATTTTATAACTAATGCTTTATTTCTATGCTGCTAAAGGGATTAATACTTGGACTTTATTTGGACAATAAGCCTCGTTTCGTCGTGCTATTCCTACGAAAATTCTTGCTAGTTTACCGATCAGTTTCATTATTGATTTCATTTTCTTTATCTTCTTAACCTTCACATTATGGGAATGCAGGGCTTTAAATTCAGGGTTATTCATCACAAGGCTCATAGTTGCTAAGTAGAGGAAGCGTCGTAGTCTTGACCTTCCACGCTTTGAAATCACAATCTGACCTTTCCATTTGCCTGAACTTGCTTCAGCTAGATGTAATCCCGCATGTCGTAATAGAGAGTTTCCATGAGAGAATCCACTTAGATCTCCTGACTCACCTAGTATCCCAGCTAATGAAATTTCACTTATTCCTTTAATCATAAGTAGTTTTTTTGCAAATGGTATTTTGT
>JAANMP010000185.1 GCA_011250595.1 Bacillus sp. MM2020_1 | reverse complement strand
AGGCGTAGGCGATGGACAACAGGTTGATATTCCTGTACCACCTCTTTATCGTTTGAGCAATGGGGGGACGCAGGAGGATAGGGTAAGCGCGCTGTTGGATATGCGCGTCTAAGCAGTTAGGCTGAGAAGTAGGCAAATCCGCTTCTCACTAAGGCTGAGCTGTGATAGCGAGGGAAATTTAGTACCGAAGTTCCTGATTCCACACTGCCAAGAAAAGCCTCTAGCGAGATAAATGGTGCCCGTACCGCAAACCGACACAGGTAGGCGAGGAGAGAATCCTAAGGTGAGCGAGAGAACTCTCGTTAAGGAACTCGGCAAAATGACCCCGTAACTTCGGGAGAAGGGGTGCTTTTTGAGGTGAATAGCCTCGAAGAGCCGCAGTGAATAGGCCCAGGCGACTGTTTAGCAAAAACACAGGTCTCTGCGAAGCCGCAAGGCGAAGTATAGGGGCTGACGCCTGCCCGGTGCTGGAAGGTTAAGAGGAGGGGTTAGCGCAAGCGAAGCTCTGAATCGAAGCCCCAGTAAACGGCGGCCGTAACTATAACGGTCCTAAGGTAGCGAAATTCCTTGTCGGGTAAGTTCCGACCCGCACGAAAGGCGTAACGATCTGGGCACTGTCTCAAC
>JAANMP010000184.1 GCA_011250595.1 Bacillus sp. MM2020_1 | reverse complement strand
GCAGCAATTTTATAGGTTATAACCCCTACTCGAACATCCTCCTTATTCGGTAAACCTAAATGTTCTTTAGGCGTTACATAACAAAGCATAGCTGTTCCATACCACCCGATCATGGCTGCCCCAATCGCAGATGTAATGTGATCATAACCAGGTGCTATATCAGTCGTAAGAGGTCCAAGTGTGTAGAATGGTGCTTCCTTACACACTTCTAGTTGTTTATCCATATTTTCTTTAATTAGGTGCATGGGTACGTGTCCAGGTCCTTCGACCATCACCTGTACATCATGTTCCCAAGCAATTTTTGTAAGCTCACCAAGAGTCTCTAATTCTGCAAACTGCGCTTCATCATTCGCATCTGCAATAGACCCAGGACGTAAACCATCCCCTAAAGAGAATGCAACATCATAAGCTTTCATTATTTCGCAGATTTCTTCAAAGTGAGTATATAAAAAGCTTTCTTTATGGTGGTGTAGACACCATTGTGCCATGATAGATCCACCGCGGGACACAATACCTGTTAACCGTTTTGCTGTTAACGGAACATATCGCAAAAGAACACCAGCATGAATGGTGAAGTAATCTACACCTTGCTCTGCTTGTTCAATCAAAGTATCACGGTAAACCTCCCATGTAAGATCTTCAGCAACACCATT
>JAANMP010000183.1 GCA_011250595.1 Bacillus sp. MM2020_1 | reverse complement strand
GGACACGCGTCCCTGTGAGAGTAGGACGTTGCCAGGCGGTATATATGGAGGATTAGCTCAGCTGGGAGAGCATCTGCCTTACAAGCAGAGGGTCGGCGGTTCGAGCCCGTCATCCTCCACCATATTTACCTTTAAGCATCATGCCGGGGTAGCTCAATTGGTAGAACACGATCGAATAATCTCCCTGAATAATCTTCAGCATACTGACCGAGCTGCTGCTTTCATTAGCTTTCTGAGGTCAGGATGACGGTAATGAAGCCAGCGTGTTCGAACATAATATTTTTCCAAACTTTACGCCGGGGTAGCTCAATTGGTAGAGCAACTGACTTGTAATCAGTAGGTTGGGGGTTCAAGTCCTCTCGCCGGCACCTTGTACGAGCCATTAGCTCAGTTGGTAGAGCATCTGACTTTTAATCAGAGGGTCGAAGGTTCGAGTCCTTCATGGCTCACCATTTTAAATGAATATGCGGGTGTGGCGGAATTGGCAGACGCACCAGACTTAGGATCTGGCGCCGCAAGGCGTGGGGGTTCGACTCCCTTCACCCGCACTATTTAATTTTATATGCGGAAGTAGTTCAGTGGTAGAACATCACCTTGCCAAGGTGGGGGTCGCGGGTTCGAATCCCGTCTTCCGCTCCAATTATCTTAAGCCGGGGTGGCGGAACTGGCAGACGCACAGGACTTAA
>JAANMP010000182.1 GCA_011250595.1 Bacillus sp. MM2020_1 | reverse complement strand
GCAGGTTAGCATTCCTGTAGATCGTTAAATATCAGGTTTGAAAAAAATAGAGCCCCTCAGTAAGATACGAGTATAGAGACCAATCTAAACTCAGAGTCTTAAGGAGGAAGCCCTACTATGAATTTTAAAATGCAAGACAAACAAAATCAACTAATAGAAAGAATTTCCGATACACATCTTATTGTAGGTGTCGATATCGCTCAACAACTACATGTTGCAAGAGCAGTTAACTTTCGTGGAATTGTAGTTGGAGATCCTCTTTTATTTGAAAATAATGAAGAGGGGTTCGTTAAACTATTAAACTGGATTCAAGATTTAAAAAGATTAAAAAACTTAGATACTGCAATAGTAGGTATGGAGCCTACAGGCCATTACTGGATTAACCTATCAAAATGGTTATATAACCAAAACATTGAGGTAGTAACAGTCAATCCCCACTTAGTAAAAAGGAATAAAGAGAATCGTGATAATACTCAATCTAAGAGTGATAAAAAAGATGCACTCGTTATTGCGGATATGGTCAAAAATGGCTACTATTCCTTTATTCGCCCATCATCAGAATCATTTGAGAATCTTAGAGTTCTAATGTCTAATCGTGACGTGATTGTAAAACGTCTCGTAATGTCTGTTAATCAAATAAATCGATGGGTAGATATTGTCTTTCCAGAGTTGCGACAAGTGTTTAACGATGTTTCGTGCAAAGG
>JAANMP010000181.1 GCA_011250595.1 Bacillus sp. MM2020_1 | reverse complement strand
AAGAATTACATCATAAAATTCTTAAGAATTCTTAAGATGGTAAGATTAACTTGTATAACATTTTATATGCTGTTAATAAACAAAGGTAATTCAACTTTAAAGCTAATTGTTTTTTCTTTGTAGTCAGCATATATTCTCCCATTATGCAATTCAACAATCCTTTTTGATATTGCAAGTCCGAGTCCTGTCCCAGTATTACTCATTCTTGCTTTATCTCCCATAAAAAAACGTTCAAATAATTTGTTCATATCATAACTAGGAGGTTTTTCAACTTTATTTATAATCTCAAACATGGCAAATTTCTCTTTTTTTTGAAGACTAATATATACTACTGATGGTTTGTCACTATATTTAATTGCATTACTTATAAGATTGTCAAATACACGAACCAGCCTCTCTACATCCATTAAAACTGGAATATCTATATCTCCAAATGATTTATTAATCCTTAACTGTTCTCTCTCAAATATGGGGATATATTCTCCTACTATTTGCTCTAATAAATCTCGAATATCCAATACATTTTTATTTAACTTATAATCAAGACTGGAAAGTCGAGTATATTCGAATAATTCATCAATTAACAATTTCAATCTATGTGATTTTTGGTATGTTATTTCTAAGTAATCCTGTAACTGTTTTTTGTCCGAGTACTCTTCCCTTTTTAAAAGATATAAATAACCAATAATGGAGGTTAGTGGTGTTCGTAGATCATGAG
>JAANMP010000180.1 GCA_011250595.1 Bacillus sp. MM2020_1 | reverse complement strand
CCATTTATCAAATAATTGTTTTGATTTTTTTTGCTGATACTTCAGTTATTGAAGTTCAATACACTAATATAAGTTTTGCTGCCGCGTTGTTACGTTCCTACTTTGTTGCCCTATGTTATTTAATATATTTACTTGCATTTGGTTCTTTATCATATTTTATAGGTATCTTATGTAAAAGTTATGTGGCATCCTTATTATTTCCGCTAGCATCAGTATTATTCTATATGTTTATACCTCATAAAGAATGGATGAACAAAATAATATTTTATAGTTCTTACAATTTATATGAAGGTTTAGGTATGGATGATTTTCCAATTTATTTTATTCTTAGGACAGTTACACTATGTCTAATTACAATTTTTGTACTTAACCTTGCATCAATATATACAATAACCTTAAATAAATTTGAAATAAAAATTCCTAAAAAGTCATTAAATAAATCGTAAGGTTTATTTAAAAATAATGGAGGAAGTATGAAAAAGCTTATTATTACAATAATTGTTATTCTAGTTTTTCTAAACGTAGGATTCGCATATAAAGAAGAACAATCCTCTTCTGAACCCAGTAAAGTTACAAAAGAGCAAAAGATTAATAGATTAAAGGAACTCACAAAGAAAAATCCGAAAGACAAAGAAAAATTGTCACAATTAGGACAGCTGTACTTAATTCAGGGTCAAAATAAAAAGGCTATTGCTAGTTATAAACAAGTTTTGGATATTGATCCAGTAGATATAATAGCACTAAACAATATGTCTAATACATATGTAAATATGAAAGAATATAAAAAGGCAATTGATTTTAGAGAGAGAATACTTTTAATTAACCCTAATGACAAGCCAACATATTTCTA